>JAFSUI010000024.1 GCA_017445315.1 Bacillota bacterium | reverse complement strand
GTCCATCATTCGCACATAGGCGGAGCGGTCAAAGAACCTGCCGCTTTCGTCGTCGTCGATATAGTGGCGGATGTTCGTCAGCTTTTCCTGTCTTGAGTACCTCTCTAAAAAAGCCTTTTGATTCACAATGCTGTTGCTCTCGCCGCCGTCCCTGTCCTCGTCACCAACTGAAAGGCGGGAGTATAGCGCGGTGATCTTGTTGTACTGTGTCATGGCGTTATCCTCCTTTGCGTCCATAAACAATTCCTTACAGTTGATAGTATGCACCCCAGGGCGCGTAGGCGTGCGTTTTTTAGGGTAAAATAGATATTGACATAAGGGATATAAAAACATACAATAGTCTTTGGGTTAGCACTCTTGTTATGAGAGTGCTAATGTATGAAATAACAAATTACGGAGGTAGTTAAAATGGCAAAGAGCGTAGGAATAAAGCCTCTTGGCAGCAGAGTTCTCATCAAGAAGCTTGAAGCTGAGGAGAAGTCACAGGGTGGAATAATCCTTACAAGTTCAGCAAAGGAAAAACCGCAGGTTGCAGAGGTAGTTGCAGTTGGTCCGGGAACAAAGGATGAGCCCATGGAACTTAAGGCGGGAGACAAGGTTGTTTTCTCCAAATACGCAGGAACCGACATCAAATACGATGGCGAAGAATATACACTTATGAACCAGTCGGATATTTTGGCAACTGTAAAATAATAGCTAATAATTGCGCAGGGCGACCTGCAGGAGGTAAATAAATGGCAAAGAATATTGTTTACGGAGAAGAGGCTAGACGTGCTCTCCAGGCAGGCGTTGACAAGCTTGCCAACACTGTCAAGATTACACTTGGCCCAAAGGGAAGAAACGTACTCATCAACAAGAGCTACGGTTCACCGCTCATCACAAATGACGGCGTAACAATCGCAAGAGAAATCGAGCTAGAAGACGGAACTGAGAATATGGGCGCACAGCTCGTAAAGGAAGTTGCAACAAAGACAAACGACGTTGCAGGTGACGGAACTACAACCGCTACACTTCTTGCTCAGATCATAATCAAAGAAGGATTCAAAAACGTTGCTGCAGGTGCAAACCCGATGATTCTCAAGAGGGGAATTGAAGGTGCAGTAGAGGTTGCAGTAAGCGAAATTAAAAAGAATTCCAAGAAAGTTCAAGACAAGTCCAGCATCGCTCAGGTTGCATCCGTATCCGCATCCGACGAGACAATCGGAAACCTTATCGCTGAGGCTATGGAAAAGGTTGGACGCGACGGCGTTATCACAGTAGAAGAATCCAAGTCACTCGGAACAAACCTGGACACAGTTGACGGTATGCAGTTTGACAGAGGATACCTCTCCGCATACATGGTTAACGATACAGAGAAGATGGAAGCTACACTTGAGAATCCATACATTCTTTTGACAGACAAGAAGATTTCAAACATCCAGGATCTTCTCCCGCTTCTTGAGCAGATTGTTAAGCAGGGAAGAAAGCTTCTCATAATCGCTGAAGACGTAGAGGGTGAAGCTCTTGCAACACTCGTTATCAATAAGCTCAAGGGTATCATAGACGTAGTTGCCGTTAAGGCTCCAGGCTTTGGTGACAGACGTAAAGCTATGATGGAGGATATCGCAATTCTTACTGGCGGTACAGTAATCAGCGAAGAGGTTGGTTACGATCTAAAGGAAGCTACAGTTGACCTTCTTGGTACAGCTTCCACAGTAAAGGTTGACAAGGAATCCACAACAATCGTTAACGGTGGCGGAGCAAAGGCAGAAATCAAGGCTCGCGTTGCAGCTATCAAGGGTCAGATCGAAACTTCTGACTCAGAATACGACAAAGAAAAGCTTCAGGAAAGACTTGCTAAGCTTTCCGGAGGTGTAGCAGTCATCAAGGTTGGTGCCGCTACAGAAACAGAACTCAAGGAAAGAAAACTCAGAATCGAAGACGCTCTCAATGCAACAAAGGCTGCAGTTGAAGAGGGTATCGTAGCAGGTGGTGGTACAGCACTCGTAAATGCAATTCCTGCAGTTAAGAAGTATGCCGACACTCTCGAAGGCGATGCCAAGACAGGCGCAAGCATCATAATCCGTGCTCTCGAAGAACCTGTTCGCCAGATTGCCGAGAACGCAGGCTTTGAAGGAAGCGTAGTTGTAGATGCAGTTAAGGCTCAGAAGAAGGGCTTTGGATTCAACGCTGCAACGGAAAAATATGTTGACATGATCAAAGACGGTATCGTTGACCCAGCAAAGGTTACACGTTCTGCTCTTCAGAACGCTGCATCCGCATCCGCAATGCTCCTCACAACAGAGGCCGGTATTGTAGATATCAAGGAAGATAACCCGGCAGCTGCTGCGATGGCAGGTGGTATGGGTGGCGGAATGGGCATGATGTAACGCTTAGCGTTTTCGCCATACCGAGCGAATTAAAATGTTGGTGATGTTGCTTCCTTCCGCAGGAGCGTGGCAATTTCACGAAAATTAAAAGAAAGACCTTTGTGAGGTTGGCATCGGGTACGAAGCACCTTCGATGCAACCCTCCAAAGGTCTCTTTTAATTGAGTAATAAATTGCAGCGACGAGGACCAAAAGCACATCACTAATAATAATTCGCTCGGTATGGCGAAAAAGACAAGTTTTTATAACCTGCTTATGTGATATACTGTATAAGTTATGAGTAAGAAACTATTAAAGACAGTATTTATACGTACGATTCCGATAATGACGGGCTATGTGGTACTCGGCATCGGTTTTGGAGTGCTTCTCCAGAAGGCGGGCTATAGTTGGATTTGGGCGCTCGTAATGGGTCTCACGATGTACTCCGGAACTATGCAGTATGTGGGGGTAGATCTATTGAGCTCCGGTGCTTCTGTAATTACGACCGCAATTATGGCGCTCGTAGTAAATGCGAGATATATCTTTTACGGTCTTCCGATGATAGATAGATATAAGAACAGCGGTTGGAAAAAGCCTTGGCTTATCTTTGGTCTTACTGATGAGAACTTTGCTCTTTTATGTAGCACGGAACCACCTGAGGGATCAAGTGATCATCTATATTGTCTTCTCGTTACGATATTTGACCACTGTTATTGGATGATAGGATGTGTCCTCGGAGTTCTTCTGGGATCTGCGATGAAGTTTAATACTACGGGGATAGAATTTGTTATGACGGCACTCTTTATTACTGTCTTTGTAGATCAGTGGAGGGATACAAATAATCATATTCCGGCACTTTCGGGAATAGCAGTTACGCTAATATGTCTTTTGATTTTTGGTAAGGATAATTTCTTGATTCCCGCCATGCTTTTGATAGTCGTTGTTCTTGCGCTCGGAAGAAAGTATATAGAGGCTGCTCCGAGTGCAACCGAAGCTTCTCCGGAAGAAATAAATAAGCAAGAGGAGGATATGATGCCATGAATACCGAGCATTCGATTCTCTTGATTGCAACTATGTCTATAGTGGTTATATTTTTAAGGGCTGTTCCGTTTCTTATTTTCAGAGGCAAAGAGACGCCTGCATTTATCGGCTATATCGGAAAATATCTTCCGTATGCCATTATGGGAATGCTCCTAGTCTATTGCTTTAGGGAAACGCCGATAATAAGCTCGCCGCATGGCATGCCGGAGCTTATTGCGATAATAATTACTGCGGGACTTCAGATTTGGAAAAAGCAAGGGCTTCTTTCAATCGTCGTAGGTACCGTATCGTATATGCTTCTTGTTCAACTCGTATTTGCTTAATCGTATTTATTCAAATGGCGGAGAGAAAAGTGACAATCATAATACCGGATGAAATTAAATATATGCTTTCGGTGTTAAGCGCTGCAGGCCATAAGGCGTATATTGTTGGTGGCTGTGTACGTGATGCTTTGATGGCCAGAGAGCCGAAGGATTATGATGTTACAACAAGAGCTCATCCGGAAGAGGTGATGCGCTTATTCAGCGCGGACAAAGTTATAGATACGGGATCAAAGCACGGCACCGTGACGGTCATTCATAATGGAACTCATATAGAAGTAACGACATTTAGAAAGGACGCCAATTATTCCGATGGAAGGCATCCTGATAGCGTTAGCTTTTCCGACAGCATTGAAGAGGATTTATCAAGGCGCGATTTTACGATTAATGCGATGGCATATAGCGAGACGGATGGACTGATTGATCCCTTTGACGGAAGAAGTGATATAGCTTTAGGGCTGATACGAACTGTCGGAGACCCAAACGCGCGTTTCAGTGAAGACGCTCTAAGAATTCTTCGTGCACTCAGGTTTTCTTCTGCGCTTGGTTTTGATATAGAGGAAAAAACAAAGGAGGCTATTCTCTCAAGAAAGAAGGATATAGAAGAGCGCGTGAGTAAGGAGCGTATCCAAAAGGAACTTGAAGGAATTCTCCTTGGAGAACATGCTGAAAAGGTTCTGAGAGAGTATAGTGATGTAATCGGTATTGCGATTCCTGAAATAATTCCGATGGTGGGGTTTGACCAGAAGACGCCTTATCATATTTATGATGTTTGGGAGCATACTATAAGAGTTGTCGGCGGAATGCCAAAGGATTCCGTTAGTAGGCTCGCGGCGCTTTTTCACGATATCGGTAAGCCATCTAGTTTTCTTCAGGGCGAGGACGGGGTCGGTCATTTTTACGGACATCCGGAGGTCAGTTATGCGATGGCGGACAGTATCATGCGTCGGCTAAAATTTGACAACGCAACGCGAGAAGAAGTAATAGCTCTCGTTCGCTGGCATGACTTAAGACCGGAACTCACGGATAAGGCCGTAAGAAGAGTTATAACAAAGGTGAGCCCCGAGCTCTTTGATAAATGGATTGCAATTAAGAAGGCGGATAACAGAGCGCAGTCGCCCATGGTTTCTGACAGAATGGAGCAGATTGAAGAGATTGAAAAAATCGGTCATCGCTTGATAGAGGAAGAGGGTGCTTTATCTCTCAGAACTCTTAATATAAGCGGGCGAGATATTATGTCGCTAGGTATAAACGAGGGACCGATTGTAGGAAAGATCATGAACCTACTTCTTGAGGAGGTATTGGAGGAAAAGATAGGCAATAATCGCGAGGAACTTATTGAAAGGGCAAAAACGATTATTGAGAATGCTTGAAAGAATAAGATTTATATGGGAAAATTTGACATAAGGTAATAAATGTGATATAAAATTGATATCCGGTAAAAAGGAAATGGCCGCAGAGCTTACGCTTTGCGGCCTATTTGTTTGGGGCACCAAGTGGTGCTCCTTTTTTGTTTAAGAAAGGAGAAGAAAATGCAAAATGTGAGGAAAGTACTAGTTGTGTTTCTGGCGACGCTCATGGTACTCCTTGCGGCAATGCCGTTAAATATAGCGGTTGCGCTTGCAGAGGATGCAGAGGATCAAGAACCTATAGCGGAGGAACCGGGCGATGAGAAGGCGGAACTTCCGGATATAGATTTTTCGTCAAAGAGACTGATCGTAAGAGGCGATATATCGCTCATAGAAGGGGAGCCTGTGATTGCAGAGCTAGATGGTGTATTGCTTATTCAATATGAGACAGAGGAAGATGCAAAGGCCGGGTATTTACGCCTGATAAAAATCTTTGACTCTGTTGAGGTGGATAGCGTAGTCGCTATAGCAGAGGGCGATGGCGCAAAAGACGCAGGTGGCGATATGACTGAAACCGAAAATCCATTCAAGGAAGCAGAAAGTCATACCGCTAGCGGAATCACGTATGACGTTGCGGTTATCGATACGGGTGCAGTAAGCGCAGACAAAATAGTTTCTGTTCTTGGGGATAACGGAGAAGATAATAACGGACACGGACAAAAGACGATTAATATAATTAAAAGATTTGCGCCTGAAGCCAAGATTCTTTCCGTCAAAGCCGTGGGCGATAATGGAATAGGCGATATCTCTTCTGTATATGCTGCAATAAAGCTCGCCATCGAGGAGAACGTCAGAGTAATTCATCTTTCTATTTCTGCTTTTAAGACAGCTGACAGTTTTGTAATTGAGGACAGTATAAACGAGGCGCTGGAAAAGGGAATAACTGTCGTCGGTGCGGCAGGTAACAATGGAATTGATGCAAGGTTTACCGTGCCCGGTGGAGTTTCGGGTGCTATTATCGCAGGAGCGAGAAATGGCATATCAAATTACGGCGAAACTATTGATTATACGGTTGATGTAGATACGACATCGGAGGCGGCAGCTGTTGTTTCGGGTCTTATTATCAGTGGAAAGCTCAGTGAGTATGGAAGAGATATAGTCATTTCTGAAGAAGAGAGTGATGAAGGAATTGATGACGATAATATGAATGACGATAATAATTCCGATTCAGAAGATGAAGGAAGCGATAAAGATTTTCACATTGCTGATGGCGCGGGCGGAGCCGCAGGTTCAGTATTTGAAGATGCAACATCTGGGTTAAAGGGATATGGATCCAAATCATATGTCTATTTTGATCAAGGTGGTTGGGAAGACGATACGACGCCGGGCGCCGGAAACGAAACCGCTCAGCCTGTTATGCGTAGAGGTGGAAGTATATCCGATGCTCATGTGGATTATTGGTATGACAAGATTGAAAGCAAGATGCAAGAGGAACTTGTTTCTATAGGTCATGGCTCAAGTGATTTTCAGTATTACACTGGCTCGTACGCAACATCAAAAAGCGACTTCAAGGATTTGCTTAAGAGTCTTATCAAGACGGCCTGCGATAGAGCGCTAGAGGATGATCCTGCGGGGAACTACGCAAGAGTAGTTGGTATTGCATGGGAATGGCAGGTTGTTGCTACAACTACAGGTCCGCGTTGGGATAGGTGGATATTTGCAAACTGGGTTGCGCCTTATTCTTGGGGTGGCTCAAGATATCTTTTGGATTCCTTTGAGCATCTCTTTGGTGAGTTTAGTTATCCAAATTATACGCCGACCTATGAGTTCCATTCTCCGAGGACTGACCAGCTAAGCGATGAGTACGGTTGGGGGAGCAAGGTCGATAAAAACAATGATGGTGTATATGAAGATGTCAACGGTGACGGAGTTGTAAATGACAGCGACACATGGAGAGAGTATGCCTACCAGAAAGCAAAGAGTAATGCAATGGTAGGGTGGACAGAGTCCTTGGCAGAAGTTAAAGAATCTCATATGTATGTAATTGCCGTGACTGACAATCAGCCTAAGAAACTCCCGGGATATTTGCTTGTTAAGAAACAATCATCTGGCCCTGACGTAACCGAAGGAAATTCAAACTACAGTTTGGACGGCGCGGTATTTGGTGTCTATGGGACTGAAGCGGAAGCTTCGGCAGCAACAAATGAAAATCGTGGAAATCCAATCAGCATTTTGGAGACAAAATCAAATGGTGTAACGGATACGATTGAACTAGATGAAGGCACATACTTTGTAAAAGAACTCAAGGCTCCTAAGGGACATAAGCTTCCTTCTGCTGCCTCCGCTGTTAAAACTGCATCGGTTGTAGCGGGTGAGGTGACCCCTGTGGAAATAGTATATATTGATGATCCGATAAGCAATCCAACCGGAATAATGATAGAAAAGAAATCAAAGGACGGATCGCTTCCGATTGATATCCCTGCTGTTTTCAAATTGGAGTTTTGGGCAAATAACAATTGGTCCGGAAAGGCCAATAAAACATGGTTCTTTACCACCAAGGTTGAAGGAGAGAAGAATAGCCTTCTAACAGATAAGAATCATTTGTTATCCAATAATAAATACAAGAGTTCGGAGCTTTTTGTTGATTCTTCCAAGAAGACCATCTGGCCGCTTGGATCATATCGTCTTTCGGAAGTGGATGCACCAGAAGGCTTTGTGCCGCTCGGTTTTACGATTGATGGTAGAGTGGTTGAGGGTTCAGGAAATCCACAAAACGCCAATTTCGTTTGGACGACAGAGAAACCGGAATATATTTGTTATACAGCAAACGTGATTGAAGTGAAAAACGAGCATATGTATAGCGGCGTTAAGTTCAGCAAAATCGATGCGCATCTAGATGTTAATACATCGGAAGGAGATGCAACGCTTGAGGGTGCCGAAATAACCATTTACAACAATAGCGGAAAAACTATTGAGTTAAAGGATGGAACGCGTGTAGAAAACAGTGCCGCAATACCGGCCAGCAAAGGTGGCGTAATAAAGACAGATGCAAATGGAAATATGACGACCATAGCCAATCTTCTTCCTGTAGGTAAATACTACGCCAAAGAAACAAAGGCCAGCGAAGGTTATCTTATGAATCCGGAATGGAGAGTTGATTTTGATATTACCGATAAAAATCCGGGCGAAGGCAAAATACTAGATAAGACAGATGTGAAATTAAAAGAGACTCCGATAAGAGGCGGTGTTCAAATAATTAAAACTGATAAAGAACTTTTGAAGTCCGAAGCTATGGAAGGGGCATCGCTTGAAGGAATTGAGATGATAATCAAGAACGCATCCGCAAAGCCTGTTCTTGTGAGAAGTGATATATCGTCCAGTGAAGATGTTGACTGGGACGGTTCGGACTTTGATGAACTTATCGCAAGCGGAAAGGTGAAACTGGTTTCACCTGGTGAAGACATCGGAAAAATAGTGGTGCATTGGAATGAAGAAAAGAATGCATATACCGCGGAGACATTGGTTAGAGACCTTCCGTACGGAACATATACGATAAGAGAATCAAAAACAAATAGCTCGTATCAGAGAACCGATAGAACGGAGCATAGGTTTAAGATTACCGAGGACGGAAAGCTTTGTTCCTATGAGGACGATGAGTGGAAATCCATCTTGCAATTTGAAAACTACGTATATAGATCGGATGTGGCGGGAACAAAGATTGCGGATACCACATCGGAGAGGTTTTCGCTTGTGCCATTTGTTATTACAAGCCTAGCAACGGGAGAGCGCCATGTCGTGGTGACGGATAAGAATGGATATTTTTCCACCAGGGATAGAAGAACAGCAGATGAGCTTGACGAAAATGAAACGCAGTCCGGTGAGCGCATGCTCAATCCGTTTGATGATTTGCTTGGAGAAGAAGGCGAAGAAGTTTTTGTTACGCTTGAAGAAATTGAAGAGAGAGCAGATGATATACGCATGGGTGTATGGTTTGGAACGGGAGAGTTTGGATCCAAGGCAGAGGCGGATAGGAACTACGGAGCCCTGCCATACGGTGACTATGTGATTGAAGAACTTAGGTGTGAACAAAATGCGGATTATATACTTCAAAAGTTCAGATTCACTGTAGATGAAAAGAGTAGAAGGGGATTTATTGATTTAGAAACCATAACCGACGATATGCCTGAACCGGAGCCAGAACCCGAGCCAGAACCGGAGCCAGAACCGGAACCCGAGCCGGAACCCGAGCCTGAACCTGAGCCGGAACCCGAGCCTGAACCCGAGCCGGAACCTGAACCTGAGCCAGAGCCGGAGCCGGAGCCGGAACCTGAACCTGAACCCGAGCCTGAACCGGAGCCCGAGCCGGAACCTGAACCAGAGATTCCGGAGATACCGAGTACAGAGAATCCGCCAGAACCGGAACCAGAGCCCGAACCGGAACCGGAACCAGAACCAGAAAATCCATCGGCACCAACAGATCCTCCAAAAGTCAGTGTTCCAAAGACGGGCGATCCTCATAATCTTGCAAGTAATATTATGCTGAGTGGTGTGACAGTCATCACGGCATGCATTGCTGCAATTAGTCGTAAGCGTAGAAGTTAGTGGCGCTTTTACGCGATAGCCTTGCTTTACAAACAATGCCCCACATGATAAAATACGTTTGCTGACATTTGTCGGCTAAAGATTGATTGTGTGGGGCGTTAGCGCAGCTGGGAGCGCGCATGACTGGCAGTCATGAGGTCACGAGTTCGATCCTCGTACGCTCCACCATAACATAATGACCTCCATTAGGAGGTCATTTTGTTATGCGTAGAATGGAAGGGGCTCGAACCCGAGAGGGCATCGGAGTAAATGAGATAGTTTCCCATACTGTAAAATTTGTAAATACACAGATTATTGTGATATAATTAAGTGGCTATCTGTATATTTCTAGTATGCTTTTATTGAGGAGGAACTATATGGAACCTAATAGAAACCCTGAATCAAAGTTAAAGAATAAAATCGGGGGGGGGTACTGTAGCATTAATAATTTTACTTTTATTACTCTCGCTTCTTACTTCTGGCCTTCTTGCTAAGTTTATTGCAGGAAATACGGTAAAGGCTTATTTAGGTGACGGTCTATCCGGAATTATTCAAGATGCAAAGATTTCCGATGAAGGGGATCTTATTTTATTGCTCTCGGACGGTAATTCCATAGATGCAGGAAACGTAATAGACCAGGTGTGGTTTGATAAGTCAGTTGTTACTGGAGTTGCCATAAATAAAGATGGCGACTTAATCCTAACAACGGCCGCAGGTGATACTATAAACGCCGGAACAGTAATAAATAAAGAGTGGGTTGCTAAAGTTGAAACTGCGATATCAAATATCCCTGAAGGTGCAATAGGACCCGCGGGCGCGCAAGGTATAGCAGGTGCCGATGGAAGAGGGATAAGTAACGTCAGCATAAATGGATCCGGACAACTTGTAATTGCATATTCTGATGGCACATCCAATAATCTAGGTATAGTTCGTGGAACTACCGGAGCGACTGGCCAACAAGGCGTAGCCGGCATCGCAGGTAAAGACGGAGTCGACGGTAAAGATGGCGTTGACGGAAAAGATGGCACTGATGGTGCCAAGGGCGACAAAGGTGACACCGGAGCTCAAGGAATCCAAGGAGAAAAAGGTGATATCGGAGAAACCGGAGCCCAAGGCGAAAAGGGCGAAAAGGGTGATGTCGGAGCCCAAGGCGAAAAGGGCGAAAAGGGTGATGTCGGAGCCCAAGGCGAAAAGGGCGAAAAGGGCGACACCGGAGCCCAAGGTGCAAAGGGCGAAAAGGGCGACACCGGAGCCCAAGGCGAAAAGGGCGAAAAGGGCGATACCGGAGCCCAAGGCGAAAAGGGCGAAAAGGGCGATACCGGAGCCCAAGGCGAAAAGGGCGAAAAGGGCGACACCGGAGCTCAAGGCGAAAAGGGCGAAAAAGGTGACAAAGGTGATAAAGGTGACGCCGGAGATGCCGGAAGAGTTGTTACTGCTGCTGCAATCAACCCGAGCGGAGAGCTCGTTCTAACATATTCCGATAACACCACAGCTTCGCTTGGCGTAGTAAAAGGCGCAGATGGTGCACAAGGAGCTGCAGGTGCAGCAGGAAAAGGAATATCTAACGCCAAGATAGAAGATGGAAAACTCGTTCTGACATTTACAGATGGCACAGAAAAAAACCTTGGAAATGTGAAGGGTGAAAAAGGCGACCCTGGTGAGTTAACTACTACCGATAACACAGGAGTCGTGGTTGAGAAAACAGCCATGACCCAAGACGGGAATATAGAAGTAACCTATACCAATGGACAGGTTGAGACAATAGTTCTTATGGCAGGTTCATTAGGCAGCGGTGTAATAAAACAAGTTCAAGATGGAGATCTCATATATTATCTCCTCGAAGGTGACGTTGTTGCAGTGGGTGCAGCACGTAGCTTTGAAAGAGACTCTCTAACTATACCAGACGTTGTTCCTGATACCGTAAAGGACGAGGACTTGTCAGGAAAAACTATAACAAAGATTGCGGATAGTGGTTTTGCCGGTAAGACATCGCTTAAAACCGTTGTAATACCTAATACCATAACTGCAATCGGTGCAAGGGCATTCCATAATTCAGGACTAACTTCAGCTACACTTCCGAATCCTACAAGCTGGACACCTACGGGAAAAACATTCTCGTACAAATATATATGGGGTACAAGAGTTACAGTTGGTCAAGGAGACGTAGAATATGCAGGACATTCCGAAATGCGTACATACGGTATTTCGGACCCAGCTAATGCAGCAAACGCACTGACAAAGTCGATAACATTAATGACTACATATACCGGAATCGTGGGTCAAAATTCAGTGGGTATAAATAACTATTATTATTCAACGGATAAAAGCCTAGTTGGTACAATCATCACAAACACTAATACTACATTCATTTGGTATGATGTAGAATGGTACAGATAATCGTATCTGGCAATTATAATTGTTACAGCCTCCCTTCACAGGGAGGCCTTTTTATCGGAACCGGTTTATCGCACCGAGTGGCAAGGTGCCAATGGTCCAAAGGGCAATAGCCCTCTGGACACTCAAGATTTCGATGAATCAGTAAGCATATTGGACGTAGGTCTAACCGAAATATGTATAATGATTTTTACGAAAAGTGTATAATAAACCTCTTGAAAAGTGTATAATAAACTGGTAGAATCTACTTGGAGGTATTGCTATGTATTTAACAAAAGAAGGCTATATGCCGCGTCTAATTGATGAAAACATCACAAGATACTTAAACATATTTGGAGCCATTTCAATTGAGGGACCAAAATGGTGTGGAAAAACATGGACAGCATTAAACCACGCCAACAGTGTCAGTTACCTAACGGAAAAAAGTCAAAGAGACCTAGCTGCAATTGATCCAAAATACATCTTTAAAAACGAATGGCCGCAACTGATTGATGAATGGCAAATAGTACCTAGTATCTGGGATTCTGTCAGACATGAATGCGATAGTGATAAAAAGAAAGGAAAGTTCATACTTACAGGATCGACTTCATTAAGCGGAGAAGATGATGAATTGGCAAGTGAAGTATTCCATTCAGGCACCGGAAGAATAAACACAATTCGGATGCATCCCATGAGTTTACTTGAATCTAATAACTCTGATGGCGCCGCTTCTATTTCACAAATGAAAGAAGGTGTTTTGCAAGGTAAATACATTCGCAAAGTGGAATTAGAAGAGCTTGCAAAATATATAGTGCGCGGAGGATGGCCAGAAAACCTGACAACTAATGATAGTGATATCGGTGTCCTACCTTCCAGTTACATTGAGTCTGTAGTGAAGAAGGATATGCATGAGAGAAAGGATCGAAAAAGGGATGCAAATAAGATGCGCATGTTAATACGCTCCTTGGCAAGAAATGAATCTACCGTAGTTGGCGATGCTACTCTTGTTAGAGATATAGAAGAATATGAAAATGAAGCTCAATTGATAGAGAGCAGGCATACAATATCCGACTATATTTCTGTACTTGACGATTTATATATGACGTGCAATCAACCTGCCTATGCGATTAATTATCGTTCTTCAAAGCGTGTGGGAAAATCATCAAAGCGCCATCTCGCGGATCCTTCTATTGCCTGTGCGGCGCTTAACCTAAACGCTGATAAATTGTTGATGGATCTTGAAACCTTTGGACTATTGTTTGAAGCTCTTGTAGAAAGAGATTTAAGGATATATGCAGAGTTCTTAGGTGGCGAATTATACCACTTTAGAGACAACGAATCCGGCGATGAGGTGGATGCTATAATTGAATTCCGTGACGGTGAATACGCGGCGTTTGAGATTAAACTTAGTGACAGGAGAATAGATGAAGCCAAGGAAAGCTTAATTAAGTTCTATAAAAACGTGCACAAAAAGCCAAAATTCATGTGTGTTATAGTCGGACATCAGGAGGCAGTCGTGGTGGATAAAGAAACAGGTATTATAATCACACCTATTACATCATTAGCGCCATAAGTTTTTCAATATACGAGAGCAACAGCATCGCGCAATGCTCGTCAGGGTGTTCATATAAAAGCGCCGTTCGTAAAGAACCCCTTAAACTCCACCACCTTTTTGGACCTCGTAACTATACGGGGTTCTTTTTTATGAACTTGTCGTAAAAAAATCGTAACTAAAACTTAATTTGAGACTTGCAACTTGGAATACTATAATGGCTCTTGTGAGAAATTATTTTGACTTAAAGAATATTGGACTAGAGGAAGGAAAATGAAAAAGAGAATTACTGCGATTGTTATTTTGGTTCTAGTGATTGCGTTTGTTACGGGATGTGGCGCCAAGGACACCAAACTTATTGAGACGGGAAATATAACTGAAGAAAATGTGTCCGAGGTTTGCGAGATACTTAAGGATGCAGGATTGTCCAATGTTGATGTTTTTGAAAAGTGGGTGAAGGATATGGCGTCTTCCGAGTCATCCAATGAATCCGACGTGTCGGGCTTTAGCGATGCGGACTGTCGTATGACGGTGATGCTTCTTGCGGGAGATTTAATCAAATATGACAGCCTTGAGGAAGAATATGCCGGCGACTACCTGATGTTTGATGTTGATGCCATTATGAATAACGAGGAGTTCAGCATCCTAAAAGATAAGAAGACTCTTTTTACGACATTGTTTGGAGAGACCGATATCACGCAGAGCGGCTTTTCTCAGGCCTTATCCGATAAATGGGCAAAATACGGACTCGCTGTTGATAGCGATAAGTGCTCGATAATTAGCATTGCCTTTAAAACCTATGAGGATGAAAAGGCTTTTGTGGGCCACACAGGCATTTTGATTGATTGTAAGGACAGCGAACTCGTAGATAGCAATTATGTCTTTGTTGAGAAAATTGCTTTTGGGGAACCCTTTGTCATTACTCTTTTAAAGGATGAGGCAGAGCTTATAGATGTTTTTTCTGCGAGGGCGGATTATACTGTGGAGGAGGGAGACCCCTTGCCAGTAGTCTATAAAAACGATAAGATACTTGGTGAACTAAAAAATTAGAAGTATATAAGCGAAGGGATAGTTTATAGGCTTGATTCAAAACGTTTTAAGTATCATTCTTCTGATTGGCGGCATTTGCTATGCGGTTGCCATTCTGTATAGGGCAAGTAAAGATAAAGAGGCTTTCCGCGAGGAAAGGGGGAAGCTTTCTTTTCTTGCACCGATAGAGATGATTATTTATTTCTTTGGAGCATCCGGTATTTCGGATTTTCTTCTTAATACTCTTACAATCAAAAAGTTTAAACTTATGGCGGACGAGGAGCTTCCGGGAACTTTGGTTGCGTGCTGCCTTATGCCATGCGCAATCTTTTCTTTTACGCTCTTAAGAAAAGCCGATGCGATAGACATATGGACTCTGATTCCGTGCGCTATAGCTATTTCCATAGGGAGCTATATCGGAAGTAGGCTTGTTAACAGGATAGACGGCGCCAAGATCAAAAAAATTATGGCGGTGGCACTCGCTATATCTTTTGTAATTTTGGTTATAAGAATTATTATTTCAAAAGGTGCATCGGGAACAGCGACATCACTTACAGGTATCAAGCTTATAATCGCGGTTACGCTCTGCTTTGTTACAGGTCTCATAAATATGTTTGGGATCCCGATGAAGCCGACTTGGACGGCGCTATTTCTTATCCTTGGGCTATCTCCCTTAAGCACGCTTACGATGGTGCAGTCTGTTGGGTATTTTGGACCTCTTTCCGGGGGATTTAATATCATAAAGGGCGGAAAATACCATCAAAAGATGGCTGTTTCTGCGGTTATTTTTGGGGCAATAGGCGCAATTATAGGTGTCACTATAGCGCTCTCAATAAGCCCAACTATGCTAAATATAGTGCTTTTGCTGGTTATGGCCCTTACTATTTACTCGATTTTTACATCAAAGCCCGCAAAATAGGCCAATAATGGTAAACTGCTGTTTACTTTTTAAAATCGCCGTGGTATCATGATTAATGAACTGCGGTTTATTTTTTTATTCTTAAAATGAACCCGAGTTCATTATATAAAATCCGGACCCGAATATGAAAAACTGTATAGGGATTTACGCATAAATCCGATGCTTCTAAAGAATATTTGAAAGGAAACATATATGGCGCAGGTACTAAAAGAAGAGTCCAGAGAAATGATTCTGGACGCCGCCAAAGATGAATTCATGGAGAATGGTTTTAAGGAATCTTCCATGAGAAGAATCGCTCAGAAGAGCAAGATGACGGTTGGAAACCTCTATCGCTACTTCAAAAACAAAGAAGATATCCTGGCGGTAATAGTTGCTCCTGCATATCGCGCCATCAATAAGATGGTGAGCGATCTAACGGATAACGCCGTCAGTTTTGAGCGCGAAGGTTTTAATTTTGATGCCAGTAAAGAAGAACTATCTGTCATGATGGATAAATTGAGCGATGGAATGATAGATGCTTATGTGAAGCATAAGATGGAGTTTAACATCCTGATGATGAATTCTAAGCTGAATGACAATATCGTCGATTGGTTTAAGGGACTCATCACCGGACTCATCGCGAAGCACTACGATGTTAAGGAAGATGATAAGAACGTGAATATAATTGCAAAGGGCTACGCAATTGCGATTTTCCACGGCATCAGAGAGATACTTAAAATCTCGGATATGGATACGGAGAGCCTTAAGCGAATAACGAAAATATATCTGAATTCCTATTTATCCATGCTGGACTTTAACATAGATAGATATGCGATTTAGCATGTAGCGCTGATGGTCTGTTGATGTCAAAAGCAGAGGGCGAGACCAAATAAAAATACAACGGAGATAATATGAGCTTTATAGAATTCAAGGATGTAAGCAAGATATATAAAATGGGTGAGGTCGAGATCAAGGCGCTCGACAATATTTCATTTGAAATAGAAAAGGGCGAGTTTGTTGTTGTCCTCGGTAACAGCGGTGCCGGAAAGACGACAATCCTGAATATACTTGGCGGAATGGACACCGTGACATCGGGAACATTAACGGTAGATGGACAGGATATCTCGCACGCAACAGAAAGAGAACTTACGGACTACAGAAGATTTGATATTGGATTTGTTTTTCAGTTCTACAATCTGGTGCAGAATCTGACTGCAAAGGAAAATGTTGACCTTGCACTTCAGATTTGTACGGATCCGATGGACTCAAGATATGTTCTAAAGATGGTTGGACTAGAAAACAGAATGAACAATTTTCCGTCGCAGCTTTCGGGAGGGGAACAACAGAGAGTTGCGATTGCAAGAGCTGTAGCAAAGAACCCAAAACTGCTTCTCTGTGACGAGCCTACGGGGGCGCTCGATTATAAGACTGGCAAACAGGTTCTAAAGGTACTTCAGGACATGTGCTACAAGGAGAACATGACTGTTGTAATGATTACCCATAACAGTGCGCTTGCGGATATGGGTCAAAAAATCATAAGGGTTAAGAGTGGAGAGATTGAGTCGGTAACTATTAACGAGAATCCCAAGGACATAGACGATATTGAATACTAAAGACACACTAAGGTTAATCAAAAAAACATTCAATAGATTCTTTTCACTTCTCATGATAGTACTCATCGGAGTAGGTTTTATGATGGGTCTTCTTAGCACGCGTGCGATTATGGAGACCAATGTTGATGACTACGATGACGAGTATAAGCTCCAGGATGTGCAAATCTATTCGTCATACGGATTTGACGATAACGATGTTAAAGCTCTTTCCGAGCAGGAATTCGTTGAGTCTTATTTTGCGAGCAAGATGAGGGATGTCTATGCGGAATCAGACGAGGGCGCTATCACTGTTGCACGAGTGGAAGAACTTGAGCGTGACATGAACCGATTTGTTCTTGTTGAAGGAGAGATGCCCAAGAAACCAAGCGAGGTTCTTCTCCTTGATAGCGGACTAACAAAGGAATACTATTCTGTCGGCGATAAGATTAAGGTTTTCTTGGAAGACGAAAACTTAAAGGATTCTCTTAAGAGGACCGAATACACTATTACAGGACTAGTTAAATCGCCGTCTTATATGGCCAAGACACTTGGCACAAGTCTATTAAAGAATAAGGAACTTGAGGTAGTAATCTATGTTCCTGAGGAGAACTTTGTTTCGGAATACTATACGACAATGTATCTAACTGCAGCTAGTGCAGCGGCATATGATACCTTTGATCTTTCATATGATGAGTATATGGACGAAGTGATGGGAGATGTGGATTATTTTGCGAAGTCTCAGCAGGACAATCTAAAGGAACGTCTCCTTGATGAATACAGGGCGGAGATTGCAGAGGGAGAAGCAGAACTTGAAAAACAAAGGGCAGAAGGACAGCAAAAGTTAGATGAGGCCAAGACCCAGCTTGATGATGCCAAGGTTCAGATTGTTGCTGCCGAAACTCAGCTTGAGACACTTACGGCGGCGCTTAACGAGGCGGTTTCTAGACAGGCTGCACTTGAGCGTCAGTACGGAACAAAGCCAAAGGCCTCGATGAACAAGATAAAAGAGATAGAGAAGAATGATAGTCAGGGTAGGAGCTTTGATGAAATCTATACGGAGCTCACAACGAACTATGGAACATATACTGCGCTAAAATCTCTTTCTGAATCGGATACGAGTGAAATCCAGGACGCAGGTTCTGCTGCGATAGATCAGGCGAGAGCGCAGATGCAGGCAGCGGAATCCAGGAAGGCGTCTTTGGAGTCAGAGCGTGCAGGACTTGAGGAAGAGTTAATTAATCCTGAGACAGCAGAAGAAAGAAGAGTAGAGGTTGCGGCAAGAATCGGTGCAATAGAGGTTGAGCTTGCCGAGATTGAAATAGAAAAGGAAGCATATCAGAACGTAATAACGAGTTACGAGGAACTTCAGGCGCAGCAGGCAGAAGAAAAAACTGCCGAAGAGAGAATGGCAGAATTAGATCAAAAATACGGTGGCTCTATCGCTTCAACATTTACCGAATACAGTCAATTGCAGCAGGATAGGATCATCTATGAGACCTTGCAGCAGGAGATAAATCTTGCTGATCAGGCTATAGCTCGGGTGAACGGTGAGATTGCATCGTCAAGAGCACAAATTGCAAGTGGAAAAGCTGAGTACGAAGCAGGACAAGAGGAATATAGAAAAGGACTTATTGAGTTCAATATAGAAATTGAAAATGCAGAGGCTGAGATCAAGAAGGCTTATCAAGAGTTAGAAGAACTTCCGGAAGCGGAGTGGACAATTCTTGATAGGGATAGTCACCACTCAACATTTATGTTCGAGAACAACGCCAAGCAGATGGGCGCAATCGGAATTTCGCTTCCGATACTCTTTTATCTTGTTGCTGCCCTTGTATGCATGACTACGATGACTCGTCTTGTTGATGAACAACGCGGACAGATAGGTGTGTTCCGCGCGCTCGGATTCACAAAGAACCAAGTAATCGGTAAATATGTTTTGTATGCGCTTCTTGCGACGACAATCGGAAGCGCTCTTGGAATTGTTATAGGAATGGCAATCTTCCCAACGGTAATCTATAACACTTGGAGACTTATGTACGATCTTCCGCCGATGAAGCTTGTGGTGCCGATTGAGAACATCGCTATATGCTTTGTTGCATTCTCGCTTCTAATGGCAGTTGTTACGTATTTTGTTGTAAAGAAGTCGCTTGACGAGGCGCCGAGTCAGCTTATGAGACCAAAGGCACCAAAGAGCGCAAAGAAAATATTCCTGGAGCATTTCACGGGCTTTTGGAATAGGCTCTCCTTTACATCCAAAATCACCGCGAGAAATCTCATAAGATATAAGTCTCGCTTCATCATGACCGTAATAGGAGTTGCCGGCTGCACGGGACTTCTCATGGTAGGCTGGGGAATCAAAGACTCCATCTCCGGAATCGTTGCAATTCAGTATGGAGAACTCTTTAATTTTAACTATAGCGTCTATGTGGAGGAGAAGGCGGACGTTGAGCGTTTTGTTGAGATACTGGATAAGAATTTGGACAACGAGTATGTGGCGCCTGCGCTTCAGTACGCATCAAAAGTGAATATCGGCGGAGACAGCCCGACGATAAATGTCGTTGTTGTAGATGCCAGAGAGGGTAACGAGGTTCTGAAACTGAGGAGAACCGATAAAGAAACCGAAATCAAAATCAAGAATAACGGTGTCATAGTTTCTGAGAAATTCGCAAAGAACAACGGCATCAAGAAGGGCGATTATATCAATATGGAATCCGAGCAGGGCATCAAGGCAGAGGTCAAAGTAATCGAAATCTGCGAGATGTATTTCCAGCACTATATCTTTATGTCTGACGAATACTATTACTCGGTATTTGGCGAGCATCCGCACCACAGAGTGATCTACGTAAAGAATAATGTAGGGATGGATTTTGCGGCGGATATTGAGCATCTAGATGGATATGAGAGCGTAGTGGATTTTTCGTCCATGATAGAGCAATTCAACATCATGCTTGAGGCTCTTGATTTTATAATTCTGGTCATTATTTTGACGGCGGGGTCGCTTGCCTTTGTTGTACTCATGAACCTGACGCAGGTTAATATCAGTGAACGTATAAGAGAAATAGCAACCCTTAAGGTTCTGGGTTTCAGAGGCGGCGAGGTGAGTTCGTATATATCAAAGGAAATCTTCCTCCTGTCCGTGATTGGCGGCCTAATCGGCCTCCCGCTCGGCGTTCTGGAGCACCACTTCATCATGAACGTAATAAATATGGACATGATAATGTTCTCCAACGTCATCAAACTCCCAACATACGCCTACGCATTCGGCCTAACCATCGTATTCACACTAATCGTCCTCGTCATGACTCGCAGACCACTCAAGAAAATCGAAATGATCGAATCCCTAAAGTCCGTCGAATAATTAAGATTTGCAAGTGAATCCGTCCCCAATGTAAATGCAATCAAATTCCGGGCGCATTCTGTGGTATAATACGTATATGGCTTTTACACATTTACATGTACATACTGAATATAGTCTTTTGGATGGAGCTGCCCGGATTAAGGGGGTTGTTTCGCGTGCCAAGGAACTTGGGATGGATTCTCTTGCGATTACTGACCATGGCAATATGTTTGGGGTAATCGACTTCTATAAAGAGTGTCTGAAGCAAGGAATTAAGCCGCTCATAGGGTGCGAGGTCTATATGGCTCCGCGCACGATGGCTGATAAGGATCCGGATTTGGATCGCTATCAGAACCATCTTCTTTTGATTGCGGAAAATAACGAGGGATATAAGAATCTCATCAAAATCGTTTCCGCCGGCTACATCAAAGGCATGTATTATAAGCCGCGCGTTGATAAATCTGTCCTACGGGAGCACCGCGGAGGAATTATTGCGACTTCCGCCTGTCTCTTTGGAAAGGTCCAGCAGCTTCTCCTTAACCGTGACTACGAGGGTGCAAAGGCAGAAGCCATGGAACTTGATGAAATCTTTGGTCACGGGAACTTCTTCCTTGAGATTCAGGATCAAGGTCTTGATGATGAGAAGCGTATAAACCCTGATATTATAAGGCTCGGAAAAGAACTTGATATTCCACTTGTGGCAACCAATGACGTCCACTATATAAAAAGAGAAGACGCCGAGATGCACGACGTTCTTCTTGCAATTCAGACGGCGACGACTCTGGATGACGAAAAACGCATGAAGTTCGCAAACGACGAGTTCTATCTTAAGAGCGAGGAGGAGATGCGAGCTGTATTTACATATGCTCCCGATGCGGTTGACAATACGCAAATTATTGCAAACCGCTGCAACGTAACATTTACATTCGGTGAGTATCATCTTCCTGAATACAATCCTCCTCAGGGCATGACCAATCAGGAGTATCTGAGAAAACTCACTTATGACGGACTAGCATCAAGATATGACGAAATTACAGATGAACTAAAGAGCAGAATAGAATACGAGCTCTCGGTAATTGAATCCATGGGCTTTGTTGAGTACTTCCTAATCGTTTGGGATTTCATAGATTATGCCAAGAGAAACGGTATAGTTGTAGGCCCGGGAAGAGGCTCCGGCGCGGGAAGCTTGGTTGCTTATTCTCTTAATATCACGGATATCGACCCGATAAGATACAATTTGATCTTTGAGAGATTCCTGAATCCTGAGAGAATCTCGATGCCGGACTTTGATATAGACTTCTGTATCGAGCGTCGTGGTGAGGTCATAGAATACGTGCGCGAAAAGTACGGCGCGGACAACGTCGCCCAGATTATTACCTTTGGTACGCTAAAAGCAAAGGCCGCGGTAAGAGACGTTGCGAGGGCGTACGGTCTCGGATACGGCGATGGCGACAGAATTGCAAAGGCAATTCCGTTTGACAACAAAATGACTCTCGACAAAGCTCTTGGGATGAATCCCGAGCTTAAGAATATGTACGAGACTGAGCCGCAGATTAAGAAAGTAATCGACATGAGCAGGAAGATAGAAGGCGTTCCCAGGAATGCCTCGACACACGCTGCGGGTGTTGTAATTTCAAAGCTTCCGCTCGATGAATATGTGCCACTCTATAACGGTGAAAAAGGACCTGCTACACAGTTCAATATGACTACGATTGAGGAACTTGGTCTTCTCAAGATGGACTTCTTGGGACTAAGAAACCTAACCGTAATAAGGGATGCACTAGAACTAATCAAATCTAATTACGGAATAGACCTTGACTTTAAATCCATGGGCGTAGAGGATCCTGCAGTCTATGAGATGATTGCAGAGGGAAATACCATGGGCGTATTCCAGCTTGAGTCGGGCGGCATGACCAACTTTATGAAGGAACTTAAGCCGACCTGCTTTGAAGACGTGGTCGCAGGAATCGCGCTTTATAGACCTGGCCCAATGGATTCAATTCCAAAATACATAGCAAACAAAAAGAATCCTGCGGGAATCAAATATGTCACACCGGAGCTTGCGCCGATACTTGATGTTACTTATGGCTGCCTGATTTATCAGGAGCAGGTAATGCAGATAGTAAGAGATCTCGCGGGTTATAGCTATGGCCGCTCAGACCTTGTTCGTCGTGCGATGAGTAAGAAGAAGCATGACGTCATGGCAGAAGAAAAGAAGTGGTTCATTGAGGGAAAAACAAGCGTAGATCCTGAAACGGGTGCGGAAATAATTGAGATTCCCGGTTGCTTAAGAAACGGAATAAGCCGTGAAGCTGCGGAGAGCATCTTTTCTGATATGGAGAGCTTTGCGGAATATGCTTTCAACAAGAGCCACGCTGCGGCATACGGTGTCGTTGCATTCCAGACCGGATATCTAAAGAAATACTACCCGATAGAATATATGGCCGCTCTTATGACGAGCGTAATAGGAGACTCGGGTTCCGTTTCCAAATATATAAGCGCTTGCAAGCGCATGGGAATAGAGGTTCTTCCGCCTTCGATAGAAAAGAGCCAGGCTAAGTTTACCGTAGAGGACGGAAAAATCAGATTTGGTCTTCTTGCCCTAAAGAATGTTGGTGCGGGTGCAATTGAATCTCTTATAAAGACGCGCGAAGAAATCGGTGTACCTCGCGATATATTTGAACTGATTAACAATATAGATACAAGGTCTGTAAATAAAAAAGCGCTTGAGAGCATTATCAAAGCCGGCGCACTGGATTGTCTAAATCCGAATAGAGCCGCTCACCTTGCGATATATGAGTCGCTTCTTGAGTCTGCGCAGCAGAGCGCTCGCAGGAACGTAGAGGGACAGATGTCGCTCTTCCAGATGGCGGGAGAGACAATGAATGCATCTACAAATAAACTTCCGGATGTTGAGAACTTTGATGCGGACACTCTCCTTGCTATGGAAAAGGAGATGACGGGTGTTTATATTTCGGGACATCCGATGGATAAATATAGGGAGCCGATTGAGAAGTTCATGACGCTAGAACTTGCAAGCCTTGATGTATCGGGCGGTGAAGAGGAAGCCGAAAACGACGAATCGCTCGATATGAATACAGAGGCCGGAATCAAGACCGTAGATGGACAGGTCCTTTCGGATGGCTCGGGTGTAGTTATTTGCGGAATGATTGCGTCCATTAAGACAGTTACAACAAAGGCGGGAAAGATGATGGCCTTTGTTGATGTGGAGGATATGACGGGACGCGGAGAAATAGTTGTTTTCCCGGCAACATACGAGAAGTATTCCGAGATTCTGTCTGACGAGAGATGCCTTGTGATAACAGGAAAGTTAGATTTCAAAGAAGGTGAGCAGGCAAAGGTCCTTGCGGACGCCATATTTGATATAGAGAACGTAAATCAGGTTCAGATAGACGAATCGATGACTAGGGTAGGATATAGAGGTTCTCGACAATCTATAAGAAAGCAGAATGAGCCGAACGCACAGAGTGCACCTCTTGAGCAGAGCATGCCGCAGGAGCAGAGCATGCCGCAGGAGCCTAATAGAGCGCAGGAGAGCACTCATGGATATAAAGAGGCGGTGGCACAAAGGATAGAGGGGCAAAATGCAGCACCGCAAAATGCAGCACCGCAAAAAAATGCTATATCTAGCGACGCCGTCAAGGTGAGAATACCTGAAGCGGGAAGTAATATCGGAAGTGCATCCATTATGGATGATGAAGAAGCTCTCTCAGAGGTTATGAAGATAATAAAGAAGCATTCCGGAAGTCAGCAGGTGCTCATCTATCTCAGAAATGGCAAGATCGTTTCTCCGAATCCTGCTTCTGGCGGTGGCGTAAGACCGACTCTTGATTTTGCGGAGGAGATGGCGCTTCTTGTTGGAAATGCAAATATAAAGATTAAGAATATAGCGAGATAATTTTATGCAAGAGATACTCATTTATATAGTATTTGTTTTGCTCGGAGTGGGCGCAGGTATTATTCTAAGAAAGACGCGCGGAAACAAAGGTCCAATCCCATGGATTTCCGCAATCAAGTCTGTTTCCATCTGCGTCCTTCTTTTTGTTATGAGCACGCGCATAGGTTCAAACGACGAGGTCGCAAAGAACCTAGGAACGATTGGTGTATATGGTCTCGTATTCACGATTATTGTAATTATTTCTACAATCGGCGTAGCGTTTCTGACCAGAAGAATGCTCGGTTTTAATTCAAGAGGAACTCTTGTAAAAGATAATCTCGCAAAAGAAAATTTTGCAAAAGAAGACCTTGCATCAAATGGAAGAGCGCACGAGGAGAGCGCTAGTGTTAGCGAAAAACTCGGAGATGCTGATGCTAAAGTTATAGAGAGAGAACCATCGGATAGCAAATCGCCAATCGATAAAACTACAATACAAATCTTGGTGTTTGTTGCGCTGGGAATACTCGTAGGATACTTCCTGGTTGACAAAATCTTTTCCGACTACGATAAGTTTGTGGAGCTTGCATCTCTTGCAATCAAGATTGGACTATCTACACTTCTATTCTTTGTCGGTTTTGATCTCGGATATGAAGAATCGGGAATGGGGGATTTTAAGAAGGCGGGTTTCAGGATTGTCTTTTTCCCAATCGCGACTATAATCGGAACTCTAGCAGGCGGAGTCATAGCGTTTTTCTTGATGCCGATTAGCATGAAAGAATCCCTTGCAATCGCGTCAGGCTTTGGATGGTATAGTCTTGCGCCGGTAATCATAATGGACGCAGGCTATATTACTGCAAGTGCAATTTCATTTATTCATAATGTATTGAGAGAGCTTCTGGCAATTTTATTTGTTCCACTTGTTGCAAAGTATGTAGGATACATAGAAGCATCTTGCGTTCCGGGGGCTCCGGGAATGGATATATGTCTTCCGGTTGTGGAACGATCGACCAATGGAACTATTGCGATATACTCCTTTATCACGGGAAGCGTGACGTCGCTCCTGGTACCGGTACTTGTATCTCTATTCATAAGCTAAGGCTATAGAAGGGCGATACTAATAAGTCCCGTACGCGTTCGGCCGAGCACAATTGCACGAAAATAAAAGAAGAACCTCTGTGAGGTTGGCAGCAGTCGCAGTCAGAGGTGATGGTCTTAGCTGAATTTATTCAGCTAAGGGCGTCACCGATGGCTGCGAACTTTGATGCAACCCTCCAGAGGTTCAATTTTATTGAGTATGCAATTGTTCGGCCAGGGAAAGCGAGGGATTATTAGTATCGTTCTTCTATAGCCTTAGCTTTTGAATTACATAACCATTTCCTGTAGGAATACTTTATAGCAACGATATGCTTCGTAGATATCGGCCTTGCTTGCGATTTCCCATGGGCTGTGCATGCAGAGAACTGCTACGCCTGAGTCGATTACGTTCATGCCATAGTTAGCAAGTATATAGGCGATTGTTCCGCCGCCGCCTTCATCGACTTTTCCGAGTTCAGCTGTCTGCCAGCCGATATTTGCTTTGTCGAGAATCTGGCGGAGCTTTCCGATGTATTCTGCATTTGCGTCGTTGGAGCCGCCTTTGCCGCGGGAACCGGTGAATTTGTTGAAGCAGATGCCGCGACCGAGGAATGCGGAATTCTTTTTCTCAAAGACTTCGCCGAAGGCCGGGTCAAACCCAGCACTTACGTCGGATGAGAGTACGCAGGAGTTTCTCAGGCAGCGTCTCATAGCTATGCTTGTGTATTCTCCCTGAAGCGTCATGAGCTCAGCAATTACATCTTCAAAGAATCTGCTTTCCATTCCTGTTGCACCGATTGAGCCAACTTCTTCTTTGTCCGTGAGGAGGCAGATGGCGGTGCGGTTTGGTGTCTTGCTATCTAGGAGCGCCTTATATGATGTATAAGCGCAAACTCTGTCGTCGTGACCATAGCCGATGATCATGCTGCGATCAAATCCAAGATCTCTTGCGCGTCCTGCAGGGACAACCTCTAACTCTGCAGAGAGGAAGTCTTCCTCTTCGATCTTGTATTTCTTTTTAAGTATCTCAAGAACGTTTGCCTTTACGGCTTCCTTTTCTTCTTTGCCTTTCTTGCCTTCCTTTACGAGTGGTTGGCTACCGATAAGGATATCAAGGGCTTCTCCTTCAATTACGACATTTGCGTTCTTTCCCATCTGCTTTCCTGCGAGGTGAATGAGAAGGTCGGTTACGCAGAATACCGGATCGTCATCATTATCGCCGACTGCAACGTTTATCACTTTGCCATCCTTCTTAACGATTACGCCGTAGATTGCGAGCGGAAGTGTAACCCACTGGTATTTTTTGATTCCGCCATAATAATGAGTATCAAGGAAAGCAAAATCCGCATTCTCATAAAGAGGGTTCTGCTTTATATCCATTCTCGGAGAGTCTATATGCGCACCGAGGATATTCATTCCTTTTTCCATCGGCTCTTTTCCGATGATTCCCATCATGAGAAGTTTGTTCATATGATGGATATAGAATTTGTCTCCCGGGTTAAGAGGGGTGCCTTGCTTAATTGCTTTTGCGAGATCGACGGCACCGGCTTCCTTGGCATCTTCTATTGCGTAGTCAACGCATAGCCTCTCTGTTTTGGCTTTGCTTATATAATCCTTATAGGATTCAGAAAGCTTGTTGATTTCTTTTAACTGCTTTTGGTCATAGGATTTCCAAACGTTTTTTCTTTCCATATATATTCCTCCGTGTTACAAAGGGCCAAATGATTGTCATTGGACCACCAAGAAGATTATATATAAAAAGGGTTACTATTTCAATCTCAGGAGATTAAATGGCGATAGGTAATTAGGATAGTCTTTTAAAAAGGAAATTAAAGAGGTATAATGAAAGCGATAAGTTTAAAGAAGGAGAGTGAACATGATTAAATTAGCGATTAATGGATTTGGACGCATAGGAAGAATGGCGTTCAGAAAGGTTTTTGAGGATCCGGACTTTGAGGTCGTTGCAATTAATGACTTGACGACACCGGAGATGCTTGCGTATCTTCTGAAATACGATAGTGTGCAGAAGAAATTTGGCCATCAAGTTGATTATGAGAAATATGAAATAAAAGAGGGTGAGGTTGCGCCTGCGGGCTGCCTAAAGGTTTCTGGGGCGTCAATTCCAATATATGCACAGGCGGATGCATCAACGCTTCCGTGGAAAGAGCTAGATGTAGATATAGTTCTTGAATGCACAGGTTTCTATACGAGCAAAGCAAAATCACAGGCTCATATAGATGCGGGAGCAAAGAAAGTTATCATTTCAGCTCCTGCAGGAAACGATCTTCCTACGATTGTATATGGTGTAAATCATGAGACTCTTAAAAAGGAAGACAGTATTATTTCTGCTGCAAGCTGCACAACCAACTGCCTTGCGCCGATGGCAAAGATTCTTAATGATTACAGAGAATTAAGAACGGGATTTATGACAACAATCCATGCTTATACGGGCGATCAGATGCTCCTTGATGGACCGCATAAAAAGAATGACTTCAGACGTGCAAGAGCGGGCGCTATAAATATAGTACCTAACAGCACGGGCGCAGCAAAGGCTATAGGCCTTGTAATTCCAGAGCTTGACGGAAAGCTTATCGGTTCTGCACAGAGAGTTCCGGTTCCAACAGGCTCCGTTACAATTCTTGACGCAACACTTAAGGATGAGACAGACAGCGTAAGCGTTGAAGGAATCAACGAGGCGATGAGGAATGCAGTTAGCGAATCCTTTGGATATAACGAAGAAGAAATCGTATCTAGTGATATAATCGGAATGGAGTACGGTTCGCTCTTTGACGCTACTCAGACACTTGCGCAGCGCTGCGGAACCAATATATATGAAGTAAGAGTAGTTGCGTGGTACGATAACGAAATGAGTTATACCTGCCAGATGATCAGAACTATGAAATATATGTCAAAGCTTATATAGTCCAAGTTTTGAAGGATAGAATGAATAGAGAAATGAAAAAAAGCGTATTTATAACAGGCGGCTCCAGAGGTATCGGAGCCGCTTGCGTTAAAAGATTTGCGGAAGAAGGATGGAATGTGGCCTTTACATATAAGGAAAACGAAGAAGCTGCTTCTCGCGTTCTTAAGGAGGCGGAGGCCGCTTCAGGAGAAGGCCTTGCGGTTTCTATGCAGGTGGATTTGACTCCTTCTATGCATCGCAATGTATTTGATGATGTTTCTACCGCGATAAAGAATGCAAGGACATATTTTGGAATAAAGGCCTTTGATACGGTAATATGCAATGCAGGAATCGGTGTAAGCAATTTGATAACCGATATGAGCGATGCAGACGTTGAGAGAATAATAGGTATAAACCTTACAGGATCTGTCCTTACAGCAAAGGCAGCGCTTTCCGATATGCTCTCCGAGAAAAAGGGGAACATAATAATAATGTCATCAATACTTGGAAGACGCGCAGGATCTTGCGAAGCCGTTTATTCAGCATCAAAGGCGGGACTTATAGGATTTGGAAGAAGTCTTGCTGCAGAAGTTGGACCGTCCGGAATCAGAGTAAATGTAATTGCGCCTGGCGTTATAGACACGGATATGTGCGCAGGATTTGATGAAGAAACAAGAAACCTACTAAGAATGGAAACACCGCTTGATAGACTTGGGGTTGCAGAAGACATAGCGGGAACGGCATTATTCTTATCCGGTGATGAAGCAAGCTTTATAACGGGGCAGGTGATAGGAATAGACGGAGGATTTAAAATCTAGTTAGCATATATATCCTTATATAATAGGAATGAATTATGACCTTTGGTAATTTTGCCAAAGGTTTTTTGTTTGTTTAATTTGCGAGTCTGATCATAAACGATGCTGAAAAGAGTATGAGAAGACAGAAGGAGAAAGCAAACAATAACAGAATAATAACGGTAAAATCACGTTAGAATAACAGTAAAATAACACAGCGATAACATAACGATAACAGATAAAACAGTAACACTTTTAGCTAAAAAGTAACACTTTTAGTAACATTTCTATCAAAAGTGTTACTAAAAAGTGCAAAATTTGTTACCTATTTTTCATTTTTTGCAAAAAACGTGAAGAAAGGCTATAAACGTTGAAATTCCAAAGTGTAAAGACACTTCAGAAGACACTTCCGTTGACAGAATATAACAATATTTCCCTAAAATATCCATAAAAATGGGAAAATTCCCGATTTTTTGAAAAAAACGCTACCAAAGTGTGATTTATGTGGTAACATAAGAGTGTCAGAAGGATAACACTTCAGTTACAAAACGATAACAAAACAGTAATGAAGCATAACACTTCTGGAACGGAATTAGGAATTAGGAAATTAGGAAGCGCGAAAGCGCAAGTAACGGGAGGAAAACAAAATGAAGACTAAGAGAAATAACAGAGTAGCAAAAATCGCGTTCACACTGCTGATTGTTGTTACTTTATTTTTTAGCATCGGAGCTGGATATCAGGAAGCAGCTAACGAGACAAGCGTAATAAGCAGCGTAATCGAAAAGTACGATGCACTCAAGGTTATAGCAGATGCTCTTCATTATGAAGTAGCTGAGACAGAAACAGTTGAAGTAGCAGCTCAGAGCAAAGAAATAGAAGAAGCGATCATCACAGTAAGCTTTGTAGCTCCTACACAGGTTGAAGCAGAAACAACAGTTGAAGAAGTAGTTGAAGAAGTAGAAACAGAAGCTACAGTAGAAGAAGTAGTAGAAACAAAGACAGAAAGCAAGCCAGCCGAAACAACAACTACAACAACTACAAATAATACAACAACAAATACAACAAACAATACAGTAGCTGAAGAAGCAGCTAAGAAGGCAGAAGCTGAAGCAGCAAGAAAAGCAGCTGAAGAAGAAGCAGCTAGACAGGCAGCAGCAGAAGAAGCAGCTAGACAGGCAGCTGAAGAAGAAGCAGCAAGACAGGCAGCTGAAGAAGAAGCAGCTAGACAGGCAGCTGAAGAAGAAGCAGCAAGAATCGCAGCTGAAGAAGAAGCAGCAAGAATCGCAGCTGAAGAAGAAGCAGCAAGACTGGCAGCTGAAGAAGCAGCAAGAGCAGCAACAGTTCAGGAATGGTCAATCGGTCTTCCGGGCGGCACAATGAATTACTACAGAGGAATCGGTTACAGTGAACTTTGCAACAACCTCCAGGGTCTCATCGATGCAGGTTACATCGTAAACTACAGCAACTACTTTGCAGGACATAATCCTGGTGCTATGAGCCACCTCTATGGAATCGGTGTTGGATCCACAGTAAGAGTATCCTACGGTGGAGGAAGCTACGCAGATTACACAATCGTTGCTCAGTCATCCGGAACAGGCAGCTTTGCAGACATCAACTTCAGCGGATACGGCAACCTCTGGGACATCGTTCAGAGCGGTTCCGGAATCGTAATCCAGTTCTGCATCAACGGAACAAACAACTTCTTCCTTGGATATTAATATAGAAGATAACGATAGAACGAATAAATAGATAAAAAAGTTCCTAATCCTTTATACATAAAACCAACCGTTACTTAATCCTAATGCTAATTCCAAAACCTAATGTCGGTTCCTCCTAATGCCGGCATGGCGAAAGCCAAAACCTAAATCCTAATGTTAGTAAATCCTAATGCTAACATACCTAATGCCTTAGTTGTTTAAGACAAATCCAAAGCCTTAGATAACATAATATGTATAAAGAATTACATAAGAAAAGAAGTTCCGCGAAGGAGCTTCTTTTCTTACGGCACTAAAAAGGGCGCATATCTTGCGCCCTTTGTTCTATTTATTTGTTTTTAGTACCAGCCGCGTGTTGAGAAGTATTGCCATGCTACTGATGGGTTGCCGTATCTTCCGGCTATATAGTTTAGTCCCCAATCGACTTGTACATATCCGTTGGTTTCCCAGTCGCTTCCGAAGGATTCCATTTTGTTTCCGGGGAGGGCCTGTGGGATTCCGTATGCTCCTGAGTGAGAGTTCTTTGCTGTTGGGTTCCAACCCGATTCTCTATTCCAGAGCTTTACCAGTGCGTCGAAATCTGCTTCGCTCCATCCGTACTCAATGCATCTCTCGTAAGCGTATCTTTGATAGTCGTTTGCAAAGCTTCTGTCAGTGCTTACTGGTTCTGCAGGTGTTTCCTCGGGAGTTTCTTCTGCAGGAGTTTCTTCAGCTTCTGGCTGTTCGCTCGCTTCGGCAGGAGCTTCACTCGGTTCTTCCTGAGTTGTTTCTGCTGGGGTAGGGGTCTCAACCTCCGGTTCAACCTCGGGTTCTTCTATGACCTCTTCCTCACGAACCTTGGTTCCGGTCCTTATGATCTGTGTCTGTGGCTCGCTTTTTACTACAGAGTCTATTAAATTTTTATACGCCACCTTACCTCTGCGGTATTTCACCTCGTACGTATTAATCGTAACGCCGGTGATGCCGTATTGTTCAACCTCTGTATCGCCTTCATACATCTCGTCATCTTCTATATACTCTGTCTCATAAGATGTCTCAACCTTTTCGGTTATCGTCCTATAAGATATAGTAATTATTCTGATGACTTCTCCTTCGGAAACCTTCTTGTTCAGCCTTGGTAGCACTATATCGTGCTCGCCAAGTTCAATTCCTGAATGCTCCAAGAAGTCTGCAACAGTACATTCTGGGGAGTTGACAGAAAACTTATTACCGTCAATAGCCACATTTACTGTTACCAAAGGAGTCTCTACTGGAACTTGAACCACTGCGCTGACCGGGGTAGCGACTACAGGCTCTCGCATGGCTACAGGTGTTGTAGTTCGCGCTTGAGCAAGCTGTGTTCTACCGGTCTCCATGGTGTAAAGCACCGCAGAGCAGAGCATGATGGCAAGTAAGAGTACGGCGATAACCACAGCCTTAAAGCGGGCTCTGATCTTTTTCATATCTTACCTCCATTTGGGAAGTTCTTAAGATTTCTTAAGAACTCCGTCGCATTGTATCATATTGCAAGCAAAAAGTCAAAAAAACATTATTTCCCATTTTTGTAATTTTTCAATATCTTCCGCTTTTGTAGGATGGGCATGCACAAGATACTGTAAAAACAAAAAATGCCGGGACTATGCAAAATCCTAGAAATCAGTTAAAATAAAGCAATTGGAAAAGCCATAATACCGGCAATATTTTATGTTTTGATACACCGGTTTTTCCAAAATATTATTATGGAAGGTGATTTCAATGAAAGATGAAACCAAATGCCTGCACTCGGGCTATTCGCCAAAGAATACCGAGCCGAGGGTAGTACCAATCGTTCAGAGCACGACTTATGTATTTGATTCTACGGAGGACGTGGCTGCAGTATTTGATGAACCGACAAAGGCTCTCATATACTCTCGCTTTGCCAACCCCACGGTTATGGCTGTAGAGGCCAAAATCGCCGATTTGGAGGGCGGAATAGGGGCAATGTGCACATCAAGTGGCCAGGCGGCCAATCTCCTTGCTATCCTTAATATATGTAAGGCAGGAGACAGCTTTATAAGCGCTGCCGAGATTTATGGTGGAACAATCAATCTTTTCCACGTTACGCTAAAAAAACTAGGTATTGAGTGTATATCGGTTCCGGCGGATATAAGCCCTGAGGATCTGGACAAGGCCTTTAAGCCAAACACCAAGGCCGTATTCGGAGAAACCATAGCAAATCCCGCACTTACGGTTCTTGATATAGAGAAATTCGCAGATGCCGCTCATAGACATGGCGTTCCGCTAATAGTGGATAGCACCTTTGCTACGCCCGTGCTTTGCAGGCCATTTGAGTTTGGTGCGGACATAGTTACACATTCCACGACAAAGTATATGGACGGCCATGCGGTTCAGGGTGGCGGCGTCATAGTGGACAGCGGAAACTTTGATTGGACCAACGGAAACTTCCCGGAGTTCACAGAGCCAGATGAGTCGTATCACGGAACTATTTACACTGAAAGCTACGGAAAGGCGGCATATATCATAAAGGCTCGCATGCAGCTGATGAGAGACTTTGGTTGCTATCCGGCTGCACATTCGGCATTTCTATTAAATATGGGGCTTGAGACTTTGGCCATCAGAATGCCAAGGTACTGCGAGAACGCACTTAAGGTTGCAGAAGTATTAAAATCCTCGGACAAGGTTGAAAGCGTAAGCTATCCTGCGCTCCCGGGTGACAGCCAGTATGAGCTATACAAGAAATATCTAAAGGGTGCAAGCGGCGTTATCTCCTTTGTTGTGAAGGGTGGAAGAGAGGCGGCCATAAGATTTATGGATAGTCTTGAGCTTGCATCAAACGAGGTCCATGTTGCGGATATCAGAACCTGCGTGCTGCATCCGGCTTCAGAAACTCATAGACAGCTTACGGAGGAGCAGTTGGAACAGGCAGGCATCAATGCTGGAATGGTAAGATTCTCGGTAGGCCTTGAAAATATAGAAGATATCCTGGCGGATTTGGAAAAAGGTCTGGCTGCCATCTAGGCTTGCAATAGATATTTCTTTTAGAAAAGTAATGGCATAAATCAGGAGGTTAGTAATGAAAAAAAGATTGCTGGTAACAGTTGTTCTAGTTGCACTCGTTATGACGTCGCTTATCGGATGCACAAAAAAAGAGGTTACACTAGAAAGTTTCGTAAAGGATAATCCGTCAGAGGAGGCGGCTCTGGAGCAGCTTACGGCAGACGATCCCAATGCTCAGATAGAGTTTGAGGGAAATTTAATGAGGATTATATATAATGTAGAAGATGAGAATATTACAAAGGACATTCTCGATTCTGCAATGGATATGATGGAGGACATCTTTAACGGCATAGCTCAGGATCTCGTTAAGAGCACGGGAATAGAAGGAATCCAGATAGAAGTACTCTATCAAAAAGCTGATGGAGAGGAAATTACAAGAAGAATCTTTGAGTAATTAAATCTGAGTAATTATATTTGAAGTATCAATTAATATGAGCGACTACCAGAAATATATAAGAAATTTTAGCATTATAGCCCATATAGACCACGGAAAATCGACGCTCGCGGACAGGATCATAGAGAACACCGGTCTTGTTGCCGAGCGCGATATGAAGGAGCAGTTTCTGGACAATATGGATTTGGAGCGTGAGCGTGGAATCACAATCAAGCTCCAGACCACAAGGCTCGTTTTCAAATCAAAGGACGGAAACGAATATATCCTGAATCTTATCGACACTCCGGGTCATGTGGATTTTAACTACGAGGTGTCCCGCAGTCTCGCCGCATGCGAGGGTGCGGTTCTTGTTGTGGATTCTACGCAGGGTGTAGAGGCGCAGACGATGGCAAACGTTTATCTTGCGCTTGATGAGGACCTGGAGATTCTTCCGGTTCTGAATAAAATTGACCTTGCAAGTTCACGTCCCGACGAGACAAGAGAAGAAATCGAAGAGATGATAGGAATAGACGCATCAGAAGCTCCGCTCGTATCAGCAAAGGAAGGACTCGGAATTACCGAGCTTCTTGAGGCGATAGTTGAGAAAATCCCCGCGCCGCACGGAAATCCAAATGGAAAGCTGAAGGCGCTTATCTTTGATTCTATCTATGATAATTATAAAGGTGTCGTGATTTACACGCGCATATTTGACGGCGAAGTAAAGGTCGGAGATATGATCCGCCTCATGAGCACCAAGAAAAAATACGAAGTCACTGAAGTCGGCGTAATGGCTCCGGGACACGTACCCGTGAAGGCTCTTAAGGCCGGCGACGTTGGATATATCTGCGCAAGCATCAAGCAGGTCAAGGATGCGCGAGTAGGTGATACCATCACTCTGGATAGCGCACCGACGGAAGAACCGCTTCCGGGATACAAGCGCGCTCAGTCCATGGTTTACTGCGGAATCTATCCTGCAGAGGGCGAGAAATACGAGGGTGTAAAGGATGCGCTTGAGAAGCTTCAGGTAAATGACGCTGCGTTTGAATTTGAACCGGAGACATCGACTGCTCTGGGCTTTGGTTTCCGCTGCGGATTCCTGGGGCTCCTTCACATGGAGATAATTGTAGAGAGGCTTGAGCGCGAGTTTGACCTTGCGGTAATTACGACCTCGCCGAGCGTAGTATATAAGGTTGTTCGCTCGGACGGGACCGTGGAGATGATTCAGAATCCGACCAATCTACCGGCTCCGACTGAGATAGATCATATTGAGGAGCCGATAGTAAAGGCCGATATCATGATTCCAAAGGAATACGTCGGCTCAATCATGGAGCTCTGCCAGAAACGCCGCGGCGTGATGCAGCATATGGAGTATATAACAAAGGATAGAGTTACTCTTCACTATGAGCTTCCGCTTAACGAAGTTATATATGATTTCTTTGATGCGCTTAAGTCCAAGACGCGAGGCTACGGATCGCTTGACTATGAGTTCATCAGGTATCAGAAGTCGCAGCTCGTAAAGATGGATGTTCTTTTGAACAAAGAAATCGTTGATGCTTTCTCCATGATAGTTCACGAGTCGGAAGCTTATGACCGAGGACGTTTCGTCTGCAAGAAGCTCAAAGAAGTAATACCGATGCATCAGTTTGAGGTGCCTGTTCAGGCCGCAGTCGGTCAAAAGGTGATCGCCCGAGAAACCGTGCGTGCCTATCGTAAAGACGTAATCGCCAAATGCTACGGCGGCGACATTTCGCGTAAGAAGAAACTCCTCGAAAAGCAAAAGGAAGGAAAGAAGCGCATGCGCCAGTTCGGACGTGTAGAGGTCCCGCAGGAGGCGTTTACAGCGGTTCTTAAATACGATGACGACAAATAATCTCGGAATATATATACATATACCGTTCTGCGTAAGGAAGTGTCCGTACTGCGGATTCCACTCGCATCCCTTGGAAAATGCCGAAGAATTACGCATTTATAAAGATCGACTGATAAAGGAGATAAATGACTTCTGCACCGCGAGAGGAGATAATCCAAAGCGCACGGTGGATAGCATCTTTATCGGTGGCGGCACACCATCCCTCATGCCCACAGACTATATAGACGAGATACTATCGGTTATCAATAATTGTTTTCACGTAACCCGAGACTGCGAAATAACCCTCGAAGCAAACCCCTTTACAATGGGGACGGTTCCACTTGTAAATAATTTTACAATAGGGACGGTTCCACTTGTAAAAAACGATAGGGTTTCCGGGGAACCATTTGCAAGTGGAACCGTCCCCATTGCAAATTTCTCTGCTGTAAATAGGCTGTCGATTGGTGTGCAGAGTTTTGATGACGATGTGCTTAAGACTCTCGGGAGGATTCATAACGCTGATGAGGCCGCAAAAGCATTTGAAATGGCGCGATCCGCAGGTTTTGACAATATTAATCTTGATCTAATGTTTGGCATCCCGGGTCAGACGATGGGGCAGTGGACCAAGACGCTTGAGAAAGCTATAACCCTAAATCCTGAACATATTTCTTTTTACAGCTTACAGATAGAAGAGGGAACTCCGTATTACAAGCGCTTTATGGATGGCGACTTTGATGAGCTCCCTGAGGAACTTGATCGTGATATGTACCATACGGCGATTACAATGTTAAAAGCCGCAGGCTATAAGCATTATGAGATAAGCAACGCCGCAAAACCCGGATTTGAATGTAGGCATAATCTAAAATACTGGACGGGAAAAGAGTATGTCGGTTTCGGCGATAGCGCCGCATCGTATATAGACGGCGCTCGCTATACGATGATGAACGGCGAGCGCATAGACTATCATATTAACAGCAAATTTGACGATATGTCGGAGTATGCGTTCACAGGACTTAGGCTCACGTCCGGTCTTAACTACGGAGCATTTAAATCAAAATTCGGAATAGATTTCAGAGAAGCTTTTTCTGACAGATGGGATGAACTAAAAGTTTTCTTTGAGAGCGGCGCACTTATACAGTACGTTGACAACGAAGGAACGCCGGTGAACCTTGTAATAAGTGAGCGAGGAATCGATATTTCCAACAAAATTATGGCAATCTTTGTATAATATGATGAATACTTTTGAACACATATATGAAATAGTAGATATGATCCCAAAGGGAAAAGTTGCGACCTACGGGCAGATCGCCAAACTCCTTGGAAATCCAAGGATGTCGCGAGTTGTGGGGTATGCTCTCCACGTTAATCATGATCCTGAACACATACCGTGCTACCGGGTAGTAAATAGATTCGGCGAAGTGTCACCGGCCTTTGCCTTTGGTGGTCCAAATCGCCAGCGCGAACTCCTTGAAAAGGAAGGAGTTGAGTTTATTGGCGAGCGTGTTGATCTTGAAAAACACCTTTGGCGCGAATAATCATAAAAGGAGGAACCCAGATGAAATTCAAAATGATTCACGAGAACTATAACGTTCAGGACCTCGATAAGTCGCTAGAATTCTACAAGAAGGCGCTCGGACTAGAGGAGAAGCGCAGAAAGGAAGCCGATGACGGCTCCTTTATAATCGTATATATCGGAAACGATGAGAGTGAGTTTGAGCTTGAGTTAACCTGGCTTGCGGATCATCCGGATAAATACGATATAGGCGAAGAGGAATTCCACCTTGCGTTCAGAACGGATGATTATGATGCCGCGCACAAGCTCCACGAAGAGATGGGGTGCATCTGCTTTGAGAATCCCAGCATGGGCATCTACTTCATACAGGATCCGGACGGTTACTGGCTAGAGGTGATTCCGACGAGAAATTAGAACCTATGGAAAACGCACTAAACACGAATCTCGGTGAGATTATCGCCTTTGTTATTATCAAAATACTCGATGAAATAAAAGAAAAATATCCTGAATATCAAGTTCATATTCAGCTGGATTCAGATATATGTGATTAAGGAAATCAGTTAAGGAGGTAACAATGTTTAGGGACATCAGAAGATTCAAACAGGCTCTTTCAAAGGAAGAGTGCCAGGAGATACTGGTAAACGAGGTTAGAGGAGTGCTTTCGGTTCTCGGAGATGACGATTATCCGTATGGTATGCCGATTAACCATTGGTATAATCCGGAGAACGGCAAGATTTACTTCCACGCAGGCCCCGGAGGACATAGGGAAGACGCCGTCAAGAAACACGACAAGGTTTCCTTCTGCGTATACGACAGTGGATACAGAAAAGAAGACGAATGGGCGCTCAATATCAAAAGCGTAATCGCTTTTGGTCGCATTAGCATTGTCGAGGACAAAGAAGAAGCGATGAATGCGATTATCGGCCTAAGCCACAAATTTACACAGGATGACGAATACATCCAGGACGATATTAATAGAAACGGAAACATAGTGGTATGCCTCTGTCTAACACCGGAGCACATCACCGGAAAACTCGTTAATGAGTCATAATATAGGCAATATTCCAACAGAATTAATCTACTATATATTGTTATTATAACGTTGTTAATGAGGTTATTTTGTGGTAGAATGATATGCGGTGCAAACCGCATATTTTTTGGAGAAAAACATGGCTATTTCGGACATTGCCCCGGTCAGTTTTATAGGCGGAAAGCTGGTCATCCTTGATCAAACAAAGCTTCCGGGGAAAGAAGAAAGAATTGAATTAAAATGCAAAGAGGATGTATGGGAAGCTATAAATAGCCTCCGTGTTCGTGGTGCTCCGGCAATCGGAATAACCGCAGCGTACGGACTCTATGTTTCAATGCGCCATGAGCTAAAGAGCGTAAAAGCATCCGGAAACGATTTTAAGGACAAGCAGGTCTTTGGCGATATTCTTAAATCTTGCAGGGACTATATTGCAACTGCAAGGCCAACAGTGTCCAACCTAAGAGGCGCACTCGATAGGGTGGTTGATGCTTTTAAGAATGCACATCCGAAGGATGTCAGAGAAGCCGCGGAAATTCTTCTTGCAGAGGCAGATAAGATAAGAGTTGAAGACGAGGCCGCTTGCGAAGCAATCGGTGTTAATGGACTTAAGCTTCTTAAACCCGGCATGGGAATTCTTACGCATTGTAATGCAGGAGCTCTAGCAACATCGGGATACGGCACAGCACTCGCTCCAATATACATGGGCAACGAACGCGGCTATATGTTCAGAGTATATGTGGATGAAACAAGGCCGCTCCTCCAGGGAGCAAGGCTCACGACCTGGGAACTTGCAAAGGTCGGAATAGACGTCACATTAATCTGCGACAATATGGCAAGCATAGCCATGAGTAATGGCATGATTAATGCCGTACTTGTAGGTTGCACATCCATAGCCGCAAACGGTGATATCGCCGCAAAGGTTGGAACGTCAGCGCTTGCGATTCTTGCAAAAGAATATGGCATTCCGTTTTATGTCTTTGCTCCGACATCAACTATAGATTTTAAAACCCTTACGGGTGAGGATATTGAGATAGAACGTAGAGCGAGCGAAGAAATCACGGATATGTGGTACCTAGAGCGCGTTATCCCCGAAGGTGTTAAATGTTACAATCCTTCATTTGACATCACAAAGGCTGAATACATCACAGCGATTATTACTGAAAAAGGAATCGTGCGTGCGCCGTATAAAGATGGACTTCGTGAGAATATAAAAGGTGAAGTCACAGAGGCTGAGCCGAGGGTAAAGAATACTCCCTTTTCTCCAAGAAGGGAAGATGAGTCTTCCGGCGTAGGGCTTCCTGATGGTGGAGAAGTGATTGAGTTTAAGGACAGTGCCGCATTTCCTGGCTTTGATGATAAGTGGTGAATAGATGAGTTATAAAGTAAGTCTGCCGACCTTTGAGGGACCATTTGATCTTCTGGTTTACCTCATTGAGAACGCAAAAATGAGCATATATGACATCCAGATTTCCGTAATCACGGAGCAGTACATGGATTACATTGAAAAGATGCAAGCCATGGACTTTACCGTGGCTGCGGAGTTTATGGTGCTTGCGGCAACATTGATTGATATAAAATCCAGAATGATTCTGCCGAGATATTCCGGTGAGGGTGAAGAGGGAGATGAAGCTCAGCTTATAGATCCAAGAACCGATCTTGTTGCAAAGATTCTTGAATACAAAAAGTTCAAAGACCTAGCTGAGATACTTAGAGAATCCGCATCCGAAGCGGCTCTCATTTATGACAAACCGCAGGAGGATATCTCGCAATATACAGATAATCCTGACGAGTACCTATCGCTCTCGCTTGATAAATTTGTGGCTGCGTTTGAAGACTTCCTGAGAAGAGAGAAGCGTCTCGCAGATGTCAGAGCGCATTACCAAAGAGTTGAGCGCGAAAAGGCAACTATAGAAAGTAGAATCGGCTTTATAAGAAACAAACTCAGAAGCATCATCTCGCAGGGACTCAAGAAACTATCCATCAAAGAACTCATTCCAAACAAAAAGGATAAATACGATGTAATAGTTACATTTGTATCCGTGCTTCAGATGATGAAGGATAGACTTCTTGATGCAGAGCAAAAGAGAAACTATGCGGACATCTTGGTAAAACCATTCCGTGCCACACCTATTGCGGACGATCCCGACGATGGACTTATCAACGCAGGCGAGCCGAACGACTCGGCGCCAAGCAGATATAAGATAATCAAGGATGAGACAGAAGCGAGAGTCAAAATCGTTGAGCGCACCAGAAAACGTAAGGATGCCGATATGACGATAGTTGAACGAGCAAAGGAAATAGACGCCGCATCAAAAGATATTACTGCGATAATCGATGCATACGAAAAAGAAAAGCGAGATAGAGAGGCGGCGGCTCTTGCCGCGGAGGAGTCTGAAGACGCGGCGACAGCGGAAGCTGCGACAGAAGAAACTGTGACAGCAGAAGCAACAACAGAAGAGAATACAGAAGAAACAAAAGAAGAAAACACAGAGGAGAAGATAGATGGCGGTCAGCAAGAGAGTTAAATCGGCCTTGGAAGCTTTGATGTATATATGGGGAGAGCCACTGGATCCGAGAGCGGCAGCGGAAGCTTGCGATATAACTCGTGAGGAAGCCAAAGAGGGATTCTACGAGCTCCAGAAAGAATATGACCAAGAAGGTCGCGGACTTATGATCAGGCAGGTTGGAAAGGGTTTTCAATTTGCGACAAGAGCAGAGAACGCAGACTATATAGAAAAGCTCTGCACTCCTGTAAGAATGAGAAAACTCTCTCAGGCAGCGCTTGAGGTTCTTGCGATTATTGCTTACAAACAGCCAGTTACAAAATCAGAGATAGATGGAATCCGTGGTATTAAATGCGATAGAATCATAGAAGGTTTGATGAAGAAGGAGCTCATCCAAGAACTTGGACGTTCATCAGGAATCGGCCGTCCGATTCTCTACGGAACCACAGATACATTCCTAAAGAACTTTGGTTTCACCAACCTAAAAGAACTTCCCGAAATCGAAGACATCGAAGAAGTTCTTGCTATGGATGAAAGTGATTATGGTATGCCACCTGATTTACAGGTAACACTCGATGACGTAGAAAACGCAGAGGCTGAGATACTCAGCTATACGGAAAACTCAGAGCCCGACGCAGAGCCTGAGGATCAAGAATAACTAAAGGGTATCAAGCTTCTTAATAAGGGCATCCACAGGAAGTCCCATGACGTTATTGTAGTCGCCATCTATATGGTCAATGAACCGACCAAAATATCCTTGGATGGCGTAGGCTCCGGCCTTGTCATAGGGTTCATCTGTATCGAGATAATCCTGAATCTCATCTAAAGTATATGATTTAAAAAACACGTCAGTGCGTTCTGAAAATACAAGTCCGTATCTGGCGTTTTTTCTTGCTTTTTTTGCGCATGAAGAGGGGCAGCTTGTGCTTTCGGATGGACATGTCGTGCAGCCCGCACATTCCTTTGCTTCGCAGGTATAAATGATTGCGACACCTGTATAAACTTGGTGCTGCTTTCCGGAGAGTTTCATCAGAATTCTTTCGGCATCTTCTCTGTCTTGCGGCTTTCCGATGATGCCATCAAGATAAACTATTGTGTCTGCAGCAAGGATAATTTCTGTGTTGTCAGAATGTTTTTCATCAAGCTCTCTTCTTACGGCGGAAGCCTTCTGGAGAGCAAGTTTCTTTACGACCTCCTCGGGAGCAAGACCGGGCGCAACAACCTCTTTGATATTTGCAGGCACAACCTCAACTTCAAATCCGGCCTTTGTTAGAAGTTCAATTCTTCTCGGAGATTTACTTGCCAGTATTATTTTTCTTTTTTGATCGAACATAGCACTGTCCTCCGTTTGGATAGGGCGTAATTATTAAAAATGCAGAATAAATTCGCGGCGGTTTCCTGAAATCAAGCCATCGTTTTTCATTGATTTGATTTCTCGCATCATGGCAGAACGGTCTATACTTAAGTACTCCGCGAGATCAACGAGTGAAATAGGAATTGTAAATCTTCCTTCGGAGTCTTTCTTGCTTACCGATGCGGCATAGCTTAGATAAGCAATGAGTTTCTGCCGGATTGTATTTTGATGGAGCAGTGAAATATGCAAAGATAGTTCCTGTGATTTCTGAGCGGCCATAATAAATAGATTGCTTATAAGCTGGCTGTGGTGCTCGCATAGATTTTCGCAGGGTTTGATTATGTGGTTGTAATCCAGAAACATAACTCTGCAGTCCGTATCAGCTGTAACAATATAGGCAAATTTGTCGAGCGGCAAAGCAAAGGGCTCACCAAATACATCGCCCTCTCTGATATGTTCCATCAGAAACAAATCGCCGTCTTCATTAAGAATCTGTAGCTTGGCAAGGCCGTGTTCCAAAATCTCAACGCGCTTTGGCGTGTCAGGCTCGTAAGTCAGAATAGTTTCTCCGGCCTTATAGTTTTTCCAATAAGGCTTGAAACATGGGATAATCATCTCCATTGATTCTTTGCTTACATCGTCAAAGAAATTTCTTTTGTCCATAGTTTTACTCCATTGATACTGGCTACAAACTTTTATTCATTATATCAGTAAATGTTGCATTTGTCACTAATATGTTGCAAATGTCACAAACAAACGAGGTTTGTATCTGTAAAATGTGAATTATCAAAAAATTAAACCCCAAAAGTTTGAATCACCAAACAAGTTACAAGATTAAATCCGGAGGTGTAAAGATGCTTTTTAAGACAACAGACGCTCATGAAGAGTTGCGCGCCAAGGTCAGAGCATTTGCTGAAAAGGAAATTCAGCCGATCGCATTTATGCTTGATCAAAAGAATGAGTTCCCTGATGAGCAGATTAAACAACTTGGCAAGATGGGCCTGATGGGTATTCCGTACCCAAAGGAGTATGGCGGTGCAGGACTTGATGTTCTGAGCTATGCTATCGCAGTTGAAGAACTTGCAAGAGTGGATGGTGGTTCCGGAGTAATTCTCTCCGCACACGTATCGCTCGGTTCATGGCCGATTATGGCATTTGGTACAGAGGAGCAGAAGAAAAAATATCTTGTTCCACTTGCCAAGGGCGAAAAAATAGGCGCCTTTGGTCTTACTGAAGAAAACGCCGGTTCCGACGCAGGTGGAACCGAAACAACAGCAGTTGATAAGGGCGATCACTATCTCCTTAACGGCGGAAAAATATTTATCACCAATGCACCCAAGGCTGATACTTATGTAGTATTTGCTGTAACTACTCCCGACATCGGAACAAAGGGAATAAGCGCATTCATAGTAGAAAAGGGTTGGAAGGGATTTGAGTTTGGCGATCATTATGACAAGCTCGGTATCCGCTCATCCACAACCGCAGAGCTTATCTTTAACGATGTTAAGGTTCCAAAGGAAAATCTACTCGGTAAAGAAGGCGAAGGTTTCAAGATTGCCATGGCTACTCTTGATGGCGGACGTATCGGTATTGCTGCACAGGCTCTCGGTATTGCACAGGGCGCTTATGAAAAGGCACTCGAGGAAGCAAAGGAAAGAGAGCAGTTCGGTCAGCCGATCGGCGTCAACCAGGGAATTTCATTTAAGCTTGCCGATATGGCGACCAAGCTAAGAGCAGCGAGATTCCTTATTTACTCCGCAGCTGAGATGAAAGAAAATCACGAAGACTACGGAATGGAATCCGCAATGGCAAAGATGTACGCATCAGACATTGCACAGGAAGTTTGTTATGACGCACTTCAGATCTTTGGTGGTTCGGGCTTCCTAAAGGGAATGGATGTAGAGAGAGCATTTAGAGATGCACGTATCACATCCATCTACGAAGGAACAAACGAAATCCAGAGAGTGGTTATCGCATCACATCTCCTTGGAAGAATCGGAAACAAGCAAGCGGCAGGTTCTAGAAGCGTTGCCAAGAAGGCTGCTCCTGTTACGGGCGTTCGCAAAGGAAGAATGTTCAAAGAAGGAGATGCCAAGGATAAGGTGGCAGAACTCGTTGCAGCTCTCAAGTCTGACGGATATGACTTCACAGTTGGCATTCCTGTTGACACACCAATTGCAGAGGCTGAGCGCGTAGTATCCGCAGGTAAGGGTATAGGCGACAAGAAGAATATGAAACTGATTGAAGACCTTGCTCATGCAGCAGGTGCAGCAATCGGTTCATCAAGACCTGTTGCGGAAACTCTCCAGTATGTACCTCTCAACAGATATGTAGGTATGTCCGGACAGAAGTTCAGAGGAAATCTCTATATCGCATGCGGTATCTCAGGTGCCAAGCAGCATCTAAAGGGTATCAAGGATGCATCTACAATCGTTGCAATCAACAAGAACGGAAATGCTCCAATCTTTAAGAACTGCGACTACGGTATTGTTGGCGATGTAAATGAAATACTTCCGCTTCTCACAGAGGCACTCGGTACAGGCAAGAAAAAGGAAGCACCACCAATGGTTAAGATCAAGAGACCTCTTCCGCCAAAGCCAACACCGCTCGGACCAATTTACGTTTGCAACGGCTGCGCTTATGAATATAATCCGGATTTCGGAGACGAAGAAGCCGAAATCGCTCCAGGCACACAGTACAAGGATCTTCCGGAAGACTGGGTATGCCCGGAATGCGCAGAGCCAAAGGCAAACTTCATAGTAAGAACTATTCGCGGTCTGTAGAGCGCCGATTAGCCGCTTAATTTAAGAAATAATCTTTTTTAAAGAAGGGAGATAATTATGCATTGCGTAAGACAAGTCGTTGACAACCTATATTGGATCGGTGCAAATGACCACAGAACACATTTGTTTGAAAACATCCATCCAATTCCATACGGGGTTTCTTATAACTCATATATTCTTCTTGACGAAGAAACAGCAGTATTTGATGGAGTAGATTGGTCCGTTACAAGACAGTATCTCGATAATATTGAGTATCTCTTGAATGGCAGAAAGCTTGACTACTTTGTATGCAACCATCTTGAGCCGGACCACTGCGAATCCATGTACGAGCTCTTTGTTCGCTATCCTGAGTGCAAAGTAATCGCTACAGAAAAGGCTTTCATGATGATGCGTCAGTTCGGATACAAGGTTGACGATCATCAGCAGATTCAGGTAAAGGAAGGCGATACCTATCAAATCGGTACGCATACTTTGGCCTTTGTTGAAGCACCGATGGTTCACTGGCCTGAGGCTATGGTTACACTTGACGTAACAAACGGAGTTCTCTTCTCTGCTGACGGATTTGGTTCATTCATAGCTCTAGACGGAAAGCTCTGGAACGATGATGTTAACTATGATAGAGATTGGCTTGATGAAGCTCGTAGATACCTCGTTAACATCGTAGGCAAATACGGTCCACATATTCAGCTTCTCCTTGGAAAGGCTGCAACAGTACTAGACAAAATTAAATACATCTGCCCACTTCACGGACTTATCTGGAGAAACGATTTTATGTATATCATCGATAAGTACAATCATTGGTCCACATATACTCCGGAAGAGAAGGGTGTTCTGATCGTATATGCATCCATGTACGGTGGAACAGAAGCTGCTGCTCAGGCTCTTGCCTCAAAGATCTGCGAGAAGGGATTCACCAATGTTCACGTTCGCGACGTATCAAATACCCATGTATCGTATCTGATTTCCGATGCGTTCAAGTATTCGCATATCGTATTTGCGTCTGTAACATATAACCTGAATATCTATCCGGTTATGCATGATTTCCTTGATGAGATGAGAATGCTTAATCTGCAGAACAGAACATGTGCAATCATTGAGAACGGCACATGGGCATGCAAGTCCGGAGATCTCATTGAGAAGTTCATAAACGAAAACATGAAGGATATGACAATTCTTAATGAGCGTCTCACACTTGCGTCTGCACTTCACGAAGATAAGGCATCTGAGCTTGAAGCACTCGCTGATGCAATCATTGATTCAATGAAGGATGTATCTACTGACGTAAAGCCTGTAGAATAGCTAGTAGTATATAGAATATTTGAAACCGAGGGGCGCGTGCCTCTCGGTTTTTGTATGACTATTTTATTATCCTTTTGTGATACAATTATAAAAAGAGTAATAAAAACTACGTAAACATCCGGCTGCGATAAGGTGAAGAGAAAGAGCTTGAGTAAGAAAAGAAACTATAAAAATAAATACTCTTACGGAGGTTATTCTTCGTCAAATGCAAAGTCAAGAAGATATAAAGGTATTTTATATATCTTGCTTGTGATGCTTGTGCTTTCTCTATTTGCCTTTGCTCTGGATAAGTTCTCCGACAAGCTTCCGTTTAGGCTTCCGTGGAAGGACAAGGCGCCTGTCATAGAAGTATCTCAGGTTGTTGGAATGGATATTCCCGAGTACGAAGAGAGTCCTTATGTGATAATTGATGACAATATTCCTGATGAGTTTGGCAGGACGTACGATAAAAAAGATTATGAGCTTGGTGTACATTTTTCTTCGCTTGACAGTCTCGGAAGGACAGGCTCTACTTGGGGAGTCTTGGATGCAAGCCTCATGCCTACCGTGGAAAGGGAAGAGACTCTAGAAACAAAACCTAGCGGATGGAATCCCGCAAAGTATGAGGAGATTATAGAAGATGGATTTTTATATAACAGATGTCATCTAATCGGATATCAGCTTACGGGTGAAAACGATAACCCTCTGAATCTTATCACGGGAACGCGCTACTTCAATGTTGAAGGAATGCTCCCGTTTGAGAATAGGGTTGCGGGATATATAAGGCGCGAGGAGGGAAGAGTCTTTTATAGAGTCACGCCGCTCTATAGGGGAAATGAACTCGTGTGCAGATATGTCAGATTGGAAGCGTTTTCTTTAGACGATCGTGGTGCCGGTATATCCTTTGATGTGCTCATTTATAATGTACAGCCGGGCGTTGAAATTGATTATACTGACGGTAGCAGCCGCCTTAAGCGGTGATTGAAGATATGAGTCTAATGTGCTAGAATATTTGCGGTACATTTTAATAATTAAAACTAAAATAGTTTAAACAAAAAATTAGAATTAATAATATTTAGAACTTTAAAAGAAGGAGAAGAGATGAAGTATTGTCAAGAATGCGGCGCAGAAATGCAAGACCATGAACTCTTTTGCAGCAATTGTGGGATGCAGCAGACGGAACTCAGGAAGGCCGATGAGGTTGAACTTGCTGACAACGTAGAGATAGCTGACAATGTAGAGCCAGCTAGCAGTTTTGAAACGGAAGCGCCTATTCCTCCCGTTCCTGCGTTCAGCACAGAACCGCCGAAAACGGAATTCAAGATGGATTACGATTACGGACAGCAGCAAGCATCCGAAGGAGCGTTTTACAATCCGTCAGCTGCGGCTTTCCCGATTCAAAAGTATAGCTTCTGGAAATACCTGCTTCTTGGCATAATCACATGTGGTATCTACCAGCTTTATTATCTATATAAATGGACTGAGGATACAAACAGACTGAGCCAAGGCGTTTACAAGCCGAGTCAAAACTACCTGATTGTATTCCTCTTAAGCATAGTCACATGCGGTATTTACTATTATATTTGGACTTATCAGCAGGGCGAAAGACTAAAGGTCGTAGGTGACGCAAATGGTATCCAGATTAATGAAACGGGAATTCATCATCTGCTTCTTACTTTGCTTCTAGGCGGAGTTGGCGGTCTTGTTTCTCAGTATATTTTCTTTAGCAATACCAATAGATTATCAGGCGTTTATAACGGAGATATTACGCGCGAGCAGGCAAATGTAAAAACTTCATATATTCCTGCAATTATAATCGGTGTTGTTATAGCAATACTTGCGTTCTCGAGTTTTATCGGCCTCATGGTATATCAGGCACGTAATTTTAATTATAATGACTACTCATACTATGAAGACTTCGATTATGAGGACATGGAAGATTTTGACCTAGAAGAGTTCATGAATGAAGGATATGCTGACTATACTATTGACGAAGAAGGTCTAATGGATATCTTATTCACAGAGGACGGCAGCATCCTTGAAATAACGGATGCAATGGTCATCAAAGATGTCAATGGAGATCCTGCGATAGCTGTAGAGTTCTACTGGCAAAACAATAGTGAAAGAAAGACAAGTGCTATGTGGAATTTTGACATAACAGCAGAGCAGGACGGCACACCGCTTACCATTACATGGCCAAAGCCGGATGATCCGGATGTAAATATGACCAATTACAGTCAGGATGTCGATAAGGATGAGTCGACTACATTCCAGCTTGTGTTTAAGCTTGTGGATGAGACAACTCCTGTAAGAGTGCTTGTAAAGGATGTTATGTCAGGCGGCAACAATAAAGCTGCTTGCACATTCACAATAGAGTAGTTTATATATCGATTCCGATATCATTATCTATTATCTGACCAAAGGCTATGGAATCGCGTCCGAATTTTTCTCGGATGCTGTCCATAGCTTTTTCAATTGAGGCGTCGCTTTTATTGTCGCTTCCGCCATCAGAAATATTACCGCCTTCATCAAAGAAAGAAAGCTGGGTATCGGAATCATGCTCAACCAAATTAATCGCAGTAAGCGTAATGAGCCTAATCGGTTTATCCATCTTCCACGATGTTTTGATTAACTCAAGTGCGCCTTCCTTTAAATCTTGCGCAAGGTCGGTAGGTGATGGGAGTTGCTTTTGTCTTGAGATGTCGTTAAACTCCGGGTCTCGTATATCCACTTTGACGCCGGAGGCTTTTAAACTATATGAACGAAGCCTGCTTGCTACAGTGTCTGAAAGCCCGGTAAGAGCAGTAAGAATATCGTTTTCGCCATTTAGATTTCTGGTAAAAGTCACGCCGTTACCGACGGATTTAATCTTATGCTTCGCATCGCTTGTTGCTACAGGACTATCGTCAAGTCCGTTGGCATAGTCCTTTAGAATAGGTCCTTGTTTTCCGAGAAGGTTAAAGAGAAGATTCTCGTCCGCCTTAGCAAGGTCTCCAATCGTTTTAATGCCAATACTGGTAAGCTTGTCTGCAGTTGCAAATCCGACCATAAACATTTCTGAAATAGGAAGTGGCCATAGTAGATCCTTAAAGTTTTCTCGCGAGATAATAGTAGTCGCGTCGGGCTTTTTATATTCGCTTCCCATCTTTGCGAAGAATTTGTTAAAAGATACTCCTGCGGAGAGCGTGAGACCAAGCTCTTTTTTTACGCGCTCTCGGATTTCGTCAGCAATTTTTAGGCCGCTTCCGAATAGCTTTTGACTTGCTGTAACATCAAGCCAGGATTCGTCGATGCTGAACGGCTCAACTTGGTCTGTATATTCACCGTAAATCTTGTTTATGAGATGGAAAAAGTCATCGTATTTGGAATAGTGAGGGGGCAGGAGATAGAGATCGGGACATTTCTTTGTTGCCTGCCAAATGGTTTCTGCCGTAACCACGCCGTATTTCTTTGCGATATCGTTTTTGGCCAAAATAATACCATGTCTTCGCTCCGGATCACCGCATACGGCAACGGGTTTATCCTTAAGTTCTGGATGATCAAGGAGTTCGACTGAAGCAAAGAAGCTATTCATATCACAATGTAGAATTACTCGGTCACTCATATCCAAAGTTTATCACAAACGCATGTTCGTGTAAAGCGCACCTCATTATTTATAGTTATCTTTTTTACTCTTCGTCGCTGGCAATTGCGTACTTGCCAACTTGAACCTTTGGAAGATTGCTCGAAAGGCTTCGCCTCGAGCCAACTTCACAAAGCTTCTTCGTTGTCATCGTGCAATTGCAAGCGCTCCTCAGAAAGATAAAAAGACAACTATATTCAAATGAGGTGCTTTTATACCAAGGGGTTTTGTGATATAATGGATGCGCATTGGAGGGGATTTAAATGGAAACAATCATGGTATGCGTCACCAAGCAGAAGACATGCCAGAGACTTATCAACTACGGTAAGAATCTTATGACTTCACCTGATGACAGCCTGCATATCATACATGTGGCTGGAGCTGATTATAATTTCCTGGGCGACTCTGAAGAGAATAGAGCCCTTGAATATCTATATGAAAAAGCACGTGAGGCGGGAGCCGAGCTTACCGTACTTAAATCCGACGATGTTGTAGGCACGCTTTGTACACTAGTTGAACAAAATGAGATAACAAAGGTAGTTGCGGGCGCCGCCAATGAAACTGACGTAGCGTCTGGATTTATGTATAGGCTAAGAATGAGACTTAGCGGAAAAGCTGAGCTTGTGGTAGTTCCGCTAGAATAATAGATAGATGAAAGAAACCCTAAATAAATATTTTGATATTTGTATTATAGGAGGCGGTGCAGCGGGTCTTGTTGCCGGAATCATGGCAGCCCGTGAGAATCCGTCTCTTTCTGTTGTTATAGTGGAGAAAATGGATGAGCCCGGAAAGAAAGTAGCTGCCGCAGGTAACGGAAGATGCAATCTATCCAATACAAGTTCACCAGATTGGGAGATGACCGCTTCATTCTTCTATTCTATTGGCCTCCTAACTCGCATAGATAATGAAGGAAAAGTATATCCTTATTCAGAAGACGGAAGAGATGTTGTTGGATGTCTTGTTCGCGAGGTGCTTAAGCTAGGTGCGGAGATAATGCCGAGAAGGCAGGTAGCTAGTATTGATCAAAGCGAAGGCAAGGATGGAGTTAAAGAATTCAAGGTAAAGACTGCTTATAATAAACCAAAGGCATATCAAACGCATGAAAGCGACCGCGATATTATTATCACAGCAAAAACTGTTTTAATTGCAACGGGCGGAAAATCAAAGCCAAAGATGGGAACATCTGGAGATGGTTTTGCCTTTGCGAGGAGAATGGGGCATAGCATCAACAAACTTATTCCTGTTCTAACAAGTGTTGAAACAGTAGAGGATATGAAGGAACTGGATCTCTCGGGCGTGAGAGAAAAATGTGCCGTATCGCTATATAAAAATGATGAACTTGTTTTTAGCGATAGGGGAGAAGTACAGTTTACCGATTATGGTATTTCGGGAATTGTAGTATTTGATATGAGTAGATTTATGAATCTTGACGATGACACGCAGTTCTCTGACTATAGGATAGAAATAGATTTTATGCCTGAAACAAGTTATGAGACCATCATAAAAATGATAGAGGATAGAAGCGACGACGGAAATCTTCTTTGTTCATGGGTCAAGAATCCGCTTGCAAATGTCATAATAGATAATTCGAGTTCGGTTGAGAGCATAGCCGATGGACTTAAATATTTTAAACTTCAACCGAAGAATCTCAAGGGCTGGGATATGGCACAGGTTACACGTGGCGGCATTCCTCTCTCCGAAATAGACGAGAGCACGGGAGAATCAAATATTGTTCCCGGCCTTTATTTTGCCGGCGAAATGCTGGACGAGGATTTTAAATGCGGTGGCTTTAACTTGCAGCATGCATGGACTACAGGTATGAGAGCAGGAAAAGCAATGGGCGAAAGCGCAGGAGTAAAAGTTGAATAATCTAACATGGTTTGCTACAGGACTCTTTGCAGTCACATATATTCTTATGTTCGCTCTGCAGAAATTTAGACCGTATATTGCGGTTATTTCTGCAATTATTTTTGTTGCTGTTGGTACAGCAGGACCATTCCCTGAATTCAAATATACATTTGGTGAAGCACTCGCTCAGATTGACTGGAATGTGCTCATGATGATTGCGGGAACCATGGGCACGGTATTCCTCTTTATTGAATCGGGAATGCCTAAACTCATGAGTGACATTCTTGTATCCAAGCTTCACAGCGTAAAATGGCTTATCGTAGTTCTGTCATTATTTGCAGGAATAATATCGGCATTTGTAGATAACGTTGCGACAGTTCTTATGGTTGCGCCGGTCGCTGTTGCGCTGTGCAAGGAACTAAAAATTTCACCGGTGCCTGCGATAATCTGCATTGCTATCTCATCCAATCTTCAGGGGGCTGCAACGCTTGTAGGAGATACCACATCTATACTTCTGGCAAAGGCCGCAGACCTTGATTTTATGGACTTCTTCTTTGTTGAAGGAAGGGTGGGAATGTTCTGGGTTACAGAGCTCGGTGCACTTGCAAGTGCTTTGATTATCTGGTTCAAGATGAGAAAAGAGAATGACTCAGTTTATGTCATGGAGCGCACCAAGGTAGAGGATAAGGTGCCAGCGGTTCTGCTTCTTTTGACAGTAGCTACGCTTATTGCCACGTCGTTTATTCCGTATAAGAATAGCGCTGCACCGGGAGAATTCTATAAGCCTGATATCAGTAACGGCTTAATCTGCATTTTCTATTTTATAATCGGAATTACACGCGCACTTATTAAAACAAAGGACAAAAATATACTGATTCGCGTTCTCAAGGAGATGGATTATTATACGCTTGCGCTTCTCGCGGGGCTCTTTGTTGTAATCGGTGGAATCACCAAAGCCGGTATCATAGACATGATCGGAAATGCGCTAGCGGGACTCGGCGGAAGCGGAAGCAGGGGATCCGTATTTATAGTTTATACGATTATAGTTTGGGTTTCGGTTCTCGCATCTGCGTTTATAGATAATATTCCGTACACTGCAACGATGCTTCCTGTTGTTGCGGTTGTTACTGAAGGATTAAATGCTGCGGGTGGTCTCAATATACATCCGAATCTCCTATACTTTGGACTCCTTGTAGGAGCAACTCTAGGAGGAAACATTACGCCAATCGGCGCCAGTGCAAATATTGCCGGACTCGGCATACTAAGAAAAGAAGGACACGAAGTCGGAGCTGCCGAATTCATGTCCTATAGTGTACCGTTCACATTAGCTGCTGTGATGACAGGCTATGTGCTTCTGTGGCTAATTTGGATGTAAATGCTATATGCGTTAAATTGACAAAATAAACCAGCAATGATACTATAATGAAAAAGGAAGCCGTTGACGGCTAACCTCGATGATTAGTTCAAAGAACTAACCGCCTTCGGTCAACAGTCAGGCGGTTATTTCTTTTTCAGAGCTGTAACGAATATTAACGCGAGCGTCAACATAAGCATAATAGCTTCGTATGTCGTCATTGAGCATCACCTCAATTCTGAGGCAAGATTTAGCCGCCACGGCTTCCAAGAAGATTATAACATATATGGAATAAAATAACAATGGACAAAATCCTCTTCTGAGGGTTTTGTTTTTGTTTGGCACTGTTATTACGTATATATAATTAGCGCGAATATAGAGGTGCAACACTTGGCTGAGGGAACCAGATTATTGTGAGGTTATGGTGCGAGTGATATGCTTATAAGCGAAGGTAGATGGGAACTAGCGTAAGTTTTATTGAATGTCCAAAATACTTTTGGTAAGTTTCATTGCACTCTCCATTGAATAATTAAATCTTTCTGGATGCTTTACATTATACTTGCGACATAAATATATCCATTCGGTCATTTCATAGAATAAGAATAGGTCCAATGTGCGTCGGTAATCTTTATAGGAAATACCGTGTCTCTTAATCAGATGATTATAATAATAGTCAATTGCATAAGCCTTATCCTCTTCGGACATGACAAAGTCCCATTCAGGATCAGGTCTAGTATGCGCAATAAAGCGAGCAAATGATATTGGATAGGGCAGAATTCCGTAGTATTCCCAATCAATCAAGATGGCACGGTCTTCTGATGCAAGAACATTAAAAGGTAATAAGTCATCGTGGCAAAGAGTCCGCGCGGTTTCTTCGTATAAGTCGATATATAAGTCGAAGGTTTTTTCTAATAGCTGATCTAATAGATAAGGGCGGCGGTTGCGAATGCCTTCTAAGGCTTTATTTATAGTTATGCATTCCGGAACGATGCGGGATTTTTCTATTGACTGATTAGAAGATTGGTCTTTTTGCCAGTATGATTCTTGTAATTTACATAAAGCGTCGAGAGCATGTTCGAGCGCAGGCCTATTGCAATTGCTAAGTGTTTGGCCATCAAAGAATTCAATAATGAAATATCTCTTATTGTAGTATTCTGTTCCACCGAAATAGTCTGCTATTGCATCGGTATTATTAGATGCGTGCTTGTAGAAGTCTTCCTCCGCAGATGTCTCTGCTCTTTTTAGAAGATATGTTTTCCCTGAGTCTGAGAGTATTTTCCAAGCATGATAAAGAGAGTTGTCTTCTTCTCGGTGGATTTGGACGGACTTTACATAACTGGGGGATCCACCGGTGGTTTTATTGAATATGCGTTGGATAGTTATTTCCTTCATAATTATGCCTCATCTAAGTCTTAAAACTTTCGCATCTATTAACTTGGCATTTGGACTAAACCAGGCTCTTACCAGTCATCTCCTTAGGTATCGGAAGTCCCATTAAAGTTAGCATTGTCGGCGCTATGTCTGATAGGCGGCCGCCGTCGGCCAGCCGAACCGGCTCTTCTGCGATGTGAAGAAGCGGAACAGGGTTTAAGGAGTGGCTTGTAACAACGTTTCCGTCTTCGTCCAGCATTACGTCTGCGTTTCCGTGGTCGGCTGTAAGAAGAATCTGTCCGCCTTTTCCGAGGACTGCTTCTACGATTCTTGGAACGCATGTATCAAGCGTTTCTATAGCCTTGATTGCTGCCTCCATTATTCCGGTGTGACCAACCATATCAGCGTTTGCAAAGTTCAAAATTATTACGTCATATTTATCTGAATCGATTGCCTGAATCACCTGATCCGTAACTTGATATGCGCTCATCTCAGGCTGCAGATCGTATGTGGCAACCTTAGGAGATGGCACCAGGATTCTGTCTTCGTTCTTATTTGGCTCTTCCACGCCGCCATTAAAGAAGAATGTAACATGCGCATATTTCTCCGTCTCTGCGATTCTGAGCTGCGTGAGGCCGAGGCTTGCGATATATTCACCAAAGGTGTTCTCAAGTCTCTCGGGTGGATATGCGACGCTTACGTTTGGCATGCTTGCATCGTACTCTGTCATGCAGACGTAGTTTATATTGCCGAACTTGGCGCCTCTTTCAAAACCGTCAAAGTCATTATCTACAAACGCTCTCGTAATTTCTCTTGCTCTATCGGGGCGGAAGTTATACATGATCATAGAATCGCCGTCCTGAACCGCAAGGCTATATTCATCAACAAAGTCACCACCCACGCAAGTAGGGATTACAAACTCATCGTTTTCGTCGTTTGCATAGGCGATATCCATCGCTTCCATAGCGGTTGCGGTTACGCGGCCCTGGCGCAGTGTCATTGCGTCGTAAGCGAGCTGGACTCTATCCCAGCGTTTATCTCTATCCATGGCATAATAGCGGCCGGAAATAAGAACGATTCTTCCGAGACTGAGTTCTGTCATATAGTTTTCCAAATCCTCTATATATTCCTTGGCGCAGCGAGGCGGAACGTCGCGGCCATCCAAGAAAGCATGAACAAAAACTTTTTCAAGACCGCGCATCTTTGCCATCTTAAGGAGTGCCTTTAGGTGTTCGATGTGGCTGTGAACCCCGCCATCGGATAGAAGACCGAGAAGGTGAAGGGTCTTACCTTTTTGTAGAGCGCTATCCATAGCGGAGGCGAGGACCTTGTTCTCAAAGAAGGAGCCGTCTGCTATGGCATTGCTGATCAGCGAAAGATCCTGATAGACGATTCTTCCTGCGCCGATATTTAGATGTCCGACTTCAGAGTTTCCCATCTGGCCGTCGGGAAGTCCAACTGCGGAACCGGATGCATCGAGCTTTGTTCCCGGATAGCGTGCAAATATATCATCAAGATTTGGTTTATGTGCCTGCGCGATTGCGTTTCCGCTTGCTTCAGGGTTCAAGCCAAATCCGTCAAGAATCATTAACATTGTAGGTCTTTTCATTTTTAAATCCTCCCTATGATATTATACACATTTTTGCAGGAAATGCCCCAAAAACCACTCCTATATGAATCAAAAGTATGTGAAAACGTGATAAAATATCACCATGAGCAAAGTAGATAAAAAGAAAACTGAAAATATGATAGAAGAGAGCGTGCTCGAAGGCGTAATGGCAACCGAGGCTACTTTTGAGGCTAGGGGTCCAAGGTGGACACCGGAGCAGCTTGATGCGATAGAAAGAAGGGGAGAGAACCTTCTTGTTGCCGCCGCTGCGGGTTCTGGCAAGACCAGCGTAATGGTAGAAAGAGTTAAGCGTATGGTTTGCGATGAGGATATTCCTGTAGAGGATATCCTTGTTGTTACGTTTACCAATGCGGCTGCGGCTGAGATGAAAGATAGAATCAGAGCTGCACTTTCGGACGCGGTAGATTCTGAGGACCCATCTAGCGATAGGAGCAAAATCCTAAGAGCGCAGCTAAGAAATCTTCCACTTGCGCAGATTAGCACCTTCCATGCATTTGGAATGTCTGTAATAAAACGTTTCTTCTATCTCACGGATTTGGATCCGGGCACAAGGGTTGGAGAGGAAACGGAGTTTGCTATTCTCAAGGAAGAAGCTCTGGATGAACTTCTTGATGAGGAGTTTGAAACATCCAATCCAAGCTTCATAGAGTTCATGGATAATTATAGCAGCGACAGAAGCGATTATCTTGTGAGAAATCTTATTCTGGATGCCACAAAGAAGATATTTGCCCTCCCGCATGGATTAGAGTGGGCCGAGGACAGAATCGCGGAAATGGAAAACATCCGCGAGGACTTTGCCAAGACAAGTCTATGGAAGATTCTTAAGGCGGATATAGAGGAGAAGCTTGAGAAGGCGATTTCTTTGACGGCGAGTGCAGTTGAACTCTTGGAAAGCAATGGAATCGAAGATAAGGCTGAGCAGCTAAAGATAGAAGAGATTGCACGCTATGAAAACGTGCTTTCAAGCTTTAGGAACTTTGATTCAGAAGGAGAGGGAGAAGAAAAATCTCCAGAAGATTTATTTACCCATGCGCAGAGGATTCTGACAGAAAAAATCAAGAGTCTCAACGCGCCAAAGGGCGAACTCGCAGAGGTATATAAAGATATTAAATCGTCGATTCAGCATTATAGGGGTGACGCCAGAAAAACTATAAATGACGGAATTATAAAGCCGTACCTCGCAAATGACATTTCGGATCTCTATAGGGAGATTGAGATGAGTGCGGTTTCATTAAGGGAACTCATCAGGCTGACTGCTAGGTTTAACGAACTTTATTCAGAGAAGAAGCGCGATGCCGGCATGATGGACTTTGATGATATTGAGCAATACACACTCGCGATACTCGAGCATGACGAGGCTAGCGATTATTACAAGAGCAAGCTTAAGTATATCTTTGTCGATGAATACCAGGATACCAATTTGATGCAGGAGGCGATTATCAGCCGCATCAAAGGAGATAACAATCTCTTTATGGTAGGAGATATCAAGCAAAGCATTTATAAGTTTAGACTTGCCGAGCCTTCGATTTTCCAATGTAAGTATGAGAGATTTAAAGGCGGTCTTGAGGCTCAGTCCGATGTTATAGATTTAAACAGAAATCATAGAAGCAAGAGCACTATCGTGGATTTTATAAACGGAATTTTCCGCCCGCTTATGAGCGGATACGATAAGGATGCTCAGCTTTATTGTGGCGATAAATATGATGGAGAGCTTCTTTATGAGCCAGAGATTCACGTTGTAATGGCAGAGGAGCTTACTAGCGATACTTCTGATGCTGATGCTGTGGCAGCGTCTGAGGCAGTGGGAACAACTGATGTAGTTACAGAAGGAGCTGCGGAGACCGGAAGCAGCACATCTGAAGATGCTGACGATTTCGGTGAAGATAATCCGGAGATGTGGGATAAGGTCTATCTTGAGGCCAAACACGTTGCCAGAATAATCAAGGAGAACCTTGGAAACGAGTTCATGGATAGCAAGGCCAAGCCTACTCATGCAAGACCGCTGGAGAAGCGAGATATCGTGGTTCTCATGAGGAGCGTATCGAGCTACGCAAGTCTATATAGTCAGGCGCTTCAAGAAGAGGGAATAGACGCATATCTTGAAGGTGATGACGGTTATTTTGATACCCTTGAGATAAGCGCGTTTATAAATCTTCTTTCGATAATAGATAATGTCAATCGCGATGTACCGCTAATCAGCGTGCTGCATTCAGGTATATTTGGCTTCACATCAAAGGAACTTGCGGAGATAAGGATGCTTTGCAGAAATGGAAGTTTCTCTGAGGCGTTCATAGATCTTGCGAGAACCGAACTGGAAACTACTGAGGTGAGCGAGGCCGAGAAGGCAGGAGCGATTACCAAGGACGAAAAACAAAAGATTATTCTAAAATGCAGAAATGCTCTGGATAAGATTGGTTATTGGCAGAAGCTGTCCCTAACGATGCCGCTCGATAGATATGTGTGGAGACTCATGATTGAGAGCAACTGCTATGTATCCATGGGGGCACTTCCGAGAGGAAGCGCGAGGCAGGCTAACTTAAGAGCGCTATGCGATATGGCTGAAAAATACACTTCTGAGAGACAGGCCACGCTCTATGGATTCCTTAACTATATAAGCGCAGTTAAATCCGGAAATGTAAAAACACCTGAGGTTAGTGCTCTCGGAGAAGGCGACGATGTCGTTCGCATAATGACAATTCATAAGAGCAAAGGTCTTGAATTCCCAATGGTAATAGTAAGCGGGCTCGGAAGCAGGAAGTCATACGCAAGTGACGGTTCGTTCCGCATGCATAAGGATATCGGAATGTCGCTTACCCTTAAATCCGGAAAGGACCATTGGAGAAAGGAAACCATCCTTAAGACTATGATTTCTTCACGCGTAAAGCAAGAGGAAATAGAAGAGGAAATCAGAGTTCTCTATGTGGCGCTTACAAGAGCAAGAGATATTCTCTATCTGGTCGGATACGAGGATAAAGATATAGACGAGTTTGCGGGAAACGGGATCATCGCATATGACCAGTATATGAAGATGATAGTTCCAAGCCACAGTTACAAGGTCATCCGCATGAATGCAGGTGACGACATTACGATACCCATCGGCAAAGCCTGTGATGACAAAATCTCTCATCGCAAGATTACAGAAGAGGAACGTGATGCGATTACTAAGAATTTGGGTTATAAGTATCCATATGAGGACAGCCGTAGGCTTAAGTCCAAATACTCCGTAAGCGAACTTAATAAGGCTTCAGGTGAAGGCAAGCAGAATGAAGAAAAGATAATGAGGAAGAAAACTCTTTTCTTTGCTTCAAACAGCGAAGATGAGGGTGGAATTCTTGCCGAAATCTCCGCTGCAGAAAGAGGAACAGTATATCATAAAATCCTAGAGAAAGTTGATTTTGCAAAAACGGATGACCCTGTATATGTTGATTCGGTGGTATCCGAAATGGTAGAAAAGGGAATGCTTTCTGATGAAGAGGTTTCCGCAGTTAATCTACAGAAGGTTAAGGCTTTCTTTGAGTCCGAAATCGGAAGGCGCGCATCAAAGGCAGCATCTCTCGGCATGCTTGAAAAAGAAAGGCCATTTACCCTGATAGTTGATATGGCAGGGCAAGAGGTACTCGTTCAAGGTGTAATCGACTGTTATTTTAGAGAAGATAATGGTGGGGCATCTGCTACAGTTTTGATTGACTATAAGAGCAATAAGGTGAGAGAGGATGTTCCTTTGGAAGAAGAGCTTTCTCGCATTAAAAATACCTACCTCAAGCAGATGGAAATATATAGCTTAGCACTTCTTGAGGCGGGCCTTGGACCGATTGATGAAGTTTATCTTTATTTGATCGATATCGGAAAAGCAATAGCTATTGATTAAAAATAATGTGCATTTTTCAACACTCTACGATTCATAGGGTGACTTTCCGGAAAAACAATGATAGTTTTTCAGCGGGAGGTAGTAATTATGGACGCAAATAAAACAGGAAAGTTTATATCGGAACTCAGAAGAGAAAAGAATTTAACCCAGGCGCAGCTGGCGGATGCTTTGTTTGTTTCGGACAAGGCGATATCGCGTTGGGAAACGGGAAAAGGTTTTCCGGATATCAATAATCTAGAGGCCATATCAAAGGCGCTTGGAGTTAGCACATCTGAACTTCTTAAGGGGGAGCGTTTCGGTGATGAAATTACCGGAAAAGACGTTGAGGAGGTAGCCGAAGGTAGTCTCGCTATTTTTAAAAGCGCAATAAAGAGAACCGGGACGATCAATCTACTTATCGGGCTACTTATTAGTTTAATCCTAATCACGTTTGTAATCGTGCAGCTTATTGCTCCTATGCATATAGAAGGAGCAAGCAATGCACTTTATGTTGAAACTCTTTCTAATGAAAAAATAATTGCGGCGCTTAACGAGAGTGCTTCAGGATGCTATATAGAAGATAGCAGCGAGCCTGAGAGCGATGATGCGACAAAGTTAATCAGCTGCTACGACACACTTTGGTATAGGTGGTTTGGAGATAAGCAACAGAAATATGTCGTAATAGGAGATGAAGGGTCTATAGATAGGGTGTATTACTATCCGGGAGCGAGCGGAGGAGAAGGAAGTGGTCTTGGGTTTGACGAACTGATTTATGAATCGGAAAGCGCCTCACCGACGTCCTACGCCGGAAGAATGACACTCAATCGTCTCGTGTATAACTATTGGCTTCTTATTGGAGCTATGGCGACTGTTATAGGAATAGTGATATACGCTTTGTATAGGAAAAAACGCGTAGGACATGCAGTTTTAAAAATAGCCCTATTACCACTTGCTCTTACATTGAGTATTGCTTTCTCCATATTTGGTCGAAGAAACCAAATTTACGAAGCGCCTCACTATTTTGTGGGTATAGTGCTTCTGACAATACTCATCTATGCGCTCTTCCTAGCGCTTCAGCATAGGACGACCATGAAATTAAGAGAAAAAGCCAGCGCAGTTGAATAGGAAGTGGTACCATTACGAGTTTGGATTAAGGGATGGCGATGTGCCATCCCTTTTCATTGTTCTTTATTGTTCTTTATTATTCTTAAACGATGATTTAAGTTGCTCCAGAAATCTCTCAGCAATAGGTGTGAATGCCTGATAGCGGTTCCAAACGATATAGAGTTTGGTTTCTGCTGTTGGTGTGAGGGGACGAAAAACGAGGCCGCTTTCTGAAGATGTGTTGACCAGATGATTAAAGGTTAGGAGGTATCCTAGTCCTTCTTTTGCAAAGATGGAGCCATTGTAGGACAGACGGAAGGAACCTTCTAATCTCATCTTGGAAAAGAATGTTCCTGCCCATTCTTTAATCTCGTTATTCCATGCTTGCTCTGAGCAGAAAAGGGGTAGTCCAATCAGATCTTTTGGACGAATCCTTTTCTTATTTGCCAAAGGGTCATTTCCAGGGAAAACCAGCCCCCATTTATCGCTTTCAGGAAATTCGATATATTCGTATTTGCGGCTATCCGGGGATTCAGCCAAAACAAGAAAGTCCAGCAGTCCTTTGTCCAGCTTGTCGGCAATCTGCTCAGTATCACCGCTTGTAATATGGTAGTGCAAGCTAGGATAGCGCGTCTTGAATTCTTTTATAACTCTCGCCAGATTTTTAATTTGATAGGATTCTGCGAGGCCCAAGTAGAGGTCGCCTCCGGTGATGTCATCTAGAGATATGAATTCCTGCTCAATCTTATCCGCCATACTGATTAGGTCTTCTGCGCGGTTCCTAAGTAGAATGCCTTCATCCGTCAAACGTATGCTGAAGCTGTGGCGGGTAAATAGTTTTTTCCCAAGTTCTTCCTCTAAAGATTTTAATTGCTTTGAAAGTGTGGGCTGCGTCACGTGCAATAGCTCTGCAGCGCGGGTCATGTTTTCTTCTCTCGCGACAGCGAGAAAATATCTTAATGTTCTTATTTCCATGAGTAAGCTCCATTGATGCAACTTGCGGTGTGATGATTTTATTATTTAATGATATTCCAGATAGGCATATCATATTATTCATTATAACCATTAGCGAGCAATCCCTCAAGGGGTTAGAATCAAAAATGTAAACGTGAATTAATGCAATATGAGGAGACCTATGGATCTAAAACAACTTAAACATAATCTGTCGGATGCGGGATGCGATAACGAGATGGTGGGAAGCATTATAAGGATGTGTGAATCCGGAAATATGGAAGGCGCCCTAAAGATGATGAGAAAAGATAGGTGCAGGCTGATGGATGAATTGCATGAGAGCGGAAGAAAGGTTGATTGTATGGACTTTCTAATTCGTGCAACCGAAAAGGAAATGAATCAATAGGATATATAAAGTGGAGGGAATCAAAATGATAATGAAAGAAGAACTGAACTTAGTGCAGGAATGGGATAAGACTTTCCCGATGAGTGACAAGGTTGATCACAGCAAGGTTACCTTTGTTAACCGCTATGGGATTACATTGGCGGCTGATATGTACGTCCCGAAGAACGTGGAAGGAAAACTTCCCGCAATCGCAGTGAGCGGACCTTTTGGAGCGGTAAAGGAGCAGAGCTCAGGTCTTTATGCTCAGACCATGGCTGAGCGTGGATTCCTTACCATAGCATTTGATCCGTCCTTTACGGGAGAGAGCGGAGGCACACCGAGATATATGGCATCGCCGGATATCAATACGGAAGATTTCATGGCTGCAGTTGATTTCCTCTCTCTTAACGAAAGAGTGGACGCTGAGCGAATTGGCATAATCGGAATCTGTGGTTGGGGTGGAATGGCGTTAAACGCAGCTGCCCTTGATACAAGAATCAAAGCAACTGTTGCATCTACTATGTATGACATGACTAGAGTGAACGCAAAAGGTTACTTTGATAATGATGACAGCGAAGAAGCACGCTACGAAATGAAAAAAGCATTGTGCGCCCAGAGACTTGAGGATCTGAAGGCCGGTGAATACAAACGCGCAGGCGGAGTAGTTGATCCCCTTCCTGAGGATGCACCTTTCTTCGTAAAAGATTACTACGATTATTACAAAACAGATCGTGGGTATCATACGCGTTCACTTAATTCCAACGATGGCTGGAATGTAATCGGATGCGAGTCCTTTGTTAATCAACCTATCTTAAAATACTCCAACGAAATCAGAAACGCAGTGCTTTTGATTCACGGCTCGAAGGCACACTCCTGCTATTTCAGTAAAGATGCCTATGCGGATATGGTAAAAGACAGCAAGTACGCAGCTAATAAGGAACTCATGATAATTCCGGATGCAGTACATACCGACCTTTATGATGGCGGAAATAAAGATGCGATTCCATTTGATAAGCTGGAACAATTCTTTGCTGAAAACCTTAAATAATACGATGGAGAGGGTAGAACATGAGATTTAAAACAAGGGTATTGTTGTACAATGTTGGTATCCACTGGGAGGAAGAGGATATACAGCTGAGCTCCTTGGTGATGAAACAATAAAGGCGATTGCTGAAGCTCACGACGTTTCCTCGGCACAGGTGATACTTCGCTGGGATTTACAACGAGGCATTGTGGTGATTCCGGGTTCAAGTAATCCGGAGCATATAAAGGAGAATATGGACCTGTTTGGGTTTGAGCTAACGGAAGAAGAGATGGAAAAGATAAGTGAACTGGATAGAAACGAAAAGCATGATTGGTATTAAAAGGAGGACGTTATGAGCAAGGTACTTGTTATTTCAACCAGCCTTCGGGCAAAGAGTAATTCGGATATTTTGGTGGAGCGTTTAGTTGAAGGGGCTAGAGATGCGGGACATAATGTGGAGTATATCAGCCTAAAGGGTAAGAAACTTGGGTTTTGCATCGGTTGCCTAGCTTGCCAGGGGACACAGCAGTGCGTGATCAAGGACGATGCTATAGAAATTGCAGAGAAGGTAAAGGATGCGGATACCTTGGTGTTTGCTACGCCGGTTTATTACTACGAGATGAGCGGACAGATGAAGACTTTGTTGGATCGACTAAACCCACTTTACCCATCTGACTATAAGTTCCGCAATGTATATATGCTTTCGGTGGCAACAGAGGATGAGGACTATGTACCAGAAAAAGCTGTAAGTGGGCTCCAGGGTTGGGTTGATTGCTTTGAGAAAGCTGAGCTTGTTGATACGCTATTCTGCGGCGGAATCTCTAATCCGGGTGAGGCAAATGGAAAAGGTGTAGAAAAAGATGAGGCATATCAATTTGGAAAGGCTCTTCAGTAGCGTGAGGAAGATAACGGCTGTCATATTTTCTTGCATGCTGATTACATCTTTGACTGCATGTGAACAGCGTGGCGCTCAGAAGGAGCCTACGGAGGGTGTTGAAGAATCCATTGCGGACGGAGAAGTTGAAATGGAAGAGAATAAGCCAACGAAGGAAGAGACGATGATAGTAACAATTAATGGAGAAACAATATCTGTTGCATGGGAAGATAACGAGTCTGTTGCCGCACTCATGGATCTGGTTTCTGAAGAAGCTATATCTATTCAAATGTCCATGTATGGTGGATTTGAACAAGTAGGCAATCTTGGGACGAGCCTTCCGAGGAACGACAAGCAGATAACGACAGAGGCAGGGGATATAGTTCTATACTCGGGCAATCAGATTGTTATGTTCTATGGTTCAAATTCATGGTCCTACACGAGGCTAGGGAAAGTGACCGGTATGACGAAATCAGAATTGAAAGACCTGTTTGGGAATGGGGACGTTACGATTACAATCAGTTGCGCTAAGGAGTAAATGATACAATTGCCATTGACAAAAGTGGTACCATAACAACTTGAAATCAAGCGCGCAACAACTTGTTGCGTGCTTATTTATTTATACATGTTAGAATAGATGTGTTAGAGAAGATTTTGAGGAGGAATTCCCATGAGTACAAAAGAAATACTATATGAGTTAAGAACAAAGAACGGTTTTTCTCAGGATGAACTGGCAGAAAAGGTTTTTGTTACTAGACAGGCGGTGTCCCGTTGGGAGAATGGGGATACGGTACCAAATACGGAAACCCTTAAGCTTCTATCAAAGCTTTTTGATGTTTCCATAAATACTTTGCTGGGATCGCCAAGGGAATTAATTTGTCAATGCTGCGGAATGCCGATGGATGATGGAATTATCGGAAAGGACAAGGACGGCACTCCAAATGAGGATTACTGCAAGTGGTGCTACGCCGACGGAACCTATACCTATAGCGACATGGATAATTTAATCGACGTATGCGTTCCCCATATGGTGGAGCAAGGATTTACTGAGGATCAGGCCCGTATGTATATGAAGGAGAAACTACCGACTCTCAATTATTGGAAGAAATATGATGAACTAAGCGACAACGGCCAGTTCGAAGAATTCAAGAAAAAGCTTATTCAGGAGATTAACGATCTTAATGTTGATGGAATGCCCAAGGTAGAATCCCTGAACGCACTTGTAGGAAGCTATGTTAATCTTGAGTATCCGCTCCCAAACGGAGCAAAGGTAAAATTCTTAAATGACCAAACTACCTATCTCGGAAATCAATTTGAGTCGGAGCTCGGCGGAGACAGATGCTTTGGAGTTCTCGCCAGTATGGACTTCATTCTGGTATGCACATACGAGGCTGAAGGCAAGAACCCGGAACTGGTGATATATAAAGCAAGATAAATAGTTTTTAAGGGATGGCGATTCTCCATCTCTTTTTTGTATGCAGATTCTCTGGACGCGCGGTGTGTGGTAAAATAACTCTATAGGTGATTAATTAAGACGTGTTCGAATCGAAGTTTGTCAAAACCTGTGGCAAAAGCCATTTTTGATGCGTTTTCCTGTGGCAAGGGCCAAATTTTGCGCTTTGCCACAGATTTCGAGGTCACTGCTTGTCAAAACCTGTGGCAAAAGGCATTTTTGATGCGTTTCCCTGTGGCAAGGGCCATTTTTTGCACTTTGCCACAGATTTCGAATCGCAAGTGGCGTGAATGCTATATAAAAAGGCAAATTCCGCTTTGTATAGGTGAAAAGCTGATAAAATGCCCAATTGCAACCATTGGTTGACAAATTGAAAAGCCTAATTGGTGGTGTGCAACTCATTAAAAATATAGAATTGGCTTGTAAAAAGGAAATGAGTGCGCATGGCGCCACCAATAAGGAGGAAGAAATGATACTTGCAGACAAAATTATTGAAAACAGAAAAAAGAATGGATGGTCCCAGGAGGAACTCGCTGATAAGCTAGGGGTTTCAAGGCAGTCCGTATCAAAGTGGGAAGGCGCACAGGCGATACCGGATATGAAGAAGATTGTGCAGCTCGCAGAACTATTCGGCGTGACAACGGATTATCTTCTTAAGGATGAAATAGAGGAAACTTCCCTGGCTACGCCTGAATATACGGACTTTTCCCAGGAAGAGAATTTGCCGGTAAAGGTATCAATGGAGGAAGCAAATAGCTTTCTTGCATATAATGAAAAGTCGGCATCTCCCATATCGTTAGGAGTAATGCTTTGCATAATGTCTTCGGTGCCATTACTCGTACTACTTGGCCTCTCAGGAGCGGGCATGCTTCCGTTCTCTGAATACACAGCAACCATGCTTGGAATCATTATTATTTTGATAATGATCGCATGCGCTGTAACCATCTTTATTTTTACCGGTGCGAAGGGAAAAGCGTTTGAGTATCTAAATGAAAAGAATATCGATACTGACTACGGCGTCAGTGGTATGGCAAAGGAGAAGCGTTCCAAATACGAGGGAACACACACCAGAATGATTGTTGTAGGCGTGGTTCTTTGCATAGTGGCAGCGATTCCTTTGTTCATAACTACGATTAACGGCTACACAACCTCTAAAATGGGTGGATCGTTAGTCATATATGGTGTGGCGCTGCTACTAACACTCATAGGAATCGGCGTAAAAATTCTGGTCAAAACGTCCATGATAAACAACGGCTATAACAAGCTACTGGAAGAGGGCGATTATAACAGACTTAATAAGAGAGCCTCCAAATGGGACGGTATCTACTGGGCAATCGCAGTAGCCATATACCTTGGCTGGAGTTTCATAACCATGAACTGGCAGCTAACCTGGATTGTATGGCCTATTGCAGGAGTAGTATTTGCAGCATACAAAGAAATAATCAAAATGTTTCTAAGAGCAAAGAAATAGGGATTGGTATTGGTATTGGTATTTCTTTTACCATGGGCGGTAGCATAACGAGTTTATATTTAGGGATGGCGATGTGGCATCCCTTTGTTGTTTGCAGATTCTCCGGACGCGCGGTGTGTGGTAAAATAACTTATAGGTGATTAATTAAGATGTGTTCAAATCGCGATTTATCAGTCTATCCCTCTTTTAACCCTTGATTTTACTGTATTTATGCGTTGTCGCATCAGCAGATTTTACGGTTTTCCCTTGTTTTTGCCCTTATGAGCATTTACAAGGGAAACTTTTGTTTCAGGCATCCGCGCCGACTGCTTTGTCGAGAAGCTTTGCACTGTTGCGCTTTGCCTCTCTGGAAGAGTGTGCGTAGATGTTCATCGTGGTACTGACATCCGAGTGTCCGAGAAGCTCCTGCACATCCTTTGGTGCTGCACCGCAGCTCAGCATGTTGCTGGTGTAGGTGTGTCTCAGCATGTGGAAGTGGAAGTCTTCAAGCCCGGGTATCTTTTTCTTTGCCGTTCTGCAGACGAGAGCCACCGTGTTCGGAAGTTCGATCGCGCCGTCATCCCGGAGGCAAACGAAGTCGATTTCCTTGTAGTCATCCGGAATGACATCTTCTCCGGAGAGCGTATACAGCTCATAGTAGATGCGCTCTTTTTCCGAGACTTCCCTGTAGTAATTCCTGCGATAGAGCACGCCGTATTTCATGCGGTTTTTCATCTGCTCCATCTTGGCTTCTTTCAAGATGGCCGTAAGCGTATCACAGAAGTCTACCGTGCGGACTTTCTTTCGCTTCGTGGTGCCGACCTCGTGCTTCTTTCGCTCGTAGTTGTAGCGGACGCTGCGTCTTACGGTGAGATATTGATCTTCGAGATTGATGTCCTGCCAGGTAAG
>JAFSUI010000023.1 GCA_017445315.1 Bacillota bacterium | reverse complement strand
GTATATATTTGCCAAGCCATCCGAGCAGTTTACTACAATCACACAAAATCACGAAAATAGACCTTCGCTTGAGTTTGGATACTGTTTGAGCCCGTAAGGGCGAGTTTATCCAAACTCCCGAAGGTCTTTGAGTTTTGTTGTGATTGTTAAACTGTGAGGGGTAGGCAAATATGTGCCAACGCATCTACGCAAGATTTGCAAGTAGAACCGTCCCTCTTGTTTAATTTTTGCAAGTAGAACCGTCCCCATCTGCTGAAATTTGCAAGTAGAACCGTCCCCAGTGTAAATCATTAGATTTCCATGTCGAGGAGGTATGAGGAAAATCCTTTTCCGTGCATATCTACGGAGAGTGATCTTGTTACGCCGCCACCAAGAGCTGCCTGCATAACAAAGTTCAATGCGTAGATGTTTGGAAGCTCGTAGCGAACTACGTCGCCCTTTACCATACCTTTGAAATGTTCCTTAACTCTTTCCGGAGTAACCTTCTCCTTAAGCATTTCATAATCCTTAGGATCGTAAGCAATCAATGACAAATTGGAGATATTACCCTTATCGCCTGTACGCGAGTGTGCGATTTCATATAATTTCATATCATTACCTCCCAAACATTAAACGGTGAAGATTTCAACTTCCGGCTTAACGTCATTTCTGTTAACCAGGATGGACGCTACAGATACGATTTCTCTTGTTCTCTTAACAGCACCGCAGCCGCCTGCAGGACCGTTTGTATAGAGTGCTTCTACTTCGTTTGCAACGAGGTCTGCAACGGCCTTTGTTGATGCGCGGCCTGCAACTCTTACGCGAACCTCTGATGGCTCTTCGTTATACTTGTAATCCGGATTCCAGTAGAGGCTGTTGCATCCGATGATGTCATATTTGAATTCATCAAACTGTCCGGGAGCAACGAGCTCGAGTCTCTCTTTTACGATCTCGATTGCCTGCTTTGCTCTCTCAAGGCATCCAGGTCCACCGTAGCTGATTTCGCCGTCACCGATGAAGCAGTCCTGATAACCGATGGAGCACTTAAGTGTATCTGTCTTTGGCATTCCTGTTGCGCCTTCAACTTCAACAAAGTCCTTAGCGGTCTCGGTGAACTTAACCTGCTTAAAGTTTGCAACTACGTCAGGTGTGAGATATTTTTCTGGGTCGTGAATTTCGTAAATGATCTGCTCTGAAAGTGTGGAAGGTGTAACCATTCCGCCTGCGCTCTCTACCTTTGTTATAGCAAAGGAACCATCTTCAGCAATCTCTGCGAGTGGGAATCCAAGGTGTCCCATTCCCGGAACGTCCTTCTTGCCCGGCTCTGCATAGTAACCGCCTGTAGCCTGGCCACCGCACTCAAGGAGGTGTCCCATCATTGTACCTTTTCCGAGTTTATCCCAATCTTCCATGTCCCAACCGAATTCATAAATTGCCGGTGCCATAAAGATTGCAGGATCCGCAACACGGCCTGTGATAACTACGTCAGCGCCCTCTTCAAGAGCTTTTACAATTCCCTCTACTCCGAGGTAAGCGTTTGCGGAAACAATCTGTCCCGGAAGCTTGGATAGAGCTTCGCCTGTTTCCCAAACTGTTGTATCCATATATCTATCTATTACAGGAAGAATGTCATCGCCTGTTACGCAAGCGATCTTCATGCCCTTTAGGCCATGCTTCTCTGCTATTTCAACACACTTCTTTGCTGCTGCAACCGGATTGGCGGAACCCATATTGGTTATGAGCTTGACCTTATGTTCCCAGCAAAGCGGAAGAGCTTTTTCCATACGGTGCTCAAGGAGACCGTTGTATCCCTTTGTAGGATCCTTTAGCTTAGCCTGCTGACCAATAGCTATTGTTCTCTCAGCAAGACATTCGTAGCTTATATAATCCAGATTACCTTTTTCTATGAGTTCAAGCGATGGCTCGAGGCGGTCGCCTGCATAGCCTGCGCCGGAACCAATTCTAATCTTTTTCATATTATGGTCCTTTCTTTATATATCATTATCTCTATGCGGCTCGCCCGCTTATTTTTTTGCTAGAGGTACAAAGAGAACGAGCCGCGCGACTATTAGGTCCGATTAAAACGAAACTCCCTTTGTGATGATTGCTACAACGAGCATGATGATTGATACGAGCCATGCAAGTGGGAGCGTCTTCTTCTGGTGCTCGCCGAGTTCTACGCCGGAGAGACCTGTTAAGAGGAATGTTGCAGCTGTGAGCGGTGAAATCGGGAATCCTGTTGTCATCTGACCGAGGATTGCGGCACGACCTACATCAGCAGCAGCAACTCCGAATCCTGCAGCTGTCTGCGAGAGAACCGGAAGTACTCCATAATAGAAGGAGTCTGGATCAAAGAGGAGCGACGCAGGTGTTGCGATTACACCGACGATAACCGGGAAGAATCTTCCGAGTGCGCTTGGGATGATAGAAACGAGAGCTTCTGACATAGCTGTAATCATTCCTGTTCCCTTCATGATTCCTGTGAAGCATCCTGCAGCAAAGAGTACAGAGCACATCATCAGACAGCTCTTTGCGTGAGCATCAACTCTTGCCTTGGAATCAGCAACCTTTGGATAGTTGATAAGTGTTGCGAGTACGTAGAATACCATGAATACTACAGCCGGAGCGAATCCTGAGAATAGGAGGCTTACGATAGCTGCGATTATAAGAAGTACGTTGATAACAAAGTTCTTTGGTCTAAGAAGGGCCTGCTCTTCTTCTGAAAGTTCAGGCTCAACATACTGAGCAAGTGCTCCACCTGCTGTGGAAGCGATTCTTGACTTCTCTGCCTTACCAAGCATAAATGCGATTACAAATACAGATACGAGACCTGCGATAAGAGCAGGAAGGTCAGGCATGAAGAATGATGTTACATTTGCTTCACCAAGTGCTGTGGCTGCTCTGATTGTTGGACCACCCCATGGAAGGATGTTCATTGTACCGGCAGCAAGAGCAACGATTGTCGCAAGAGTTGTTCTTCTCATTCCGAGTGCATCGTAGAGCGGAAGAAGTGCCGGGATGCAGATAAGGAAGGTTACAGCGCCGGATCCATCAAGGTGAACGATAGCTGCGAGAAGTGCAGTTCCGAGAGCGATTTTGATAGGATCTGTTCCTACTACATTAAGAATCTTTTTGATGATTGGTCTGAATGTTCCTGCATCTGTCAGGATTCCAAAGAAGAGAATCGAGAAGATGAACATTACGCCTGTTGCGGCAACAGAACCGATACCCTGAGCTCCTGTGATCATTCCACCGAGCTTCTTGAAGTTTGCAAGAGCATCGATGACGCCGGGAGCGTTTTCAGGATCAGTAACAAAGAAGAAGCAGGAAATAATTCCTGTAATCACCGGTACAGCGATAAGAGCTACCAGCGGAGAAACCTTCTTTGTCATGATTAGTACGAGCATTAGGATGACTGTTAGAAAGCCTAAGAATGCTAGCATGGGTGTTTCCTCCTTAAAAAATGAAACCAAGAAATAATTTGCTTACCCTTTTGTCCCATATAAAAAGCAAAACCCGTGCCAAATTTACAATGGGGACGGTTCTACTTGCAAATTTTTTCACTGGCGGGCCGTGCGATTTATTGAAATTTAGGCATTTTAGGCTTCAAAATTTTTATGAAAAAGAATTTTTCGCTTGCGTGGTTAATGGGAATTTTCCCATACATTCAAAAGAATTAATTCCAATATTTCGGAAAAAACAAAACACAAAAAGGCCCGCCTCCAAGAGGCGAGCCCTTAAAAAACCATTTAATATACTCTATTTTCTTTGAAACACCAACGTTTTCCGTAATTCCAGAATTATAGAATTATTTTCCAATATTTCGGAAATACGCATTATATAGTTCCTCGGTCGCGAGCGCCATCTTTGTTACAGAGAAATCTTCACCCTCCGGGAAAATATACCAGGTGTCGGTCAAAGTGTTCAAATCAACGCAATCTCCGTGCTTTCCAAGGTAGTCGTACTCAATATGACAGGAGTAGAGCGACGGCACATCCTTCTCCATCAGGAACTCATCGCCATCAACATCCGTTCCCCAGCACCTGAATCCATTCATATCGTGAACGAGCTTTCCGTTTCCGAGCCTGATAAACTTCTTTGCATTCGGAAGACTATCCACATAGACATCTAGCTCGCCACTGGAGTAAGTTCCCGCTTCAACCTCGCGGCGCACATTTTCCCTCTCCCATTCGTACCAATCGGGCACATGCGAAAACTCAGTCTCGCCTTCATCCGCGACTAGTTCCGAGAGATCCGTAAACGTCCAAGACTTTCCGCACGACTTACAGAAAAGTTTTATCCCTTTACTCGCCATCTTGAACTCCGTCTTGCAATGCGGGCACTGATAAAGAACCTTATGAAGTCCCTCTGCATGTCCCTCATAAGTAATCCTGATTCCCCTCTCCTTCTGCCAAGCAAAGTCATCATACTGGAATGCCTCTACCAAGCCTTTGTTTATCTCATCAACAGAAAGCTTTTCCAAATCCTCTTTGCTATACAAAAGTTTCATCTCCGCCTCGGTCGGCTTCACTCCGCGATCATGAAGATTCCAGAACGGCGAATTCACGTGATGCCCGTGACAGATAAGCGTAACAACAGGAACACCAAAGTTTTTGCAAAGCTTTCCGAGCGACTCAGGGAGCACCGCAGTCGTCCCACAAAGAGAATACCTCGCCTCAGGATAGATAACAGCGATGTCACCGTTATCTATAACCGTCTTGAGATGTCTAATAAGCCCTATGTTCTGCGTGAACTTGCGCTTACAGATGCAGCCGACGTCGCGCAATAATTTTTCGCGCCCGATATATCCGTCAATCGCAACAACATAATTGCATTTATTCGGGAACGTCGCCTTTGTTGCAACTTTAAAATCCATAAACGCATTATGATTACAGAGCAAAAGATACGGCGGCTCAACGCCCTCCATATTAATCTTTGTTAATTGATTTTTATGCTTGATAAGATCCGGATAACTCAAAATCGGAAGAAGCGGCATCAGATACCACTTCGTCCTAACCGGAGGTTTATTCATATCAAAACGTTCAAAATCCTTCTTCATGCTTTCACCGCAATCTTCTCAAAGCGGACTCATTCGTCAAACTCTTTCGCGAACACTTTCGCAGTCTCCTTCGCAAAACGATATAAATCAAAACACCATCGTTATCAATACATAAATCCAATGCGCAGAGATTCCTGCAGCGAGGCCTCCTATTGTATGGCTCGTAATCGCCTTTCCGATAAGGCCTTTGCAACCGAGGCTATCCATCATGGATGCATGCGTGCTCAGGTATCCACTCCAGCACATGCACATCGCAGTAAACACCGCAATGTCCCCCGGCCCAATTAAATGGCTCGCAGCCAAATTGGAAGTAAGACTCAGCGCAGCTCCCGCAGCACCAAGCGCGGTTACCGGAACACCTATCGCCTCGGGACTCGTAAACCCAAACAAAGGATTTAATATAAAATCAAGCTTCTCCGCAAGCACCGGAAGAATTCTTATTCCTTCGTATGCCGCGCCCGTATATTCTCCGCTCTCCGACGGGCCGTTTATGAGCATAAGAACTATCGTACAAATCACAAGAACGCCCGGAACTATACTGACGCCCATCTTGACGCCACTATGTCCTCCCTCAAGAACGGCAGCAATCACACGGCTACCGACTCCGCCCGATCTAATCGGACGCATGTCCTTTGGTGTATTCATATTGGAACCCGATGTGTATTCCTCGTCCCACGTGTCGCCAAAATACTTCTTTGTAAACATAAGCATGATGCGCGTGCTCACTATACTTCCGATAGTTGCGCCGATTAAACCAACGCCCACAGCACCGCCGAGACCGACTCCCATCTTTGGAGAAAGGCTGTACATAAATGTGCAAACGATTAACCCCATGCCGAACGCAGTACCGAGATTGGTAAGCGCCGGGAATTCAAACTTCCTAAAATAATGTCTAAAATGATGATCGTCCGTAAGCGCAAGTATTGCAGGATTATCTGAGAGGAACGTGGTTACAACACCAAGCGCCGCAGCTCCCGGAAGTCCAAATATAGGTCTCATCAAAGGCCTCAAGAGTCTATTTGCAAGCGACACTAATCCGAACTCGGAAAAGAGCGCACTCACCGCACCCATAATTACGCAAACCGCAGTAATATATAGAACCGTATCAATGAGCAGCCTATACGCCGTATTCATGATAGTGTTCAGCGCATTTGCAAGACCCATATAATAAACAAAGAGCCCAAAAAACGCCAAGAAGATGATCGGAAACACAAACGTCTCCACGCTCATCTCCTTTTTAAATGAAAACGATTGATTCTTTTCTTCCATGTCTATTCAGTCCCGTTCCTACACACACCAATCGTTATTTTACATTATGCCTGAATCATTCGCAAGACGATGCGCTTAACATAAACGATTATTTATTGATGATTATTTATTTAAGATTAGTTGTTTTGCGATTATTATTGCGACGTCCGACCTTATATATTATGTACAAAAGTACCGCGAGATATAGAGCCGCAAGAATAAGCGTAACAATGCACATTAGGTCGCTCTTTGGCGCAAGCCCCACGAGCACCAGGACAGGTGCCCCAAGCAATATACCAAAACTACTTCCCGTAACAAGATTATTCGCCGCCGGCGTCCTCATACCCGGATCGATTTCGCGAAGCAGAATGACTCCCGAGCTAATCGTACCCGTTAGCATTCCGAACATAGAAATCAATCCCTCATAATAATAGTCCTTATATACAACTCTGCAAACGCGCACAAGGTGAAGCCATGTCACAACCGCACCGATAACCGTAAGCAGAATAAACGGAACAACAAGACCTCTAATATCCTCAAGATTAATGCACGCTATACCCGCAACAATCATCATGTCAAAGAACATTCCGGAAAGTCTATTAAGAAGATAATTATTCTGATACTGTCTATCTATAATGCCGCCCGCGCGAAGATTCTCAAGAATCACACGAAGTAGCATTGCCAGGGCTGATCCGATAATAAAATTGAATCCCCAAATCAAAGTGTTCACCGTTCCGGCAAGTCCCGCGCTTATCGCAGAAATTCCTCCGGTTATCGCTCTTGATACGAGATAGGTTACAGCATAGACCAGTAGAACCATCGCAAGCTGAACGCTTAGCTTATCTATGGATTCCGAGATTGGCATCTCACCTTTGCTGTGGAAGAAATCCGTCGTATAGTTTTCTTCCTCCACGGCCTCCACATCCTCAATCTTTATCTTGCCGCTCCTTCTCAGGATGTTCAGCAAAATTACGCCGACAACGCATGCAACGATATAACCCATCGCAGCTATTGCAAGACCAAAGCTATGTCCACCCGCAAATCCCATGGACTGATAGCTCGCCCCTATATTGTTTGCTTGACCCGGGCCTTGTCCATAACCCATCGGAAGAAGAAGTCCCGCAGCCTTAAACATATTCGGCATGAATGTATAACCGAGTAAGATCGTAATGATTAAACCCGTGACACCCTGCACCATATATGTGCTTACGATTACAGCACCGGATTTAAAACCCGTTCCCTTCTTTGCCTCGGAAAGCGCCTCCGGAACTCGGAGACTCATCGCAATAAATCCGAGCGCAATACCATGGTAGGTAAGAATCTCCATGAAGTCGTGGTTTATTTTCACAATGCCAATATACTTAGCAATAAGGATAATAAAACCCGCCATAACTGCAACCGGCATCATGCTCCTCTTAATGAATGAATACTTTCTCCGGATAAAATTACAAAAGAGTACCACGCCGGCAATATAGCCAAACTGAATAATCACATTCCAAACGGAAGTATTTGCTGCTGAATAATCCAATTATTCCTCCTCTTCGTTTGCATTGGCGTTTGTCCGCTGCCAAGCAACAAGATATTTTCTCAGATTATGCCTTCCCTTCATGTCGTGCGGTCTTATTTCATAATACATTTCATTGGACGAAAAAACAATGCGATTTGCAAGAATCATCGCCATGCGAGAAATCTTGGATAGATCAAAGGACATATCTCCAACCGATAGCTTGAATCCTCCATCAATTCTTCCGAGCGCGATCTCTCCTTCTGAAACAATCTCTTCAGTATGATCTCCGTTTATCTTAAGAAGAACAAAATCCTTATCTCCGCACTCCACACCGAGAAAACCCTTCTCCTGCGAAGAATCACCCTGCGCCTTTTCCAGCTCCTTCGACTCTGCCTGCGACTCTGCTTCGGATTCACCCCCGAGCAGCTTACAAAGCTCATCATCCTGCCAGTCGCTCCACTCAGAAACCGTAGCAAACGGCGTATCATCCTTTAAGAATCCCGTCTCAGTAATTTCATTCTTAAATCCGCAGCTACATTCTATTTCGTTTCCGTGTGAACGCAGAGTTCCAATCTTCCTGCAAGAAGGACAGATATATACGAGCCTCTCCAAATATTCTGCGCGGCAATCCTTATCGGAAATATAGGCGTTCATCTTTCCGTTACGCAAAAGCTCTTCTCTCTGCCACTCCCAAACATCAAAAGAAATATCACGATTGATCGCAGCCTTTATTTCTTCCGCAGTCATCTTCTCAAGTTCCGCCGGAGTATAGACCTTTACCGGATGGACATATACTTTTCCTCGGCGCGTGCCCTTCGCCCAGCGCGGAAATGCGATATAACCGCCTTCAATCCTATATGTAACAAGAGTCGCGCCGCTTTTCTTTACGAGTTTTCCGGTGGTCGCTACAACCCCTTTACTTTTACCGTCCCAGCTTTGTTCGCCCTCGCTTGCGATAAAAATGGCCTCTCCTGCTCTCAGCCTTTTTATGCATTCCTTTGTTGCCTTTGTTCCAGAGGATGCCTTTGTGTGGGGAATTGCATCCAAATACTTTTCTGCAAGGCGACCGAGCCTTGGGATTCTAAATACGTGCTCGCTCGCAACAAATGCCAGCTGCCTTTTTGCCGCAAGGGCAATTAAAAGAGGATCCCACGCGCACACATGATTTGTGACAAGAAGAACGGGACCCTCTATAGCGCCTAAATCAAAATCTTCAAAAGAGTAATCAAACTTCTTGTCAACGGCTTTCCGCACAATTCGTTCAAGAAGATTCCACATACTCTTTTTCATTTTCATCAGGTTATATCCTTTAGATTTAATTTTTTAACTTTGTTAAACACGATGCTGTTAACCGTAATCGCAAACGCAGCCTCAAGAATCACGGCAATAATCCACGCGAGCGGATGGAAGGTCCTGATAAACTGAAGATCAGGCTGCTCCATTACTCTTATTAGTAGCGGTGTAAAAATTGCTCCGCAAGTTACGCCAAGCGCAACACCGATAATCGTTGTTAGAACTGTTTCCTTTGCCAAATATCCTATCGTCTTCTTGACGCTGAAGCCGTTAATTCGCATTACAATGAGCTCGGTCTTCTTTCTGTTCAAGAAGATATTCGCAAGATTGGTAAGAATCATAAACGACATTATAACCGCAATCCCCGTCGTAATAAATACCGTTACATTGTAGAGTAATGCCACCGCCTCAAACTGCGCCCTAACTGAATCCTTAGGTGTAAATGATATCTCGCCGGAAGCATTTAAGAGTTCCTTCTGAAGAGCTTCTCCGTCAGCACCATCCAGATTAATGAAATAGCAATTCGGTTCATACTTTCCGATTAGCTTCTCATAACCCTCCGAAGAAATCACTACATCCCTTCCAATATAATTCTGGAACTCGCCAACTATACTAACCTTATGCGATTGCAATTTGGAGTCGAGTATTGTAAACTCCTCTCCAACATTCATATTATAACTCTCACGCATCCTGTTTTGAACAAGCACGCCGTCCGAAGGAATCTCAATAGGTGTATCAGTCCCCGGACTTGTAATCGCGTAAAAGTCACCAATCATATCCGGATCCACCGCCAGCACACTAAGTCCATCAAGCTTATCGTCCCAGCGATATATATGCGATTCATAAAGCGCCGGAATATATTCCGCACCGCTCTTTTCAATTATAGAATTGATCGCTCTTTCTTCTTCCTCGCTCAGACTTCCTTCTATATTCATTCTAATGTCGTATTTATATACTTCAGTCGTTTGCTTATCCTGCATCCCGTCATAAGCAAACTTAAGAGAGAACCCCATGCCAATAAGCATACAACTAAATGCTATAATGCAAATGGAAACAAAGACTCTAGCCTTATCGTTAAGCATATTTCTAACTATGAGGCGAGAATAAAGCGATCCGCTCTTATTGCTTACAGTTTTTTTGGCAGCATTATTTACGCCGGATGTTCCACCCTTCATCAAAACGGAGGCCGGACTCCTCAGGATATTAGTACATGCAATTACTGTTGCAAGAATGCATATTACGATTATTCCGAAGCACGCGATAAGTGTCGGCATGGGCGCAATGATACTTTTCGCCTGCGAGAACTGATACATGCCGGCGTCATCATATATTCTCTGAATCGTCTCGCCAAGCCCAAAGGAACCAAGTATTCCGAGTATGCAGCCTACGATAGCCGCGCTCACACCAAAGACCAAATACTTCCCAAGAACCTCCCTCTTAAAGAATCCAAAGGCCTTAACAGTACCTACCATTTCCTTTTGCTCTTCTATTATTATTGCAATAGTAGAGAAACAAACCAGTGCAGTTATGAGCAAGAACAAAACACCAAAGGCGTATGCCGCACTATTAAGCGCTCTGCTGTTAGATCTTATATCTATAAATCCGGAGTTTGCTCTTCTGTCCAGAACAATCCAGTCGCCCTCAGGCGTCTCGATACTTTCCTTCGCTTCCTTTACACTCTTTTCTGCGTCTTCGTATTCTGTCTTAAGTTTATCTCTCGCATCAGCAATCTCTTTCTCATACTTTTCTTTATTGAAATTATACTCCGCCCAGCCTGCTGCGATTTCCGCTTCCGCGCTTTGCTTCTGTGCATATAGATTGCTTCTGTTTCTTGCTATTTCGTTTCTACTTTCGGTTTCTTTTGTATTCAGCGTTGCCTTTGCGTTCTCCAGCTCTCCCTCCGCCGCCGCAACATTTGCCTTGAATAAATTGTATCCATCTACGATATTCTTTGTGGCCTGAACAATTACATTTGTTCTCTCGATAGCGTTCTTTCCTGCTATCTCGTCACCGGTTTCCTGATAGGAATTAGCGTCCTGCACAAGTGCATCCACATCCGTTGAAGCAAGCGTATCAAGGTCTGAACTTATGCTTGTTCCCGAAACGCTGTCCATCTCCGCTCCGGCATTCTTCGCGTCAGGCGTTCCTGCCATAATCACGAGAGCCCTAATAAACTCCGCTGTACTTGCTGCCTTCTCGGGATAATCCGACGCCTGAATTTGCTCGTACTCAGAAACCCAGGCATTCATCGTTGAAATATTGGGTCCAAGTATAGAATCCACTTCTTCAATTGACTCTTTATATTCCGCTAACTTTGCTTCCTTCTCGGCAATATCCGCCCTGGCCGCCGCAACATCCCTATCAAGCTTGGTCTCGGCATCTCGCAGCTGACGTTCGCCTTCAGAAACCCTGTACGCAAGATCTCTCTCTGCCTGCGTAAGCTCGCCGCTTGCAGCATCAAGCTCTTCGTTAAGCTTCTTCTCGTTATCGTTTATCTCTTTTTCCGCGCTAGAAAACTCCTTCTCGGCCTTTTTCCACTCCTCGTCTATAGCGTCCTCGGCCTTTTTTCTAAAACGATTTTCCGCATCAAGTTTTAACTCCTGAGCGAGACTCTCAAGCTCAGCCTTAATGGCCCGCTCCTCTTCAAAAAACTCATCGTCAAAAATGCCAACGTCACCACTCGTATTGGTAGAAACATAGGTCTTGGTGTATCCGTCATTTGTTGCTTCAAAATTAAAGGCCCCAAGCGGAAGGACAACCGTGTTTATACGTTTCCTTCTCATATATCCCGGGTGATGAGCAAATCCCGTAATTACAAACTCATTTATAGCAAGCGGATTTCCGAGTTCCAAATCCTTTGTTGTTATTCTTACTTTTTCTCCGATAGAGAGATTATACTTTTCTGCAAAGTCCTCGCCGACCAAGCATTCATTTTTATTTGCAGGAAGCGCTCCTTCAACAAGCTCCGGAACATTTATCTTTTCGGTTATAGATATAAGCTCTACAGCAATTCTTTCTCCGCCTTTTTCAAGGGTTCCATCGAACTCCAAGACGCCTTCTACTTCAGTTACACCTTCTACCTTTGAGATCTTTTCTATATCTTCTTCTGCAACGCCAAAAGCAGATGCCATCTCCATATTTTCAAATGATCTGTCCGCATAATATTCAGTAGCCTTTGCGTTAATTCCTTCACCCGCATAAATGGTCGTGAGAAATCCGCCGAGACCGAGCATAACAACAAGACAGATTGATAGATATGACACCAATCGTTTCTTAATATTTCTTACTGCATCTATTCTCTGTGTTTTCTTCATTTTTATATAGAACCTATGCTGCGAACCTATGCTACTACCACACAAGATCCGTCGCCTTAAGCGGATGCAAATTAACTCTTATGCTCGCAATCTTACCGTTGCGAAGCTTGATAACCCTGTTTGCCATCTTTGCAATCTCAGGGTTATGCGTAACCATGATTACCGTGGTTTTTCTCTCCTGCGCAATCTTTTCTATTACACTGAGAACCTTTATTGACGTATCATAATCAAGCGCCGCAGTCGGCTCGTCCGCAAGGATAATCTTTGGATCCTTTACAAGCGCACGCGCTATAGAAATCCTCTGCATCTGTCCGCCGGAAAGCGCACGCGGAAGGCTATTGGCCTTTTCATCAAGACCAACAAGCGCAAGAAAGCCGGTGAAACTGTGAGCATGGCAGATTTCTGCATCGCAGGCCCGGGAGAGAAAGTTGACGCAAGCAAGATCTGGAAGTCCATTCTTCTTGGCGTAATAGCGGTCTGCTTCTTCGGTCTTTGGATGACTGCAATGGAAGGTTTTATGGGCATCAACTATCAGGTTTGGAACCTTTCCACTTACCTCAAGCCGAGCCCGGCCCGTATAATCAAGGCCCTTCCGTACATGCTGATCATCTTCTGTGTAATGTTCTTCGGCAATATCAATCAGCGTACGCAAAAGAGCACAGGCAATGAGAGAAAAGATATGGTTAGAGCGATTGTTGTAAATACCGTTCTTACTGCAGGCGCGCTCTTCCTGCTGCTGGTAATTCAGTACGGAGGAAACCTGATGATCGGTACCGGTCAGGCTGTATTTGAGCAGATGAGCATGCCGGGGATTATGGGCACAAGCGTTGGCGCTCTGGACTTTGCTTTCGGATATTGCTACATGATGGGCGGCACCACCGCAGTCGTAACCTACATTTATCGCAAGCATGGCAACATCTGGGCAGGCGTGATCCCTTGCGCGATCTTCGCGGGACTCTTCACTCTTGCGTCCTTCACCCTGGTAAGATAATTAAAGCTGAAAACAGT
>JAFSUI010000022.1 GCA_017445315.1 Bacillota bacterium | reverse complement strand
CTGCCAAAGGCGGAACCTGCGAAGCAAAATGTGCAGGTAACTACGGCGGAAGCTTAAAAGCCCAGGAAATTGCGCACGAAAAAGGATTTGAGCAGATTCTCTGGCTTGACGCAAAGGATCACAAATATATCGAAGAAATCGGTTCTGCAAACGCTTTCTTTGTTATCGGAGACGAAGTCGTAACAAGCCCACTCACAGGAACAATTCTTCCTGGTATCACAAGAGATTCAATCATTACCCTTTGCAAGCATAAGGGCATCAAAGTGAGCGAGAGACAGATTTCTATAGATGAGCTTGAGGAAGCATACAAAAATGGCTCTTTGAAAGAGATGTTCGCATCCGGAACAGCTGCTATTGTTTCCCCTGTTGGCGAGCTTCAGTATAAGGGCGAGGCCATGATTATAAACAACAATGAAATCGGACCTATTGCTCAGGAAATGTATAACACTATTTACGGCATCCAGACCGGCAAAATAGAAGACTTTATGAATTGGACGGAAGCGGTAGAATAAAATGACAAGCATAAAAATCAATCTACGCGGCTCCTTTTCTCCATATGTTTCAATAAATGATATAACAAATCATATCTTGGGACTCATTGGATCTGAGGGAGCAAGCAATAAATCAATCGTTTTTTCGGGAACTGCGATTTCTTCATTATCCGATGAAGATAAGATTATTGTTTCCGAAATGCTAAAGAGCGCCGGCGCTTCATACGCGTTTTTTCCTCAGGAAGAAAGCGGAAAGAAATATTCTAAAGAAAAGGATTTGGATCCTACCCCTTCCGAAGAAACAAACTATGAGGCTATTTACGATATTAATCTTTCCGATATTGAGCCAAAGGTTGCTACCAATTCCTCGGTTTTTGATATTGGAACTATTAGTAGTATCGTTGAAACGGCAATCATCGGTGGTCTAAACGGAAGACTGAACGACATAAAAGCCGCGTACGAAATCATTAAGGATAGACATATTGCAGAAGGCGTAGATGCAATCCTTATTCCGATTTCCTCCGAGATCTATAAGGAAGCGATAAAAAAAGGCTATATAGAAGAGTTCATAGATGCCGGTTACAGAATATTTCCACCGGGATTTGTTCCCGAGAAATACTCGGAAAACACCTGTATTTCTACGATGAACCATTTTGACTCTATAGGATTTAGCGCTAGCCCACAGGTTGTAGCTGCCTCCTCACTTACAGGAAGCATCTCAGATCCAAGGGTTGTGGATAGCAAGGAAGAGCGAAAGGCTGAAAAGAAAAACGAAAAGCGTCTGGAAAAAGCCGAGAAGCTCCAAGAAAAAGCTGAAAAGGCTCTTGCAAAAGCCGAAGCCGCAAAGGAAAAAACGAAGAACAAAGAATAAAGATTTAATAAATTTTACGCATCAAAAAACCGAGCAAACTGCAACCTTGCAGGATGCTCGGTCTTTTTTAATTCCATATTTATAGATTCTTTAAAAATGTTTTTCTGTGAATTGGCGTCAGTCCCTTTTCTCTCAAGCCCTCATAATGTTTTTTTGTTCCGTACCCTTTATTTGATGCGAAATCATATCCTGGATAGATATCGTCATATTCTCGCATCATCCTATCTCGCTTGACCTTTGCGAGAATAGAAGCTGCGGCAATCGAAAGGCTTGTTGCATCGCCTCTTATCATAGAAATCTGTTTGGTTTCAATTCCCGGAATACTTACGGCATCTACAAGAACAAGGTCTATTTTTTCTCCGGGGAAACGATTTTTTAACATCTCGTTTGCGGATATAATTGCCTGCTTCATTGCAAGCTTGGTTGCTTCAAGTATATTAACTTCATCTATTACAATGTTATCGCAAAGTCCAAAGCCATAGCAGATTGCATTTTCTATTATCTCGGAATAGAGTTCCTCCCTCTTTTTTTCGCTTAGCTTTTTTGAATCGTCAATACCAAGCCCTTCGTAATCCTCGGGAAGAACTACACATGCCGTAACAACAGGTCCTGCCAGCGGTCCTCTTCCGACCTCATCCACACCGGCGATATAGCGATGACCGGCTTCTTTATATTCATTTTCAAAGGCTCTTAGTTCCTTTGCTCTAGCTATTAATTTCTGAAGTCTCTCTTCTTTGTTCATATTTCCCTCCGAAAGACTTTAATCAGTATTTTTCTCTGCGCGCTCTATCGTTATCTTTCCGATTGTGCCGCTCCTAAACTCGTCAAGAACGGTTCTTGCGCATCTTTCGTAGTCGATTCGGCCGCCTCCAAGAATAAAGCCGCGTTTTTTTGCTATAAGCTCCATTCCGGCGAGCGCCTCTTCGGGAAGCTCGTCTATCTTATATCTAGCCTTGAGCTCATCAGGGTATTCTTCCATCAGTCTTCCGATAAGCGAAAGCGCGAGCGATGCGGTATCCAGGATTTCATCCTTGATTGAACCGCAGTATGCAAGAGCGATTCCTACATTCTGATCTTCAAACTTAGGCCAAAGAATTCCCGGAGTATCTAGAAGCTGCATGCCGTTTGTCATTGTAAGCCACTGCTTACCCTTTGTAACACCAGGGCGGTCTCCTGTCTGAGTTGCCTTTCGTCCGGTTAGTCTATTAATAAGCGATGACTTTCCGACATTTGGAACTCCAACAATCATGAGCCTTAGATTCTTCTTTCTTCCACGCTCGTTATCAAGCCTTTCTTGATATTTCTCAAGAGACGCAAGAAGTTCTTTTATCCCGGTTCCGTGAAGGCTATCAATCTGCATCACACTTATTATATTTTCATCCGATGAGTCTTTTATTCTCTTCTTCCATTCTTTGTTCTGTGATGGATCTGCAAGATCGCTTTTATTAAGCAAAACAAATCTGGGCTTATTCTGAACAAGCTCATCAATAATAGGATTCCTGCTCGATATAGGAATCCTTGCGTCGATAACCTCAATAACAATATCTACAAGCTTAAGGTTCTCACTTATAAGTTCCCTGGTCTTTTTCATATGACCTGGATACCAGTTGATGTTTTCTAAAGCCATAATAATCCTCTCAATTAATTACATGTTAATTGTATCATATATATCGGATTATGGAAAAGTTGTGATGACACGAAAAAAGAGAACCCGGAGGTTCTCTTTAAAAGATTATTCTTCAGTCTTTTCTTCTGCAGCTTCAACTACTTCTTCTGTAGCAACTTCTGCAGCTTCAGTTGTTTCCTCAGTGTTTGCAATTACTGCTTCTTCTACGATTTCTTCAGGCATCTCAGAAGCATCTGCAATTACGTTCTTTACGGAAACACCGTCTTTGATCTTAATCTTAGCAGCCTTACCTGTTCTCTCTCTCATATAATTGAGTTTAGCACGTCTTACATCACCGTGTCTTGTAACTTCAATCTTTTCAATCCATGGTGAGTGGAGTGGGAATGTCTTTTCAACGCCTACTCCGGATGACATCTTTCTTACGGTAAATGTCTCTGTAATTCCGCCGTTCTGTCTCTTAAGAACAAAACCTTCAAAGACCTGGACTCTTTCTCTGTTTCCTTCTTTAATTCTAATGTGGACCTTAACCTGATCACCCACATTGAACGCAGGGATGTTGCTCTTCATATAATCTTTTGCAACAGCATCTAGAATGTTCATATCTATGTTCCTCCTTCCCTCCAAGGTGTTCTTGCTATCCACAGCAGAGGACCACCCGTAATAACCAAGACATTTTATCATGTCTTAAATATCAATGCAAGTTAAATTTCTAGGTATTTTTCAATGTTTTTCTAGGATTTTTATGCTCTGGGGTGCGTCTGATCGAATACATCCTTGATTTTGCTCGTAGAAACCTGCATAAATACCTGCATTGCCTGCATATCATCATATCCGAGAAGCTCCTGGAGAGCCTTCAAATCAGCCCCATTCTGAATCATGTGGACAGCAAAGGATGTTCTTAAAATATGAGGCGTCAGTCGGCCGGAAAGTCCAACCTTTTTGCCATATGTGCAGATAAGCTTCCAAAGGCCCTGTCTTGTAAAGCGCTCTCCCTGATAATTAAGGAATAGCGGCGCATCCGGCGGAATCTGTTTTTCTTCGGTTTTAAGAAGTGCTCCTCTGCTCTCTTCTAGATACTTAGAAAGCGCCTCCTTTGCATAGCTTCCGAGCGGTACAATTCTTGGCTTTCCGTGTTCTCCCGAGCACTGGATAAATCCCATCTGCATATTTAAATCGCTATAATTAAGCTCAATCAGTTCCATAACTCTTATTCCGGTTCCGTAGAGAACCTCAAGTATGGCTTTGTCGCGTTTTCCTTTGATGCTTTCATCGGGTGCGGCCAGAATAAGTTCAATCTCACTTACAGTAAGATAGTCAAGATCCTTTCTTTCTGCGCGTGGCGTTTTGATTCCGGTTGTGGGGTCTGATTTTACAATGCCCTTCTTTATCATAAAGGCATAGGCCGCTCTTAAGGATGCGAGCTTTCTATTGGTTGTCGCGCGCGATCTACCTTCTTTTCCCAAAGCTAGAATATACTCCAGCACGTCAGTTTCGGTAGCTTCTTCGATTTTCCTTTTCTTGCCTTCAAGATATTTTTCAAAGGCATTAATATCATGCATATATGCAAGAAGTGTATTTTCCGACGCCTTCTTCTCTTTCTCAAGATAAGCTAAAAACTGTTTTGTATTCATCTATCCCTCTCCCTTTCAAGAAACTCCTTTATCATCAAAATCGCTACTTGAGTTTTTCCATCTTGGATTTCACCCTTCATTATCATTTCTATGGCTTGCTCAAGCGGTATCTCACAAATATCGATTGCCTCGTTTTCATCAAAATCCGTTTCTCCCGGAGTAAGCTTTCTGGCAAGGAAGATATCAAGAGCTTCCTCTGAATAGCCGGGCGTCGGATACATAGTAGTTAGATGAACTACTTCTTCTGCCGTATAGCCCGTTTCTTCTCTTAATTCTCTAACCGCAACTTCTTCTCCGTTTTCGTTTCCGTCGCGCTTTCCGGCCGGAACCTCAAGAACCACTCGCTCAAGCGGCTTTCTAAACTGTTTAACCATAATAAGATTATCGTCATCAGTTAATGCACCAATAACGGCTCCACCACTATGTTCTACGATTTCACGATATGATTCTCCATTTAATACTGTAACCTTGTCTCTTCTAAGGTTAAGAATCTTTCCTTCGTAAATCCGCGTAGTTTCAATTGTTTTTTCTTCAAATATCAATTTTCCATTCCTCCGAGTATGAGCATTGTATCATAAAACCGGGTTACAATAAAACATTATTAGTTACTTTTTATTGATGAAGTTTTCTCTTTTTTGATATTTTTTTACGAGATCCGACTTAAATCCTCCTTCTTTCGTAGATATATGCGGTACTTTTTATGTAAACACTATATCTAGGAATGATATCAAAAAAGACACCAAAAATAATTGAAAATGCTCTAAATAGTGCTATTTTACTAGCTTTCATAGTCAAATCTTCTTGATTTTTCTTGATTATCCTTTATAATAAGGGTGTGGTTATCCCCCTGATAACCTCATTAATCTCTAATCCCAATACCCCTTTTGAACAAAATAGGCTGCTCCCCTGCGGTCTATTTTGTTTTATGCCCACACTTTATTAATCGTTGACAAAAGCACAGATTTATTTGAATATAAATAACTAAGATTATAACTTTCAGGGTATAAGTAGAATATGAAGACCATAAGAAGAGAACTCAATATAGTGCCGGAAAGCTTTATGTCGGTTGCCAAATACCTGCCTTCCGATACTTATGCTGTCTTTGATATTGAAACCACCGGACTATCCGCAAGCTTCAGTACGGTCATTCTATCCGGCTTTGTCCTTGTGAGTAATGGAAAAGCTGAACTCATTCAGTATTTTGCCGAGACCCCTATGGAAGAAAAGGATCTCCTTATGGCTAGTTCTGAGCTTATATCTTCCGTTTCTTATCTTGTTACATATAACGGGAAATATTTTGATGTACCCTTTATAAATAAGAGATGCGCCAGATATGGCATAGAGATAAAAACCCCATTCAATCTGGATTTATACAATATCTTTAAATACTACTCTCCTCTCGGTAAAATCCTACCCAAATTAGGTCAAAAGGATCTTGAGGAATATGCCGGTATTTCAGGTCTCCGCCAGGACAAAATTAACGGTGAAATTAGCATAGACCTATATGAGAATTATCAGTTTAACCGCTCACCTGAACTTGAGAAACAGATTCTGCTTCATAACAGCGATGATGTGGAGCAGTTACTTAGGCTTATGGCCTTAATCAAGAACTGCGATATGGATAGAGCCTTCTTTAAATCAGGCTTCCCTATAGATGGCGGTCTCATTACAGATATGGCTCTAAAAGGCCAGGATTTGATTATAAGAGGACTTTCCCATAACCCTGTTGAATATATAGGCTTTCCATCTTCAGAGAATCCACTCCTTATTTATGCCCATAAGAGTGATGGAACCTTTGAGATTACTGCACCATGTGAGACAAAAGAAAAGTCCGTATATTTAGACTTACTGCCGCTTATTGATTCTAGCAATTCCCCTGCGACAAATGCAGCTTATGCAGAATCTCAACCAGGTGGATTGGAAAAAGAATATGCACAACTTATAAACTGCGCTGGCTTTGTTAACAATTATCTTATACTCAAAGAGGACGGAACTCCTAGATATTCTGAAATAAATGCCCTTGCAAAATACCTTGCAAACATTACATTAAAGGAAATTACAAATTAGATATAAATACACTAGCTCTTTGTATATCAAATAAATCATTCTTATAAAGGAACTACTTTTTCAATCATAGACTCACTAAAAAACCTCTTTGTCAGTAAGACAATGAGGTTTTTTGTTGGTGCGCGACGAGGGACTTGAACCCCCACGGTCTCCCGCTAGAACCTAAATCTAGTG
>JAFSUI010000021.1 GCA_017445315.1 Bacillota bacterium | reverse complement strand
ATGAGATCTCCGTTATCGTTAAACATATATATCTTACCATCTATCTCAGTAGCTCCGGTAGCGCGCATCGTTCCTGAGGTCTCGTTAAAGAAATACCATTTCCCTTTAATAGCCTTCCAACCAGTTGCAGCAGTTCCGTCCGGATTGATATAGAACCAATATGTATAATCACCACGCTTCACAGACTTCCAGCCAGGAGTTTTATATGCGCTTTCCCATACGCCGTTTTCCTTGAAGAAATTGAGCGTTTTATCGGCTATTGCAAACGATGTTGCTGCCATACCCGACTCCATGATATAGTACCAGTTATTTCCGGATTTTTTCCATCCAGGGACAGGCTTTCCGTTTGCATCGGCATATCCCCATTTACCATCACCAAGGTCAACCCAACCTGCACTTGCCAAAGCTCCATCCTTATTGAAGACGTAATATTGTCCGTCTACCTTCATTCCTCCGCCGGACACCATATAAAATGAGCCTGGAACAAAATAATACCACTTTCCACCGCTGTATCGCCAGCCTTCTGCCAGGGTTCCATCTGCATTTGCATAATACCAAGACATATTTGAGTGTATTACACCATCACTATCCTCCCATGACCAACTCTCGGATATCCATCCGCCTGTCATCAGAGCTCCACTTGAATTGAAACCGTACGTCTTGCCGTCTATCTCCTCTATTCGATTACTAGCTTCAGTACGTACCCCCCCATAGTCACCATTCCACTCATCAAAATAATACCATTTGCCGCCAATGCTCTTCCAGCCTGCACTCACAAGAGCGCCATCTGACCCTGCATAAAACCAAACGTCTTCGTTCCACTCATACCTAAGCCAGCAATTGGATTTCATTACACCGTTATTATCGAAGGCATAACACTTCCCATATATCCTATATATCCCACTATCAGATTCACTAGAAGCATATGCTATTCCAGATTCTTCTTCAAAGAAATACCATTTACCGCCTATCTGTTGCCAACCGCCGCCATAGTCATAGTATTTACCGTCCACATAGACTGTGTATTGACCCGGCTCGTCGTGGCCGTTTCCGTAAATATAATACTTGTATCCATGCTCATTTTCCCACAGCCTGCCTTGTTCTGCAGCCTGCACCGTCTGTGGCGGAACTATAGCCAGTATCATCGCCACAAGCAATAGCATCACAAACAATCTTTTCTTCATCTGACGCCCTCCTCGCTCTCTACGGGGTAATAAATTGGTGCATAATACTATCCACATTAATAGTAACTATATTGTAACACAAGGCCCTTTTCTTTGCATTAATTTTATTCATTTTTCTAAATTTTAAGAACATTTAGGAATACGCTAAACTCCGTTCTGACATATAAACTAGGTCATAAGCATGTAAAAAGAATCCCCGCGTGAAACGCAGGGTTTTAACTATACTGAATTCAATCTTTTAAATACGCTCTATAATTATGTCCGGAGACACGCTCGCTTTCCGGCGGAATCTGCATATAGTCACCGTAATAACCGCGGAGTATAGCGTCGTACTCTTTTAGGCATCTCAGAGTTATGCCATCAAAATCTATGTCTATATATTCATCAAAGTACTCTGCCGGGAACGTGTTGCCCTCAAGGGAGCACTGCGGAAGATATCCCATATACTCTGTCGGGTTTTGGTTGTAACCAAGATATGTTGAGTCCACTTTTTTACCGAAGTATCCTAAAGGAAAAATAGACAGCAAGGTGCGTAGCGCCAGCCAAACTATATTCTTGGGGAATTTCATGGATTTAAAATGCCTAAAATGCATCCCTCGGATTTTGGAAAGCTTTAGGTATTTATTCATTTTGGAATAGCGAGCTTTTGCTTCTTCGCTCTTGGGATCAGGAAGATAATCTACCGGGAAGATATCTATCCAAACTCCGTAATTTCGGACATTGTAATCACAATCCTCCACTACTGTGGTTGCGGAATCAATAATTTTTATAAAGTCAAAATAATTATTCTCCCAATTTATGCGATGGAGCCCTGAATCCTTGATAGAATCAAACTTTTTTATGAATTTCTCAAGATTATCCCTTGTCATGAAAAGATCTACGTCATCGTCCCAGGGAATATATCCACCATGGCGCACCGCTCCTATCAATGTACCATAAGCAAGTGAGTATTCTATGCCCTCACTCCTACAGAGTTGATCAATCCAAGCGAGCATATCAAGTTGACGCTTTTTTATTTCTTCTAGCGCGAGTTCTCGCATATTATTTTCTCCTTGTTATTTTGGCGACGATAGAGCGTAACATTCCTATAGCAATTGCTGCAGCCGGGTGCTTCATCACAAACAGAATTACTCCATATACAACTACGGATGCAGCGATTGAAACAACTGTCTGAAGAGCAACTGAAGGAAGAAGGTTTACACATACTACGCATACAGCGGCAATCGCTACGCAGCCAATGAGAACGCTGATTATGGACTTTGACTGCTTGACGTCAAAGAGCTTAACCGCCGTCACACCACAGAGTACGCATATTATTACTTCTGCGATTATGGTTGTAATTGCCGCAGCATTTATCCCCCACAGCGGAATCATCACGAGGTTAAGCACAGCATTTGTAACCGCAGCTATTACCGTGAACGTAAAATATTTCTTTTCTTTGCAGTTTGGAATCATTACCGTCTGTGCAAAGAAGCATGCCATCACCGCAAAGAGTAGTGCGACGCAAAGAAGTCTTAACGCAGATGCTCCCGGTACAAACTCTTGCCCTCCCATAATCGTCATTATATTGGTGCTTAAACAAAAGACACCGACTATGCACGGAAGTAGCGCAGCCGGAAGAAGTTCCAGCACTTTGTTAAGTAATTGATTGTATTCCTTTCTCTTGCCCTGTCCGAGGTAAAGAGTAACTCTCGGGATACAAACAAAGATCGCCGCATTCAATATGCCCTTTACGACAGAATATACCTTTGCTGCTAGAGCATATATACCAACTTCCGAGTCGGAGACGAAAAATCCCAGAATGGTTATATCAAGCTGAACGTAGATTCTAACTGCCACGGTAGTGCTAAACATAAGCAGAATCGGCTTCATATGTCTCTTTAAATCGCTGCTTATTTTTAACCTATATGGTGCGTATCGCTTGCCGTACATCGTGGAGAGTACATATCCCAGCGCCTCAACACCTGCGATTATGCACGTGAATAAAATCAGATCATCGGAATCTCTAACCAGAAGCAAGCTTCCGACCAGCACCGCGCTCTTAAAAAAGATATGCCTTATCGCAATTACCGCATAGTCCTCGTAGGCATCAAAAATATAATCTCTACACAGTCCGTATGCAATGACGTTTACCGATAGAATTAAAATCAGTACTGCTTCCCTCTGAAGACGAGGCACTATCAGCGTGCAGACAAACAGCACTATCAAAGAAAGGATAAGCGATATAAGATTGATTCCGAGCATCTCGGAAGCAAAATTAGAAAAGGCGCCCTTATCATCTCTGATCTTGGCCCCTTCTCTGGTTCCGTATGTCGGAATTCCCAGCGCCGCCACGAGCATAGCATATTCCGAAATAGAATATGCAAAGCTATACCGTCCAAAATTGGCTGTTCCCAGCACTCTGGTGATATACGGATATAGAATAAGCGGAAATAGTACGCTTACAAGCTGTTTTGAAGCATTAAATATTGCATTTGTTTTTATAGATCTCTTTGCCATAAATTACATTATATCACCTATTTGGGATTTGGCGCAAAAAATTGTCCATAAATGCGCATCGGTGATATAATCATCATGATGTGTCATCAAGATTAAACACATGACGAAACAAAGTTTGGCGTAAGGTCGGCGCAAGATCGGCTCTAGGTTTGCGCAGAGATTCAAAATAAAAAACACAGGAATAAAATGAGTTACAAAGTAGATAACGCCATAATTTTGGCGGCAGGAAAATCCAATAGATTCGCACCTCTATCACACGAAATGCCCAAGGCATTAATAGAAGTCAGAGGAGAGGTTTTAATTGAGCGCCAGATAAAGCAGCTAAAGGACGCTGGAATAGATGACATCATTATCGTTACAGGATATATGTCGGAGCAGTTTGATTATCTGGCAGATAAATTTGGAGTTACCCTGGTCAAGAACAATGAATACAAAATCAGAAACAATAACTCCAGCATAAACGCCGTGAAGGATTATCTCGGAAGCAGCTATGTGTGCTCATCCGATAATTATTTGTCCATCAATCCATTTGAAACGATTGTTGAGGACTCATATTACTCCACCCTGTTCTCTTATGGTCCAACAAACGAGTGGTGCGTAACAGAAGACGCTAGTGGCTATATCGATTCCGTAAACATCGGCGGTGAGAACTCCTGGTATATGCTCGGCCATACATTCTGGAATGAGGATTTTACCAAACGTTTTTTGGAAATTCTTGCAGACATTTATGATGAACCAGAGACCGCCGGAATGCTCTGGGAAAAAATCTATATGCGCAATTTGGACACGCTGAAAATGAAGCTTCGTAAATATAATGACGGCGACATACTTGAGTTTGACACATTGGACGAACTGAGACTGTTTGACAGGACATATATAAGCGACACCAGATCAGAGATACTAAAGAGAATTGCCACGCAGCTTGATTGCGATGAGTCAGAGATAGTGAATATTAAGCCGCTCGTAGATGAAAACGACAATGCAATTGGAATAACATATACATATCAGGAAAGAGAATACGAATATCTATATTAAACACATTTCTTTGCTGTTGCTCATTATACGGTTATCCAAATCGAATTTCTGACTATACCTATTTAAAAAGCAAGTTATGCTCATATACTTCTCTAAAAACATGTGTTATCCAAGGTACTCCATTTGCTTCAGTAAAATACATTGTCGTACCAAAGTATAATATGTTAATAACTATGAGCAAAATTACTAATATGCTTCTTTCTCTTCCTTCCAATAAAACACATTGTCTAGTAAGCACGATACTAGAAAGCAGCACGGCTGGTCGCGTTAAGCGCTCATATTGAGAGTTTACAAAAAACTGTATAAGTATGAATGCCACCAAGTAAATGCATATGTATATTAATGTGTTGTTTATACTCCTGAACTCTAGGAAAGTTTCTTTTTTACTATGTTTCTTAATCGACGTACAGATGACCCTATTCTCATAATAGTAGCGAGTATTTAGCTTAAACGAATCATTTTTTCTAATGTATATTGCAAGAATCGGAAACACAAGCAGCCCGCACTTCGTTACGACAGTCCTTAATACATACTTCCACGTCGTCAGCTGTTCCCTAAGAAGCCAGGCGTTAGTTTTTCCATCGCCAATTATGGACGGCATAATCTTTGAAACAACAGGAATAGCCGCTATAAACAAAACTACTGCAAGCAACCCTCCAAACTTTCTAATAACAGGGTGTCTCTTTTCATCTAAAAACAAGAAAATCAATATGCCATAAAAAATACCGGAGAAATGAAACATTGATGCAATGATAATACAAAGACCGAAGTACAATATATTTCTTTTCCTGTGGCTAACACTGTATTCAATTATGAACTTACATCCGTAAATAATGACTGCATTTGCCATGAATGATCTGATTTGGATAATATCTATGGTAAATGGATACAATATAAACAGTGATAACACGAGCGCAGGGTATGGAGAGTATGTTAGTATAACATTGGATATAAGACAAAGCCCTGTTGCGGCCCAAACACACATCATCACAGGGTACGTAAACTTTAACGCGTGTCCAATTTTAAATGCTAGGTTAAAAAGTGGTTCCTGTGTGCCAACCCATAATCCATTCTGCATGAAACCGTTATAGTAATTTGTATAATCAGCATTCTGGTAATTCAGTCCATAAATGAGAACACCAAAAATAAAAACCAAAGCATATACCGCCTTGCTCTGCTTTCTCATCCATGCTGATATTTCTACTGCAATAAGAATGAAGTAAGACAAGACTATCCCCTCACACACACATACTCAATAAGGTTTCTATACATCTTCTCTAGAGATGTTTCCGCTTTCCAGCCAAGCTTATGTATTTTTTCACATGAAAGGTTCATGCATAGCGTCGGCGCAAATGCGCTTGTATCCTGAGACAAGTCAAACCCGACACTTCCTCCGTAGAGACCACAGACGAGTTCTGCCATTTCCTTTATGGAGCAGTATGTATCCTCGTTTGCAACATTGTAGATTTCTCCGTCGCTATCCTTGGTAAGTAGCAAGGTAAAAATGGCTCGCGCCGCATCCGCAGTGTATAGATAATTGCGTTTGGTCTTCCCTTCAGTCTTTAAAAGGATGTCTCGCTTCTCTATCGCACACCTTGCAAACTCAGCAAACACTCGTCCATCATCATATGCCACGCCCGGCCCAAAGGTCTGCGTGAGCCTTGCGATGCTGATTGGCACTCCATACTCAGAGAAATATGACACGCAGAGATTCTCTGCTACAATCTTACTTATCGGGTAGCAATTCCTCACAACAGCGGAATCAACAGATAGTTGGGTGTCCTCAGTAACTTTTTCGTCTCCCTGATGCGCACCATACACTTCCATGGTGGAAAGATAAACGAATTTTTCTATGCCTTGTTTTGCGACCTGTTCCAACAAATTACGAGTTCCAAGTATTCCTGCTTCTAGAACCTCAACAGGCTTTTCAACAAAGCCTTTACTGGATGTCGGACTCGCTGCATGAATAATATAATCAAGTTTGATGTCACTTAAATCCACATCCTCAACATCTGAGAATAGCCAGTGTACGCTGTTAAAATCGTCACCGAATAGTTTCCTCGCTTTTTCTTCATTTCTCGCGAGCGCATAGATTTCACAGTCAAACAAACCTCTCTGATTTCCGCAGACTAAGCAGGACACCAAAAGACCGCCGATTAAACCACTTGCCCCGGTAATCAGCATTTTCTTTCCGTTCAGAGCATTCCAATTAATATTGGAATCCGCCAAAACGGAGTCTATATCGTTTTGATAAACTGTTGACTGTCTTAAACTCATATCTATTCTTCCGGAATATATATCTGCTTATTCTCTCTAGCACCAAGTATGGCCGCCATGGTAAAGAAATCATCTGGTGTTGTTATTTTTACATTCTCATAAGGACCATCTATCATCGTGAGCTTATGTCCAAACTGCTGCATCAATGTGCATGAATCTATGGAATCCTTAAGTCCCTGCTCAAGGGCTTTTTCATGAGTGGAAAGAATATCCTTCAAAAAGAAACTCTGTGGCGCCTTTGCAACCCTAGAGTTGGCTCTTGATGGAACCTGCTGAATCACATTCTCCTCGTCCACAACAACTATGGTTTCCTTTACGATGCCCGCAGTTATACAATTGCCATTTTTCTTTACGCAGGCAATATTCTCCGATAGAAGATCCGCACTGATCATTGGACGAACTCCATCGTGAATAAGAACAATAGCGTCATCATCTCCTGCAATTTCCTTTGCGGCACAAAGCCCATTATAGATGGAAAGCTGACCTGTCTCTCCACCCGGCACAACTTTCTTTACCTTTTCTATTCTGTATTGGTAGAGAAGGCCCTCTAGATGAGGAATCCAACTCTCCAGTGATGCAATTACAACTGCATCTATATCCTTGCATTTTTCAAAATGCTCCAATGTATGGATTATAATTGGCTTATGGAAGATTTCCAGGAATTGCTTGGGCTTGTCAGCGGAATGCATCCTGGCTCCTACGCCTCCTGCAAAAATAACACCTATATTCATCTCTTTCTCCTGTTAAAACTAAAACAGATTGGCATGCACCTTTGCCTTAAACTCTAGCGGTGATTCTCCGGTATATGCCGTCAGAGCCGTACTCTTAAGCAATTTTTTTCTATACGTTCTGTCCTCCCTATAAAGCGCGCACATTTTTAAAAACTCTATTACATCAGGATCATTTATTTCATCCTTATATGCGTTATACAATTCCTGGGCAAGCTGGCTTCTACCATTTCTTAAAGCCGGATTGTTCAGCTTTTTCTTCCAGAGATCAAGTTTCTTAGTCTTACGCACTCCGACAACATTGTTCTCATGCTGCCTATATAGAATTCCGGATTCCATATCAAAATATATGCTTCCGGTTGCAGCCGCCACTGCACCCACCCATACATCGTGTATTCTTTTTACGAGAAGATCCTTTGTTGGCCTTGACGACTCACGTATCAAAAGTTGCTGCAATTCCTTGTTCCAAACCATTGTGCAACCCGAAAGCTTATTATTACATACTATTTGATATATAGAGTGGTCAGGCACTACTGAATGTCTGTCTTTTATTTTGTTACAATCTGCATCTACGAGTGTCTGATTGGATGCATAGAGTGCAGGTTCCGTATGCCCTTCCAAATACGTAACCGCACGGGAAAGTTTATCGGGAAGCCATATGTCGTCCTGATCACTAAATGCATAATAATCCGTCTCATCGGAAGCCATATATACGAGATTCATAAAGCTAGAGCCAACGCCCGCATTTGGTGCAAAATCTACGGTAATCCTATCTTTGTATTCTTTTAAAATGTCCTTTGTACTATCAGATGATCCGTCATCGCGAACAATAAGTTTAACCGAAACGTTCTCCTGCGCCAAAATGCTGTCAATCATCTCGCGTATATACTTTTCTCCGTTATATGAGCTAAGAAGCACCGATACTGTTTTATTCATATTCACCTATTCCTTTAAAAATGCTTTATATGTATGATGAGTTATCCGCTTCTTCTCAGGCGGAAGCTGCATATAATCTCCGTAATGAGCTTTTAGATAGCTGTCGTAATCAGAAATAGCCATAAAACTTGTGTCCTCAAACGGAAGTGACACGTACTCCGTAAATGCCCTCTGAGGCATTATTTCTTTTTCTCTATAGGCTCCGCAGACACATCCTGCAAATGCGGACCCCTCAAAAGAAACTGCTCTGTTCTTGGCTTCAATTTTCTGTATTAAAGAACTTCTATTTACAAACCTGCTGCCTAGGAAAAACGCCAGTCGAATGGGTTCATAAACCAATCCACGCGTCTTGCTTCTGGTGAACTTCTTCCAACCCGAGGCATTGAGCAGTTCTCTATCGAATCGAGTTTTCTTAAAAAGCTCAAGCGCTTCATCCATACTATTTCCAAGACCGTCGATAGGAAAAACATCTATGTTTACGCCTATCTCAAAGTCATTATCGAGTACGCTGTCGATTATCTCAGTCTTTGGATTGGAAAGTTTTACAAAGAGTCCTCTGTATCCCTTTCTTGTTTCATAAGAAATAAGATTAAAGGGGAAATTCTCTTTTGCGCAAAGAGACAAAAAAGCATCGTAGTCAGGTCTCGGCATCATGACATCAATATCGTCATCCCAAGGAATAAAACCCTTATGCCTCACCGCGCCGAGGAGTGTTCCTCCTCCAAGTGAGTACCTTAGATTATTCGCCTTGCATATGCCATCGAACTGCTTAAGTAGTTCCAATTCAATCGTTTGTATTTCTTTTAAGGATAACTCTTTCATTACTAAAAAATCTTCTACTGCAATACGATAAATCCAATTTTATCCGAGTGTGCCGCCTGAACGGTCTTGATTTCATTCACGATATCGGAATGCTTGGTTTTCTGCAAATCTTCAATCAGCACAACAGCGCAGTCATCGTTTAAGGCGGAAATCGCAGAGTAATCACTCTTTAAGTCTCCTCCCACACAAATGGTTTTATCGCCTATTTCCGATTGTATCATTTCAGCTATTTTTTCAAGGTTGCCCCTATCGGTGTTACCAAGCAACAAAACCTTATCTGTGCTCTTGGCACGAAGACCAATATTGGCAGCAACATACTTAATTGAATCTTCTATATTTGAAGATGACATACCTAGAGCAGATGCTATTTTGGCATCAAGTTTTCCTTGCTTCTTTTCGCTGACCTTTGCTGTTCCGAGAACCGGCATATTATATCTGGCGCCAAGTTCTCCTACGCTCTTAACCTTGTCTTGAAGTATCAATTTGATTCCGTAGTAAAGCAATGGAAGAATTAATCCCAAGGCCGATCCGATTACGCCAAACTTAATGCCTGCCTTTATTACATCTTTTTTGGTGAGCACGGTAGACTTTGGCTTAGACAAAGATGACAGTTCTTTTCTTGCAGCATCAATTCCTTCTGCGACCTTGCTGTATTCCTCTTGGAATTCTGCTTGAGCCTTATATAAATCCGTATCAACAACCCACTCCCTACTCTCGCTTACCACAGATAGAGTATGTTTACCCATTGCTTGCGTAAGTGTCTTATTTGTCTCGTCAATAGCAGCTTTTACTCCGCTCATTATCTGATCTGCGCGTTCCTCTTTTTCCGAGATGATAATAACCGTCAAAAGATTTGCGGTCTCATCGATACCGGCGGAATAAATTCTTTTTACTGTCTGCGTGGTAATTGGAGGGTCGGAAAACAATTCATCCTCTCCTTCCATTTTCACGAGATCATTATATTCAATTCGCTGAACTGCATTTCTATATCCCTTTAGTAGAGAATTGGTATAGTCGGGATTCTGATAAACCGATTCCGGAATTATCTCGTAATCAGAATCAACATAGTACACAGTAACAATCCTAAATACGTTGTTAGGATCAATCTTGAGCATAAGAGAGTTCTCCCTGGCATGATTCAAGAACTCTATGCGCATTTCAAGATTATCTATTTTTGCCTCAAGCGCTTCTTTCTTTACCTCATAATCGTGGAGAGAACTTTCATATTTGGTTTGTCTGGTGGCGCGGGTTGTTGCATTGGAGTAAGTCTTATACTCTTTCATAAATCCGTATCCGCCTAACCCTATTCCAAGAATAAGAAGGCAAGCCAATATAGCTCGCCACTTTCTTAGGAGAGACCAAAATAGATCCACTAGGCTTACTTCTACTGTTCTGTTTGCATAATCGATGCTCTCATTCATTCCTTTACACTCCTCTTTTATGCCCAAGGCGTATATCGTCCAAATTCCAATATATCCGCAATGCGTTCACAAGCGTGTCCATCCCCATAGGGATTGGACGCGTTAGACATTTTCTTATACTCTTCCGGCTTCTCTAAAAGTTCCTTAAAACTGCTATAGATTGTTTTCTCATCAGTACCAACAAGTCTAAGTGTACCCGCTTCCACTCCTTCAGGTCGCTCCGTTGTGTCGCGCATTACCAGAACGGGTACCCCGTATGACGGACATTCTTCTTGAATACCACCTGAATCAGTGAGGCATAAAAATGACCTTGATTCAAAATTGTGACAGTCTATAACATCAATTGGTTCTATGATATGTATTTGATTACACCCTTTAAGTTCTTCGTCAGCAATCTGCCTCACGACAGGATTCATGTGGATTGGGTAAACAGCCTTACACTCCGGATGCTCATCCAAAACACGCCTAATTGATCTAAACATATTATGCATCGGCTCGCCGAGGTTTTCTCTTCTGTGTGCAGTTATAAAAACAAGTTTGCCATCACCAACCCACTCAAGTTCAGGATGCGAATAATCATCTCTCACAGTATGACGCATTGCATCTATTACCGTGTTTCCGGTTATATAAATGCTTTCCGGACGTTTCCCCTCTCTTATCAGATTTTCTGCGGCAAGTCTTGTAGGTGCAAAATTATATTCAGCGATTATTCCAACTGCTTGTCTATTAAACTCCTCGGGATAAGGTGAATTAATGTTATATGTCCTAAGACCAGCCTCTACATGCCCTACCGGAATGTGAAGATAGAAACACGCAAGAGCCGCTATAAAAGTTGTTGATGTATCACCATGTACGAGTACTACATCAGGCTTTTCCGCTTCAAGCACTTCCTTTATGCCATTGAGGATGTTGGTTGAAATATCAAACAACGTCTGACGGTCCTTCATTATGTCTAAATCATAATCCGGAACTACATCAAAGGTAGAAAGCACTTGATCCAACATTTGTCGATGCTGGGCGGTTACACAGACCTTAACATCAAGCCCCTTACGAGTTTTCAGTTCTTTGACAAGAGGACACATTTTTATTGCCTCTGGCCTTGTTCCAAAAATAAGCAGTATTTTTTTCATTTATCGTTACCTTTGCAATAGTCTTCTGATGACGCCTTCCCATTTAGCATTCATCTCTTCTGTATCAAATAGCTTTGCAGTATTCTTTGCATTATTTCTATATACTTCTAGTTCTTCTTTGCTCAAGTTGTAGAAGTACTCTATTCCATCAGCGTAATCTTCAGGCGAATTAGGTTTAACAACTTTTCCGCAGCCATAGCGAGAAATAATCGGATATTTTCCTTCGTCAATATTTGCTATGACAGGATTTCCTGCAGCCAGATACTCAAATAACTTATTGGAACTATTACCGTATTTTTGTGTCTTGGCAGGCTTTAGGTTTAATATGTTCAGGTTACTTCTTGAGAGAACAAATGGGATATATTTTTTCTCTATATTGCCTTTGAAGAAAACATTGTGAATGCCTTCATCCTCGCATTTTTTCTCTAGCACTGCTCTGTCGGGACCGTCACCATAAATAATAAACCGGATCTTGTCTCCATAACCTCTTTCATTAAGTTTCTTGGCACTTTCAACTACAGTACCTATATCATTGGCGGTTCTTACGCTTCCACAATACATAACCCTAAACTTGTCATCAAATAAAACAGGATCGTCTATGACATACTGCTCGAGATTGCTATAAAAATCTTTTAAATCAACGCCAATGTTTATATAGTTGAACTTATCTACAGGAACCGTAGATGACCACCCTTGGTCAATAATGTAATCATATGCGCCCTCCCACGAGAAAACCAATGCATCCGATTTTTCATAGAGCCATTTCTCATAAAGATACATTGCGCGTATGGCAGGATTGTTCTCAGAAAAATCTGCGTACTCCACTATTGAAAGCGGCCACAAATCGACAACGTCTGTAATTAATGGAACATTGAGTTTCTTGGCAATCCTATATGCCGCAAGGCATGAAGCAGGCTGTGGCATAACCGATACAATAATATCCGGTTTCTCATAATGTTTATATGCTTTCATAAGGTTTTGATAAAAATCAATGAACCCGAGAGCTTCTCCTTTTCTGCCTGTGTACTCGCGTGTCCTTATGAAAACAAAAGGTACACCATCGACCTCTTGACTCTTATAAGCGCTTCCGTCAGTGATGAAGTTAATATCTGTGTTATGAAGAAAGCTGCTAGCAAAAACCAACGCCTCATACCCGTGTTCCCTCAGGTATTTTGCCAAACTATAGTCTGGTATTCTTGGACAATATGATGGGCCCCCAGCAAAATGACTTATAATCCAAACTTTCTTTTTCACGCTATCATTCCTTTGTTCATTATTTTCACAACGAGTCTTTTCTTCTATTTCTCTTATCGATTCTTCCAAACTATATGCTCTATAATCAAATGAGTACTCCGATAAGGCCTGGTCATATACTAAACTGCCGAACGCCTTATTTGCCAAGTCGCCAATTTTTCCCGGAACATGTGAAGCTATGCTCACAAAAGGTTTAAGGAAAGGCAGAATTGCAATTTTACCACCTGCATAGCGGCTAATACTTTTTACTAAACTGCTTGTCTTGGAATACTCTGCGTTTTGTGGAAAATATACTCCACCTTCTGCGGACAGTATCAATTTGGCAACAAACTCACAAAGATTATCTATGTAAAGCATTGAGCGTTCATTATCCGCATCGGGGAAAAACGGCAACTTCCTTGCCATCTTTTCAAGCGTTGGGTAGTTCCCTTTGGATCCCTTGCCATAAATCATCGGTGGACGTAATACCGCAACCTTAAACGAATCATCGGCGAGTGCTCTGACACCTCTATCTGCCTGCCATTTTGAGTCTCCGTAAAAACTAGAAGGATTAGGCAAGGTGTCTCTCGTAACAATTTTTTTCTTTCCTGGATTAGCCGAATCGCCGTAGATAATCATAGAGCTCATCATAATAAACTGTTTCACGTTAGCGAGTTTGGCGTGATTGGCTGTTTCAATTGCAAGATCTGTGTTTACCTGATAATACTTTTCCTTGATCTCGTCTGTAACGTTTCCAACATCAGCATGAGCTATACCTGCAACATGGAAAACCGAATCATACGGTGAAAAATCAAAACTCCTCCACGAAGAATCTTGCGTATCCAAGGTGTCGACTGTGATATTTGGATAATGCTCCTTAGCATATGAACGGAACGACTCTCCAATATAACTTCCTGCTCCTGTAATGAGAACTTTCTTGCTTTTACCGGCGTCTATCTGCAGCTCCATATCACAGCCAAGTTCGGACACGGGATCACTTTCTGGAACGCCTTGGCGAAGATCTTTCTTAAGCTCGCCGGTACCACCTTCAACAACACCTTCTGCATTTAAAACGGACTTTATGGTGCCAACAAAGCACTTAATATCCATCTTCAGTGCCTCTATATCTCCTCTTTCAAGGCTCTTGACATATTCACCGTCAAGTGCTGCTTTTACAGGTATTTCAAGCTCATCTCTTCCGTTTATTTGTGCATATCCTGTTAATCCGGGCATAACATTATTTGCAGCATATTTATCTCGTTCCGCAACGAGATCGGCTTGGTTCCAAAGTGCGGGTCTTGGTCCAATAATGCTCATTTTTCCACGGAAAATATCCCAAATCTGCGGAAGTTCATCAAGCGATGTCTTGCGAAGGAATCGACCGACACGCGTTATATATGAATCAGGGTTGGAAAGTTCATGGGTTGGGACATCGTGCGGAGTGGACATTTTCATGGATCTAAACTTGTGCAGTTCAAAAAAACGTTTGTCCTTTCCTACACGTTTTTGTTTAAAGAAAACCGGGCCGGGATCGTCAATTTTGATTGCAACAGCAATAGCGGCATATACCGGCGCGAGCAATATAAGTCCACATAAGGATAGCGTTTTATCTATTGCCTGTTTGCAAACTCGCTCGTACACTGTAGGCGTATGGCATATACCAGTTTTAGGTTGTTCTGTGGTGTTAATTGATTCGCCTTCTTTGGATGTGGTCTCAGATGTTTTCTTAACAGTCTCCTCAAGAGACTCAAAGGTGTTTACTCCAAGATAAGGATTGTCATCATCTATAGATTCAGGCTCCTTTGTAGCATTGGCTATTCTAGTTAAAATCAAAGCAGCTCCGCTAACAACTGCTCCGGCCACACCGATTTTAAGCCAATTATGTCGCTGCTTGTTTTTCTTTTTTCCCTTGTCCACAGTAGTATTCTCCATCACTAGATATCTATATCCCAATCAATCTGCCAATAGAATGGCATTATCCTTATAATTATATAACAATCAGGGATAATAAGCAAAAACTAATGCTCGCAGAGTGGAAATTCAATATTTGCTAGGTTATAATGGTTTTATGAATATCGCAATAATCATGGCCGGAGGAACCGGAAGCCGGATGGCGGGCGCGCAAGCTGCAACGCAGACTGGAGCGCAGGCTGCATCGCAGACTGGAGCGCAGGCTGCATCGCAGACTGGCGCGCAGGGCGACCTCCCTAAACAATTTTTAGATCTCGGCGGGAAGCCGATTATTATGCACTCGCTCAACACATTCTTGGAGAGCGGCTGTTTTGATGCGATCTATATCGGTATGCACCCGGACTGGGTTGAATATATGGGAGACCTCATTCCGGTAAACGGACTTCATATCATCCCCGGTGGCGCAGACAGAAATGCGACGCTTCTTGACGTCTTGGATGCTATAGAGAGCGACTTAAGGGATATGGCGACGTCGGATACGGCGCATATTTCTGAGTACGCAGAGGACGCTTCTCCCTATGCATATGGAAGTGACCCGATTATCGTTACGCACGATGCAGCAAGACCTTTTGTTACGGCTGAGATGATTGAAAAATCTATTGATGCAGCACACTCTATAGGCGCTGCAACCGTTGCAATCCCTGCAACTGACACGATTGCAGTAGCAGGCGTCGCATCCGAAGCAATCGCTGATGCAAGCGCTATCGCGCATGCTGTCGGAGAAGCCGGCACTGCCTCTTCCCTTCTCATACGCGAAATCCCGGATCGTAAAAATCTATTTAACATCCAAACCCCTCAGAGCTTTAGGCTCTCGGCTTTTAGGGAGGCCTATTCTGAACTGACCACCGAGCAGTCTAAAAACCTCACTGATGTATCGGGCGTTTTTGTGGCTGCGGAAAAGCCTGTCGCTATCGTCAAGGGAGACCCATCTAACATTAAAATTACAACAAGTTTGGACCTTAAGGTTGCAGAAACAGTGTTACTGTAAACCAAAACACCCATTTCTTATGGTTTCTTCACAATTTTAGTCACAATATTTTCACTTTTCTACATTGATTTATTATATGGACTATGATAATATTATTCTAACCTATTAGAGTGTTTCAAAGGGGGTAAGTTTTGGGCACTTCAAAAGAGAGGTTTATTTCTGCTAGGGGTATTGCAGTTAGTTTCCTCATTATTTTGCTTATAATTCAAATGTTTATGGGGGCTTCTGCCTTTGTTTTTGCTGAATCAAAAGGAAATGTAAATGCTGACAACGGTCTATATATTAGATCCGGAGCGGGCACCGAGAACAAAGTCGTTGCGCTCCTACCCTATAATGCTGAAGTAACCATTTTAGGAGAAACAAAGAGTTCCGACGGTATCACATGGTATCAGATATCGTCTAAATATGGCAACGGATACGTTTGCGCAACATATATTACGGTAAACCAAGCTGGAAGCGAAACTCCTCAGAGCGGCGGTTCATCCTACTCCAGCGATATGGACTTTGATAAATATATGGAGAGCGAAGGTTTTCCGGAAAGCTACAAGCCATACCTAAGGGCGCTACATGCGGAGCACCCGAATTGGCATTTCATGGCGATGCATACAGGGCTTGACTGGGACGAGGTAATTTACGAAGAAACCCACCCTGTCAGCATAAGCCTTGTTCCAAACAGTTGGAACGATAAATGGAAATCCAGAGAAAGCGCAGCATATAACCAGGAGACCGGAGAATACATAATATTTGACTCCGGTGGATATGTAGCAGCAAATGGCTACGGCGTGGCATATTATATGGACCCGAGAAACAGCCTGGCTGACGACAGCGTTTTCCAATTCCTTTCTAACAAATTTGATGAGTCGACTCAGACCATCTCGGGAATCAAGGAAATAGTTTCGGACTCATATCTTGAGAAGCGAGACCCCGGATCCGGCTACGACACCTATGCAGAGCTCATCTACGATGTAGGAAAAGAAAAAGGAGTTAACCCTCTAACCATCGCATCCATGCTCGTGCTTGAACAGGGACGCTCAGGATCATCGGATTTGATCTCGGGAACGCGCGAAGGCTACGAAGGCTATTATAACTTCTTCAATATAGGCGCCTATGCGTCCGGCGGAAAATCCGCTGTGGAAAATGGCCTGATCTACGCAAAAAACAAAGGCTGGGACTCCCCCTACAAAGCGATTGCGGGCGGCGCCGAAATATACGCAAACAACTACGTATATAACAACAAATCCACGCTATATTTCCAAAAGTTCAATGTACTTAACGGAATATCGCGTGTAGGAACCGGTCAGTATATGACTGCAATATATGCGGCAGCATCCGAGGGAAGAATCTTGGCGGCAGGATATGAGGATCTAGAAGATGTGGGAATCACATTTGAGATTCCGATTTATGAGAATATGCCTGAAAAGCCATGTCCGCTTCCGACCACGATAGATATGCCGGATGTAGAGAAGCCAGAGGAGAAACCTTCTGAGACGCCTTCGGAGACGCCGGAAGAAAAGCCTTCTGAAACACCGGAGGAGAAACCTTCAGAAACGCCGGAAGAGAAACCAGCGGATAATCCTTCTGTAACACCTGAAGATAAGCCGGAAGAAAAGCCTGTTCCCGCAGCGCCGAGCGTATCTTCAAGCAAATATAGTATCGGAGAAAGCATCACTGGAGTTTCAGCAGGAACTACCGCCTCCGCCCTACTTGAAAACATAAGCGTTTCAAACGGAACTGCCAAAGTCCTAGGGTCTGACGGAACAGAAGTATCAGGCGACGCACTAACAAAGGCAGTCGGTACCGATTCCAAAGTCAAGATTTGCGACAGTGAAGGAAAAGAAACTCAAACCTCTGTCGTAGTCATAAAGGGCGATAACAACGGCGATGGAAAAGTAAACTCGGCAGATGCCCTGAGAGCACAAAGGCATAGCATAGGAACTCTCACCCTATCCGGCGCATCACTAACGGCGTCAGACCTAAACGGTGACGGAAAAGTAAACTCAGCAGATGCCCTCCTGATGCAACGCTTTTCAATCGGCACATACGAAATCAAGTGGTAAGCCGATTTAACGCAAGATAGAAAAGCAAAAGCTAAAACGCAAGATATAAAAAGAAAAACTAAAAACGCAAAATATAAAATAGTCAAAAAAGAAAATTGAGATAAAGAGATTAAGGGGAAAGAGATGAAAATGAAAGCTTTAGAGAAAAACGTAATGAGGTTCTTGGTACTTCTTTTGATCGCACTCATGGTGATGATTCCGATCACTTGGGAAAGAACCTTCGCTACTTCGTCATCAGTTTCCATAAGCGATGGCGAGCCAAATGTTGGCGACAGTTTTACTGTAACCGTTTATTATTCGGGAGATTCCTTTGGATCGGTTGATGGCGCACTCACTTATGATCCTGCGGTTCTTCGCTATGAGGATTCAACCGAGAGCAATGTAAACGGCGGAAACGGTGAGCTATCATTCTCACACTTCCAGACGACCGGTGAAGACAGCATGTCCATCACATTCTACTTCACGGTAATAGGTTCCGGTTCCAGCACGGTTACCGCTCATTCTTCAGACATCTATAACTACGATGGAAACTCGCTCGGTGCCGATACTGCATCCGCAAACTTTAACGTTGGTGGTTCTACAACAAATAACACACCAGCCGAGAACACCGAGAACAATGAGAATAATGAGAATAACGAGAACAATGAAAACTCAAGCGATAGATCAAATGCAAATCTTATCTCTCTAACAATTGGATGCGGTGAGCTTGAGCCTGCTTTCTCCCCTGACATCACAACATATAATGTAGTTGCACCTGCAGGCGCAACAGATTCAAGTGTTCTCTTTGAGACCGAAACAGATATCGCTGACTACGAAGTAAGCGGAAGCCGCGAGTTCACAGGCGATGCTATGACAAGAGTCATTACAATTATCGCCCTTGACGGAACAAAGAAGGAATACACCATCAATATTACAAGAAATGTTCCTGAAGGCGGCATTTCATATAACGGCACATTCTACACCCCTTCACAGAATCAGAATATAGCTGACCTTCCTGCAGGATTCTTGGCCAGCAAAATTAACTATAACGGAAAAGAACTCAGCGTTCTCAAGAACCGCGACGGAAGCGTAAACGTTATCCGCCTTGTTCCTGAAGGTGGTTCTGAATCTGACGGTTCATGGTTTGTATATAACGCTGAGAAGAAGACCTTTGTTCCATCCGAAATAATAAATATTGACGGAAACAAATACGTAATTGTAAGAAGCGGAATCGATCTTGTATATGGCGGCCCTGAAGCAACTGCAGGATTCCAAGTCTACGACGAAAACACAAATACACTTAGCACGCTCGATATGACAGGGCTTGAGCCTTATGTTGAACCAACAGAAACTCCTGAGAATTCAGAAGCGACCGAGCCTGCCGAAGGAAGCGAAGGAACAACACCTGCAGAAGAAACAAAGCCTGCAGAGTCGACAGGAAAGAAACGCGGATTACTTTGGTTCATACTTCTTCTCGTTCTTGCTCTCATCGCTGCCCTCATCTATCTCTTCTTCCGCGACAAGCTTGGCAAGAAGAATAAGAGCACATATGCTGCCTTTGATGATGACGAGGACGACGAAGACGATGCTCCACGCGACAACAAGTTCATGACAACACTTGCAGGACTCAAGGAAGGCGTTTCATCAAAGCTTGCAAACATGAAGTCAAACGAAGGCGCAGCTGACGAAGAGAGCGGAATGAGCGAAAGAAGAATCGAACGCCGCAGAAGAATCGCAGAAGCAGAGGCAAGAAATGCCGAAGCACTCGCAGCAGGAACTACTGCAGCCGGAATCGCAGCTGGAGCTAGCGACGAAGAGTCATACGTTGCAGACACTGTGTTCACCGACGAAACTCCGATTAGCGAAAGCAGCGTAGTCACAAAGGCTGAACTAGAAGCAGCAAAACTAGCCGCAGCTGAGAAGGCTCGCGAAGAAGCACTCCGCGCCGCAGAAGAAGCAAAGGCCGCCCAAGAAGCCGCCGCTGCCGCAATCGCAGCCCGCGACGCAGCTCGCGCCGCAAAGGCAAGAGTCGCCTCCTCCGAACTCGACAGCGCAATGGAAGAACTCCTTGAAGTCGGCGAAGAAGTCCACGAAGCCGTAAACAAAAAAGAAGAATAATTTACACTGGGGACGGTTCTACTTGAAAAAAATTTACACTGGGGACGGTTCTACTTGTAAAAAAAGTTTGTTAAAAAATCGGGGGGACAGGTTAAAACCTGTCCCCCTTTTGTTTGCTTTCGCACTTGTTTATCATCGCGCTCGGTTTGCTGCCGCATTCGGTTGGCTTTCGCCTTTGTTTACACCTGCGCGGCCACAGCGCACCACTCGCCGTCCTCGAGAATCTCGATTATTCTAAATCCGTTTTCCTCTAGGCAGGCTTTTACTTGCGGTTGCTTTTCTATCAATATACCTGACGTTATGTACACTGCGCCATTCTTCATATGCTTGGCCACGCTTCCGGTGAGTTTCATCACTAGGTCCGCGAGAAGATTGGCAACTATGACGTCGGCTTTGTAGTCTAATCCTTCAGTGAGGTCGCCCACGACCGCTTTTACATTGGGGACGGTTCCACTTGCTAAATTGTTTTGTATATTCTCATTTGCGACGCGCACTGCGTCTTCATCAATATCTATTCCGAGAACGTCAGATGCTCCGAGCTTTGCTGCGGCGATTGCAAGGATGCCCGAGCCCGTGCCCACGTCCAGGACGCTATCGCCAGCATTGACGTACTTTTCCATAAGCCTGAGCGAAAGCGAAGTCGTCTCGTGCGTTCCCGTACCAAAGGCCATACCGGGATCGATTTCAATTACCAAAAGCTCACCTTCACCTAGTTCGTCTATCTCGCCTTCACCTGAGCAATCCTGCTCTTTAAGCTGCGAAAAGCCTGCTAGTCCAGGTGCTACCGGAATCTCATTTAGGTCGCTACCGATTTCTTCCCATGAAGGCTTGACTATAAATCTCTCCGAAACACGCGCAGTATGATAGTACTCCTTCCACGCGTCCTTCCACTCCGAATCATCGCGCAAGGTTTCCGTAATTTTTACATTGGGGACGGTTCCACTTGCAAAAGTCTCACCGCTCCGCGCAACAATACGTTTAATGAGTTCTGCTCGCTCGTAGCCCTCTTCATCGTCGGTGCAGTACAGCAGGACAGTCGCAAGCGTCGGCGCATCATCACACTGTCCCTTCGACATTTCTTCGGTATCGCAATAATGACCCTTGTCAAAAGTAGCTCGCCCAACAAAGTCCTCTGCCACCTGCTCGGCATCATACCACTCCGTATCACCTAGATTTGATACTATCTCAGCAATTTCCACAGGGTTATTTATGACCGCATCGTTTATTCCGGCAATAGATAGTTCATTCAGCAAGCCTTCTACATTCTCCGGTTTAAGTTTAAGTTTTATTTCAATTTCTATATATTTCATTTTCTCTTTCCATATTTCAGTCTTTTCTATTACACATCATTTCAGAAGTCATATTCTCACCACTATTGTAGCAAAAATTATACATTATTCCCATATACCAAATATATTTATTTTTGGTAATTATTGTTATATAATATAAGCGTTGCTATTCTCCAATCTGGCAACAGAAAGGAGGTGTAACGTGAGTTATTTAATAACATTTTCCATCTCTGTTATGGCGAGTATAGTTGCATACTATATTTGTAAGTGGTTGGACGGAGACGGGTAATAGCAATCAGCCCAAACAAAAAGCCGAGAGTCTCCACCTCTCGGCTTTTCTGTGTCACGTGAATATAATAACCTTTACTATCTCTGTCAACTTAATTATACCATCAATCCATTTTTTGTCAAATTATTACATCGCTTCCTAGAACCCAAAAATCTCTTTCAGTTTGCGTTTAAAACCGCTTTGTTCCTGGTAGCAGCTCGCATCTACGGCTTTGGCCATATCTTCTATTGCGCGCTTTTGGCGTGCGTTGAGCTTATTTGGAACTTCCAAGGTTACTTCTACATAGAGGTCGCCTTTTCTGTTTGTTCTGACGTTGTTAACGCCTTTTCCTTTGAGCCTAAAGACTGTGTTAGGCTGCGTGCCCGCAGGTACCTTGTACGCAACTTTTCCTTCGAGAGTCGGAACGGTGATTTCGGCACCGAGCGCGGCCTGTTCAAACGTAATAGGAACTTCAAGATAAAGATCCGATCCGCTCCTCTTGAACATCTTATGCGGCTTAACCTCAAGAACGATGTAGAGGTCGCCTGCTGATCCACCGTTAACTCCGGGCTCACCCTGCCCTCTAATCGGAATGACGGAGCCGTTATCTACGCCGGCAGGAATATCTACGTTAATCTTGAGCGTCTTTCTAATCTGGCCTGCGCCTTTGCAGTCCGGGCAAGGTGTATCGATTATGGAACCGGTACCTTTGCAGTCCGGGCAAGCACGGCTACTCTGGAATGCACCAAAGGCCGTATTCTGAACGCTCGTGATGGTTCCTGTTCCACTGCATTTTGTGCAGGTTCTCTTCTGCGTTCCAGGCGCCGCGCCCTCTCCGTTACATTTTCCGCATTTAACCTGCTTTGTTACGGAGATTTCTTTTTTGACGCCGAAAGCGGCTTCCGTAAATTCAATCGTTACGTTTCTCTGAAGGTCTCTACCCTTCTGCGGTCCATTCCTACGCGCGCTCGATGTGCGGCCACCAAATCCGCCACCGAACATGCCACCGAACATATCAAATATATCATCAAAGCTTCCATTGAAGCTTCCACTTCCAAAATTGCCAAAGCCGGAGAAATCAAAACCATCCGTTCCGCTAAATCCTGCGTTCGGGTCAACTCCGGCATGACCAAATCGGTCATACTTATCTTTCTTTTCCGGATCCGAAAGTATGCTATACGCCTCGTTCACTTCCTTGAACTTTTCCTCGGCCGTCTTGTCGTCGGGGTTTCTGTCCGGATGATATTTTAGCGCCATCTTCCTGTAGGCGCTCTTTATTTCACTCTCCGAGGCCCCCTTCTTGAGTCCGAGCACCTCATAAAAATCGCGTTTATCCGCCATAATAACTCCATTGGGCCGACTCCTTTAAGAGTCGGCCCTCTATACTATTTTTTACTGCTGATCTTCGTCAACTACTGTGAAGTCCGCATCAACTACATTGTCATCAGCATTTCCGCCAAAACCTGCACCTGCGCCATCGCCTGTGAAGCCAGCGCCTGCACCTGCATTAGGATCAAATCCCTGTGCAGCGTCAGCCTGTGCCTGTGCACCTGCCTGCTGATAAAGCTTGGTGGAAACTTCGTTGAACTTTGTTGTGAGTGCTTCCATCTTGGCTTTGATGTCGTCAGGATTGTTTGCGTCGAGTGCGCTGCTAAGAGCCTTCTTGGCATCTTCTATAGCTGTCTTATCTTCTTCGGAAATCTTGTCAGCAATGTCCTTGAGAGTATTCTCTGTCTGGTAAACCAAAGACTCTGCCTGGTTTCTAACCTCGATATTTTCTCTCTTTGCAGCATCCTCTGCAGCATACTGCTCAGCTTCTTTGATCTTCTGGTTGATTTCCTCGTCACTTAGTTTTGTTGAAGATGTGATAGTAATCTTCTGCTCCTTACCTGTTCCGAGGTCCTTTGCGCTTACGTTAACGATACCGTTAGCATCGATATCAAATGTAACTTCAATCTGCGGAATTCCGCGTGGAGCCGGAGCGATGCCGGAGAGTTGGAATCTACCGAGTGTGATATTGTCGGCAGCCATTCCTCTTTCACCCTGCATTACGTGGATGTCAACTGCTGTCTGGTTGTCAGCGGCTGTTGAGAAGATCTGGCTCTTCTTTGTTGGAATTGTTGTGTTTCTCTCGATGAGCTTTGTTGCTACTCCGCCGAGGGTTTCGATGGAGAGCGAAAGCGGTGTGACGTCGAGAAGAAGGATGTCGTTAACTTCACCTGTGAGTACGCCTGCCTGAATTGCTGCACCTACTGCAACGCATTCATCAGGGTTGATGCCCTTGAACGGTTCCTTGCCTGTAACTCTCTTAACTGCTTCCTGAACTGCAGGGATACGTGTTGATCCACCAACAAGGATAACCTTCTCGATGTCTGCGGATGTTACGCCTGCGTCTGCGAGTGCCTTTTCCATCGGTCCTACTGTTCTCTGAACGAGGTCGGCTGTGAGCTGCTCAAACTTTGCTCTTGTTAGATCGTAGTTCATGTGAAGCGGGCCAGCCTCTGTTACAGAGATGAACGGAAGGTTTATGTTTGCAGTCTGCTTGCTGGAGAGTTCCTTCTTGGCATTCTCGGAAGCTTCCTTAAGTCTCTGGAGCGCCATCTTGTCCTGACGAAGGTCAACTCCGTTTTCCTTTGCAAACTCGTCTGCAAGATAGTTCATAACTACATTATCAAAGTCATCGCCGCCGAGGTGTGTATCACCGTTTGTGGCAAGTACTTCAAATACGCCGTCGCCGAGCTCAAGAATCGAAACGTCGAATGTGCCGCCGCCCAAATCGTAAACGAGGATCTTATGTGTTCCCGCTTCTTTGTCGAGACCGTATGCGAGCGCTGCCGCTGTAGGCTCGTTGATGATTCTCTTAACGTCGAGACCGGCAATCTTGCCTGCGTCCTTTGTTGCCTGCTTCTGAGCATCAGAGAAGTAAGCAGGAACTGTGATAACTACTTCGTTCAGCTTTTCGCCGAGGTATGCTTCAGCGTCAGTCTTAAGCTTGGTAAGAATCATTGCGCTGATGTCCTGCGGTGTGTATGACTTTCCGTCGATCTGTACGGTGTAGTCCTCACCCATATGTCTCTTGATTGAAGAAATTGTTCTGTCAGGGTTTGTAACTGCCTGACGCTTTGCTGTTTCGCCGACAAGTCTCTCGCCGTTCTTTGCGAAACCTACTACGGACGGTGTCGTTCTGTTACCTTCCGCATTTGGAATTACTACCGGTTCTCCGCCTTCAAGTACGGATACGCAGCTGTTGGTTGTTCCTAAATCTATACCTATTACTTTTGCCATTTTATTATTCTCCTTTTCTAAATGGTTTTGTTTTTATATTTGAACGCTCAGGGCGCTTAAGCGATTTTTAACAGGTTGTGTTAGTTTGCAACCTTGACCATAGCAGGTCTAATGACCTTGCCGTTTAATTTATATCCCTTCTGAACAACAAAGCAGACTTTTCCGCTTTCGTATTCATCGGTGTCCTCCATGACAACCGCGCTGTGGAAATTAGGATCAAAGTCCTCACCGAGCGCTTCTATCTCTTCGAGTCCATTCTTCTTGAGGGCGTTCATGAGTTGTGTGTGAACCAGCCTGATTCCCTCTGCATGCTTCTCATCCGAACATCCCTGCTCTAGTGCTCTATCAAAGTTATCAAGAACCTCCATTAGCGACAGCATTACTTTTTCTGCACCGAATGCATAGATGTCTTCTTTTTCTTTTGCTGTGCGCTTTTTGTAGTTCTGGAACTCTGCCATTAAGCGAACGTATTTCGCTTGCATGTCGTCACCGGTTGTTGCGGTCTCTGTGCTAGCGTCTGTGCTAGCGTCGGCTGCGTCTGTGCTTGCGTCGGCTGCGTCAGTTGCAGTTTCAGCTGCGCTGTCAGCTTCTGCGTCTGCTACGTCTTCTACGCCTACGTCTTCGCCTGCATCTACTGCCTCTGCATCAACGCCGACCTCAGCCTCAGCGCCGACTTCGGCATTGTGCTCAGCCATTTCCTCATTCTCTGCGACTACGTTTCCATCCTCTATTGGAATTTCAACTCCGTCTTTTTTCATTTCATCAGTCATCTGTATCTCCTCCGCCTTCCAGTTTCTTTATTTCTCTATCTTCAAGCTTAAAGCTGTTGTTCAGATTCTCGGTCAGGTATTCCATGACGGATGTTACCTCGCCGTATTTCATTCTCTTTGGTCCGATTACACCGATCTTTCCGACCGTCTTTCCATCAACCGTATATGTCGCGGTGATAACCGAATAGTCCGCCATTTGTTCGTCCATATTCTCGTCACCGATTGTTACGATTACGCCATCGTCACGACCAACAACCTTCTGCAGGAAGTCTTCCTTTTGATCTAGGAGCGTCATGAAACTCTTGGCGCTTTCAATGTCGCTATACTCCGGAAGATCAAAGATATTCGTGAGGCCGTCCATATATAATTGAACGTTCAGCATATCCTCTAGCGTCTTCATGAAGTCCGGCATGATGTCCTGCGAGAGCGCGCTCATCGCTTCCGCGTTGTGCTCAAAGCTTTCGATTATGTCGCCTCTAAGAACTTCCGTAATCGTCTTTCCGCGATAGTTATACGTCATGCTCTTTGCGAGGAGCTGAAGGTTCTCTGGCTTGCACGGCCGCTTGAGTTTAAGCGCAGTGTTTGAAATCTCTCCGCTCTCGGAAACTATCATGAGGACCACGGTGTTATCATCTACAGGAAGCAGATTGATGAACTTGAGAGTCTCATCGTTTCTCGTAGGGGTCACAGCAAAGGAAGTAAGATTGGTAATCCTAGAAAGTATCCTCGCCGCATGCCTAATCGTTCTCTCAAACTCATTGATGTCCGCCTGAAGTTCGTTTGCGATGCTCCTTTTGGCCTCAATTGAAAGCTCCGGCTTCTCCATCAGCTGATTTACGTAGAGACGGTATGCCTTGTCCGATGGTACCCTTCCCGCCGACGTGTGAGGATGCGTGAGATAACCCATCTCCTCAAGATCGCTCATCTCGTTTCGGATGGTCGCCGGACTAATGTCCATATCCAGCCTCTTGGAAAGTGTCCTCGATCCCACCGGCTCAGCAGTCTTTACGTAGTCACTAATTATGGCCTGGAGAATCTTTAGTTTTCGTTCAGTTAATTCCATAATCACCTCTATGGTTTCGACTGTTTCGTTTTTTACTATTTTGATTTGCGCACCTTTTTCGTTTTGCATTTGCTTCGCGCATTTTATTAGCACTCTTCTCCAAAGAGTGCTAACCACTACCTATAATGTACCACTTTTTCAGCAGATGTCAACATATATATTTAATTATTTTAGTATGTTCGTAGCCTTTTCTTTGTTTGCTGGTCTGGAATTGCATTTTGCTAAAATATGCGAGGCTGGCGGAGCAAAACTCGCAAATTGTCTCGCAAAAGTGGGCAATTTGCCCGATTTGCTGGTCTGGAATTGCATTTTGCTAAAAATTGCGAGGCTGGCGGAGCAAAACTCGCAAATTGTCTCGCAGAAGTGGGCAATTTGCCCGATTTGCTGGTCTGGAATTGCATTTTGCTAAAATTTGCGAGGCTGGCGGAGCAAAACTCGCAAATTGTCTCGCAAAAGTGGGCAATTTGCCCGATTTGCTGGTCTGGAATTGCATTTTACTAAAATTTGCGAGGCTGGCGGAGCAAAACTCGCAAATTGTCTCGCAAAAGTGGGCAATTTGCCCGATTTGCTGGTCTGGAATTGCATTTT
>JAFSUI010000020.1 GCA_017445315.1 Bacillota bacterium | reverse complement strand
GCACGGGGAGGACTTGGAGACATTGGAAGATGGACTTGCTTTGATTGTGCAGACGGAAGCATATCAGAACTATGGCATACCGTCGGGGATTCCGTTCAAGAACCTCATCGGAAATGATATTCCCATATTTCGGAAACTTAGTTCCAGGCTACTTGCCCATTAGAAATGCTTTAACCGGCCCTACGGCCAATTTGAAGAACTCGCGTTTGTCGTCAGGTACATCATCTTCAGTTAAAGAATAGAGCATAAGGTAAGAGACAGGAATATGCAAAGAACTACATAACTTCTCAATCGTCTCTTTTGGTGGGAAAGAAATATTGTTCTCAATGTTGTAAAGCGCAGTGACTGAAAGGTCGCTGCGCTTTGCTAATTCTACGCGACTCACTTTGAGTTCCTTCCGGATTGACTTTAGGGCTGTGCCAAGGTCCATATTCTCAGTTGTTAGGGCGGCGGGAATATGCTCCATACATCAAGGCCCAATTTGAGCGCTTCAATAAAGATGACGGCAATCTGTCCGGGATCCGCGGTGTGTTTAATTCTTCTAATGATTTCCTGCTTAGCCTCAGCAGGGATATTGCTCTTTTGTATTACGCTACTAAGTTCTTTCTTATTCATTTGTCATTTTGTATGTTTTGCCTAGGAGGCAAGCACATACGGTGCAGTTCTCCTCGGCAGGTTTATCCTCAGGTGACAAGGCGCTGCGGCCTTTTCGTCGGAAATAACTGCGTTAGAGTCTGCTTCTCCGGTAAAGATATGATACCGGTTACAGAGAATGAATGAGATGTAGGTGTTGGAAAGGACGGATTTATACTTCGGGGCCTTCCTTAGCCGTAAGTGAAAGAGGAAACTCCGATGGATTCTGCCCAAAAGGCTGCTATCCCGCCAGTAGTCATAATCGAAGAGGTGGTTTGTGTCTAGGCATTTGGCCTCGAAATCTTGCAGGAGTCGGAATTCGTCAATGTCATCCCAGGACTTGACATCCTGATGGCCTAACTTGTGGTAATTGTTGCAGAACTCCAGAAAGAGAAACTCTTCTTCGCTTCCAGGCTCCATTCCGTGGACAAGGGCATTGCGGACGTAGCGCCGCATTTTCTTTAGATACCATTCCTTGAGCACAGAGAGTGCTTCATAATCAACTCGGCTTCCGGAATGGTGAAGTTCTTTATCGTTCAAGAAGGACTCAAGTTCAAGGTAACTCATGCCCGTTGCCCAGCATAATGAGCGTTTGGATAGCGTGAAAGACTCTATTATAACATCGGCGAGAGAATTACGGAACCTGTTGCGCTCCATTAACCCATCAAGAATCTTATCTATGTCGAACTCAATTAGCATATCGAATAAATTAGTTGCGACAAAGATAAGCGTTTATTTTTGAAAACGCAAGTAAAACTTAATGATTTTGCTATTTTACAAAATATTTAGTTATCTGTGATAGAACCCCCACCTGGCCTCGCCAATAACACGCTGGAAATCGTCTACACGGTTTTGCAGCTCATGGAGGTCAAAGAACTCAGGATCAAAGTCGCGACCTAGCCATTTGAGATAGCTT
>JAFSUI010000019.1 GCA_017445315.1 Bacillota bacterium | reverse complement strand
TAAAACATCATATAAACGTGGGCCACTAGCTCAGTTGGTCAGAGCGTCCGGCTCATAACCGGCAGGTCCCGGGTTCAAGTCCCTGGTGGCCCACCAATATTCGCCCAGATAGCTCAGTTGGTAGAGCAGTAGACTGAAAATCTACGTGTCCTTGGTTCAATTCCGAGTCTGGGCACCACAAAAGCAGTTTTCCTAAGCTTCGCGCTGGGAGGGCTGTTTTTTTATTCGCTCGCCTAGTCATCTACCTTGCATATTGACCATCTATGCATTATGATAAAAGTGATAAAAGGATGAAGGAGATTATTATATGGCTCAACTATATTACCGCTATAGCACCATGAATGCAGGTAAGTCGATAGAACTTATCAAAGTTGCTTATAACTACGAGGAGAGGGGCAAAAACGTCCTCACACTGATGCCTTCAGTTGACGATAGATATGGCGTAGGAGTTATCACATCCAGAATCGGAGTCCAGAGAGAAGCAAAGATTATCGGAGAAGATACCGATATCTTGGAACTCTTTATCAAGGAAAACGAGAAGAGAAAGATAGACTGCGTCCTGATTGACGAAGTACAGTTCTTAAAGAAGCACCATGTGCTTGAACTCGTTGAGATAGTTGATAGCTTTGAGGTTCCCGTCCTCGCATACGGCCTAAAGAACGACTTCAGAAACGAAATGTTTGAGGGCTCATACTATATGCTAATCTATGCCGACAAGATTGAGGAAATCAAAACAATCTGTTGGTGCGGCAGAAAAGCCACGATGGTTGCCAGAGTTGTTGACGGCAAAATTGAGAGAAAGGGACAGCAGGTCCTGGTAGGCGGAAATGACCTATATATTTCTCTTTGCCGCAAGCATTACAACGATGGAAGGCTCGGGCCCGAAAAACTCGTGGAATAGTCAAAAATTCAACAAAAAATACAGTAACAAGCCGCATAAGTGCGGCTTTTTTATTTGCCGATTTTGTAGTATAATATACTATCTATAATTATGTGCATTTTAGGGGAGAAAAATAGCTGATGACAGCCGAAAAAAAGGAACTGAATAGCAGTGCCGGATTCCAGGGAGCGACTATAGATGAGGTAGGGAAATCCTTTACCGGAATGGGAGAAAAACCTACCAAGCCGGAGCTTTTGCTGCATAGTTGCTGTGGGCCGTGCAGCACCGCCGTTATAGAGCGCCTGATGCCGGATTATAAGATTACTGTATTCTATTTCAATCCATGTATCACCGATAGAGAAGAGTACGAAAAGAGAAAGGCCAATCAAAAGGACTTCATAGATAAGTTTAATCGTGAAACTCCATGCGTGGGCAAGGTAAAGTTCATAGAAGGCGATTATGAGCCCGAGAAGTATTTGGAGCTTGTCAAGGGATTTGAAACTGAACCTGAAGGCGGCGCGAGATGCAAGCTTTGCTTCAGGCAGAGACTTGAGGAAACAGCAAAGAAGGCAAAGTCCCTGGAGTTTGATCTTTTTACGACTACGCTTAGTGTAAGCCCGCATAAGGACTATTTGCTTATAAGTGAAATCGGAAAAGAATTAGAAAAAGAGTATGGCGTGGAATTTTTGGATGGGGATTTTAAAAAGAAGGCAGGATTCCAGAGAAGCATCCAACTTTCAAAAAAGCATGGCCTATATAGGCAAGACTACTGCGGCTGTGAGTTTTCCAAGCGATAAAATATAGAGAAAAATAAAACAGAAAGTGTGTAAGAAGATAAAAGATGAGTGAACTGATAATACCAAAAAACTATGAGACCGTGATTAGTCAAATGGAGACTCAGCGGGCAATAAAGAAAATAAAAGACTATTTCCAGCAGGAACTTGCATATGGTCTAAATCTTAGGCGTGTAACTGCTCCGCTCTTTGTTGATCCGGATAAGGGCCTAAATGACAATCTAAACGGAACAGAGAGAAGAGTTTCGTTTACGCTAAAGGGTATTTCTGAGAAGAACGTAGAAGTAGTTCAGTCTCTTGCCAAATGGAAGAGGATGGCTCTCGGAAAATATGGCGTAAATATTGGAGACGGCATCTATACGGATATGGATGCGATTCGCAGAGATGAAGATTTAGACAATATTCATTCTGCTTATGTTGATCAATGGGACTGGGAAAAAGTTATTTCAAAGGAGCAGAGAACCACGGAGTATCTTCATGAGACGGTAGAAACAATCTATAACTCAATCAAGAATCTTGGCGACTATGTAAATAGACTTTACCGCGAGATCCATACAGATATTCCAAATGAGATTTTCTTTATCACAAGTCAAGAGCTAGAGGATATGTATCCGGATAAAACACCAAAGGAAAGAGAAACCCTGATTTGCAAAGAACATAAAGCGGTGTTTCTTGAAAAGATAGGTGGAGTTCTTAGGTCCGGAGAAAGACATGACGGTAGATCGCCTGACTACGACGATTGGGAATTGAATGGCGACATTCTTCTTTGGAACGATGTTCTGGGGATTGCCTTTGAAATATCATCCATGGGTATTCGTGTAGATTCTGAAAGCATGGATCGTCAGTTGAAACTGGCAAACGCTGACGACAGAAGAAATATGGAGTTTCAGAAGGCAGTTCTAAATGATGAGCTTCCGTATTCCATAGGCGGAGGAATTGGACAGAGCAGGCTCTGCATGTTCTTCTTAAGAAAGGCGCATATCGGTGAAGTACAGGTCAGCGTTTGGCCGAGCGAAATGGAGAAAGAATGTAGCGAGAACAATATATTCTTGCTTTAAAAATATGAAGTTTGTAAACGTAGTAGTTGAAAATAAAACGAGACATACTGATGCTCTTTATACATATAAGGCGCAGGACGATATACAAATTGGAGATGTCGTAAAGGTTCCATTTGCGAGATCAAGGACGCTCCTTAGGGGATATGTTTTTTCTGAGGTTGAGAATCCTGCTTACGATGTAAGCAAGATCAAAGAAATAACCGAAAAGGATGATGCGATATCTTTGACAAAGGAAATCGTATCAACATGCATCTGGATGAGACAGAGATATGGCATCAAGTATATCGATGCGATTAGATGCTTTGTTCCTCCGGGAAAACCCCCGAAGGAAGGAAAGGAAAAGAGACCTGTAAAGGACGTAAGTATAGACGAGCAGATAATAGATGCGCTTACGGAGGAGCAGGAAGCCGCATTAAGCGTCATAGAAAAATCAATAGAGCTCGGGGAGCAGGATAACTTTCTAATTCACGGTGTAACGGGAAGCGGAAAGACCGAACTCTATATGCAGGCGATTGAAAGAACTCTCAAACTTGGTAAAAAAGTCATCATGCTTGTTCCCGAGATAGCCTTAACAAAGCAGATAATGGAGAGATTCATCGGGCGCTTTGGAAGAGAAAAGGTAGCGATACTCCATAGCAGGCTTACAACGAGAGAGCGATTTGATGAATGGAGCAGGATAAGAACAGGCGAAGCCGAGATTGCAATCGGTGCCAGAATGGCTGTCTTTTCTCCGATGGATGATATAGGCCTTATCATAATGGACGAGGAGCATGAGGCGACCTATAAGGCAGATATGAATCCAAAATACGAGACTGTGGATGTTGCCATGAAGAGAGCGATTGCTCATAATGCAATCCTAATTCTCGGAAGTGCCACACCATCTGTCGTTTCTTATCAAAGGGCAAAGGATGGAATCTTTAAGCTCTTGGAATTAAAAAAGAGATATAACGAGGTCGCTCTTCCTGATGTCCAGGTCGCAGATATGAGGGACGAACTAAAACACGGTAATTCAACCATGTTCAGTGAACTCCTAAAGAGCGAAATGGAAAAGACACTTGAGAGAGGCGAACAAATCATTCTCTTCTTGAACAGACGCGGTTATTCCAGTGTAATTACCTGTAAGGACTGCGGAGAAACTCTTATCTGTAAGAACTGCGGAATTACACTTACATACCATAAGAGAGATAACGCAGGCATCTGTCATTACTGCGGACGTAAATATCCTATTTTCAAATGTGAGAAATGCGGTAGTGAGATGATGAGATATATCGGCGTCGGAACCGAGCAGGTAGAGGAGTTTACCAAAAAAGAATTTCCTGAAAGAACCGTCGGAAGACTTGATCTTGACACTGCAAAAAGTGCCAAGGAAATCAATACCATACTATCAGACTTCGCAAGCGGAAAGACGGATATACTGATTGGTACGCAGCTGGTCGCCAAAGGTTTGGACTTTAGAAATGTCGGACTTGTCGGAGTCGTTGCAGCAGACGGGACACTTCATATTCCGGATTATAGGTCGGGTGAACGCACATTCCAGCTGATCACGCAGGTTGCAGGTCGCGCGGGAAGAGGAGATAAAAAAGGAAAGGTTGTCGTTCAGACTTATTCTCCCGACAATTATGCGATTAGGGCTGCTGCGAATTACGATTACGAGAACTTCTTTGAGCAGGAGATAAGCTTTAGAAGAATGATGAAGTATCCGCCGTTTACGGATCTTATCCTTGTAGAGTTTACACATGAAAAAGATGCTGTTGCCATAAACGCAGCGGATGAGTTTAGGAAGTTTATTTCGGGCGTTGTTTCAAAGAAGGGCGACGAGGTGTTTGAACCGAGGCTTCAGTCGCATTTTAAGGGACAGGACGGAAACTCATATAGATATTATGTTTTGATAAAGAGCGCAAAGGGAAACAGAAATCAATATCTTGCATTAATTTCTTCTTATATCGAGAAGAAGCTTCAAGAAAAGGGCGCGTCAATAATTGTCGATGTAAATCCCTATGGTGCTTTTTAGGAGGAAAGATGGCATTAAGAACTATAGTAACAGAGGGTGACCCCGAGCTCAGAAAAAAGAGTAAGGAAGTCGGAGAGGTCACAGATAGAATCAAAGAAATATTAGCTGACATGGTAGATACCATGAGAGAGAGTAATGGTGTGGGACTTGCCGGACCTCAGATTGGAATCAAGAGAAGGCTCTTTGTTGCAGAACCCAATCCCGAAGCTAATCCTCCGCTTGTCTATTATATGATTGACCCGGAGATTTACGAGGAAGAGGGAGAGGAAGTAGATGATGAAGGCTGCCTTTCCGTTCCTGGACTCATTGGAACAGTAACACGCCCGGCAAAAATCAAAATGCGTGCAAAGGATATAAATGGCGACATTCAGGACTATGAGTTTGAAGGCTTTGAGGCAAGAGTAATGTGCCACGAATACGATCATCTGAATGGAGTCTTATATATAGATAAAGCTACGGATATAAGAGAACCATCATACGATGAAGACGAAGATGGTGAGTATGACGAAGAAGAAATAGACGATAGGGCCGAGGGGGAAGCAGAATGAAGATAGTCTTTATGGGAACACCAAAGATTGCCAGAGATGTGCTTTCCAAAATGATAGATGGTGGATACGCTCCGGGACTTGTCGTTACTCAACCCGACAAAGAAAAGAACCGAGGTAAGAAAGTTATTCCACCGGAGGTAAAGGTTCTTGCGAGCGAAAAGGGAATCACTGTTCTCCAGCCTGAAAAGGTTCGAAATAACGAGCAGTTCATTAACGAGCTAAGTGAATATTCTCCGGACGTCTGCGTGGTTATAGCCTACGGAAAGATTCTTCCAAAAAGTATTTTGGATATACCAAAATACGGATGTATCAATATCCATGCTTCACTTCTTCCAAAGCATAGAGGAGCCTCTCCGATTCAGTCTGCGATACTTTTGGGAGATGAAGTCACCGGCGTTACGATAATGCAGATGGATGAAGGAATGGATACGGGCGACATGCTTCTAAAGGGTGAGGTTGAAATCTCGGGGATGAATAGCGAGGAACTAGCTGACAGACTAGGGGAACTCGGCGGAGAGCTCGTCCTGGAGGCCTTAGCTAAGCTTGAGAGCGGAGAATTAATTCCCGAGAAGCAAAATAACGATCTTGCTACATATACGGGTCTAATCAAGAAGGATGACGGCAAAATTGATTTTGAAAGCTTTAGTGCCAAAGAAATCGAAAGAATGACTAGAGCATATTATCCGTGGCCGGGAGGGCATATTAAATACGGGGAAGAATGGATGAAACTCTGTAAGGTCACGGTGACGGATGAAGAGTCTCATGAAGGCTATACACCTGGAGAAATAATTAAAGCAGATAACTCCGGGATATATGTTGCCACAAAGGACGGCGTTTTAAGAATTGATGAGCTTCAGCTTCCGGGAAAGAATAAGGTTTTGGCAGATGCATTCCTTAGAGGGCATAAGCTTGAGAAGGATGCCTTTGTAAATAATAAATGAAAGTCGAAAGAAGGTAAGTGTGATGTATGCAGGATTAATTCCACTAATACTAGCGATGATACTCGCAACCATGGCAAGTGCAAGGGTGCAGAGTACATTCCAAAAATACAGTCAGGTTAGGGCCATGCGTGGACTAACCGGGGCGCAGGCAGCAAGATTGGTGCTTGACGCAAACGGATTAAACAATGTTCCGATTCAGAAGATTGCGGGTAGCATGACGGATAATTACGATCCAAGGAGCAATACGCTTCATCTTTCACAGACAGTCTGTGATGTTCCTTCAGTAAGCGCTATTGCGGTTGCTTGCCATGAGGCAGGACATGCCATCCAGCACGCCAGAGGATATGCTCCTGTAAGAATCAGAAACAGCATTGTTCCTGTAGCGAGCGTAGCAAGCAGCATGTCGTGGCTCCTTGTAATTGGAGGAATCCTTTTGACATCCATGGGAACAGTTCAGTATGGAAACCTCGGAGTTACGCTTTTTAATATAGGAATTGTTGCCTTCCTTGCAGTTGTGGTATTTCATTTGGTGACTCTTCCTGTTGAATTTGATGCAAGTAACCGAGCTATAAGCTCCATGGAAGCACTCGGAATATCATCAGGCGAAGAGTTAAAGAGTGTAAAACAGGTTCTTTCTTCCGCTGCGCTTACATATGTAGCTGCGCTTGCGGTTTCCGTTGCAAACCTGCTCAGAGTACTTTCTATGAGAGGTAACAGAAGGTGATAGATATTGCTCGTAAAACAGCATATGAAATCCTTCTTGGTATAGAAACGGACGGCGCATACGCAAACGCCGAGATTCTTGCGAGAGAGAATAGAGAAAGCGATATAGACGGAGATTTTCTGAGGCGCCTCGTATATGGCGTTTGGGAAAAGAAGATATATCTGGATTATATTCTGGATAAACTCATAACAAAGGGAATAAAGAGCGTAGATAAGAAAACACTAACAATCCTAAGGATGGGGATTTATCAGCTTATATTCATGGATTCCGTTCCGGCCTATGCGGCGATAGATTCATCTGTCGAGCTTGCCAAAGTAAATGCTCGCGGGAGAGATGGCTTTGTAAATGCAGTGCTCAGAAACTATACGAGAGAAGAAAGTATTGAGCTTCCGAGAAAAGAAGACAGTATCTCAAGATATCTATCCGTAAAATACTCTGTTGATGAGAGTATAATCCATAAGTGGATAGAAGAATTCGGGGAGGCTGAATGTGAGTCTCTATTAGCGGCGATAAACAAAAACTCAGAAGAGTATAGTATGGATCTCAGGGTGAACGTTTCCAAGAAGACGCGTGAGGCCATAAAGAATGAGTTTTTGGATCTTGGAATAGATTCTGTTTATGCTCCATTATCGGAGAGGTCTCTAAAAATCAGTGGAAAAGGTGGAAACAGGATTACTGAAACCGAGGCATATAAGAATGGTCTAGTTTCCATTCAGAGTCAGGAATCGACATGGATTGCGGATCTGGTTGATCCAAAGCCCGGAGAAAAGATTCTGGATGCATGCGCCGCTCCGGGAGGAAAAACCATGGCTCTTGCGGAAGCCATGCTAAACCGAGGAAAGATTGTAGCCTGGGATATATATGACCATAGGGTTGATATGATTAGGGAGCAGGCCGAAAGACTTGGCATAACTATTGTTAGTTCCACAGTGCATAACGCAGGAGAATATATCCCTGAGTACGAGGAAGCTTTTGATTCCGTACTTGTGGATGTACCTTGCTCGGGATACGGCGTAATGAGCGAGAAACCTGAAATACGATACAGAAAAACAGACAGTATTATAGATTTACCGGATGTGCAAAGAAATATCCTTCAGACATGCTCAAGATATGTGAAGTACGAAGGCAAAATCATCTATAGCACATGCACTATAAACATTGATGAGAACAAGAAAATTGTTCAAGATTTTCTGGATAGAAACCATTGGTTCAAACTGGAGTTTGAGAGGCAACTTTTGCCACAGGAGGGTTATAAGGGATTCTATGTGGCTGTAATAAGGCACTAGTAAAGAAAGGAGTTAATCCCCGTATGGATGTTGGATTTAAAACCGACAAAGGGAAGATGAGAAGCAATAACGAAGATGCATTCTTTGTTCTTAAGAATGATGGGATCTTTATTATTGCTGACGGAGTTGGCGGAACGCGCTCTGGCGAGATTGCGAGTCATACTGCCGTTAACGAAATTGCACAGTATTTTGAGGATAAGCCGCTTAAGGAGACGGATGAGGCAGGAATCTGCACGGAGCTTCTTACGGCTGTTAAGCGTGCAAATTTTAGAGTCTATGATACCGCTCAAAGATATATAGTCAACAGAGGAATGGCAACAACCATGGTAATCGCCTGCGTTCGCGGACAGGATATATATATATGCAACGTCGGTGACAGCAGAGCTTATATCTTTGATGGTATCGATCTTACACAGATTTCAGAGGATCATACATATGTAAATGAGCTAGTAAAGGCGGGAATGATTTCTAAAGACGAGGCCAAGAATCATAGCGATAAGAATATGATTACAAAGGCTATCGGAGCGGAGCAGAATATAGATCCGGACTTTTTCCATACGACCATCAAAGAGGGCGAAGCGCTTCTTCTCTGCACGGATGGTCTATATGGGGAGGTCACCGATAGCGAGATAGAAGCTATTTTCCTTGAGGGAGAAGATATGAGTGAGGTTTGCGAACTCCTTGTTAAGCGGGCCAATGAGAATGGGGGACATGATAATATCACAGTTATCTGCGCCAAATTTGGGGAGGGTGACAGATGAGTAAACTTTTAGCGGGAAGGTATGAACTGATCGATAAGATCGGTGAGGGCGGCATGGCCGTCGTGTATAAGGGAAAGGACCGACTCTTAAACAGATACGTTGCGATAAAAATCCTTAGACCTGAATACACAAAGGATGAAAAATTTGTAGAAAGCTTTAAAAGCGAGTCGCAGGCTGCAGCGGGACTTCAACATCCCAATATTGTTGCTGTCTATGACGTAGGTGTTGCGGGAAGCATAAACTTTATTGTTATGGAGCTTGTTGAGGGAAAGACTCTTTCCGAGGTAATAGACGAGCAAGCCCCGATGGACTATAAGATTGCCATAGATTATGCAAAGCAGATGGCATCCGCACTTGCGCTTGCGCATAAGCATCAGATTGTACATAGAGACGTTAAGCCGCACAATATTCTCATAACAGAAGACGGAATAGCAAAGCTTACGGACTTCGGAATTGCCCGTGCCGTAAGTAGCTCCACATCAATGGTGGATACCAACAAGATAATCGGATCCGTCCACTATTTCTCGCCCGAGCAGGCAAGAGGCTCATACGTAGATGAGCGTTCGGATATATATTCGCTCGGAATAGTTCTTTATGAGATGCTGACGGGAAGAGTTCCGTTTGATGGAGACAATCCCGTAGAGGTTGCACTCAAGCATATTAACGAGGACATAGTTCCTCCATCAAAACTCGTAAAGGGCATTCCTCCAAATCTTGAGAGGCTTGTACTTAAGGCGACAGATAAATTCCAAACCAACAGATATAAATCCGCAGAGGAGATGCTTGAGGATTTAAACAGTGTTGAGTTTGTTACAAACTATCTAAAGGATAGGCCGGACCTGATTGCTGCAGGCGCAGTAGGAACAAGATCGTCATATAAGACAGAGCAAAAGCAGACTGCCGATACATCAAAAAGTGCGGTAACTCCTTTTCCTGAAACTCAGAGGCAGAGATCCGGCTCCGAAAACGGAGGTAATGACGAGAAGGATATAGAGGGCGAAAACAAAAAGAAGAAACCAATAATGCTATTTATCATTATCGGACTTCTTGCTCTTGCCTTAATCGCAGGCATCATGCTTATAAGCAAGCTAGGTGCGGACACCCAGGACGAAGAAGTAAAGGTCCCACGTGTTCTTGATATGACCTTTGACCAGGCAAAGGAAGAACTCGCAAAGGCTGGCCTTAGTATTTCAAGAGGCGAGGATTTGAGCCATGATTCAATAGAAGCAGGCCATATCGCTCAGCAGATGCCTATGGAAGGCATGAATGTAAAGAGGGGAAGCCTTGTAGAAGTAAAACTCAGCTCAGGACCGGGAGAGATAGAGATTCCGGATCTTAAAGGAATGACATTTGAAGAAGCCAGGGCGCAGCTAGAGGCGCGAGGCCTAAAGGGTGTTCAGGGCGAGAGTCGTTACAGTGATACGGTTTCCATGAACCTTGTTCTTACATCAGATCCTGAGGCTACAAAGATGATGAAACCGGGAGAAACCGTCGTGATTATCATGAGTAATGGACCGGAGGATAAGACTGAAATGGTTCCGAATCTCGCAGGCCTTCTCTTTGATTCACAGAATGATTTAAAGGATTATTTGAATCATTACTCCTTTGAACTGGGCACTGTAACAGAAGAAGAGAGTGAAAGCCCCAACGGAACTATTATTAGGCAGAGCCCTGCCGCAGGAGACACTGCAAATAAAGGCACGGCAATCAATGTTGTAATATCAAAGGAAATTACCGGCGTAGAGATACCATACTTCACGGGTAATACGCTCGCAGAAGCAGAGGCAATTGCAAGCCAGCTACAGATTAAGGTAGTAGCTGACTTTGTTGAGGATCCTACAGGAGCACCCGAAACTGTAATAGGTCAGAATGTAGAGGCTGGAACGAGGGTGCAGCAGGGAACCGTTGTTACCTTGCGCGTGGTTAAGAAGAATGAGCCACCTGCGCCACAGCCCGAACCGGAACCGGAACCCGAGCCGGAACCCGAACCGGAACCGGAACCCGAGCCGGAACCGCAGCCTGAGAATAACGAAGGAACAGGCGAAGGTGGAGACCAAGGAGGAGAAGCCGGCGGCGAAGGTTCTGAAACCAATACAGAAAACAATGAGGGCTAATCGTATATGAAGGGATTGGTTCTTAAAGGGATAGGTGGATTCTATTTTGTCGAAACAGAAAAGGGCGTATTCAGGGCAAAGGCCAGAGGCGTATTCAAGAAGAATCGCAATATGCTTGTTGTTGGAGATGATGTAGAAATCCAGATTGCGGATAATCCGGAGGATGATTCTTGGATAACGGAAATTCTTCCAAGGAGGAATAGTTTTCTTAGGCCTCCTATATCCAATATAGATAAGCTGATGGTTGTTTTTGCTGCGACAAATCCTGCTCCTAATTTTGTGGTCATAGATAAGATGCTCGTAATGGCCGAGAGAAAAGGGATTGAACCGATTATCTGTATCAATAAATCCGATTTGGCAGATAGGGAGGAACTCTTACGCATAAAGAATATTTATGAGGCTGTCTATAAAACATTTTTGACAAACGCAAAGGCGGGAGAAGGAATAGAGAGTATCAAGAAAGAAATTGAAGGATACAAAGTTGCGCTTGCTGGACCTTCAGGAGTAGGAAAATCCACCATCGTAAATGCGCTCGTTCCTGAAGGCAATATGGAGACCGGCGATATCAGCGACAAAACATCAAGAGGAAAGCATACAACCAGGCATGTAGAGATACTTCACTGCGAAAATGGGTATGTATATGATACGCCCGGATTTACATCACTTGATTTGGATAGTGATATAGAGGCGAGTGAGTTAGGCGATTATTATCCGGAAATTATGCGTGCATCTATGGAATGTCAGTTTGCTGACTGTATGCATATGGACGAGCCAAACTGCGGCGTAAAGAAAGCAATTGATCAAGGGACAATCTCAAAGGAGAGATACAAAACATATTTGGAAATTGTAGAAGAGTTGAGGGAAAGAGGAAAGAAGTATGAGTAAACTAGCACCATCGTTGTTATCTGCAGATTTTTCGCGTCTCGGCGAGCATTCAGAGCTTGTTAGTAAGGCGGGCGCAGATTATCTTCATATTGATGTAATGGATGGACATTTTGTTCCAAACATAACCTTTGGGCCTGTTGTCATGAAATCGCTCGATAAATGCGATACTGTACCATACGATGTTCATCTCATGATTACCGATCCTGATAAATATGCCACGGAATTTGTAACCGAGAAGACAGAGTTCATCACAGTTCATCAAGAAGCCTGCACGCATCTACATAGAACCATTCAGGGAATCCATGAGCTTGGCGTAAAAGCCGGCGTATCAATCAATCCTGCAACACCAATAAGCTCAATAGAAAACGTTTTAGGCGATGTAGATTTGGTTTTGGTTATGTCCGTAAATCCTGGATTTGGAGGACAGAAGTTCATACCCGTTGCACTAGACAAAATCAAAGAACTTTCAAAGATAAGAGAAGAAAAAGGATATACATTCTTAATAGAAGTTGACGGTGGTGTTTCACTTGACAATGCACGCGAGATATCCGAATTAGGATGCGACATATTAGTTGCAGGATCGCAGGTATTTGGAGCAGAGGATATAGAAAAGCGAGTAAAGGATTTTAAAAAGGAAATAGCCTAAACCTATAATAAAACGTTTAAACACCAATGTAGTTGTCACTGCTTCTGACCGAATGGACAATTAACACTCAATAAAAAAGAACCTCTGGAGGGTTGCATCGAAGGTACTTGCGTACCCGCTGCCAACCTCACAGAGGTTCTGTTTTTTATTTTCGTATAATTGTTACCATTCGCTCAGGTAAGCGTGACAACTCATTGTTGTGTTTAAACGAATAGTTACAGGTGAGTGTATTTACTGGCATTTTGAATCCTGATCACGCCAGCCTTCTTCGTATTCGCCAGTCCATTTTTGTTCAGTTTTCTCTGGTATTGCCTCATGATGCACAATTATTGGATTACCTTCTTCATCAACTTCGCCAGTGTCTTCGTCCCAGGCCTCTACACCTTCCTGGACCACTACTGTCTCATATATCTTATGACTCTCTCTTTCGGCCAGCCATTTATCGCATTCAGCTTGCTTGAGGGCGGCTTCCTCTTGACGCTTCTTTTCTTCTTCTTCAGCCTTCTTTTTAGCTTCTTCTTCCGCCTTCTTTTTAGCTTCTTCTTCCGCAGCTTGGTTCTTTGCTGCTTCAAGTTTTGTCTCGACGTCGGAGAGTTTTGCTATTACGTCGTTTCCGACGGCTGCTTTCTGTTGGTCTGTGAGGGCATTGAATGCGTTTCTTGCTGCTACAATTGCTGCTTCATCTGAAGGTGTAGGTGAGGCGGGCAGGGCATTTATCATAGCGATTACCGGATCTGCTGCAGCCTTGTTATCTGCCTCTTCTTTCTTCTTCTTTTCTTCAATATGCTTCATACCTTCATCGGTTGTTGGATATTTTGCCGGATCGCTATTATGTAGGTAGCAATACTCCTTCGGAATATCCTTTATCTCCTCGTCATCATATTCAAGGTATTTTTTCTCTTCAACGTCTTTACACTCAGGTGTAGCGAGTAGGCCGGACTCCTTACAAATCTTAACCTTCTTTTCGTAGTCCTTAATTGACTTGGCGCCTACTTCTGTACCGGCTACATAGTATTCTCCGGCGTAGTAGATTACGTTGTCCGGCATAGGAGCTCTTTCGCCTTCGTAGGTTCCATCAAATTGTCTCATTATGGCGGACCACATATCTATTGCTCTCCAGCTTGTTGCATCAAGGGAGGCACCGAAGTCGTTTCCGATCCAAACTGATGCGGTATAGTTGTTGGTAGAACCATCAAACCAAATGTCATAAGCATTTTCGGTAGTACCTGTTTTTCCGGAAACCCATGCACCGTCGATATTTCCGGAGCTGCCCATAACAACGCCACGCATCATATCGGACATAATCCAAGCGACACCGGGGTCAAGAACTTCTTCAGGAACAGGGTTGTTCTCAAGAAGAATGTTTCCATGTCTATCGAGGACCTTGGTATATGCGGATGGTTTATATCTTACGCCGTTATTTGGGAATACCGTAAATGCACTTGCCATTTCAAGTGTGCTTACGCCCTGAGCCTGTGCTCCGAGCGCGAGGGCAGCAACGTTAAGGTCGTTTGCATCGCCGTCCTCAACAAGAGTGGTGATTCCAAATTTCTTTACATTCTGTACGGAATAATCAATTCCAACCTGGTAAAGGACTTTGACGGAGCAGGTGTTAAGTGAATTAACTATAGCTGTTCTCATCGTAACCGGTCCCATATTGGTTCTGCTTGCGTTCTTTGGCCACTCTTTTCCGTTAATAGTGGTCTTTTCATCTACGACTATAGAACCAGCTGTAAGATAGGAACCGTAGAGCTTTGCTCCTTGTTTATCTATTCCGTAGTTAACAAATGTATGAGTTTGACCGTTCCGCATTTCTTCAACACTCTGCTGTAGGGCGGCGGAGTAAACGGCTATTGGTTTTATTGATGAACCGGGCTGGTGGGTTGCTGTTGCTCTGTTGAAAATCTTTCTTCCTGTAGCGCCTCGGCCACCGACCATGGCGATTATATGACCGGTTCTATTTTCTATAACGGTGATAGCTGACTGCGGCTGAATTGTTTTTCCGCCAAGTGTGTATGAGGTAGGTGGAATGACGCAGGAGCCTTCTTCATTAAAACTGAAGAAGTCAGGGTAGTCCTGGAAGAATTCTGCGCTGATAATCAAGTCGCCGTCGCTGTTTGCGGATTTGTAATTCATCGGAACATTGATATATCCGCCTGCAATAGAATAGTAATCCCAGTTCTCATCATAGTAATACATCGGTGGGAGTTCCAAACTATAATCTATTGCATCGCCTACAGTTGTTTCGTAAATCTTCAGGAAGTTACCGTTGTAGATAATCATCCTGCCATCTGCAAGCTTATCGTAGTGATCCGACGGAAGATAACAATTACCGTTTTCGTCAAAGTAATTGTCATAGGCGCGGAGCATAAGTATGCCGTCCGCGTTAATTGCATTTCCTTCGCTATCAAACGAAGGATATACCGGAGGATAGTTAGCAGGATTTGCAATTTCATCGGTCGCAATCTGCTGCAATGTAGGATTCATGGTTGAGTAAATTGTAAGACCGCCCTGATAGACAGTTTTCCAGGCAGTATTGTAATCCATGCCTTTCTCTTCCATGAGGTCATTTATTACATCCGTAATTACGTAGTCGGCAAAATAGGTAGCAGGTCCGGTATTATAGGTTGTAAAGTCAGGATTTAGCATATCCTTAAGTTCAACTCTAATTGCTGCATCATATTCGGCCTGTGTAATCAGTTCCTGGTCAAGCATGAGTCCAAGGCACATACGTCTTCTTTCACGGCTTACATCGTTAACGATATAGACGCCGTCAGATGTTTCCTTTAGCGCAATATCCGCATACTGTTCTGCTGTACCGCCTTCAACAAAGTTGACAAGCTGATATGCATCAGGAAGCTGCGGAAGTACTGCAAGGGCAGCAGACTCAGCAATGGTTAGCTGGCTAACGCTCTTTCCGAAATAGGACTGTGCCGCTGTCTCAATACCCCAGCTACCGTAACCAAAATAGATAGTATTTAAATAAGCCTCAAGAATCTCATCCTTGGAGAGGGCCTTCTCGATTTTTAGTGAGTAGTATGCTTCTGCAATCTTACGCTTGATGCTGTATTCAAACTGCGTTTCGGTAAGGAATACGTTTCTAGCTAGCTGCTGTGTGATAGTACTCGTACCGCTGATTTGTCCGCCACCTCTTAAGGATTCAACTATAGCGCCTATGATACGGGTGATGTTGAAACCATGGTGGGTTCTAAAGGTTTTGTCCTCAATTGCGATAAAGGCATCCTGGAGGTGCTTCGGCATTTGATCTATAGTCGCCAGTTCTCTGTTTGCGCCATAGAAAATTACATCCATTTCGTTGCCGTCGGCATCATACATGACGGATGTCTCGTTAAGCTTGTCTGCGATATTTGTTGGATCTATTGGTGGAGTCTCGGAGATTACCGTATAGACATAATAGAAAACAGCAGCACCGACAAAGAGGCATGCGCAGAACATAAGAAGGAAGAACCACTTGATAATAGGATGGCCTTTTTTCTTCTTTTTCTTTGGATTATGCTTCTTTTCGGTGTCCGAAGGGTCTTTCCTTCTCTTTGGAGCTTCTGAAGCTGCCTTTGATGCGGCAGCGCTTGCAGCTATGGCTTTCTTTGATTCTCCGGTTGTTTTCTTCTTTGATGGGCCGCTTGAAGCCTTTTTAGCGGCTCCAGCTGAAGCCACTCTGTTCTTTATGCGATTACGCCTTGAGAGGGGTTCTCTCTCGGGCACATCAAAACTGGGTTTCTCTTTGCGCACCAAAGGAACCTCAGTGATAACAATCTTATCTGAGGTATCAAGGGCTTCGGCTGCCTCAAGATCGCCACGGTTATAAACTGTTGTTGAAGCTTGCCAATCGGGATAGGTCGGTGAGGTAGTTACCTCAGGGCTATCAACGATAGGCTTTTTTTCTTGACTCATATCTCAGTACCTCGCTTCTGAAAAAAGCATCATACAATGATATTATACCATAAACTTCGCATATATATGAGGAATATAATAAAGTAAGGATATTGTAAGATTAGGGAAATAATGGTAATATTATTGTGTGAATTGGGATAAAAAGGAAATATCAAGGCGGCCGCTCATAATCCCGTCGATTGCCTTGCTTCTAGGCATTCTTCTGGAGGAAAGGGTTCTAGGCTTATATATTGCGATGGAGCACCCGATACTAGGTATTTTGCCTATTATTGGGTGTTTTTCTTTTATTCTTTTGGGGAAATTTGAGTTTGAACAAAAAATAGCACTGTTTGTGCTCTCGGTGGGGATGATTTCTGTTTTTTTAAGCATATTGTCGCTTGAGTGGGGTCAAAAAGGCTTAAAAGAGAGAGATTTTATAGTAAAAGGCCAGATAATAAGAATAGAAAAGCTGGATGATAGAACAGAACTTGTTCTAGATACGGAGGACGGGCGAATTCTTACGAGGATATATGAGGCGTCCGAGCGAGTGGATTATGGGATATTGGGTAAGGAAATAGAGATTGTTATTGATCTTGAAGCTCCAAAGCAATCGGGTAACCCCGGAGGCTTTGATTACAGAAAGTATTTATACGGGCGCGGAATATATGGATATGGAAATATTAAGCCGTCGGATATAAGAGAAATCAGTGGAAATGCGAGTATATTTCATCGCTTTACGTCAGCTCTCCTTTATGCGAGGGAGAGTTTTCTCAATAGCTTTACGGATGACGAAGCAAGGGACTTTGCCGGCGGAATTCTTTTTGGGATGGGAAGGAATATCTCGGAAGATATAAGAGAGGATTTTATGCAAGGTGGCGCCGGACATATTTTGGCGGTGAGTGGACTTCATATCGGAATCATATACTCGGCATATAAAGCGCTAGAAAAGAAGATAAAAATAAAGGATATATTTATAAAGAAACTGATTGTAATAATTGTCTTTCTCATATACGGAACGGTATCGCTTTGGTCAGTATCGGTTACGAGGGCAATTATGATGATTCTATTAAAAGAACTCGCGGAGGTTTTGAATCATCGTTTTGACCATTTAAGCGCCTTGGTTTTGGTGTCTGATTTTATGCTGATATCCAGGCCCTTTCTTGCATTTTCTACGGGGTTTCAGATGTCGTTTCTTGCGATGCTCGGGATTTTCTTTCTTAAGCCAAAGGTGATGTATTTACTGAAAAAAATTGCTACTAAGCATTTTAAGAAAAAATATATAAGCGAGGATATTCTTTCTGCTATAGCTACCATGGTTTCGGTCCAGCTTCTTCTTATTCCATATACGATTTATGTCTATAATCGCCTAGCATTTCTCTCGCTGATAAATAACTGGATTCTGATAGCGCTTGCGGGAGTCTATGTTCCGCTTGGAGTAGCATTATTCTTCTTTTTCTTGATGTCGTCGCTTCTTTTGCCGGGAGGAGAACCGGCGGCTTTATTTCTAGATTATCTTAGCGTTTCGCTTTCTATACTTGGAACATGGATGGTGGATATAAACAAAGCTCTTTTAATGAGCGGAGATTCTGTTCTTGGAATCATATCTCCGAGGCTTTATTTAGTCTTTGGTTTGTTTGGAGGATTGCTCTTTTGTGCGTCTGAAGAATATAAAGTGAAAAGAAAGAGGAGCCGGCGCCGCGCGATATTTCAAATGCTAATCATTATTTCTTTTTCTATTCTTGTTGCAATTAGTATTTCTTTTAATCCGGTAGAGATGGCGGATGCTGTGTTTCTCGATGTCGGGCAAGGGGATTCTCTTCATCTACACTGGGATGACATGGATATACTTGTCGATGGAGGAGGGAGCACATCGTATAACGTCGGAGAAAAAACACTTAAGCCATATCTTATGCATCTTGGTATAAAAGAAATCGACATGGCTATTTCTACGCATGAGCATACGGATCACTTCCTTGGAATTCTTGAGCTCTCCGAGGTTTTTGAAATAAAAGAAATCGTTTCCCGCGGCGTCGCCGGAGATAGAATAGTTTTAGGTGATGATAGATATATAGAAATACTTTGGCCACTTCCCGGATACGAAGATAGCGAAGATGAGAACTACTATAGCAGGGTCTTTAAAGTCAGCGATAGAGGAATAACCATTCTGGTTACCGGGGATATCACAGAGGAAGGTGAAAAGGCCTTGATAAACTATTACAAAAACGATGAACTAAAAAGCCATATTCTAAAGGTTGCGCATCACGGAAGTAGATTTAGTAGCACGACTGAGTTTCTTAATGCGGTTTCACCTTTGATCGCGGTGATTTCAGTTGGTAAGAACAACTATGGTCATCCTGCACCATCCGTAATTGAAAAATTACAAAGCCAAGGTATAATTGTATATAGAACCGATAGAGATGGAGCTATAGGTATAATCATCGGAGAGGGAAAGTTTTTTGTATGTGGCAACAGAAGGAACATGCGTATAGAAGAATACAGAGTGCCCTAGCTAGTGGCAAACTTCCGGGAGTTATTCTGTTTTACGGAAGGGAGCAGTATCTTGTTGATTGGGCTGTTGGGAGAGCTATATCCTTATACATAAATCCTGTTGCAAAGACGATGGACTGTACCTTTATCGATGAGGATGATCTTACCGACGTGAGTCTCTCGGATGCAGTTATTGCAGCATCTGAGACGCTTCCGCTTTTTTCTGAAAAACGTCTTGTTGTCGTAAGAGGAAGCAAGGTGTTTACCGGAGATGTAGGTAAAGATGCAGATAAAATCGCGGAGTACATACTAGACATTCCCGATACCACTCTTTTGATTTTCAAAGCCTTTGATGTAAATCTAAAGAAGAAGCTTCCCGCTGCTATTTCAAAATGCGGAAGCGTATATGAGTTTGACGGACTTCCAAGGGAGGATCTTAGTTCTTTTGTTGCAAAGAGGTTTAAGGCGAATAAGTTTGATGTCTCCAGAGACGTAATGAGAATCATAATTGAGGAGACCGGATATTATAACAGGGATAGCGACTATGACCTCTATGCCTTGAGTAATGACATAACAAAGATGATTGCGCTCGCAAGGGCAGATATCGATGATTCCACGACTGGCGTCGTAAGCGCAGAAATCGCAAGGGAGACTATCGAGGGAGATATAGAGTCAAGCTCTATAGACTTTATAAACTATCTTTGTGCGGGTGAGAAAAATAAGGCGTTCAAGCTACTTAACAGCATTCTGGACGAGGATAATGATGCATATAGGCTGATAGGCTTAATGGTCTCGCAGTTTGAACTGATGCTTGGAATAAGGGAAATGCTAGATAAAAAGGTTATCCCGAGCGTCATCCAGAGCAAGCTCGGACTCCAGAAGTGGAGATATGATAAGCTGAGGCCCTTTGCGGCAAGAAAGAGCCGTCAGGAAATAAGGGATATTCTCAAAAAAATATACGAAATAGACAGGAATATCAAGACCGGAAACCTCACAGGAAAGCTAGCAATGGAAATGATTATAGCCGAAGTTTAGAAAGCAAAGCCCGAGCCCCAAAAACTCGGGTTTTTACTTTGGAAATGTTGCATCTGCAGTTTGCTTTTAATTGCCCGTGAATGTATAATGAATGGGTATATTTATAAACGCGTTTTTTTTAATTGGAGGTAGTGGAATATGTGCGCAAAATCCAGTAAAAAGGCCGAGGTCAAGTTTGAAGAATTGGCACCGGTCCTTTCTGAATATGCGGATGTGCCGGGAAGCTTAATAACGATCTTGCAAAAGGCACAGTCTATCTATGGGTATCTTTCTCTTGATACCATCAACTATATTTCAGAACGTACAGGAATACCCACGGCCAAGATCTACGGCGTAGCAACATTCTACGCTCAGTTTAGACTGCAGCCGATTGGAAAGTATCTGATAATGATGTGCCAGGGAACTGCATGCCACGTTAACGGATCTGAATCCATTGGTGAAGCCGTAAGTGAGCATCTTGGAATTAAGAATGGAGAGACAACAAAGGATGGGCTCTTCACGCTAAATTATGTAGCATGCCTAGGATGCTGTTCGCTTGCGCCTGTAATGATGATAGAAACTGCTGAAGGAAGTGAAACCTACGGCAGCCTAACAAAGGATAAAGCGGTGAAGATTCTTGACGAAATCGCCGCAAGGAAGTAATAGGAGGGAGCTATGAGAGTTGTAATAGGACAAGGCAGCTGCGGAATAGCTTCCGGAGCAAAGAAGACCGAAGCTGAATTCAGAAAAGCAATAAAATCCGCAAAGCTAAAAGTAGAAGTTACTACAACAGGCTGTGTTGGAACATGCTATCTAGAACCGATCGTAGATATTTATGATGACAAGGGCAAGATGACGCGCTATGTCCAGGTTCAGCCTGAGAAGGTAAAGGAAATAGTTGATGGACATATAAAGGGTGGAAAGCCGGTTAAAGAGCTCACTATTTCTGCTGACGACAAGAAGTTCATCGATAAGCAGACGAGAGTTGTTCTTCGCCACTGCGGACTTATTAATCCTGAAGTAATTGAAGACTATCTTGCTGTAGGCGGATACGAAGCCACAAAGAAAGTCGTAACATCCATGACACCGGAAGAAGTAATAGAAGAAATCAAGGTATCCGGACTTCGTGGACGTGGTGGCGCAGGTTTCCCGACATGGTTCAAATGGAATGCTGCAGCACAGAACTCCGGGAAGAATAAATACATCGTCTGCAATGCCGACGAAGGTGACCCGGGTGCATTCATGGATAGATCGGTACTTGAAGGCGACCCACATTCTTTGATAGAAGGAATGATTATCGGTGGATTTGCAATGGGAGCAACAGAAGGCGTGATCTACTGCCGTGCAGAATATCCTCTTGCAATCAAGCGTCTTGAAATCGCGATGGAGCAGGCGAGAAAGAAAGGCTTCCTCGGAAAGAATATTTTTGGAAGTAACTATAGCTTTGATATCAGAATCAAAGCTGGCGCAGGAGCCTTTGTTTGCGGAGAAGAAACAGCACTTATCGCTTCGCTCGAGGGCGAGCGCGGTATGCCAAGACTTAAGCCGCCATTCCCTGCAGCAAAGGGATACTGGCAGCAGCCGACAAATATAAACAACGTAGAAACATTTGCAAACGTTGCATGGATTATTACAAACGGCGGAGCGGCCTTTGGTGCAATGGGAACAGAGCAGTCCAAGGGTACCAAGGTATTTGCTCTTGCGGGAAAGATCAAGAAGGGTGGACTCGCAGAAGTACCTATGGGCTTGACGCTTAAGGATGTTATATACGGAATCGGCGGCGGAATCAAAAATGATAGAGCATTCAAAGCCGTTCAGATGGGTGGACCTTCCGGTGGATGCATTCCTGCCTCGCTTGTTGAAACACCTGTAACTTACGAAGATATAAACAAGACAGGTGCCATAGTTGGTTCCGGCGGTATGATTGTAATGGACGAGGATACATGCATGGTAGATATGGCAAGATACTTCCTCGACTTTACGCGTAAGGAAAGCTGCGGAAAATGTAATTACTGCAGAATAGGAACAAAGAGAATGCTAGAGATCCTAGAGCGCATCACAAACGGTGAAGGGCGTGACGGAGACATCGAGCTTCTAGAGGAACTCGCTGAAAAGATAAAGGATGGTTCCATGTGCGGTCTCGGACAGACAGCACCAAATCCTGTTCTTACAACAATAAGATATTTTAGAAACGAATATGAGGACCATATTTACAATCACACATGTACAGCCAAATCCTGCCGTGCGCTTATAAGCTTTAACATCACAGATAAATGCGTTGGCTGCACCAAGTGCTCAAGAGGATGTCCTGTTGATGCTATCAAGGGCGAGGTTAAAAAGCAGCATGTGATTGATCAAGAAAAATGTATCAAATGTGGAAGGTGCCAGGACAACTGCAACTTCGGCGCCATTGAGAGACTGTAAGGAGGACCGACATGAAAGAGTTTCGACTTAATATAGACGGAAAAGAAGTTATCGGCCTTCCCGGTCAGACTATCTTGGACGTTGCAAAAGAAAACGATAAATTTATTCCTACGCTTTGCTATGACGAGAGAACCGTAATCTACGGAGCTTGCGGACTTTGTGTTGTAGAAGTAGAGGGTAACCCAAAACTCGTAAAAGCCTGCGCCACGGAAATTGCTCCGGGCATGGTAGTAAAGACACAGACCGAAAGAGTAATAGAGTCCAGAAAAACAAATCTTGAGCTTCTGATTACCAATCATAACGGCGACTGCGTTGCTCCTTGTAAGAAGGGATGCCCCGCAGGAACAGATTGCCAAGGTTATGTAGGTCTTATCGCTAACGGCGAATTTGAAAAGGCAAACGAGCTTATTAAAGATAAGATTCCGCTACCTGCGTCTATTGGTAGAGTATGCCCACATCCTTGTGAAGATGCTTGTAGAAGAGGGTTAGTTGATGAACCTATCAGCATTGCAATGCTCAAGCGTTTTGCGGGCGACTGGGATCTTGCTGAAGATGAGCAGTTCATTCCTGAGATCGCTGAATCAACAGGTAAGTCAGTTGCGATTATCGGTGGTGGTCCGATGGGACTTTCGGCTGCATACTTTCTTCGTCAGATGGGACACGATGTAACCATATATGATGCAATGCCAAAGCTCGGCGGAATGATGCGCTACGGTATTCCTGAATACCGTCTTCCAAAGGAAGTTCTAGACGCAGAAATTGCAATCATAGAAGAGATGGGTGTTGATATGATAACCAACTGCAAGGTTGGAGAAGACATTTCATTTGAAACCATTAGAAAAGATCATGATGCAGTTCTTCTTGGAATCGGTGCATGGGTATCAACCGGCGTTGGTTGCCCGGGTGAAGACGCAGAAGGCGTTATCGGTGGAATCGACTTCCTCAGAAAGGTTGTAAGAAACGAGCCGATCAATCTAGGCAAAAAGGTTGCAATCGTCGGTGGCGGAAATACCGCTATGGACGCATGCCGTACAGCTGTAAGACTCGGAGCAAAGGAAGTCTATAACATCTATAGACGTACAAAGAACGAGATGCCGGCAGACATGATTGAAATTGAAGAAGCAGAAGAAGAGGGCGTAATCTTTAAGAACCTCACGAATCCGCTTGAAATAGTTGCAGACAAAAACGGTCATGTTAAGAAAATAGTTCTTCAGGTAATGAAACTCGGCGAGCCTGATGCATCAGGAAGAAGAAGCCCGGTACCTGTAGAAGGGAAGACAGAGACCATTGATGTCGATACTGTAATCCTTGCAATCGGCCAGGCCGTAAATGCGGAGGCATTTGACCTTGATAAGACAAGAAAGGGTGCAATCGCATACGATCCGGAAACATATATGACAAGTATTCCGGGCGTATTTGCAGGCGGCGACTGCGGTAACGACAAGATTTCTATCGCTGTAGAATCAATCGCTGATGCCAATAAGGCTGCACTCACAATCGATCAGTATCTCGCAGGCGAAGCAATCGGATACGAAGCTCCGTACTATGTAGAGAGAACCGACGTTACGGAGAAGACCTTTGAAGATAGAGAAAGACTCTGCCGTGAAAAGGCTGACCAACTAACAGCCGAAGAGAGAAAGAATAACTTCACTGAGGTTGTCTATGGCGGTCTTTCCGAAGAGCAGGCTCTTAAGGAAGCCTCAAGATGTCTTGAGTGTGGATGCCACGACTTCTATGAATGTAAACTCGTTGAATATGCAAATATCTATAACGTAGAGCCTGACCGTATGGCGGGAGAAAAGAACCTCGTAGAGTTTGAGGACGATCATCCGTTTATCGCAAGGGATCCGAACAAGTGCATACTCTGCGGACTCTGCGTAAGAGTTTGTGACGAGGTTATGGGCGTAGGTGCACTCGGCCTCGTTCATAGAGGATTTGATACAGTAGTTAAGCCATCGCTTGAACAGCCACTTACTCAGACGGCATGTGAGTCCTGTGGTCAGTGCGTTGCGGTTTGTCCTGTTGGCGCTCTCCAGGAAAGACAGAGCGTTTCAAAGGAAATCCCGCTAGATACTGATATCACAGTAACAACATGTGCGAACTGCTCCGTTGGATGTACATTTGATCTTGAGTCCTATGGCGATATGCTCATCAAGGCAAATCCGGACAAAGAAGGCTTTGTTAACAAAGGTATTTGCTGCGGAAAAGGCAAATGGGGATTTGATGTATCAAATCTTGAGGGTAAGGCTGTAGATCCAATGATTAGACTCGGCGGTGGAGAACTCGAAGAAACAGATTATCATAATGCTATGATAATGGCCGCAAAAGGTCTTGAGGCAGTTAAGGCTAGACATGGCGCGGACTCAATAGCTGTTGCGATATCCGATAGATATACCAACGAAGAAGCCTATGTAATGAAGAAGTTTGCAAACGTAATCGGTGCAAAGGTATTCAGCTTCAACAATAGACATAATGCACTTGCTGATGTTCTTGGAATTGATGCATCACCAAATACAATTGATGAGCTTCTTTCAACAGAAGTAATTCTTGTTCCCGGATTCATCAAAAAGCGCACACCTGTAATCTGGAATAAGATCAAGCAGGCTGCAGAAGCAGGAGCAAAGGTAATCGCACTTAATACCGAAGAGGCTAAGAGCGAATACAGATTTGCTCACAAGATTTACAACATCAAGAACAGCACATCTTTCCTCGCCGAGGTTGTTAAGGCGTTACTCGATATGGGTAAGAAGAGCGACTTCACAGGATATGATGAACTTGTTGATTCTCTCAAGAAGGTCAAGGCTTCCAAGGAAGCAAAGGAAGTTGCTGAAATCTATGCAAATGCAAAAAAGGCAATGATAGTATTCCAGCAGAACGTTCTTAGTGAAGAAGCTGCAGGCTTACTTGCCGACATGGCTGCAATCTCCGGACATATCGGAGGAGCCAGAGACGGTATCCTTGAGGTTAAGCCAAAGAACAATTCTCAGGGACTTATCGACATGGGAATAGTTGCAGGAATAGAGACCATGGAAGGCATCAAGGGCCTGTTCGTATTCGGTGAAGATCCGATAGGCGCAGGTCTCATGAAGAATAGGAAAAACCTGGAGTTCCTCGGCGTATCAGATATCTATCTGACAGAGACTGCAGAAGTAGCCGATGTATTCATTCCGGGTACAGGTTCAGCAAGCGCATTCGGAACATATACCAATACAGAGAGAAGACTTCTTCCTGTCGATCCTGCAATAGAAGAGGACGTAGATCTACTCAACTGGGAGGTTGCCGCAGAACTCGCTTATGTATTTGAGGAAGACTTTGGATACATCGACGAAGGAGATATAAGCCTTGAGATGGAAGACGTTCTTCCGATATACAGGACGAGCGAAATCGGCGAGATTATGGAAGGAGTGCTTGAACCACTGGAGATAGATCTTGCGCCGTATGTTGAAGCAAAGATGGCGGATGAGCTAGCTTGCACGGATTATCTGATGAACCTAAACGTAAGCAGAATCCCGCAGCCGTTTAGCGGCAAATAATAAAATTGTTTTTATAGTCTCAGAGAGGTGAAGTTACTGATTAAAAAGTAACTTTCTCTCTGATGACTATAAAACTAGTTTATTAATGCGCGAGCGGCTTCGCGCGCTGCATCCGTTATAGTTTCTCCGCCGATAAGCCGTGCAACTTCCTCAATCTTTTCGTCATCGGAGAGCTTATCCACATGAGTGTACGTACTGCTCTCATCAGACTCTTTGTATATTCTATAACTAGTATCGCTTGCTGCCGCAATCTGCGGAAGATGAGTTATGCATATAACCTGATGATGCTTTGAAATATCCTTTAGCTTCTTTCCTACAACAGCTGCAGTCTTTCCGGATATACCTTGATCTATCTCGTCAAAGATGAGAGTAGGGATATTGTCATATTCCGATGCGATACTTTTGATGGCGAGCATTATTCTGCTTATCTCTCCGCCTGAGGCTGTCTTAATTAGCGGCTTTAGAGGTTCTCCGCGGTTTGTGGATATTAGAATCTCGGCGGCATCAAAACCATTAGGCGAGGGCTCTTGCTTTGAGAATGCAATTTCAAGCTCGGCGTCTGAAAAATTCAAATCAACCAATTCGTTTTTAATCTTCTTTGTTAGGTCTAGGGCGCTTACCTGTCTTGCCGCTGTGAGTTCAGCGGCTTTTTCATTCATACCTTTTTCGGCTTCAGATAGTTCGCTAGTTAGGCGAGCTTTTTCTTCGTCATAGTTTTCAATCATCTTTAGACTCTCGGAAATGGAATCGCGATATGAAAGTATTTCTGAAGTCGGATCGTCAGAATTGGCTTTTGCATATTTTTTGATAAGCCCATCAAGAAGGGCGATTCTCGCTATCGTATCATCCAGCTCCTGCGGAGAAAATGTTAGGCCTTCGCAAATATCTCGCAAAAATGAATTTAAATCCTCAACCCTGTAATAAATATCGCTTAAGTCGTTCTTGGAATCTGAGAGTTCTTTTGAATACTCGGAGATTGTTTCTAGCTCTGAAAGGGCACTTCCGAGTAGGGAATATGCACCGCCTGAGTCATAGGAACCGTTTAAGAATTCACGGGCGCGATTTGCAGCAGCATAAATCTTCTCTCCGTTTTGAAGAAGTGAAAGTCTGTCCTTGAGCTCCTGGTATTCTCCGGGCACAAGCTTTGCTTCATCAATTTCTTTTATTTCGTATCTATAAAAATCGAGCTTGCGCGTATTGTCTGCTTCTGCAGAAAGGAGTTGGTTTAATGCCTTCTTTTTCTCGCTGTAGGCATTGTATGAATTTAGATAAGAATTCTTGATTGGATCTATCTTTTCTGCGCGGTAATCATCTACGATTGCGAGATGAGATGCGGGGTCTAGTAGGGACTGATTGTCATACTGACCGTGAATGTCCGCGATTAATTTGCAGGTATCAAAGAGTTCTGCGAGGGAGACCATGCGACCGTTAAGCCTACATAGATTCTTTCCCGAGACATTTACTTCTCTTGAAATCACAATCTCTTCTCCGTTAACTGTTGCGGAAAGCTCTACCACAGCCTTTTCCGATCCATGACGAACATAGGAAGAATCAGCTCTTGAACCAAGTGCAAGGCTGATTGCTGTCACTACGATGGATTTTCCGCTTCCGGTTTCTCCGGTTATGACGGAAAGGCCGTTTGAAAAATCAATCTCGGTATTTTCTATTATTGCAAAATCTCTAATTGAAATATGTTCAATCATTTGAATCGGTCCTATTTGCCTTTGATAAGCATATTGTTAAATATAGAAAGAATGTTTTCTACGTTTTCTTCTTTGTCGATTACTATGAGAAGAGTGTTGTCGCCGGCAACAGATCCGACAACATGAGGAAGCCCGATGCTGTCAATGGCTTCTCCTGCGGCGGGTCCACATCCAGAGAGCGTCTTAACGACAATCAGGTTCTGTGCGGAAGCAAATGATGTAATTGTCTCGCGGAAAATCCTCACAAATCTATCCGAGATAGGAGAGTTTTGTTGTGTGCTCACTGCATATTTATACTTTCCTGTGGGTGTAAGAACTTTGATTAACTGAAGGTCTTTTATGTCCCTTGAAATCGTCGCCTGAGTCACATCAAAGCCGTCAGCTTTTAATAGAGCGACTAGCTTTTCTTGTGTTTCAATCTCGTTGTTTGCAATGAGTTCAAGAATTTTGTTCTGTCTGGAATACCTCATAATGCCTCCGATAAAAAGAAAAATAGAAAACTTTTTTTGAGTATAACATAGTGCGGCCGAATAGGTAAGTATAATTATGCATTTACATTGACGAACATCTGTTCATGTGATAAAATTACAGAAGTACGAAAGGATTTGGTATGAGAATTTTAGGGATAGACCCCGGTTACGCAATAATGGGCTGGGGTGTGTTAGATATGAAGGGGAACCATTTTGATGTTGTTGACTACGGCTCTATAACGACGGATGCCGATCTTGAGATGCCTATAAGGCTCCAACATCTTTATTCACAGCTGAGTTCCATAATTGCACAGTATGAGCCTGAGGAGGCAGCAATAGAAGAACTTTTCTTTACGCATAACCAGACGACAGCAATCAAGGTCGGAGAAGCAAGAGGAGTCGCTATATTGGCTTGCGTAAATGGTGGCTTATCCGTTGCGGAATACACACCGCTTCAGATAAAACAAGCGCTTGTTGGATACGGTCGCGCTGATAAAAAGCAAGTACAGGCTATGGTAAAATCTATTCTGAATCTCAAAGAAGTGCCAAAGCCTGACGATACCGCGGACGCTGTGGCATGTGCAATCTGTCACGGACATTCGCGTGGGACGAGGATTATAAAGGGATAATCGTGGAGAAATAAATGATCGGATATATAAAAGGTTTTCTTCATCCTCTTGTGGATGGAACGGTAATAATTGAAAATGCATCGGGAATTGGATTTAAGATTTTTGTTCCGACGGGCTCCGCACTTTACAAGATGCCGGAGGGCTCGGAGGTTAAAGTCTTCACCTCCATGCAGGTAAAAGAGGACGATATTAGCCTCTATGGTTTCATGGAAAAGGAAGAACTCGACCTGTTTGAGCTTCTCATCACCGTTAATGGAATCGGAGCAAAGGGCGCAATGTCCATCATGTCTTCTATGTCTGTGAGCGAACTTAGATTTGCAATTGCATCGGGTGACGCCAAGACAATCTGCAAGGCAAACGGTGTTGGAAAGAAAACCGCAGAAAGACTTATTCTTGAACTAAAGGACAAGATGGGAGCATTTGCGGAGCTTTATGGCGGTGCACCTGTATTTATTGATGATGAAGCGATTGGGGACGATAGAGCAGAAGCAGTTTCCGCACTTATCGCACTCGGCTATACCAAGAATGAAGCGGCCGCAGCCGTCGGTAAGATAAAGGGCGAAGGCCTTACGGTAGAAGACTATATCAAGCAGGCACTCAAGAAACTATAAATGCGCAATTGTAAAAAACGCAGTTTATGAGTTTTCAATAAACTATAACGATGCTTTTAGAATAATTGGGATTGGATAACGAAAGAGGAAGATATGTTCCAAGAAGACGAACGCATTACGCAGACGAGCGCAACGACAATGGAAGAAAGACAAGAGGTTACGCTTAGACCTCAGCATCTTGAGGACTTCATCGGTCAGAGCGCAGTCAAGGATAATCTAAAGATATATATAGAGGCTGCCAAGATGAGGCATGAGCCTCTTGATCACGTGCTTTTCTATGGACCTCCGGGACTTGGAAAAACAACGCTTGCCGGAATCATCGCAAATGAACTCGGAGTAGATATCAAGATCACTTCGGGACCGGCGATTGAGCGCGCGGGCGACCTCGCTGCAATTCTAACCAACCTAAGTGATAACGACGTTTTATTTATAGACGAAATTCATAGACTCAATCGTTCCGTTGAAGAAGTTCTTTATTCAGCAATGGAGGATTATGCGCTTGACATCATAATCGGAAAAGGCCCGTCAGCTCGTTCCATTAGACTTGATATTGCAAAGTTCACGCTTATCGGTGCAACAACGAGAGCCGGAAGTCTATCAGCGCCATTAAGAGATAGATTTGGCGTTATATCAAAATTTGAAGTATATAACCAAGAAGAACTTGCGGAAATCATAAGACGTTCCGCGAGCCTCCTCGGAATGAACGCAGACAAAGATGCTCTTATGGAAATGGCAAGATGTTCACGCGGAACGCCTCGTGTTGCCAATAGACTCCTAAAGAGAATCCGAGACTTCTCTCAGGTCAAGGGCTCAGGTCATATAGATATGAATATCACCAAAGAAGCACTTTCCGCTATGGGAGTTGACGAACTTGGACTTGAGAAACTTGATAGAGATATTCTCTCGACCATTATAGAGCGTTTCAACGGCGGCCCTGTAGGAATTGACACTATTGCAGCTTCCATCGGTGAAGAAAAGGTTACGATAGAAGATGCTTATGAACCTTATCTAATCCAGAAGGGCCTGCTCTACAGAACCCAAAAAGGTCGTATGGTTACATCGCTTGGATATCAGCATATGGGCCTAGAAATTCCTGAATCAAAGAGAGCAGAAATTGAAGCACTAGATGAAAACATTCCTGAAGGAGATGTTCAGCAATCGATTTTTGATCAGATGGATTAATTATAAAATGAGAGTTGAAGACTTTGATTACAATTTACCCGAGGAACTGATAGCGCAAAAGCCTGTGAAGGATCGGGACACCTGCCGACTCATGGTGGTCGATAGGAAGACCGGAGAGATTAGTCACAGGCATTTTTATGATGTCCTGGATTATCTAGAGCCCGGAGACTGTCTTCTTATGAATGACAGCAGGGTAATACCTGCGCGCCTTTATGGAGTGAAAGAAGGAACCGGTGCAAATATAGAATTTCTTTTGATAAAGAGAGTGGATGGCGAAGGTGAAACCTGGGAAACCATGGTTCGCCCGGGAAGGCGTCTAAAGATAGGCGATAGAGTAGTATTTAATAACCAAGATGGACATAAACTCATCGCTGAGATTTTAGACTACGGTGAAGACGGAACGAGACATGTTCGCTTTGATTATGATGGAATATTCATGGAGCGTTTAGAAGAAATCGGAACCATGCCGCTTCCTCCATATATTGAGCGTCCGAGCACTGACGAAGATAGAGAAGATTACCAGACCGTATATAGCAAGATTGATGGCTCTGTTGCCGCTCCGACCGCAGGCCTTCATTTTACGGACGAGCTGCTGAAAAAAGCCGAAGAGAAGGGCGTTAGACTCGCATATCTAACACTTCATGTTGGTATAGGAACCTTTAGACCTGTTAAGGTGGATACGGTGGAAGACCACCATATGCATTTTGAGGAATACTTTATAAGCGAGGAAACTGCGGCAGTTGTTAATGAAACGATTGCTTCCGGAGGACGCGTGATATCCGTCGGAACCACTTCTACAAGAACGGCAGAAAGCGCTGCAGAATTAGACGAGGCGAGCGGGAAATATCTTTTGAAACCCGGAAGCGGAAGCACGGATATATTCATCTATCCGGGATACGAGTTCAAGATAGTAGATTCGCTTATCACAAACTTCCATTTGCCCAAATCAACACTTATAATGCTTATATCGGCGCTTTACGATAGAGAAAAGATTCTCGCAGCGTATGAAGAAGCCGTTGAAGAAAAGTATAGATTCTTTAGCTACGGCGACGCCATGCTGATACTATAAGGAGGTTTAGCATATGACGGTGAAACCTGCCGTTACTTATGAATTAAAAAAGAAGGACGAAAGAACAAAGGCGCGCCGCGGAGTTGTGCATACACCGCACGGCGATATTCAGACGCCTTGCTTTATGCCGGTCGGAACGCAGGCGACGGTAAAGGCGCTTACGCCTGAGCAGGTTGCGGGTACCGGTGCTGAGATTCTTCTTTGCAATACCTATCATCTTTTTATAAGACCGGGACATGAAATCGTAAAAGAAGCGGGCGGTCTCCATAAGTTCATGAATTGGGATAAGCCGATTCTTACAGATAGCGGCGGATTTCAGGTATTCAGCCTAGGTAAGCTCAGAAAGATCACAGAAGAGGGTGTGACATTCCAAAGCCACGTGGATGGTTCTAGAAAATTTCTTTCGCCTGAGGTCGCAATGGAAGTTGAGAATGCACTCGGTGCTGACATAATAATGGCCTTTGATGAATGCGCACCTTATCCTGCTGACTACGATTACGTTAAGAAGTCCATGGAGATGACAACCAGATGGTTAAAGCGCTGCATCGCAGCTCATAGCGAGCCTGAGAAGCACGCACTCTTTGGAATCATGCAGGGTGGCGTTTATAAGGATCTAAGAAGAAAGAGCGCCGAGGATATTGCTGAACTTGACCTTCCCGGATACTCTATCGGAGGACTTTCCGTTGGAGAGCCAAAGGAACTCATGATTGAAGTTTTAGATGACTGCGTAGATTATCTACCTGCAAACAAGCCTCGCTATCTCATGGGAGTTGGAACAGTTGATTATATCTTTGAAGGTGTCGAGCGCGGAATCGATATGTTTGACTGCGTTCAGCCGACAAGGATTGCCCGTCATGGCCTTGCAACAATTTCAGACGGTAAGATTCATATTAAGAACGCTGAGTTTGAGCGTGACTTTGGTCCTCTTGATCCCGAGTGCGACTGCTACGCTTGCAAGAATTACAGTAGAGCATATATTAGGCATCTATTTAGAAGCAAAGAAATGCTTGCAGCGACACTTATTTCAATTCACAATATCCGTTTCCTCGAGAGGATGATGGAAGGAATAAGAACTGCGATTGAAGAAGATAGATTTATTGAGTATAAGAAGGAATTCTATGATAGGTTCGGAGAGTTTTAGCGAAAGAATAATTGGATCATGCCCTCACAGAGAGTTTTGCGGGGGCTGTCTTTATAATGGAGAGAACTATGACGATGTGCTGGGAAAGAAGGATGATGAAGTAAAGTCATGTTTTTCTTCTCACGATATAGATATAAGCGCGATATACCAAGGCATCCAAGGTGCGCAAGCTGATTACAGATACGCATACAGAAACAAAATGGAATATACCTTTGGTGACCTTGTGAAAGGCGGAGAACTCCAGCTCGGCATGCATAAGAAGGGTAACTTCATGTCAATAATCACCGTGGATGAATGCCAGCTGGTTCCTGCGGACTTCAATAAGATTCTGAGATTTACATTGGACTTCTGCACATCCCATGGCTATACGCATTACAACAAGAAGTCTCATACGGGTCTTCTTAGAAACCTAATCGTAAGGCGAGGCGTGCGGACAGGCGAGATTCTTGTTGATATAGTCACGTCATCGGAAAGCGATATTATGCGTTCTGATGGAATTGCTACATCATCGGAAAGCGATGCTAAGCATTCAGATAGACTGAGTGGATTTGACGCTGAGACCTGGAAGGACGGGCTCCTTGCACTTTCCCTGGATAATGAAATCGTGGGAATAATGCATACAATAAACGACGGAATCGCCGACACTGTTAATTGCGACGAGCAAAGGATACTCTTTGGTCGCGACTATTACTACGAAGAAATCTGTGGACTAAAATTCAAAGTCAATGTATTCTCATTCTTCCAAACTAACGTAGAGGCCATCGAAAAACTCTATACAGAGGCAGTAGCGCTCATCCCGAAACTTTCCGGAAAAGTTGTTTATGATTTATTCTGCGGGACTGGAACGATTAGCCAAATAGTTGCAAAAGAAGCCGAGCGCGTGATAGGTGTAGAAATAGTTGAGGATTCTGTAGAGGCTGCAAGATGTAATGTGGAACTTAACGACATCAAAAACTGCGAGTTTATCAAGGGCGATGTTTATAAGATACTTACTGAAGCCGCAGAGGGTAGTGATTCTGTTGGCGATTCGGGCGCTGTAAGTGACGCGTTGCCTGTACCCGACGTAATAATTGTAGACCCGCCACGCATGGGCCTACAAACAAAAACCGTAAACAAAGTCGCGTCATACGGCGTACCCGAAATCCTATACATCTCATGCAACCCCAAGACCCTTGCAGCAGACATAGAAGATTTTAAACTCGCAGGCTACGAGCCCAAATATATAAAAGCCTACGATAATTTCCCGTGGACAAAGCATGTGGAGACGGTTTGTTTATTGTCCAAACTTTCAAGTGCGAAGCACCATATAGAGATAAATGTGGATATGGACGAGCTTGACCTGACTAGTGCAGAGGCGAAGGCGACCTATGAGGAAATTCGAAATTGGGTTCAGGAAGAGTATGGACTGCATGTAACGAATTTGAATATAGCTCAAGTGAAGCAGAAACACGGGATCATAGAACGGGAGAATTACAACAAACCGAAGTCACCTGACAGTAAACAGCCCGGGTGCCCGGAGGAGAAGGTCAAGGCGATAGAGGATGCTATGAGGCATTTTCAGATGATATAAAAATATTTATTAAGGAAATCGCAGTTGTGTAAGGAAAGATGAATCAGACTGTAAGAAAATGGAGCAAAGTATGAGCGATAAGGTCATAGTGAGTAAAGTTTTAGATTATTGGTTTGCCATCGAATTTTTAGGACAAGATTCATTTGATACCATTACTGATAGACGAAACCTTAATCAAGAGTTGATAAAATATACGAAATCTGATGCTTATGATAAAAACAGAAGAAAACAGATTTCGGTTTACGATGAAATAACAGGGGAAAAGGATATATATGCAATTATTTCAGATCAGGCAAAAGCTTGCGATATGAACACTTGGGGGAATCTAACTTTTTTTATTGGGAAAATTAAAAGGCAGGTATGCATAGAGAAGCTTGCAAGTGAATTTGGAGTTAACCTTGAACAGGCAGAAAAAAATGCAGAATATATACCTATTTTGAGTTTCCAATGTAACAATGAGGGTGTATACATTCGGCATTCACTGTCTTTATCTACCATCGTATGGGCTCTGTCACAAGTATCGGGTAAAGGAAACATAAAGATTTCGGATGCTCTTTCAGAAAAGAAATATTTTGAAGCTTTAGAAGGACTTGAGAAGAAATTCTTTAATATTTATCTCGATTCAGAAGAAAAGGGCAGTAGTAGCGATACATCGGAAAATGTGGATTCTGAGGATGGGGCATCCGATGGCAACACCTATTCCAACAGGGAGAGGAAATCGGACACTCCTGAATTTTCTGAGGTTGCTATTAATGTAGCTTCACTAAAAAAGATATTTGATGAACTGACCGGAGAATACCAGCAATATATTGCTGAAAATTCTTTTGAAGCAGAAACAGGAGTTAAGTATCAGTTGTTTAAGGATTCCAAGGCAAAAGATAAATATGATGATGACAACTATATGGGGTTAAGTCATGATTTCTTCTCGTCTGACCTGAAAATGGTTAAGGAGTATATTGAAAAGGGAACATTTGATTTCAGTCGGGATATGTTATCAGATTTGATATCTTATATTTGTGCTCCCTATGAGAAGATGGAAGAAAAAAAGAGACATGACTTTGTCAAACCCAGAACGGAAGAAGAGCTGTTTAATGAATTTTCGGAAATTTTAAATTTGAGAAATGCCCCTATTGGTAAGTGGCCGTCAAGGCATATGCCGGCACTTATGCAGCAGGTGGCTGTTAACTTCGCTGTTTCTAATGAATCACGCGGAATATTTGAAGAGAGTGGAAAGATTTTTTCGGTAAACGGACCTCCGGGTACTGGAAAGACAACACTGCTTAAAGAAATTATAGCAAATAATATTGTCGAAAAAGCTGTATTACTTAGCCGGTATGATAAACCTGATGATGCATTTGCCGGGGTCAGGTTTAAGCATGGAGAATTCAAGGGAGCATATTCACAATACTATCCCAAATGGTACAGGTTTAAGGATGAGCATATAAGTGACTATGGTGTGCTCGTGACATCCTGTAATAATGCCGCGGTTGAAAATATAACCACGGAACTGCCGCTGGAAAGTGAAATATTAGATAATCTGAAAGTAAGAATGGACGGACAGAATGCAGATAGTATTGAGCTGCAAAATAGATTGTCTGAAATTCGAAATTTTTTTTCTACCGATAAAGCTAAAGAGAAAATAGAAATATATACCAAGGACATAAAACGTCATGCTGAGTATCCGGAGATTTATTTCACAGGGTATGCAAGGAATCTTCTTGGAAATAATGAAGAGCCGGCCAAGGCATGGGGGCTTGTTGCCGCTCCACTTGGGAAAAAAGCTAATATAAGCGGATTTTATTATGATGTCTTAAATCCTATATGGCAGGATTTTATGATGGCTAATAAATCTATAGAGGATAGAATTCCCAGATATAAAAAGACGAGAGAGACGTTTTGTGAGCAATATAAAAAAGTCAAGCGTCTTCAATCAATACTTGCTGCTTTTGGAGAGGCAGTTCATGAGGCACACAATGCAGCAATAAGATGTCAGAAGAAAGAACAGGAAGGGAGAAAATCCGAAGAAGACATAAGAGTACAGCTTTCTAATTTGGAAAGTGAGTTCAATAGTGCACAGCAGCGGCAGGAAAAGAATACAGAAACCCTTCGGGGACTTGTGGCAAAATGTGCAGAGATAGATCATAGAATAAGATCGCTTGAACGAAAAGTAAAGGAATACTCAGATCAGGAACTGGATTATCGAAAACAGGCATCTGATGCTGAAAATTCTGTATCAGTGCTTACCAAAATATTCAGAAAAGGAAAGTATAACTCTGCCATTGAACTTGCACAGACATATAGAGCCAGAGCACAGGAATGTTTAGAAACTATAACGGCTGTAAAAAAATCATTGAATGACGAAAATGGTTTATATGCTAAAACTTTATCAGATAAAAATAATGTAACCCGGTTTTTGGATTCCATCCAAAAGGACATTGATGATTTAAAAAAGAAAAAAACAGAACTACAGAAAAAATCAGTGCAAATAAAAGCTGCTGTTGATAGGGAGAGAGCATTGGCAAGTGCTGCGCAGGAAAAAAGAGATAGACTTGTTTCAGAGTATGTTTCTGCGGGGGAATTGCATACGGGAAAAATATTGGATGAGAATTATATAAAAAATGTACTTTCTGAAAACGAAGAAATATCGACATCAGCACAAATAGTCAATCCATGGTCAACGGAAGAATATAATTTGGAGAGGGAAAAACTTTTTTATCTTGCTTTGCAAATGACTAAAGAGTTTCTGCTTAGTTCAAAATCATGCAGAGAAAACATTTGCATTCTCGGTCAATATTGGGGATTAAAAATTGAATCCGGGACAGAAAAGATTAGTTTTCACCCGGAGGATAAAGAGGCGATGATAGGATCATTATTTAATACATTGTTTCTGCTCACCCCGGTTGTTTCTTCTACATTTGCATCGGTGGGAAGGCTACTGAGAGATATTAAGGAGCCGGGAGTAATTGGGACGCTCGTAATTGACGAAGCAGGGCAGGCACAACCACAGATGGCGATTGGCGCATTGTTCAGATCTAAAAAAGCTATTATAGTTGGAGATCCCAAGCAGGTTGAGCCCGTTGTTACGGATGATTTAAAACTTCTAAAAGAGGCATATACGGAACCGGAATATTCAAATTATAAGGATAAGACACTTTCAGTTCAGAGTTGTGCTGATATAATTAATCACTTCGGGACTTTTTTTGATAAGGGAACAGACTATCCGGAGTGGGTGGGGTGCCCGCTTCTTGTGCATAGAAGATGCGTTTCTCCTATGTATGATATTTCCAACAGAATTTCATATAATGGAATTATGAAACAGCAGACGCTTGCTCCTTCTGAAGAAAAAATAAAAACCTTCATTTCAGGGCATTCACAGTGGATTAATGTTACCGGTCATGAAAAGGGAAGTGGAGATCATTATGTTCCAAATCAAGGGGAAATTGTTTGCAGAATGGTTGATGAAGCATTTAGCAGATCCAAAACACCGAGCCTGTATATTATTACTCCGTTTACAAAAGTAGTGAGTGGGATTCGTAGTGCACTTGGGACATATGCAAATAGGAATAAAGAATCGGCATTGGCAAAAAGCAAAGTGTTTGGCGAATGGTTGTATTCAAATATAGGTACAGTACATAAATTTCAGGGTAAAGAGGCTAACGAAGTTATATTTATGCTTGGCTGTGATGAGACAGTAAAGGAACGTTACGCAGTTCAAGGGTTTGTTAACAGTAACATTGTAAATGTGGCTGTAACCCGAGCTAAGTATCGTATCTATATTATTGGGGATATAAAAGTTTGGCAGAACAATCAGTATGTAAAAGAGGCAAAAGATATTATAGATTCTTTTCTGTTTGAGAATACATCAGAGAACGAATGATGTAAAAATTTGAGGATAAGAAGGTAGCTTTGTATCAAAGAAAAGCTTTAACGAATGTCCAAATAGATTGATTACAAGTATTAAGGAGGAAAAACTATTGAATACAAATGACTACACGATTCGTTTAGAGAGAAGCGAAGATTACAGAGCAGTTGAGAACCTTGTCAGGGAGGCGTTCTGGAATGTATTTCGTCCGGGGTGCAGTGAGCACTATGTGATCCATGTGCTAAGAGATGATCCGGCATTTGTGAAAGAACTGGATTTCGTTATGGAGAAAGACGGTCAGTTGATCGGGCAGAATATATTTGTTAAAACGATCATTGAAGCTGATGACGGAAGAAAAATCCCAGTTCTTACAATGGGTCCAATAGGAATAATTCCTGAGTTGAAGCGCAAGGGTTACGGTAAGGCTTTACTGGATTACTCTTTGGAGAAAGCAACTGAAATGGGCTTCGGAGCTGTCCTTTTTGAGGGCAATATCGGATTCTATGGTAAGAGTGGTTTCGACTATGCCAGTAAGTTTGGCATTCGTTATCATGATCTGCCGGAGGATGCAGATTCGTCATTCTTTCTCTGCAAGGAACTGATCACGGGATATCTTGATGAAATCACCGGAGTGTATCAGACTCCACATGGCTATTATGTGAAAGATGAAGATGTGGATGAGTTCGATAAAGAGTTCCCGCCTAAGGAAAAGCTGAAACTGCCGGGGCAGATCTTTGGCTAAACGAAAATTAAAAGAGCGGAGAGGTTGTAGTATCGCCTCTTCGCTCTGATTTTATGTTGGAGAAAAAAGTTTTTACTGCTATAATAAACATGTCATACAGTTGTCATGTTTGGTTTGATATGATACATACGGAGCGTGAGTGGAATGAAGGTAGATAGGCTGATCGGGATACTGTCCGTATTGCTGCAGGAAGAGAAGACTACGGCTCCTGAACTGGCGGAACGGTTTGAGGTTTCAAGAAGAACAATAAATCGAGATATAGAGGATCTGTGTAAGGCAGGCATTCCTATCCGTACAGCACAAGGTACTGGCGGGGGTATCAGCATAATGGACGGATACCGCATGGATAGGACAATTCTGACATCAAAGGATATGCAGATGATCCTTGCAGGGCTGCGTAGTCTGGACAGTGTGAGTGGGAGCGGCTATTACGGTCAGCTGATGGAAAAGATTCAGGCGGGATCCTCTGAGTTTATCACCGGCAGGGATTCCATCTTGATTGATCTGTCATCATGGTACCGGGATTCGCTGGCTCCGAAGATTGAAACCATACAGGATGCGATCGGAGACAGGCACTTTATCAGGTCCAGATATTATGCTCCATCGGGTGAAAGTGATCGGACAGTGGAGACGGTTGTTAAGTTGTCCCAAAAACATATCGACCATTCAATTAGGGTTGAATTAGACCTTGATGAATTCGAGGATACCACGTTTTAAAGATATGAAGACTATACGGAAAACAATAAAAATCATTGGAATTATATTTGCTGTCCTGATTGTAATTATTGCTGTTCTTGCGATCTACAATCAGATTGCCATTAATTCCGAGGCGGACAGAATCGTTCCCAATGGACAAATGGTTGATCTGGGCGATTATTCCGTTCACGTTTATTCCGAGGGTGATGCCAATGCAGCTCCGACTTTGGTATTTATGTCAGGCTCCGCCACAGTTGCACCTGTTTACGATTTTAAGGCGCTATATAGTATTTTAGCAGATGAGTATAGAATCGCAGTGGTTGAAAAAGCTGGATATGGATACTCTGACATCATCGAGGTTGACCGTGATGTGGCGAGAATGGTGGAAGAAGTCAGAAGTGCTCTTAGCGGCGCAGGTATTGAGAAACCCTATG
>JAFSUI010000018.1 GCA_017445315.1 Bacillota bacterium | reverse complement strand
GATTTCCCGTGGCAAAAGCATCTTTTCGCCCATTTGCCACAGGTTTTGCTCTTCAAACTCCATTTTTCTGTGGCAAATGCTGTCCTTTGCCCGATTTCCCGTGGCAAAAGCATCTTTTCGTCCATTTGCCACAGGTTTTGCTCCGTCAAAACCTTTTTTCTGTGGCACAAGCGCTTTGTTTTATATGTTCTCTGTATGTTCTATGAGTTTTACGCTGCCTGCACCTGCTTCTCTTCCGAGAACCGCGTCGCCGTTTTGGACGAGTTCCCTTAGGCGCTCAATTTCATTCATCAAAACCTGCATTCCGTGCTCTGTTAGTTGATAATTCTTTTTTCTGCTGCCGTCCTCGACCGGAAGCTGCGCAATCCATTGTTTCTCGGTCATGGAGTTTAGCGCTCCGTAGAGGGTTCCCGCTGCCAGCCTGACCCTGCCTCGTGAAAGCTCTTCCACCTGCTGCATGATTCCGTAGCCGTGCTGCGGACTGTATAACGCGAGCAGAATGTAATATGTCGCCTCCGTCAAAACTAGATTCTCACTCATCAAATCCCTCCTTCTTTTTTCTGTCGCTTACTATTGCTTGCTATCGCTTGCTGTTGCTCGCTGCGGTCTGCTATCGCTTGCTGTTGCTCGCTGCGGTCTGCTACCGCTTGTTGTTGCTCGTTGCGGTCTGCTACCGCTCGCTGTTTATTGCTGCCGCACGCAGCAAAGTATAACTATCGCACTTTTATATTGTCACACGATATATCGTCTGCCGATATACATACTATATCGTCTTCCGATATAATTGTCAAGTGTTTTACAAAAAGAAAAAGCCCTGGCCCTCCGCCTAGTCCTGCAGTGGGTCGAGCTTTTCTTTAAATAACAATATTAGTTTTATATAGCAAAAACAATGCCTCCGTGATATTATTTTCTTTGGGGAAATTCCCATACATACAAAACAAAGGGGAATTCTCCCGACAATAAACAATCGGATAATTCCCATACCAATAACAATCTCTACAGAAAGGAAATCCAATGAATAAAATTACTGATTCCGTCATTTATATAGGCGCAAACGATCACGATATCGATCTCTTTGAGGGGCATTTTGAGGTGCCTCTTGGAATGTCATATAACTCATACATCATCATGGATGAAAAGATTGCGGTAATGGATACGATCGACCGGCACAAGACTGACGAGTGGCTTGCCAACCTAAAAGAAGCTCTCGCAGGCCGCACTCCGGATTACCTCATAATTCATCATATGGAGCCGGATCACTCTGCATCGATTGCAGCTTTCCTCGCCGCATATCCAAATGCAACTGTCGTCGGAAACAAAAAGACTTTTAATATGATTTCGCAGTTTTTCCCCGGCCTTGCAATCGCAAACAAACTAGAAATGGAAAATGGCGGAACGCTAAGTCTCGGAACCCACGAGCTTACATTCATCTTTGCTCCAATGGTTCACTGGCCTGAGGTTATGATGAGTTATGATTCAGCCGACAAGATTCTCTTCTCTGCAGACGCCTTTGGTAAGTTCGGCGCGCTCGACGTGGAAGACCCTGAGGGCTGGGCATGCGAAGCCAGAAGATACTATTTCGGAATCGTAGGGAAATACGGTGCGCAGGTTCAGGCAGTTCTCAAGAAGGCAGCTGATCTTGACATTAAAACAATCTGCCCTCTTCACGGCCCGGTGCTCGGCACCAACTTGGGCGAGAACCTCGACACTAACCTCGACGGTACCCTCAGCGGTGACCTAGGTGCCAACCTAGACAAAAACCTCGACTATTACTTAAACCTCTATAACATTTGGTCATCCTACGAGCCCGAATCAAAAGGTGTATGCATCCTATACACTTCCGTCTATGGAAACACCAAAGAAGCCGCAGAACTTCTCGCAGAAGAGCTTCGCGCTCGCGGTGTACCAAAGGTCGCAATTAGCGACCTCGCCCGCGACGACATCCACGAATGCATCGAGGATGCGTTCCGCTACGACAAACTCGTACTCGCGACGACAACATATAACGCGGACGTCTTCCCATTTATGCGCGAGTTCATAGAGATGCTCCGCGAAAGAAGCTATCAGAAGCGCACGGTTGCTCTCATAGAAAATGGCTCATGGGCACCGATGGCAATTAAAGCCATGAAGGCAAAGCTCGAAAGTCTTAAAGAAATCACCTTCACAGAAAATAACGTCACGATTCTCTCTGCGCTAACCGATGAGAACCGCGCCCAGCTAGCCGCACTCGCAGACGAGCTCGCCGCCGGTTATTAAAACTGTGACGCATGTTGTCAGGCACAGACTTTTAGGCCTGCCCTCACCTAATCCTTAATAAATTAGGACTAATCAGCAATTTTATGATATAATATTATGTTATGTATGCGCGCGGCACAAACATATAAGCTGCGCACGCCAACAACATATAATCCGCGCGCGGGACCAACACATAACCTTCGCCCAGCCGCCGCATAACAACAAAAAATATAAAACAGGAAGTTTAACTAAATGAAATATTATCTCTTAGGTATCAAAGGTGCAGGCATGAGTGCCCTGGCCGGAATACTTCACGATCTTGGAAATACTGTGGTTGGTTATGACGACAGTACTGAATATAAATTTACCTTGGACGGGCTTGAGAAGCGTGGCATCACGATTTATCACGATCAATCTTTTACTCCCGACAAGGATTATATGGTTTGCTTCTCCAACGCAATCAAAGATGCCCACCCGGAAATTATCAGAATGAAGGAGCTCGGTCTTAAGCTCATTAGATATCAGGATTTGATTGGTTCACTCACAACACGCTTTGAAACAATTTCCGTTGCGGGAACTCATGGCAAGACTACAACTAGCCTGATGATTTCAAATATCATGGATGAGGCATTCGGTTGCGATTACTTTGTTGGAGACGGCCGCGGCCATGCAGACCCCAAGAATAAACTTTTCATACTTGAATCATGCGAGTACAATAAGCATTTCCTTGAGTACTATCCTGAGACACTTGTTGTAACCAATATCGAGCTCGAGCATACTGAATGCTATAAAGACCTCGATGACATAATCTATAATTTCAATCTCCTCGCAAACCAAACTCACGAATATTTGGTTCTCTGCGGAGATGATCCCAACGTAAGAAAAATCAAATGCGACAAGCAGGTCTTCTATTATGGACTTGATGAGTCAAACGACCTTGTCGCAAAGAATGTAGAATACTCCAACGAAGGAACTACCTTTGATGCATACTTCAGAGGCGAGCTTTACGGCACCTTCTCATTAAACGTTTTCGGAAAGCATATGGTGCTGGATAGTCTCGCGGCCATCATGGTTTCCATCCTCTATAACGTCGATAAGAAAATCGTAAAAGAAAAACTCATCAATTTCTCGGGCGCAGTCAGGCGCTTCAACGAAACAAAAATCGGAGAAACCATTATCATCGACGATTACGCCCATCATCCAACGGAAATCGCGGCAACTCTGGATGCTGCGATGCAAAAATATCCGGACCGCGGACTTATCGCGGTATTCCTTCCGAATACCTATTCCAGAACAAGGGACTTTATGGACTCCTTTGCTGAGGTATTTAACGGGTTTGATTATTCATACATCATGGACATCAAATGCGATAGAGAGGATCCGGCGGACTACCCAGGTGTAACCAGCGATTCACTAATAGAAAAGATTAACCACAGCTCCAAGATAAGCACAGAAACACTTAATAAACTCCTCAAGCACCGAGGACAAGTAATCTGCTTTATGAGCTGCGCCAATATCTCTCCGGTAATAGAAGAATTTAAAAAAGTACTCAAGCGTTAACACTAAAAAAGAGTGGTCCATCTCACATTGGACCACTCTTTTCTTTACTCATTTCCCTATATATGCAATATTAATGGAGAATTATATGAAGAAATTTTTTATATCTGTTGTGAGTGTGTCGAGACAATCGACTAGTGGGGAATGAGCACAGTTTTCATAACGTATTAATGTTGCAAGTTCACCGAGCGCATTTGCGTTATCTTCTATCATCGCAGGTGGAACCACGATATCCTTATCGCCTGTTGTAAGCGCTACCGGGCATTTAACCTGCTTGATGCTTCCGTCACCTTTTGAATAAGGTCCATCCACTTCAGACATATTTAGTACCGCAAGACTCCAGTCAACATCCACAAGATTTCTCTGCTTGAGCGTCTCGGAAATCCAAAGTTCGGACTCTTCAGGTGTCGGCTCGTTTACAAGATAAATGGAAGCCTTCCATACATTTGTCATTGTTGCAGCATCTTTGTTTGCAAAGATCGGAAGCATCGGAGCAACCTGAACCATATCCATGGCCATTTCATCTTTGGTTGCGTATGGCTCACCTGTGCTCTGGAACGCTGCATCCTTTTTAAAGATTGGATATCCACGATGTCCTGTACCCTCGATTGAAAAGAGTTTCTTGACCTTCTCGGGATACATTGCAGCGAGCTTTAGACCTATGCCACCACCTGTTGACCAACCGACAATAAACGCAGACTCAATTCCGAGTTTATCCATGAAGAGCTTGGTGTCCTCTGCAAGCTCATCCAAACTGTCAAAGCGATTGTTATAGCTGCTGTCACCAAATCCTCTTAAGTCCGGAGCAACGCACCTGTAAGAATCCTTTAGGTTCTCGATTAGCGGAGTAAAATGCACGGATGAAGACATGTTTCCGTGAATAAGAACTATTACTTCTCCCTCGCCTTCATCGAGATACGCCAATTTTTCTTTTCCAATATCAATAAATTTCTTTTCCAACATGCTTATCCTCGTCATCTCCTTTCTATTGTATAAACCAACAAGTTCTTCGCTACAGGCCCTATAGCCCAAAAGGCGAACCTCATTCACATATAACTATTATACAACAATCTCATCCTCTCCGAGATCCGCAAATCCTGCGAGAAGCGTCGCGAAAGACTCCGGGAATTCGTACATGCTTGCATGTCCGCTACCGTTAATCGTAACGTGATTGCTTCCTTTGATTCCCTCATGGAGGATTAACTGTTCACTGACCGGAACGAGCGCATCTTCAGAACTCGATATTATGAGTGTCGGGCATTTTATTTCTCCAAGCCTATCCTGCACATCAAAATTCCTTGAGCTGTCAGTCAGCCTAATAAGTCGATCCAAGACCTCTTTGTTGGAGAAATAATCAACAAGAATGCTCTCACGATTATTCATCCACTCCGCGCGTTCCTCAAAGAATCTCGTAGAATAGATTACAGGTATCGCCGTCAAATAATATGCTCTTCCGTCACCCTTTTCCGCTACGGCATTCCAACCGTCTCCGATGTTTCTTAGCCAGGATGAAGTGCGTGCAGCGGCATTTGCAAGAATGAGCCTTCTGACGCGTTTGGGATAAGCGAGCGCATACTGAAGCGCAACCTCTCCGCCGTATGAGATGCCTGAGAGATTAAAGGAACTCACTCCGATTTCCTTCTCAAGTTCCTTGGCAAGAGCCTCAATAAGCTCAATCTGAATCTTATGGTCGTATCCTGCCTCAAGCCTTGCACTCTGGCCCTGATCAAAGAAGTCAACCAGAATAAGTCTTCTTCCTTTAGAAAGAGGTTTCACAAACTGAGCCCAGCTTGCCGTTGACATCATGATTCCGTTCAAGAGAATGAGTGGCTCGCCCTCTTCTCCATGGATTTCATAATAGACTTTTTTGTCATCAAAAAGAAATTCCGCCATTTTAATTCCTCATCTGCACCAATGCATTTTCAAAATTACTTCCAAAGAATTCCGAGTTCTTTTGCTTCTTCGGTAAGTTGATCTCTGAAATCCGGATGAGCAACCGAGATTATTCTCTTTGCTCTTTCGTTCAGGCTTGTTCCGCGTAGGTTAACAGCACCGTATTCCGTTACGAGCCAGTCAACATCGTTTCTGGATAGAGATACTGCTGCGCCGGGCTTAAGCTGGCAAACAATCTTGGATACCTCTTCCTTCTCTCCCGTCTCCGGATTCTTAACCATAGCTGTGGAATAAAGGGCGATGATGGATCTTCCGTTTTTGCTGTCCTGTGCGCCTACTGCGGTATCGGACTGTCCGCCCGTTCCCGAGAACTGACGTGAGCCTATACTCTCCGAGCAGCACTGTCCTGTGATATCCACTTCTATCGTTGTGTTAATTGAAACCTGGTTGTCGTTAAGAGCGATGGTCTTGGGATCGTTTACATAGGCGCCGTCCATAATCATTACGGATGGATTGTTGTCTATATAATCGTACAATTCCTTGGGACCCATAGCAAAGGCAGCAACCATTTTTCCTGGATGGAGCTGTTTCTTCTTTCCGTTTATTACTCCGGCCTTTGCCAGTGTAACCATGGAAGAAGTAATCATCTCGGTGTGAACACCAAGGTCCTTTTTACCGGTAAGGCTCTTTGCTACAGCGTTAGGAATTCCACCGATTCCAAGCTGAATGCAGTCGCCGTCGTTAATCATATCGGCGATTATCTTTCCGATTGCGATGTCCTTTTCACTCGGTTCAACATCACCGAGCTCAGGCATTGGGTAGTCAACCTCAACCAGATAATCCACATCGTCAATATGCATTTCTACATCGCCGTATGTTCTCGGTGCATTTGGATTTATTTCTAAAATTACAAGCTTTGCTTCTTTTATTACTCTCTTCTCATAAGTATTACTCGTGGAAAGTGATACAAATCCATGCTCGTCCGGCGTGGATGCAATTCCCACGTAGATGTCGGCTGTCCTATAGCAATTACGCTTAAAGGCAGCCAGATGCAGATGATTAGGAATATAGCTTATCCTGCAACCTGCCTCACTCGCCTTTCTAAGTGCGGGTGTAAAGAACCAACCCTCTGTAATAAAGCTGTCCTTTAGCTCCGGATTGGTTATAAATTCATAATTTCCCATCGGAAGACAGTTTGTAACTGTAACATCCTTTACTCTGTCTGCAATCGTATGCAGATTTGTCATAAATTCTCTGCCTTCGGCTGCGCCGAGACCGGTGACAATATAGTCACCGGTCTTAACGAGTGTCAGAGCTTCTTGGATAGTAATAGTTTTAGCCATTTTACATCCCTTTCTCTGAAAAAATTCTAAATAGTGTGCGACTTACTGTGCTGCCCAAACCTCATCAAGTGACATGATTGGGGAAACAGGAAGCAGATCGCAAAGTCCTGTCTCAGGATTTACTTCAAGACCGATTGTGTTAAGAGCAAGAGCGGTTATACCGAGTCTGTCTCCGCCTGCGTAATCGATTTCACCACCCATTGGTACGTTGAATGGGGATCCTTCCATAGCAGCAATATAGTTCTCCCATGTCAGATCTTTTCCTGCTGCAGCAACTTCTTCGAGTCCGTGTACAAAGAGCTTACCAGCAACCCAACCTGCCATAGCATAGGAGTTTACTGAATATGTATTTGCGGCATCAATTCCATTCTCTGCTTCCCAAGCAAGCTGTCCGGCAGCAAATTCCATCATCTCATTGTAACCCTTTTCTGTTGTAACATCCAGCCATGCTGTAGCATATACCGGTCTATCAGCTGTGATAGCGCCGTTTTCTACGAGCGGGCTAAGGAATGCTGCAGATGCAGATACGTAGGATGTGATTACCTTTGCATTGTAGTCGATGTCACGCATGGATACCATTACGTTCTGGAATGGAGCCTGGTTCATGCAAGCGATGACAACGTCGCAACCTGCATTCTTAAGAATTGTAAGTGCTGCAGTGTATTCTGTTGCTGCAGGGTCAACTTCCTGATAAGTGATATCAAAGCTTCCCTCTTCAGCCTGACGCTTAACACCTGCAATGAGTCCGTTTCCTGCATCGTCTGTAGTAGCAATTACACCAATCTTTGTTCCGCCAAGGCCTGTTCCGTCCTTAGCAAGAGCTCTTGCAAGAAGTACTCTTCCTTCTGCGTCGTAAATCGGCTGTACCGGGAATATGCATGCATCATTTCCTGTAGCGCCTTCCTGATAAAGATCGGAAATACCTGTTGCAGCATATGTCATCGGGATTCCTTTTTCCTTCAGATAATCAAGTGTTGCACCTACGGTATTGGTTCCGAAGTGACCTACGATAGCAAATACTTTGTCGTCCTCAACGAGTGTCTTGGTGTAGGTAAGTCCCTGAGCTGCATCAAAACCATCGTCATAGTGAACAAGTTCTACAACCTTGCCATTAAATCCACCGGCATCGTTATAGACCTTTAGAGCTGCCTGAAGACCGGCATTGAACGGTTCACCAACTCCTGCAAATGCGCCGGATGTTGCGGCAGTATTTCCGACAAGAATCTTGTCATCTGTTACACCCTGAACATCAGCCGGTGCTTCCTCGCCACCCTCCGGCTCGTCGCTCGGCTCTTCTTCTCCGCCTTCTTCTCCGCCTTCTTCCTCGCCACCTTCAGTAGCTGGATCCTCGGCTGGCTTCGGCTCTTCCGTCTTGCTGCATGCTGCGAGTGAGAACACGAGCACGAAGATCAGAATTATCGCCAACATTCTCTTTTTCATAACATTCCTCCTTAATTTTCCACTAGATCGCTTCTCGCGATTAAATACCTTAACTAATTTATTTCTTACCGCCGAGATATGCTTCTACCAGGCTTTCTTCGTGGATCAATTCAGATGCAGGTCCCTGCATGCTTATCTCTCCAAGCTCCAGCACATATGCATAGTCCGCTATCTCAAGCGTCATAAGAGCATTTTGTTCAACTATGAGAATCGTTGTTCCCTCTTCTCTAATTTTCTTAAGTGTCTCAAATATATTTTCTATGATGAGAGGTGCGAGTCCAAGCGATGGTTCGTCTAAAAGCAGCACCTTTGGTTCGGACATTAGCGCCCTTCCAATCGCAAGCATCTGTTGCTCTCCACCGGAGAGTGTACTTGCTTGCTGCTTCCTTCTTTCACGAAGCACCGGGAACATATCGTAGATTCCTTCCATACTTTCATGCATGGCGCCTTTTGATTTCACTACGTATGCTCCTGCTTTTAGATTCTCCTCTACAGTTAGACCATAGAAGATTTGCCTTCCTTCGGGCGACATTGCGATTCCCTGCTTGGCAATCTCATAAGGTCTTTTGCTTAGAGGTTTACCATCAAGAGTTATGCTTCCTCCCTGCCTGGGGGCTACACCACAGATGGCCTTAAGCGTAGAACTCTTTCCTGCACCATTGGCTCCGAGGAGCGCCACTATTTGTCCCTTCTCTACATCTATATTTACATTCTTAACCGCCTTGAGGGGACCATAGCTAACTGTCAAATCCCTGATTTCCAGTAATGCCATATCTATCCCTCCTTTCGGTTTCCGAGATACGCAGTTCTAACTTGCTCATCCTCTTGTATTTCCTCCGGTGTTCCCATTGCAAGGAGTTTACCGAATGAGATTGCGCAGATTCTGTCGCATACATCCATAACTAGTCCCATATCGTGCTCTACAAGAAGAATTGCACAATTGTATTCCTCTCGGATTCTTCTGATTATCTTTGCAAGCTCTGCGGTCTCCGTATCGTTAAGTCCTGCAGCAGGCTCATCAAGGATTATCAGCTTTGGCTCACACATGAGCGTTCTTGCTATTTCTATCTTCTTGAGTATTCCGTAAGGAAGACCAATCGCATACCTGTACTTATATTCCATGAGACCCATAAAGTTTAGGACCTCATCTACCTTGTCTGCGATTTCCCTCTCTTCCTTTTTAAGTTTAGGAAGATGAAATGCCTGTCCGGGTATGGAACATTTATACAGTGTATGACCGGCTATCAAAAGATTCTCAAGCACAGTCAGCTCTTTTATTACCTCTACATTCTGGAAGGTTCTTATTATGCCTAGACGAATCATATCGTGAACCTTTTCCTTCTTGAGAGAGATTTCTTTTCCTTCTCTGTTTTGGAAAATCAGTTCTCCTGATGTCGGTTTATAGAACTGTGTTATGCAGTTAAACACTGTTGTCTTTCCTGCACCGTTTGGACCGATTAGCCCAAGAATTTCTTTTTCCTTCACATCAAAGGAAAGTCCATCTACAGCCTTAACTCCGCCAAAGTACATGCAGAGATCTTTTACGTTAAGGATTGTTTCAGCCATTGTTCTCACCCTCCTTAACTATATTCTGCTTAAGCATTTTATTTGCGCGTCTTCCTTTGATACGTGTCTTTATCTCCAGTACTATCTGAGCAAATCCACCCGGGAAGAACATTACTACAAGAATTATCAATAGACCCGTAATCATTGTTATGAATGCAGGGTTCTTATTAAAGAAATCTATTCTGCTTAAGAAAATTGATTGAATTCCGTAGATGATAAGTATTCCAAAGGTACTTCCCCAGAGGCTCTTTGCTCCTCCGATTATGACAGCACCGAGTATATTAAGAGATGTCGTCAACGTAAGAAGTGATGACGTTGCTGTAGTTATTGTTCTGACGTGGAACATATAAAGTACGCCGCCGATTGAGGCAAATACTGTTGCTATAACAAAGGCAAGAAGTCTATACTTCATCAGCGATATTCCCATTGCCTGCGCAGCAGAAGTTGAGTTCTTCATTGCGATTACCGCTCTTCCTGTCGGGCTGTTTATAAGATTTGCAACAAGTACCATAAGAACAGCAAATACTGCGAGTATCAGATAATAGCTACCGACATCGCCTACCTTTGTTCCAAAGAGTTTGATTTTGTCCAACTCCAATTTGATTGTCGGCTTAAGCGCAATAAGAAGATTTCTAATAGTCTCAGAAAGTCCAAGAGTCATTATCGCAAGATATATTCCTTCGATTCTTAGTGAAATAAATCCTACTACTACTCCAAGAATCACCGATACAATAATTGTCGCAAGAAATGCCACTATGAACGGAAGTTCAAGCTGTCCCATCATATAATAGGCTATATATGTACCTACTCCGATAAAACCTGCAGTTCCAAGTGATGCAAGTCCTGCATATCCGAGGAGCAAGCAGAATCCGATTGCAACAATCGCATATATCAAAGTATTGCCTAATGCGTAGATTACTGAATTTGGAACTACGCCTGCAGTCGAGAGGAGCTGAAGCCCTATCATTACGATGCAGAAAACCGCGACCTGTACCAAAGGTTGCTTTAGTAAGGAGGTTTTATTTAATCTATCGTTTCCCATAACTACCTCCTATACCTTCTTGACTATGGGCTTACCCATGAGTCCCTGTGGTTTAATAAGGATCACGAGAAGCATAAGCGCATAGACTATAACCATATTCCAACGGGTGATTCCGGACATACCCGGAAACGCCGCAAGGAATCCTACGCATGTTGCAGCAACCTGAATGCATATCGCACCGACTATCGGTCCGTAGAATGTTGAGAATCCTCCGAGTATTCCTGCAAGAAATGCGTTTACTTGGATTGTCGTCATAAAGCTTACGCCAATCTTTGCTCCACCACCTGCATACATTACTGCCGCGAGTACTCCTATCGCTCCTGCTATTCCCCAGGATGCAGCAGTTATCACATGAGTATTAATTCCCATGAGCTCTGCTGTAGATTCGCTTGATGCAGTTGTTCTAACAGCGAGTCCCCATTTGCTGAATTTAATCAGAGAGAACAAAACGCCTAGAACGACAATTGTTATTGCAAGCGACACGAGTGAGTGCTTGGTTACAACGAGCGACGATGAACCAAAGGGAATAAAGATATTCGGCGACTCACCGACTGCGACCGCATTGTAGAATGGTTCAAACGGAATTGATTCCGGGTTTCCAAATATGAGTGGAATGCCACCAAATATTATGGAAACAAGACCCATTGTTATAATTTGCTTACCTACCGGATTTACACTTCTACCGTTTCTGAATATAACGACGTCAACAAAGAGTCCAAGTAGAATTCCCACAACAACGCCCGGGATTATTCCAAGATACACAGGAAAGCCAAAGCGCTTAAAAAGCTCTGCTGTAACATAGCATCCCAGTGTAGCAATGGAACCTTGCGCAAAATTGGTTGTCGTTGAAGTTTTAAAAATCAGCGTAACCGCAAATGCAGATAGGCATGTAATGCATATGGTAAGTATGGAGCTACATAGCATTGAAACAAATGTTGCTAGCATTCGAATTTCCCCCAACGGATTATATTGGCAGCCCATGCATAGCCTATTCCTGCTGCTATCATGCATACAACGGTGCCGTCTTTGATTTTGCCTTGTTCGAGTCCAAGCTCCAATGATAGAATCTGATCAACTTGACCAATATGTCCGTAATCTTCAAGATATACCGTGTTATCTTCTGTGAGCCCTAGGTCCGTGAGCATACCGAGATGTCCTGAACGCTTGATGTGAAGGATATCCAGATAATCAATATCCTCTCTCTTAAGACCCGCCTGCTCAAGACTCTCGTCTATGCAGCGATACCAATTAGGCATGGATACTTCGTTTAGTCTGTCTTTCATCTTCTGTGCATCCAGAAGTCTGAGCGAGTGGTATCCTTCCTCTACGTTTTCCGGAGTAAACGGATTTGCTATTCCGCCTATTTCTACTCCTGCCGTTCTAGAAAGCGAACCGTCTGACATAATTCTGCTTCCCAAGAGAACGTTCTTGCCTAGGTTTCTCTTTAATATGATTGCACCGGCTCCTGCTGCAAGGTTATACATCATGGACATGTCGTTATCTCTAAAGTCAACAAAGTCTCCGTTTCTATAACCGCCAACAACCATAACTGTATTTATTCTCTTGTCGGCCAGGATCATATCTTTTCCGATTTCCATGGCCGCAACGCATGTACAGCATCTGTTCTGCACATCGATTCCCCATGCGTTAACAGCACCGATACGGTCCTGAATATATAGAGCCGATGTCGTCAAAGGATATTCCTTCCACTCTTCACCCATGCATAGGATGAGGTCTATATCGAGTGGATCAACGCCTGTGTTTTCTAGGCATTTAAGCGCGGCCTTTGCTCCCATCTCCTGAGTTCCATCGTTTGGTCCAGGAATATATTTCTGCTTGATTCCAAGCTTCTGATAAACAGCCTCTTCACTCCACTTGCCTTCTGTAGCATCAGAGATTTCTTTGGCTGTCATCACATATTCCGGAAGGTAAATTCCGGTTCCGACTATTCCTACATGATCCATAGCTAGCCTCCTTAGTGATTAAAGTCTCATTCCGCCGTTTACAGACAAAGTGTGTCCTGTGATATATGACGCATCGTCACTTGCGAGGAAGAGAGCTGCTTTTGCAATTTCTTCAGGCTGACCAAGTCTTCCGAGCATAGTCATCTTTGCAAACTTGTCGAGAAGCTCCTGTGGAACTGTCTTTAGAATGTCAGTCATTGTATACCCAGGCGCGATGCAGTTTACTCTTACCGGAACTCCCTTGCGAGCAAATTCTTTGGCCCATGTCTTTGTCATTCCGATAACGCCTGCCTTTGCAGCGGAGTAGTTGATCTGTCCGATATTTCCGTATTCACCTACTACCGAGGAGATGCTTACTATGCTTCCGCCACCATTAGCTTCCATTACAGGTCCAACATAGCGTGTGAGATTGAAAACACCCTTCAGGTCAACATCTATTACGAGATCCCACATCTCATCTGTCATCTTTGTTGTGAGCGCGTCTCTTGTAATGCCTGCGTTGTTGATGAGGACATCTATCTTGCCGTATTTTTCGAGCACATAGTCCGTCAGAGCTTTGCATGCCTCTCCGTCCGTTACGTTTAGAGAGTAAAACTCCACGTTGTCCTTTGTGTATGTAAGCTCAGCCATATCGACTGCCACAACCTTAGCTCCCTCGTCAGCAAAGAGCTGTGCCATAGCTGCTCCCAAACCTTTTGCTGCACCTGTAACGATTGCCACCTTGTTTTCCAATCTCATTTTTTCTTCCTCCAATTTTCTTTATATGAGTTTTAAATTACCACTGACCAGCCATGAACAAAATTCATGTCAAAAACATGAATCATGTTCATGTTTTGATTATATGAGTAATGTTCACCTCTGTCAATAACGAAGTGAAGAATATTCATATTTTTCTCACAATTCAATATCTCCTCTTGATTTTTGCCTTTTTTGGTTTTATACTCTCATATTGTTAGCTAACTCTAGGAATGGTTATTGAAGGAATTGGAATGTTAGAAAACAAAGAAAAAACAAAGCTCAAGGGCGTTTTTCTCCCAAAAACTCAACAGGGTTGGGACAAATTTAATGTGCTAGTTGACTCTGCTGAGAGGCTTTTTGCAAAGTCCGGTTTTTCTGATGTTTCCATATCCGATATATGCCACGAAGCCAATACTGCCGTCGGCACATTCTATATATATTTTGAGACAAAAACCGATGTATACAGATATCTTGTTGAATCCTACGGAAAGCGCATAAAGCGCAGAATTGCAAAGGATATAGCCGATTGCAAAACACGTGAAGAGCGCGAACGTACGGGAATTAAAACCTTTATCAAGCTAGCTGTTGAGGACCCTACATTCTATAGTATTATTTGGGGCAGCCTCTCCGTAGATAAGCAGCTTTTTAAGGATTATTATGTTTCTTTTGCGGAAAGCTACAAAAGTCAGCTATTAATCGATCAGAACGAACTAAAAAATAGCGACTATACTACCCTTTCTTATGCTCTTATGGGCATCTCAAGCTTTCTTGGTCTAAGGGCAATCTTTGAGAATATGACAGAAGAAGAAATCGACCGAATGGTTGATGAAACGTTCGTTCCAATGCTCCATGAAGGAATCTTAAAAACCTTCTAACTGTTGCATTTGCATTTGAATAGGTGTTACAAATATGTTATTATACACCTATGAATCTATCCAAAAAACAAATAGCGATTATATGGATTACCATCTTCTTTATGCTCGCACTGTCTGTGGCCGGGTTTTTTCTGATTAACGGAAACAAGACAAATATCGAGTATAAAAATCACTATACATCTTTTGATGACGGTTGGACGCTTACTGTTTCCGGAAGCACCACTCAGAATGTTGAGCTTCCTGTCAAAATTACAATAAGGCGCCCCGACGCAGCGGTCTTTACAAAAACACTTCCAAGCGAAATCCCTGAGGATACAGCACTTATCTCCAGAAACTTTCATCAGTTGCTACAGGTTAGAATTGACGGAGAACTAATCTTCTCATATCCAAACGAAGATTGGTCAGGTTTTTGCAACCTCATAAGCGACGAGTGGTGCCTAATAGACTTAAAGCCGGAATACGCAGGAAAGACAATTGAATTAAAACTCATTTCCACATCAGAACCGTTCTTTAGATTCTCGGGTTATGTCGGGGAATTCTATTACGGCGCAGATGATTCTCTTGTTCACTTTGTAAGAGATCAGGGTTTCTGGGGGCTAATCCTAGGTATTATCACAAGCGGAATCGGAGCTCTGCTTCTTATAGTAAGCTTCATCTATAGAGGACATACCAAACAAAGCACCAACACAGCAATGGGCACGGCATTCCTTTTCTTTGGTATATGGATGATAAACCGTGTAAAGATGTGCCTCTTCCCCAATCATTCAATCTATGTGTATTGGATTTCACTGATGTGTCTCTTGTTTGTTGCACCATTTGTTTTCCTCTATTCATACTACAGAAACAACACATTCAAGAGAATCGCATTATTCTCATTTAGGGCATGTATCGTTGCAGACCTTTTCCTAATAATATCATCATACTTCATCGACTACAGCGTTGAGTTTATTACTCCGTTCGCATATATCTTGAGTGTACTCGCTATGCTCCTCACGTCATACTCCCTATTCCGCGGAGGCTGGGGAAAGGAATCAAAGCTTCAGAGTAAAACAGATAGACTCCTTGACAGAACTGAGTTCTTCTCAACTCTCATTTTCCCTTCACTAGGTCTGGTAGAGTTTATTTTTCATAGCGATCAGCTCTGGACTGAATGGAGTATGTTCTTCATGTTTGGTATGACGGTTTATGCAATCATCTACTTCACCTTCATTCTTTGGAGAACCTTCCTTGTAGTTCAGGATAGAACCAATGTAACAAGGCAGCTTCACGACAGCCAGCTCGAACTTATGATGGGACAGATTCAGCCGCATTTTATGTTTAACACCCTGTCGTCTATCAGAACGCTCATCAAAGTCGATCCGGAAGTTGCATACGATATGGTATATAATTTCTCAAACTATCTGAGAGCAAACGTAGATAATATGACAAACCTAGACGGCATTCCGTTCTCCTCAGAGGTCCAGCATATTCAGAGCTATGTAGAAATAGAAAAGGTAAGACTCGGCGACAGACTCACCGTAGTTTATGAAATAGGAGAAGACGGCTTCACCGTTCCACCACTCTCCATTCAGCCACTTGTTGAAAATGCTATCAAGCACGGCATAAGAAAGAAAGTCGGAGGCGGAACCGTTTATCTAAAGAGTTATGCTCTGGCAAACTTCAATGTGGTAGAAGTATCTGATGACGGAACAGGATTTAATTCTGAGGATGCAAATCGCGTCTTTGGAACATACGCAGACGATAGCAGCGTTCTAAATGGCAAGACAACCCAAACCAATATGGAGCTCATGACTGAAGTTATGAACGCCCTCGATCTTACCGATGCAAATGGAAATAAAATCATCATCCAATCGTCTGAGGATGATGATAAAAACAATAATGATAATGCTACTACATCGGAAAAACCATCCGATCATAAATCTTCAGGACTTACAAACGTTCTCATTCGTTTAAGAGATATGGCCGGTGCCAAAATTGAAATCAAGAGCCGCGAGAACGAAGGTACAAATATCAAAGTATATTTCCCTAAACAGTAATCGTTCTTTTAACAGCATCACGCCAACCCGCGAGAAGTTCTTCGCGGGCTTTTTCATCCACCACAGGATCAAACTCCCTATCCATCTGCCAGTTGTCATCAACATCAGATAGATCTGTCCAGTAACCCGTCGCAAGCCCTGCAAGATATGCCGCACCTAACGATGTCGTTTCTACGCTCTTTGGTCTAATAACCTTTAGATTCAAAATATCCGACTGGAACTGCATAAGAAAATCGTTAGCGGACGCACCACCGTCAACATATAGTGACGACAAAGGATGCTCCATATCTGCCTCCATCGCTTTTATAAGATCGTGGCACTGATATGCAATAGATTCAAGTGCGGCCCTTACTATATGAGCCCTTCCGGCTCCGCGAGTTAATCCATAAATCGCGCCGCGCGCTCTTGCGTCCCAATGCGGCGCACCGAGTCCAACAAAGGCAGGAACTATATAAACACTGTTTGTATCAGAAACGGATTTTGCAACGTCTTCAGACTCCGCAGCGTGCTCTATCATTTTTAATTCATCTCTAATCCACTGGATTACCGCGCCACAAACAAATACCGAACCCTCTAGCGCATAAGTCACCTTGCCATCAAGTCCCCACGCGATAGTCGTAAGAAGTCCATTCCTTGACTCCACAGGTTTTTCTCCTGTGTTTAAAAGCAAGAAGTTTCCTGTTCCGTAGGTGCTCTTTGCTTCACCCTTTTTAAAGCATGTCTGACCAAAGAGCGCAGCCTGCTGGTCGCCTGCGGATCCCGCAATCTTTATATGTCCGCCGAATAAATCTTCCTTTGTCTCGCCGTAGATTTCACTTGATTGACGAGGATTTGGAAGCATGCATCTTGGGATATTGAGTTCATCCAAGATTTCGTCATCCCAGTCAAGAGTGTTTATATTAAACATCATCGTGCGGCTCGCGTTGGAATAATCCGTCACGTGGACATGACCATCTGTCATCTTCCAAATAAGCCATGTTTCAATCGTTCCAAAGAGTAGCTCTCCTCGCTCCGCTCTGTCCCTTGCTCCCTCTACATTTTCTAGTATCCAGCGGAGCTTCGTCGCACTGAAATATGGATCAATAATTAATCCGGTCTTTTCTTTTATTGTTTTCTCTAGACCGCACGCCTTGAGTTCGTCGCAGTAATCGGCAGTCCTTCTGCACTGCCAAACTATTGCGTTATATATCGGCTCTCCTGTAGCCTTATCCCAGACAACGGTCGTTTCTCTTTGATTGGTTATTCCAATTGCGTCTATATTCTTTGCAGAAAGTCCGGCCTTAAGAATCGCCTCAAACGCAACCGCCATCTGCGAAGACCAGATCTCGTTTGCGTCGTGTTCCACCCAGCCCTGGTTCGGATATATCTGCTCAAACTCCTGCTGCGCAACGCTTACGATTTCACCCTTTTTATCATAGATTATGCATCTTGAACTCGTGGTCCCCTGGTCTAGCGCCATTATATATTTATCCATATCGTCACCCTTCTTGCTATGCTGTAATTTTATAAACTATTCTTCCAAGCATCACTCCGAATATTGCGCAGGATGCGATCTCTCCAACACCTACCGTAAACATCATTAGCGGTATCGGCATCGGAACTCCATATGCGTATTTTAGAATAAAAGGTACGATTAGAGCATTTGCAACAACCGGACAAAAGGCACCAAAGATAAGATAGTTCACTAGCGTCGCTTCGTCCTTTGCTCTAAAAAGTTTTCCGATAAAGTATGTTCCGAAAGCGCCGATAAATGTAGCAAGGCTTCCAAAAACTACGTCAGGAAGAACCGCGCCGCCCAAGATATTTCCAACAAGGCAGCCGAGGAATAGTCCCGGGATTGCTGCAGGAAAGAAAAAAGGCAGTATTGTCAGCATCTCCGAGATTCTGATCTGAACTTCTTTAAAAGCAAATGGTGCAAACAGCACCGTCAGAACCACATAAAGCGCAGCAATAATTCCTGCCTGCGTGATAAAGAGGTCCCTGTCATGCTTCCAACTGGCAGGCCTCAATACTTCTTGATTTTTCATAGTTTTAACTCTCCCTAACCTATTCAAAATACGTTATGTCATATCCAATAGGCTTATAGAATTTTTCTTTTAATTCGTCGTGCGTGAGACCTTCTTTTTCTTTTAGGCCCATAATCCACGATGCCTTTGCATAAGCGGATTCTAGCGTCATATCGTAGGTCTCGAGAAGCCCCAGGTCTTCCTTTACTTCATGTCCAACCTGATAGATTCCCATGTCGCTTCCCTCCTGCACCACCTGGGTTGCCACAATGACAAGCGTATCGTGCGCGGAGACCTGCTTCTTAAACTCATCCTTTAGATAATTAGGGATGCCACCGAGACCAAAGCTCTCAACTATAATGCATTCATATTTATCAAAGAGATATCTAAGAACATCCTCGTTCATTCCCGGAGTCATCTTTAGGATAAATACTTTGTCGCTCATAAGCTCAGACCATTTGGTCGGCTTTGATAAATCAAAATCTTTTATATATCTATGAATCTTTCCGTCCTGAACCACGGCGAGATTCGGAAAATTAATGCTGGAGAACGCATCAAAGCTCTTGCTTCGCTCTTTCTTTGCTCTTGTTCCCGCAATCACCTTGCCGTCAAATACGATTACAACTCTATGCGAATCGTCGTTAGCTGCTATCGCAATGCTGTCCCTTAAATTTCTTCTTGCATCGGTATCCGCAGCGTTAATCGGCTTTTGCGCTCCTGTAACTACGATAGGCTTTACGGAATGTCTGATCATATACGAAAGCGCAGCCGCAGTATATGCAAGCGTATCCGTTCCATGACATACTACAAAGCCGTCGTACTTATCGTAGTTTTCTTTGATCGCAGAAGCGATTAGCATCCATTCCTTGGGCCTTACGTCAGTGCTGTCTATATTGCAAACCTGAAGCGTCTCTATGAACGCATATTTTTTTACTTCGGGAACATACTCAAGTATTTCTTCTGCAGTGAGCGCAGGCATGAGACCTGCGTCTGTCTCCTTGCAAGCAATAGTTCCACCGGTTCCGATTAAAAGAATCTTCTTATCGTATTCCATCATTACTCCTCGCCTTTAATCGATTCTTAAACGTCAAGAGGCTCTACGTTATCGCTCGCGTCCTCTCTTCTATCGAGCACCTTCTCCATAAATATTCTCTGCGGCTTAAGTCCCATCTCAATATAGAAATTATACGCAGGCTCGTTGAACGCCCATACGTTCAGGAGAATATTATCAAAGTCCCCGTCCTTCTCCGCATAAGCGAGAACATATTCATAAAGCTTTCTTCCGATTCCTTTTCCGCGCGCATTTTCATCAACGCAGATATCGTCTATATACAAGCTGCGCTTTGCCTGAAGTACACTGTTTCCAAGGTTCTCATGAATTTCGCAGAATGCATGGCCAAGAACTGTTTCGCTGCCTGCTTCGTCGACCTCAACGCAGACAAAAACAGGATTCATTTCGCTGGCCACAAAATTATGTTCAACATCCTCCGCAGTGAATTTTGTATCCTTCTTAAAAATGTCCGGTCTTCCGTTATAGTGAACGAGATTAACCTGTACGAGGAGATCCATTACCTTTGGGATGTCCTGCGCCTCAAGCGGACGCACATACAAACTCTTTTCGCTCATATCACACCTCTACTTTTTTTATTCAGTCATCTGCACTGCTGAATTAAATACATCCGCAGGCTTGTTATTTCTAAACGACTCGGCCTCTATAAGTCCGATCTTTAGTTTCTTCATTCTCTGATACATGCGCTTTGGACTCGTTCCGTATTCCTTTACAGGATAGGTCGTCGCAACTATTCCCTTTGCTCTTACGCCGGAAAGTTTGCTCGCCATAAACCCTACCTCGTAAAGATCTCCGGACACCGGCTTTCTCATCTTGCAAGAAATAAAAATCGGAACCGAGCGGCGCATCACCATAACGTCTATTTCATTATCCTCAGTGTCGATATTGTCGCCCTCATACCAGTCAATCACAACACCGACAGCGGCTTCGTCATAGACTCTGAGCGCCTGGATATAAATATAGAACTCAAGCCATACGCCAAAGGTCGTAATATATCCCCTTCTTCTCTTGTCCGTGAATCTATACACCCTGCGCGAGTCGGTGTCTTCTGTATCCACTCTCGTCCAAAGGCCATAGTCCTCGAACGCATCTTCAATCGCAGTAAGACCTTTTCTGCTCTTACAAATATTAACCGGAATCTCTATCTCCATTCCGTTTGTCTGCGCAATTCTATTTGCAATATGCTGGCAAAGACTTTGCCAGTCAGGTATATGATCAAAGAGAACCTCAGACACCGCAACAATATCGTCAAATTCTTCTTCTGGCGGAAGGTCTCTTGAGTCTCCGAGCCTCTTTGCACCAACAGCGTTTAACCAATCCTCCAGCGTAAGGTGGTTTACCTCTTTGATGATTTCTGCAGTATCGATATTGAGAACATTTTCTCTTCTCACGTCGATATAGATTGCGGTGATTCCGTGTTCTTTTGCCGCCCTATAACCACATGCGTTCATGAGCTCGCTTCCGCCCGTAAGATCAATATATTTTACATCACCCTGATTCTCGGAAACGATTTTTTCAATATTTTCATTTATATCCGAAATACTGTCTATCTCAACTGGATAGAACTCCACCTCAGTTCCCGGAAGCCTCTTCTTTATAGCAATCTCCAGGTTCTTCGGATCCTTTCCCTCAGCAATTCTTTTATCAATCAAAAAGCACACCTTATCCGGCTCCATGGTTGTAACCGGAAGGAGTGTGCTCACTATATCCTTATCAAAGAAATCAATTTGTACCATAACGTTTCCCTATAAAATCTCGTCCGAGTCAAGAATCACGGTAAATGGGCCGTCATTTACGAGGCTTACCTTCATATCAGCACCAAACACACCTCGCTCCACTCTATCCTCGCCGAGCTCTTCCTTGCATCTAGAAACAGTATACTCATATATTTCTTCTGCGGGCCCGGGAGATCCTGCATTTATAAAGCTAGGTCTATTCCCCTTCTTGCAGTCCGCATAAAGAGTGAACTGAGATATAAGAAGAAGATTTCCACCGACAGCGTTTAAATCAAGATTGGTCTTTCCATCTTGATCATCAAAGATTCTAAGATTGACGAGTTTCTTTACAAGCTTCTCTGATATTGCCTTTGCTTTCTCAATGTCTAGTTTATCTTCCTCCGTAAGATCAGAAGCGCTCACACCAATCAAAACGAGAAAGCCTTTATCTATTTTTCCTGCAATCTCGCCATCTATTTTTACATCTGCCGAAGTGACTCTCTGAATAACAAAACGCATCTTCTTAACTCCGAGCTTCTATATTTCCCTACGTCCTTCTATGGCTTTTAGAAGTGTAACCTTGTCCGTAAACTCAAGGTCTCCTCCAACAGGAATTCCATTTGCAATTCTCGTCACTTTGATACCGGACGGCTTTATAAGCCTCGCAAGATAAGTTGCAGTTGCTTCGCCCTCTATGTTAGGATTTGTTGCGATGATAAGCTCCTGGACCTCGCTGTTTTGAAGTCTCTTGATGAGCGATTTGATATTTATGTCCTCTGGTCCAATACCTTCCATGGCAGAAATAACGCCATGAAGAACATGATACTTACCCTCAAACTCTCCGATTCTCTCTATCGCAATAACATCCTTTGGACTTTCCACAATGCAGATTACATCCTTGCGGCGATCATCATCGCTACAGATATCGCAAGGATCCTTGTCCGTGAAATTGCCGCAGCAAGAGCAGTATTTTAGCGTGTGCTTTGCTTCAACAACTGCATCCGCAAGAGCCTCCGCCTCTTTCTCACTCAAAGAAAGTACGTGAAAAGCAAGGCGTTGCGCAGTCTTATCGCCAATTCCCGGTAACTTCGAAAGTTCATTTATTAACTTGCCAAGTGACTTTGGATATTGCTTCATTTACATCATTCCCGGAATATTAAGTCCGCCCGTTACGCTTGACATCGCCGCCTCAGAAGCCTCTTCAACCTGGCGCATAACCTCGTTAACCGCAGCAACGATAAGATCCTGAAGCATCTCTACATCATCTGGATCCACAACCTCCTTATCGATTGTAAGAGCCTTTATCTCCTTGCTTCCGCTTGCGGTTACAGAAATCGCACCGCCACCTGCAGTCGCAGTAAATTCCTTTTCTTCGAGCTCAGCCTGAAGCTGTTCAATCTGCCTCTGCATAGCTTGAGCCTGCTGAAGTTGTTTCTGCATATTGCCACCGCCACCAAAGCCACCAGCAGGTCTAGACTTTGGCTTCTTTCCGGCTTTCATTCCCTTTCCCATGATTATTTCCTTTCTTATTATTTCTTGTTATTTCTTGTTATTTCTTACTGTTACTTGTAGTTTGTTGCTTTTACTATTGCATCGCTGTTGCTTTTACCATTGCATCGTCGTTGCTTTTACTGCTGTTTTTTACTCGATGCGTGCCTTCACGTCAAAGTCCGCCTCTAATTCTCTGGCAATCGCCTCAAGCTCCTCATCGGAAAGACTACCAAATTCACTCGCATCGTCGCTTTCTGTATTTCCATCGCTCTCGGCAGCGCCATTTGAGTCGTCTGCGCTTTCGGTGTTGTTAGCTGCATTTGATTCGCCTGCGCCTACATCGCTCTCGCTACCTGGTTCTGCATCACTTCCGAGATCTACGATTTGAGAAACCGGTACCTCTTCACCAAGGAAACTTTGTTGTGCGGCTTCCTCAGGCTCTGCAAATGTCGATACCATCTTGAGTGTCTTTCCTGTTTCTGCCGCCATGGCATCTATAAAGGACGCCGCATTTCTCTCGGCCTGCTCCATGGCATATCTATTTGTGAATATGACTTTGAAGTCGGTATCGCTTATGCCGGCAAGATAACTATTTAACCTAACCATGACCATGCTTCCGCGGCTACCAACTCGGTCCCAAACCGCTTCCCAAATATCTGAGAGATTTTCGGTGTTCACCGATCTTGTGACGGCCCCTTCACCCGGCTTTTCTAGGTCAAAAGCTTCACTTTTGTCCGAAATGATGGTCTTTTCAGCACTTTTTGCCTGATTTGACCCAATAACTGGCTCATTTTTATCTTTTTCTTGGTCAAAAGTCTCACTTTTATCCGAAATTATGGTCTTTTCTGCGTTTTTTTGCTGATTTGACCCGCTATTTGGCATATTTCCTGCGAGCATGACTATCGCAAGCTCCAAAAGTATTCTAGGCTGGCTAGAATATCTGACATCGTTTACGGTCTTTGACAAAAGCATTATTCCACGCTCTATGTCATGGATATCCATGCTTCGGCTTTGTCCTACGAGCTTTGCTACGTTCTCCGTTGACATATTGAGTATGGTCTCGGGGTTTTCTACGTATTTACTCACGAGGAGCGATCTATAATGCGAGAGCCAATCCGAGACGAGAAGCTTTACATCTTTTCCGTCTCGCAGGATTTCATCAAGCATCACGATTCCGCCAGCTGCGTTGCTACTAAGCACCTCTCCTGTAAGCCTAATAAAGAAGTCGTCCGCAACTGTTCCAAGGTACTCAAGCACTGTATCTCTATCAAGCGAATTTCCTCCGCCTGACAGACACTGATCCAGAAGCGAGAGTCCGTCTCTCACGGAGCCGTCGGCGTTGGATGCAAGTAACCTAAGTGCGTCCTGGGTGATGGCGATTCCTCTGGCGTCGCAGATTTTCTTCATATGGTCTGCAATCTTTATATCGGGAATTCTTCTAAAGTCTAGGCGTAAGCATCTTGAAAGTATCGTTTGAAGAAGCCTCTGGGGATCTGTTGTCGCAAGGATGAACATGACGTTTTCAGGCGGTTCCTCAAGCGTCTTAAGAAGTGCGTTAAGGGCCTGCGGCGTCAGCATATGCGCCTCGTCTATGATATACACTTTTTTCTTTCCGACTGCAGGCGGATAGTTTACGCTTTCGCGAAGCTCTCTTACATTATCTACGCCGTTATTGGATGCAGCATCGATTTCTATCATATCAATGAACGAGCCTTCTTTGATGGCGCGGCAGCTCGGACAAACTCCGCAGGGCTTATCGCCCTCACCCGTACAGTTCACGGCCTTTGCCAAGATTCTCGCTGTGGATGTCTTTCCGGTACCTCTTGTTCCGGCAAAAAGATAGGCGTGCCCAACTGTTCCGGTCGCCACTTGGTTCTTGAGAATCTTTACTATATGTTCCTGCCCCAGAATTTCATCAAAGGTCTCAGGTCTTTCTGTTCTGTAAAGTGCTGTGTACATATTTCTCCTTCTAAAAATATTGCCCTTTAATAGCTCCGCAGGTAGGAGAAGGCTTATCTGCGGCACATGTAAAAATCCGCTTATTGCTGCTTCCTTCCGGACCTGACAAGGTTCACGGCATCACATTGCGCAGGACCCAAACCATGCCATACGAAGCTATTAAAAGGCAATATTCAATACCTTATTATTATATGTTTTTTGGCCTTTACTGTCAACGAATCGAGGGGGCCATGTGTCGTTAATTGTTCAGGCTTCCGTCCTCGAGCCAGGCCAAAACCTGCTTTTCATCGATAATGGGAATGCCGAGTTCCTTGGCTTTTTTGTTCTTTCCCGAGCTCGACGAAACATCGTTATTTATGAGATATGACGTTTTGGAGCTTACTGATCCTGCCACCTTTGCTCCGCAGGCTTCCAAATCCGCAACAAGCTCGTCGCGGTTCGCATAGTGGTTTAGCGAGCCCGTTATAACAAAGGTAAGCCCCTGCATAAAATCCTTTCCCGTCTCAAATGACTCGTCTATTTTAAGCACAGAGAGGAGTTCCTTAGTAACGGCCTGATTATCGGGGTTGTCAAAAAAGTCCCTGTAACCGCGCGCCAGGACCTCTCCGACGCCATCTATGGTCTGAAGCTCGGCGAGGCCGATATTCTGCATTCTCTCCCAGCTGTTCTCACAGGCCTTTGCGATAATCTTGGCGTTGGCACTTCCGATTCCCGGTACGCCAAGCGCATAGAGAAGTCTATCCGGAGTTGTGTGACTTGCCTTTTCCGCAGCAGCAACAAGTTTATCGTATGACTTCTCGCCGAAGCCCTCCATTGAGACGATTTCTTGCTTAAATCGGTCCATTTTAAAGATATCCGCAGGTGTCCTCAGGACTCCCCTGGCGATAAGCTTTTCTATGCTCATCTCGGAAAGTCCATCAACATCCATGGCATCTCTAGCCACAAAATGAGTGAAGCTCTTTATCTTCTTTGCCGGGCATTCCGGGTTTACGCAGTAAAGCGTCTTTACTCCGCTCTCGGCCTTAATCTCGGCGCGCTTACCGCAGACCGGACAATTCTCCGGCACGATAAGGTTTCCGCTCCTCGTCAGATTCTCGGCGATTTGCGGAATAATCATATTGGCCTTATATACCTGCACGGTATCGCCGATTCCGATTTCAAGTTCCTCCATGATGCTTATATTATGAAGAGACGCTCTTGATACGGTTGTTCCCTCTAGCTCCACCGGATCAAAAATCGCAACAGGATTTATGAGGCCCGTTCTCGATGCACTCCACTCTATTTCACGAAGCGTGGTATCCGCAATCTGGTCGCGCCATTTAAATGCTATGGAGTCGCGTGGGAATTTGGCGGTTGTTCCGAGCGATGCGCTATATGCTATGTCATCGAGCGTAAGAACTAGCCCATCGGACGGCACAGGGTTTTCCTCTATAGCTTTTTCAAATTCGCCGACCGCAGCGACGACATTCGCGCTATTTACACGCTTATAATCTACGATATCAAAGCCCTGGCTAATGAGCCACTTCATCTGCTCTTCGCGGCTGTTTGAAAAGTCAATACTGCTTGACTTCGGCGTCGCGAATAAATCCAGCTGCTCGCCATCAGAATCGCCATGCGATGTTTCAGGCGTATTAGTTGCACTGACCAAAGAAAACGCATAGAACCTTACTTTTCTTTCCGCTGTTATCTTGCTATTAAGCTGCCTAACAGAACCCGAACAAAGATTTCTTGGGTTCTTGTATTTTGCATCCAGTTCCGGAATACTCTCGTTAATCTTTTCAAAGTCGGCGTATGTTATAACTGCCTCGCCCCTTATCACTAGCTCGCCATCAAATGGAATCGAAAGCGGAAGATTGACAAATGTCTTTGCGTTCTGGGTTATAACCTCTCCGATTTCTCCATTACCCCTTGTTACGGCCTTCTCTAGCTTCTGATTTCTATATGTGAGAACTATGGTAAGTCCATCCAGCTTCCAAGAGAGGAGGCCCTCCTGATTTCCGAGCCAATCGGAAAGCGCATCCCTATCCTTTGTCTTATCAAGAGAAAGCATTCTAGAGGGATGAGCCTCCTTGGGAAGCTCCGAAAGCACCTCGTACCCGACCTGCTGAGTTGGGCTACCGGAAAGAATCATCCCGCTTTCCTTCTCCAGCTCCGCAAGCTCATCATAGAGTTTGTCGTACTCAAAATTGGACATGATTTCTCTGCCCTCTACATAGTACGCCTTTGCCGCCTCATTAAGAACGCGGATCTTTTCTTCCATCAGTTTTTTAATATCCATAACCTTTTCCATTGGGGACGGTTCTACTTGCAAATTCTAGTCGCCAAAGACTCAATACTTTTTTAGTTCTCGCAATCTGTAATCAAATCACTCAGCTCTGAAACTTTCGGGAGTGTGAATAACTCGCCCTACGGGCTCAGACAGATTCACACATCCAACGAAAGTTAACCTCGCCTCGCGAATGATTACCACGATTGCTGCGAATCGTAAAAAAGTATAAGTCCTCGACTCCTATTTACAAGTAGAACCGTCCCTGCTGTAAATTTATTTGCAAGTAGAACCGTCCCTGTTGTAAATTCCCTGCTGTAAATTTAATTGGATTTTTTTGATTGGCGCTATTCCCTTTGCAAGTTTTTTGATGCCTACGCTCGGAAAGCTAACTGTTACAGTGCTCTCTGTTATATCTGTTACGTTTCCAACACCAAATTTGGCGTGCTCCACAATGTCTCCTATCTCAAAGTCTAGTTTCTCTGGTCTTTTCCGAGAACTGCTTCTTAAGGGCTTCTTTTGCTTCCTTGAGGGCGTTGAACGGATTGTAGCCTGCGTACTCGTCGCTTGCGTATCCATCAAATGAGCCCGTCGGAACTCCCGGCCCCGCGACACGTCCCATGCCGTAGTCATCGTTTCTTACATAGACGGAGTCACCCGTCAGAACCTTCGGGTCAATCTCCCTCAGGAACTGCGATTCGCGGGTGTATTCTGTTCTACCGTACATAGTTCTTATAGCGGCGCTCGTAAGGAAGAGCCTTTCTTTTGCGCGAGTCATTCCCACATAACAAAGCCTTCGCTCTTCTTCCATCTCTTCCAGCGAATCAAAGCATCTATTCCCCGGGAAAAGTCCGTCCTCCATTCCCGGAAGAAATACAACCGGGAACTCAAGACCCTTTGCGCTATGCATCGTCATCATCACAACTGCATCCTGAGTTTCATCGTGATTGTCCACGTCGGCCATTAGAGATATCTTCTCCATAAAGCCAGAAAGTGTCGGACCTTCTTCTGAGCCACTAAACTCCGAAGTAAAATCTAACACGCTACCGTCACCCGCAATATCACCCATACTGAATGGAATTGCCTGTGACTCACCAAACGGAATCACCTGCATGTCGCCTTCTCCTATCAACCGCGACATTCCCTGCTCTTGCTCATAGTCATAAATGACCGTTTTAAACTCCATGAGGTTCTCGATTCTGCCCTCTGCTTCAATCGTATTCTCCTGCTCAAGCGCAGCAAGATATCCCGTCTTAACGAGAAGTTGATCGTAGATATCCGAAACTCTTAAATTGGCTTCTTCCTCGCGGCAGAGCTTTATTATTTCCACCATATTCTTTATTTCGGAATACGATTTCCCGGGAAGCGTGGATAGGACCTCTTCACTCTCAAGCGCCTCAAGCATGCTCTCTCCTCTTACGGACGCAAAGGCCTGAAGTTTCTCTATGGTTTTTTCTCCTATTCCGCGCTTTGGTTCATTTATTATGCGGCGAAGCGACATATCGTCCTTTGGGTTAACCACAAGTCGCATATACGCCATGATGTCCTTTATTTCTTTTCTGTCGTAATACCTGAGACCTGAAAGAACTCTGTACGGAATATCCTTGGCTGTAAGAGCTTCTTCGAACTGCCTGGACTGTGCATTGGTTCTATATAGGATGGCAAAGTCCTTATAATGCCAATCGCCACCGTCAGGCCTTCCGCCATCTATAAATAGCGCAATCTGGTTCGCGATAAATCTGGCCTCGTCCTTTTCCGTATCGGAACGTTCATAGACAATCTTTTCTCCGGCCTCTTTTTCAGTCCAGAGCTTTTTGTCTTTTCTTCCTTTGTTGTTTTCAATTACGGAATGTGCACCATCAAGGATATTCCCAAATGAGCGATAGTTCTGTTCAAGCTTTATGACCTTGGCGTTTGGAAAATCCTTTTCAAAGTCCAAGATGTTTCTGATGTCGGCACCGCGCCACTCATAGATGCACTGGTCATCATCGCCGACCACACAGATATTCTTGTGATCCTTCGCAAGCATTTTGATTAGCTTGTATTGAATGTGGTTTGTATCCTGGTACTCGTCAACCATCACATAGTGAAAACGCCTGATGTATTTATCGAGTATGTCCTTTCGCTTTTCAAAAAGCTTCACAGCGTTAAGAAGAAGATCGTCAAAGTCCATTGCATTATTCTCTTGCAATTTCTTCTCATATAATTTATATGCCTTAACGAGAGCAACAGACTTTGGATCAAATCCGGAAACCTCTTCAAATTCTTCCGGGCTTATACCTTGCTCCTTCTTCTCGCTTATAACCGCCAGAATATATGCAGGCTTAAATGATTTTGTGTCAAGGTTAAGTTCTTTGATGATATTTTTTGTAAGCGTCTTTTGGTCCGTCGTATCATAGATGACAAAATTCTTGTCGTAGCCTATGGCGTCCGCGTCCTGTCTCAAAATTCTCAGGCACATAGCGTGAAATGTCATTATCCACATACCAAAGGTATTCTCAACAAGCGCCTCCACACGCTGCCTCATTTCGTTTGCAGCTTTGTTGGTAAACGTAACAGCAAGAATGTTATATGGTTTAATCCCCTGCTCAATCATATACGCAATTCTATGCGTCATCGTGCTGGTCTTGCCCGAGCCCGCTCCTGCCAAAATAAGCAGCGGCCCCTCTATATGTTTTACAGCCTCTCGCTGTTTGTCATTTAGTTTGCTTAAATCCATTTTGTCTCCTCACATGCAAATATTATTCTATCATATTAGAACCTCAAAATGAATGTAACAATGTCCTAAAAAACAACCTTTCACCCCCGATATTTACACTATTTACACTGGGGACGGTTCTACTTGCAATTTTTTTTACAATGGGGACGGTTCTACTTGTAAATTTTGTCGCCAAAGACTTGATACTTTTTTAGCTCTCGCAATCTGTAATCAAATCACTCGACTCGGAAACTTTCGGGAGTGTGAATAACTCGCCCTACGGGCTCAAACAGATTCACACATCCAACGAAAGTTAACCTCGCCTCGCGAATGATTACCACGATTGCTGCGAATCGTAAAAAAGTATAAGTCCTCGGCTCCTATT
>JAFSUI010000017.1 GCA_017445315.1 Bacillota bacterium | reverse complement strand
TTTCTTATCCTTCTTTTCTTCGGCCTTGACCATCTTAACCTTTGCGTTGTCGTAGAGATAGTCAATAGTCTTTGTGATTATGATGTCCTTCTTGAAGCTCTCAAGCTCTGTTCCAAGAAGATTCTTCATTTCCTCAGCGTCGTACTTCTTTTCAGGAGATGAGTAAAGCTCCGCCATGCGAGTGAGTTCCTTATCGAGATCTTCATCGGTCACTTCAAGCTTTTCTTGCTCTGCTATTGAACGGAGCAGGATTCTGCTTGCTACACGCTGCTCAATCTCAGGCTTCATCTCGTTCATCATGTCCTCAAGTTTTACTCCTGTGAACTGGAGGAACTGCTGAAGTGTAATTCCCTGATATCTGAGCTGCTGGTCTCTCTCGGAGAGTGCTCTTGAAAGCTCATCCTGAACCATTGACTGTGGTGGGTCAAATTTATTGTTCTCATAAATCTGTTCTACCAAATTGTCCTTTGCTTCATTAAGGGATCTAACTTCGCTTGTCTCAAGAAGTTTAGCCTTAATATCGTTTTTCATTTCCTCTAGAGTATCAAAATCGCTTACATCCTTTGCAAATTCATCGTCAAGTTCAGGAAGCTGCTCTTCTCTTACTTCGTTGACTTTGCAGTGGAAAACGGCATCTTTTCCTGCGAGATTTTCAGCATGGTATTCTTCCGGGAATGTAACCTTTACATCTACTTCTTCGCCTGCCTTTGCACCGATTAGCTGGTCTTCAAATCCCGGTATGAACTGTCCGGAACCAAGCGTAAGCTTCTGATTCTCGGCTGTTCCGCCTTCAAACTGTTCTTCGCCTACAAAGCCTGCATAGTCGAGCGTAATGGTATCGCCATTCTTAGCTTCTCTATCAACAGGAACTGAACGAGCAACCTTCTTCTGCTCCATTTCAAGTCTTCTCGTAACCTGTTCCTCATCAACTTCCGGCGTAACCTGTTCAACAGTAAGGTTCTTATAATCCTTAACTTCTACTCTTGGATATACGTCAACGGTTATATCTACCTTAAGCGGCTCGCCCTTCTTAACTTCACCTGTATCTACCTTTGGATAATCTATTACTTCAAGATCGAGTTCCTTTATAGCATCCGGATATCCGGTTCCAAGAAGCTCGTTAATTGCATCCTCAAAGAAAACACCTTCTCCATAATGCTTTTCTATTATGCTACGCGGTGCTTTGCCTTTTCTGAATCCATCTATATTGAATTTATCCTTGTTCTTCTGATAAACCTTAATTACTGCCGCTTCAAATTCTTCAGCAGTGTACTCGATGGTGAATTTTGCTACATTGTTCTCTTTGGAAATAAAAGTTGTCTTCATTATATTCTTCCTCCTGAATTCTGTGAGAAATATATACCCACACTAAGTAGTAATTCTATCATTTTTACAAAAAAAAGTAAATATACCGCTAGTTTAAAGTGAAAAAACCCCAAAACCACCCTTTATTTGTCGAAAAAAACACATAAAACCCATGACAAATATATAAAAACGGTCCCTTTTGGACCGTTTTTTTGAGATTTTTCTAGGATAATCCTGATTTTTGGGCTTTTTATTTAATAAGCTCAAGGCCTTGTTTGAATTTGCTTCTGGTTTCAGGAAGAAGATTATATTTTTCAGCGAGTTCTTCTCCGAAAATCTCCAAATCTTCCTTGCTTCCTGAATAAAGTTCTATCTCAAGCTCGGAAATTGGGCCTTCTTTTCCTCCTGCCATGACCTTTCCTTCGTCGTAGGAGAGTTCAAATATAGCCTTTCCGTTATCAAGCCTAACTTCTCTTCTGACAACCTCTACCTCAATGGTCTTTGACAATGTCCTATGACCAATTATCTCTCTAAGAGTGTCATACATTGGAGTTTCAATAAAAATCTCGGGGTCCGGCGTCTCTAGTTTGGATTCATCCATGATCGGGACGTTGATCTCCTCTCTCTCATAGAGGCCATTTTCACCCTGTCCATTCCATTTTAGCGTTCCGATAAGCCTCTCGCCCTCACGTCTTACCCTAAATGTCATAAGTTCGCGAGCAAGGCGCCTGTCCGCAGTATCAAAATAGACAGCATGCATAAAAAGAGACTCTTCAGAATTTGGATCTGTTATCGCCTTGATTTCTTCGGATTCAAAGATAGAATCCACAACTTCCCTATTATCCACATGATATTTGAGTTCTATTTCCATTTCCTTAATACCTCTTCTAAAAAAAGCATCCGTCATTTTCTATCATAAAAAAAATGGAATGTCAATACAACAAGTGATATACTAACCGAAGGAGGATAGATTATGGATAAAAGTATTAATAAATATATCGATCACACGCTTCTTAAACCCGATGCTACAAGGGCTGAAATTGTGAAGCTTTGCGAGGAAGCACTTGAGTACGATTTCTACTCTGTCTGTGTAAATTCACGCTGGGTACCTCTATGTAAATCGCTGCTTAAAGATAGTGATGTAAAGGTATGCTCGGTAGTTGGTTTCCCTCTTGGCGCTATGTCAAAGGAAGCAAAGGCCTATGAAACAAAGATTGCTTGCCTAGAAGGCGCCGGTGAAGTTGATATGGTAATTGATATCGGTAGCCTAAAATCAAAGGACTATGACTCCGTAAAGGACGATATCAAAAGCGTAGTTGATGCCGCAAAAGAATATGGTGCAATCGTTAAGGTAATCCTTGAGACAGGTCTTCTTACAAAGGAAGAAATCGTAACCGCATGCGAGCTATCCGAAACTGCAGGTGCTGCCTTTGTCAAAACCTCTACCGGTTTTGGACATGGTGGTGCAGAGCTCGATGATGTAAAACTGATGCGTAAAACCGTATCAAAAGATGTAATGGTAAAGGCTTCCGGAGGAATCCGGGACAAAAAAACTGCTCTCGACATGATCGATGCCGGAGCAGATAGAATCGGAACAAGTTCCGGTATTAAAATAGTTACAGAGCTTTAATCCTACGCCCCGCCATCTGCGGGGTTTTCTTCTGCCGGTTGTTCGGGTTCAGGCTCCGGTACCGGCGCAGGCTCAGGCTCAGATGGAACTTCCTCGGCAGGTGGTTCTTCACTTCCCGGCTCTTCTCCTTCCGCAGGCTCTGTCGCCTCTCCTTCACCGGAACTTCCACTTTCGGGATTTATATTTTCATTATCTGTACCTTCGCCGGGATTCTCTTCCTCAGGATTTGTTTCTCCTCCTTCAGAAATTTCTCCTTCAGTATTCTCCCCGTTATCAGAAGGTGCAGTTTCTTCTCCTGATTCTTCCACCGCTGCTTCCTCTGAGGGATTTTCTTCTGTCTGGCTAGGCCATCCTGCAGCCTCTCCCGCTCCTTCGTCGGATGGGATTAGTTCCGGTTGCTCTGTCGGATTCTCATAATACTGATTAACATCGACTTCATTTTGGCCTTCCGTCATCCCATAATAAGACAGTATTTCATCAGAAATCACAGCAACTGTTTCACTTGGCTCATAACCTTCCTGTGCAAATAATTCCTCATGGAGCTTGGCAACATCGCCATATAGATTATACGGGAATACATAGGAAGTACCGTTTAAGGTGCCTGTCACAACCGTATAAGGAAATCCAACGCTCCCCGCAATCTTAAACTTAGGAGCCCTCATGCCAATGCCCATAATATCCTGGTTACTAAGATTCGTCTTAATCTGCGATATACCTAATTCAATGATTTTATCTATATCAGTAAGACTCATAGTCTTAACCTTTTCTAGGACCTTTGATATTACGATCCGCATTCTCTCGGTACGCTTAAAATCGTCACCGACGCCTTTTCTGATACGCCCGTATGCAACAGCCTGCGCACCATCAAGTTTGTGAGGTCCTGCCGCAGAAATTAAATTTACTTCGCTCTTTCCCAAGTGTTTGCAGGTATCATTAATACATTTATTTAATTCATTAATCTCATAATCTTCGATTTCTATATCTACACCACCAATAGCATCTATAACATCCGACACAGCCTTGAAATTAAAGACAACATAATTCTTAATATTGAGATCCATCGCCTTGTTCAGGGTTATCATACTTTCCTTCATTCCGCCGTAATAGAAGGAATGAGTAACCTTGTCATAGAAACCTTCTTCGCCCAAGAGCAAAAATGTATCTCTATATACCGACGTTAGGAAAACCTCCCCTGTCTCTTCTTTGATACTGGCAATTATGATGGCATCCGCTCTCCATCCTTCCATTTCGTTCATATCTCTGGAGTCTATACCAAGTAAGAGAATATTAATGAAACCATCCACGCCAACACATGATAGTTCATTATCCGTATATTCTATTATTTCATCTCCGGATTTCGGTTTAATCTTATCTAGCTTGCTGGTAATATAAAGATTTACTACTGCTGCAGATACGCTTAAAACAGCGAGTACAACAAGACAAATAAGGATAATCTTCCTTCTTTTAAGACCTATATCTACTTTTTGGGTTGTTTCTTCTTCCGTTCTCATATCCAGTAAAAAGCTTAGACTAAATTTAGAATACCTATGAATTATAACCCAAAAGTGCACCAATATGTGAGGAAAATGTAAAAAATAACCCCGACTTTTGAGTCGGGGCTATTTAGGAGCTATTAATGAACTATTTAGCCAATTCTTCTGCCTTGTCCCATGCTTCCATGATTTCAGGAATTACCTTGTAAAGGTCGCCAACGATTCCATAATCTGCAACCTCAAAGATAGGAGCATCAGGATCCTTGTTGATTGCTACGATGCATTCTGAGTTCTGCATTCCTGCGAGATGCTGGATAGCACCGGAGATACCGCAAGCGAAGTAAATCTTAGGCTTAACGGTTGTTCCTGTCTGTCCAACCTGATGATCGTGTCCAATCCAACCTGAATCTACGCAGGCACGTGATGAACCAACAACTCCGCCAACCTTGTCAGCGAACTTCTGCATGAGTTCAAATCCTTCAGGACCACCAAGACCACGTCCGCCGGAGCAGATGATGTCAGCGTCTGTAAGGGAAACGAGCTCTTTAGCAGCCTTTACAACATCAAGAACCTTGATTCTGATATCAGAAGCAGCGATTTCAGGCTTCATTTCAATAACTTCACCCTTTGCGCCCTTCTTTGGCTCAAGCTTTTGCATAACGCCAGGACGTACTGTTGCCATCTGTGGACGCGATGTCGGGCTTACGATTGTAGCCATGAGGTTTCCGCCAAATGCAGGACGAGTCATCTTAAGCTTTGTATCGTTAGGATCCTCGTTAGCAAGGCCTGCTGTGTTAAGTGTTGTATTCTTTTCGTTGAACTCGATATAGCTAGCAAGGGATATATCGAGGTGTGTGCAGTCTGCGGTGAGACCAACATTGGCTCTACCGGCAACACGCGGTGCAAGGTCTCTACCGATATGGGTAGCACCATAGAGTATAATCTCAGGCTTAAACTCTTCAATTGCTTGTGTTATAACCTTTGTATAGGCATCTGTTGTGAACTGCTTGAGAAGTGGATCTGCAACGAGATAAGCCATGTCAGCGCCATATTCAAAGCATTCGTCAGCGAGATGCTCGATATCTTCCTTTGCACCAACAAGAAGTGCTCCAACCTTGCAATCGTCTCCGCGTTCAGCGGCAAGTCTCTTACCTTCGCCAATGAGTTCCAGAGCAACGTTCATAATCTTACCGTCACGCTGTTCCGCAAATACCCATATATTCTTATACTCAGTAAAATCTTTTACAGCTGTCATTTTACTTTCCTCCTTAGATTATATGTTTCTGCTTAAGGCTTCCGATAAGCTTTTCTGAGATTTCCTTTTCCGAATCGCCTTCGAGCATTGTGCCCTTTCCCTTGGGCTTCGGTGTGAATGAACGGAATACGTTTGTTGGAGATGGCTTAAGACCTACTGTATTCAGATCTACTTCTACATCTGCAGCACTCCATACCTTGATATCCTTGTTAGGATTGAAGATTCCCCAAGTATTCATATATCTCGGAGTGTTGAGTTCCTTGATGCATGTAAGCATGCATGGAACGCCTACTTCTATTACTTCGTATCCGTCTTCAAGCTGTCTTTCTACCTTAACGGTCTTCTTGTCATCGGAAATTTCAAATTTCTGAACATATGTAACCTGTGGCAGATCAAGCTTTTCTGCAATCTGAGGACCAACCTGAGCTGTATCTCCGTCGATAGCCTGACGTCCGGCAAAAATGATGTCATAGTCAAGCTTCTTGATTGTAGCAGTAATAGCATTTGATGTTGCCCATGTATCTGAACCACCTACTGCTCTGTCGGAGAGAAGAACTCCCTCGTCAGCGCCCATGGCAAGACATTCAAAAAGCATATCCTGTGCCTGTGGCGGTCCCATTGAAACTACAGTTACATGAACGTTTTCAGGATCCTTATCCTTGATTTTAAGAGCTTCTTCAAGAGCGTTGGCATCATCAGGATTGAGGATGCTTGGAACGCCGTCTCTTATAAGAGTACCGGTTTCCGGATTGATCTTGATTTCGTTTGTATCCGGAACCTGTTTTGCGCATACAATAATGTTAAACATTTTCTAGACCCTCCTCCTATTTACCTATTACGGCAGCAGAGATTACCATCTTCTGAACTTCGGAAGTGCCTTCGTAGATTTCTGTAATCTTGGCATCTCTCATCATTCTTTCAACCGGATAATCCTTTGTATAACCATAACCGCCGTGAAGCTGTACGCATTTTGTAGTAACTTCCATAGCTGTTTCTGCAGCAAAGAGCTTAGCCATAGCAGCATTTACACCATAAGGAAGTCCTGCTGTTTCGTTATATGCAGCCTTGTAAATAAGAAGTCTTGCAGCTTCAATCTTTGTTGCAAGCTCAGCTACAACAAATGTGAGAGCCTGGAACTGCGAAAGCTTCTTTCCGAACTGCTTTCTCTGCTTCATGTATTCGATAGTTACATCGAGCGCGCCCTGTGCAATACCGAGTGCCTGGGAAGCAATTCCGATACGACCACCGTCAAGTGTTGACATGGCGATTTTAAATCCCTTGCCGAGTCCGCCTAATAGTCTGTCCTTTGGAATGCGGCAATTCTGGAAGATAAGCTCTGTTGTTGAAGAAGCACAGATACCCATCTTGTCTTCAGTCTTGCCTATTGAGAATCCAGGATCACCCTTCTCAACTATAAATGCGCTGATGCCGCGTGTTCCCTGTGATTTATCAGTCATAGCCATAATAATGAATACGTCTGCATAGCCGCCATTTGTTATAAAGCACTTGGCGCCGTTAAGAACCCATTCATCTCCATCAAGCTCTGCTCTTGTCTGCTGTCCGGAAGCATCGGTACCCGCATTTGGTTCAGTAAGACCAAAAGCTCCAAGCTTCTTTCCTGTGCAAAGATCAGGCAGGTATTTTTTCTTCTGCTCATCATTACCATAAGCATAAATCGGCCAGCAGCAAAGTGATGTATGTGCTGAAACGATTACAGCTGTTGATGCGCATACTCTTGCGAGTTCTTCTACGGTGATGGCGTAAGAAATATTGTCTCCGCCTGCTCCGCCATACTCGGTTGGGAAAGGAATGCCCATGAGACCGTATTTGGCCATCTTTTCAACAGTTTCTACAGGGAATCTATGTTCCTTGTCGATTTCTGCCGCAAGTGGCTCAACCTCGGCTACAGCAAACTCTCTCACCATCTTTCTTACGAATTCTTGTTCCTTCGTCAGTTGAAAGTTCATTTATATGCCTCCTTAATTGATATTCACGGCCCTTCGTTAAAGGAGAAGGTTAGCCTGTTTCTTAACAAAAAAATGATGTTTTGCGACTTTGTTATAAAAATAACAGCATCGTTTATAGTATTGCACCTTTGCGATAATATTGCAAGTTCTTTCTATTGTAACTATAAATAATCCCAAAAAATGAAAAAATGCACCGAAATCGGTTCACTGAACACCTTCCGATGCACTTATTTGCTATGCCTTTATATCCACTATTTCTTTGGTGGCAAGAGCCCTCTCTATAAGCTCTTCTACATTAAGTTTTGACTCTGACTCTTCTATCTTTGAGAGCTTCGGCTTAGTAGTTGGATGCTTAGGAAGAAATACCGTGCAGCAGTCCTCGTAGGGCTCTATAGATGTCTCAAAGGTTCCGATTTCCTTTGCCTTATCCATAATATCTACTTTGTCCATGGCTATTAATGGTCTCATTACAGGAAGGCTTACCGATGCGTCCGTTACAACAAGAGCTTCAGCAGTCTGGCTGGCTACCTGCCCCAGATTTTCACCCGTAATAAGCATCATGGAATTACTATCTTTAGCGATTCTTTCTGCAATTCTCATCATGAATCTTCTTACATGGATCGTCGTTTCTGCCTCAGGGCAATTCTTTACGATTTCTTCCTGAGCCGGGAGAAGATTCACAACATGCATCTTAAAGTTTCCACAGTATGAAGCTACTATCCTTGCGAGCTCTTCTACCTTCTGCTGGGCTCTCGGGGACGTATATGGATATGAATGGAAATGAACCGCCTCTATAAGCATTCCGCGCTTTGCCATCATCCAGGCAGCTACAGGAGAATCAATGCCTCCGGAAAGAAGGATGAGACCTTTTCCGTTGGTTCCAAGCGGAAGGCCGCCGAACCCCGAAATCTTGTCCGCATAGATAAAGCTTCCGTCATGCCTTAGATCCACATAAAGTTTTACATCAGGATTATGCACATCCACAGAGAGAACCTTGCAGCCCACAAGGACCTTTGCTCCTACGATTCTCGCAATCTCCGGGGATTCTATCGGGAAGTTCTTATCGGCGCGCTTTGCTTCTACCTTAAAAGTCTTTACGCCGCGCTCTTTTATGAGCGTGTTCATGAACTCAACTGCGACTCTTCCGATATCATCAAGATCCGACTTGGCCTCTACCGCAGGACTTATGGATGCGACACCAAAGACCTTTGATATTTCACCGGCTATCTCGTCGGTACTTACCTCATGATTGTAACGAACAAAGATAAGACCTTCGTGCCTCTTTACTTCCGCAGAAAAGCCGGATGCCTTGAGCCTCTTTCCAATACGCTCCGTAAGCATCCTCTCAAAATACGGCTTATTCATTCCTTTAAGCGCCACTTCGCCGCAGCGCACAATAAGTATCTTGTCCTTTTCCAAAACAATACCTCATTAGAGATTTATAAGAGATTTATAAGAGATTTCCAAATAATATTTATCAAGGCTATTGATACCTTCCGAGACGTCTGAAATCATTGACAGAAATCGCGACTTTCTCAATAACATAATCAATTTCTTCTTCAGTATTGAATGTGCTAAAACTAAATCTTATAGCACCCTCAACTTCTTCCTTGTTAAGGCCCATGGCTCGTAGGACATGGCTTCCTGACTTTCCTCCATTTCTTCCCGATGAACAAGCCGATCCCGTAGAAACAAAGATACCATCCTGCTCAAGCTTATGAAGAAGCACTTCACCCTTTGTCCCAAGGAATGAAATATTAAGTATATATGGAACGCCGTTTTCAGGGCTATTAATCCTGATATCCGAAAGGGTATCTAGGATTCCTTTTCTCATTCTCTGATTGAGTTTAAGAATTCTATCATATCCCTCTTTATCCTTCATCGAGATTTTTACGGCTTCGGCCATCCCGACAATTCCGGGGAGGTTCTCCGTTCCGGATCTAAGGCCTCTCTCTTGTCCTCCGCCTTCAATAACCGGGGAAATCTTGGTTCCGTTTTTTATATATAGCGCACCAATTCCCTTTGGTCCATGAATCTTGTGTGCGCTTACGGATATTAGGTCCGCAGGGAGATTGTTAATCTCCTCCTTACAAAATGCCTGAACGGCATCACAGTGAAGGATTGCATTTCCTTTCACTTCGTTCACTAGGCATAGAGGCATCATGGCGCCGGTTTCGTTATTGACTGCCATAACGCTTATAAGAGTCGCACCTTTTTCCGCAGCATCCTTTAGCGCATCCATATCTAGCCTTGAATCTCTATCAACATCTATATACGTAACCTTTGCCCCTTGCTTTTCAAGCCTCTTTACCGCCTCAAGAACAGCAGGATGCTCAATTGTCGTAGTGATTATATGATTGCTTTCGCGTTTTTTGCTGTTATATGCGCCAAAGATAGCCATATTGTCACTCTCGGTTCCACCTGAAGTAAAAACTATTTCCTTATCCTCAGCATTAAAAACAGAAGCAACTTCCCTTCTTGCTTCCTTAAGTAATTTCTCGGCATCAAGCCCCAAAGTATGAAGAGAAGATGGGTTGCCGTAATGCTTAAGCATCACGGCAGTCATCTTCTCAGCAACTTCATCATATACCTTTGTTGTAGCACTGTTATCCAGATAAACAACCATAAGACCACTATTCGTTAATTCTATTTAGCGTAATCCGTGGCACGAGTTTCCCTAACTACATTTACCTTGATCTGCCCGGGATACTCCATTTCACCTTCTATCTTCTTTGCAATGTCTCTTGCAAGAAGTGCTATGCTATCATCTCCGATTTCGTTCGGATTTGCAATGATTCTAATCTCGCGACCTGCCTGAATAGCAAAGGATCTTTCAACGCCAGGTGTGGTATTTGCAATTTCCTCAAGCTTTTCAAGTCTCTTGATATATGCGTCAAGAGTCTCTCTTCTGGCTCCCGGTCTTGCTGCCGAAAGAGCGTCGGCAGCTGCTATAAGAACAGCTTCCGGTGTCTTTGGTTCATAGTCACCATGGTGTGCGGCAACACCATTTATCACGAGATCCGATTCCTTATATTTGGTCAAAACCGAAATACCAAGGTCAACGTGGGTTCCTTCCGATTCATGAGTCAAGGCTTTTCCTATATCGTGAAGGAGTCCCGCTCTCTTCGCAAGCTTTACGTTGAGACCGAGCTCACCTGCCATAAGTCCAGCAAGGTGGCTTACCTCAAGCGAATGATTTAGTACATTCTGTCCGTAGGATGTTCTATATTTAAGTCTTCCAAGAAGCTTTACAAGCTCAGGATGAAGGTTATGTATTCCGGCCTCAAATACCGCACGCTCTCCTTCTTCCTTGATTGTATTGTTAACTTCTTTTTCTGCCTTTGAAACCATCTCCTCTATGCGAGCAGGATGGATTCTTCCGTCAGTTATAAGTTTTTCAAGAGCGACTCTTGCAATTTCACGTCTAACCGGGTCAAATCCTGAGATGATTACCGCTTCAGGTGTGTCGTCTATGATAAGTTCCATTCCCGTCTGAGTTTCGATTGCTCTTATGTTTCTTCCCTCACGACCGATGATTCTTCCCTTCATCTCGTCATTCGGAAGCGCTACAACCGATACTGTGGATTCTGCAACCTGGTCAGCCGCACATCTCTGGATGGCTCCAACGATTATGTCTCTAGCCTTGGAATTGGCTTCTTCCTTGGCCTTCTGTTCAATATCCTTAATCATTACGGACGCATCATGTCTTACGTCCTTTTCAATCTCATCCAGAAGAATTTGCTTGGCCTCATCAGCCGTAAGTCCCGAGATCTTCTCAAGCTCAACAACCTTCTTCTCTACAAAACTATCAAGTTCCTTCTTTTTGTTAGCAATTTCTTGCTGTTGTCTGTTGATATTTTCTTCTTTTTTCTCTATGCTTTCAAGTTTTCTGTCAATGGATTCTTCCTTCTGCTGAATCCTTCTTTCCGAACGATTTACCTCGTTTCTTCTGTCTCTTACCTCTCTGTCCGCGTCGCTTCTAATGCGATGTGCTTCGTCTTTTGCTTCTTGAGTAATCTCCTTTTTGATTGCTTCCGCCTTCTTTTCGGCGTCCAAAATGCGATTCTTCGCCTCTTGCTCTGCGTTTCCTCTAACTTTTTCGTCTACGTTTTTTCTAAGAATGTATCCGATTAACAGTCCAAGGACCAGTGTAAGTACACAAGACAATACTGTCATCACTACCGGTGGCATTTCTTGTACCTTCCTCTCTTAAATTATTAACTTTTCTATATCTAAAAAGTCCTATTTTTGAATATAACTTGCCATATTTATACAAAATATATTATAATATTTCCCACAACATTATGTCAAGGAAACAAAAGACAATTCAATGAAGTATTTTTCATATTTAAAAGGCGTAGATAAAATTATCTGCCTCATAGTGCTTATATTGGCCACATTAAGCGTGCTAATCATAGGCAGTACGAGCATAGAAAGCAATTTCTTCTCACGTATCGTAATCGTCCAGATAGCGGCCTACGTCATAGGTATCGTAGCGGCGCTTGTTTATATGGCAATAAACTATAAGGTTTTCCAGGATCTTTCTATCCCGCTATATATATTGGCTCTTGGGATGCTTGCCCTCGTCTATATTCCCGGACTCGGAATCGAGGTTTCAGGTGCCCGCGCATGGATTGATTTAAGGGTTGTAACCTTCCAGCCATCGGAAATCGTAAAGCTTATCTTTATCATGATAATGGCTGATTATCTAAACAAGCATCACAATACACTTAATACCTTTGGCGCCCTTGTAAAAGCCGGCCTGGTTGCGGCACCAATTATTCTGATAGTCTTAAAAGAAGACTTCGGAAGTGCCATGGTATTTGCTTCTATATGGCTATTTATGGTTTTCTATGCAGGAATAGATCTAAAGGTTTTCGCAAAATTCTTTGCACTCTTTGCGGCCATGATTCCTGTAGGATATTATTTCCTTCAGGATTTCCAGAGGGAGCGTCTAATCGCTTTCCTACACCCAGACAACCTCGCACTCACGGGAAACTATCAGGTTTATCAATCAAAGGTAGCAATAGGCTCCGGCGGAATATTCGGAAAAGGCCTGTTTAACGGCACGCAAAAAAGCTTGGACTTTGTACCTGTTCCAACAAGTGACTTTATTTTCTCTGTAATTGGTGAAGAATTAGGGCTTATTGGAGGTGTATCCGTAATAATTATCTTTGGATTCCTCCTGGTTAGAATGATGAAGATACTCCAGAAATCAGAGGATTTCTTCGGTTCTCTTATAATCTCCGGAGTTATCGGAATGCTGACATTCCAAATATTTGAGAACATTGCAATGACCATGGGTCTTATGCCTGTTACAGGAATCACACTCCCGTTCTTAAGCTACGGCGGATCCTCCATCATTTCAAATGTCCTCGCCGTAGCCCTTGTAATGAATGTCTATGTGAGAGATAAGAAGCCTATCACAGGTCTTCTCTAAAACTAACTATTCTCTACTCTCTCGGCAATATTTCTAAAGTTTTCAGCAATATATGTTCCGTCCTTAATTACAATCGGAACTCCAAGATTGGTTGAAACCCTTATATTTTGGTCGTTCTGAATTACACCGATAAGCTCAGGCTTTAGCATTCCGGTAATATCCCTGAGTCTGGGCGCATACCCTTCTGCCATCAGTTCTGCATCTACGTTATTTACAACAAGAACCCTGTCGGTAATGCCAAGTTTCAGAAGCTCCCTATCAAGATTATCCGCATCTCTTATTGCAGAATAATCAGGCGTGCAAACGATAATGGCTCTGTCTGCTCCGGCTGCCGCCAAAACAAGGCCATCATCAATTCCCGATGGAGCATCAACTATCACATAGTCATACTCGGCTCTGATTTTGTCGCAAAGCACCTTCATATGAAGCGGCGTCAGATATCCGTCACTTCTATCGGGAGACGATGCCATCAGATATAGACCATGAAAATTCTTGTCCTTAATCAGCGCCTGCTTTATCTTGCAAAGTCCGGTGAGCACATCGTGAACATCATAGACGACATTGTTTTCAAGTCCAAAATAGAGATCAAGATTTCTTAATCCCATATCCAAATCGATCATCACGACACTTCGGCCCATCTTTGCCAAAGTTGCGCCAAGATTAACGGAAAACATAGTTTTTCCCGTTCCACCTTTACCGGATGCTACAACAATTACCTTTCCCATCAGGTTCCTCCTAAGAATTGTTTTACTGCATTATATTCTCGCCATTGTCGTCGGTTTCAACAAAGACAACATCGGAATCATCGTCTTTTTCTTCGTTCAATTTAAAGTATGCATCAAGCATTTCCTTTACTGCTCCGGATGCATCAGGACCTGATCCGGCCTCTGGGAGCTGTACAACTACCGCAACCTCGGGGTTGTCATAAGGAGCAAGAGCAACAACCATTGAAAACGGCTCATACCCTTCTTTATATGCATCTATCATACTCTGCGTTATCTTAAAATCACTAAGTGTGATAAGAGCCTCATCCGCAGTGGCGCTTGCCGTTGGATACTCATTGGCATCGGACTTCATAAGCTCGTTAATCTTCTCTTCAACCTCTTCCCAGGAAATATCTGTTCCTGCTCTGGCATTGATTAAATGAAGATGCGCCTTTATATACTCCGCCTCGTCATCAGGCTGCTTAATACTCTGATATTCAGCAGTACCGGTCTTTCCGACAACTTCTATCGGGTAGTCTCCAAATGCGGTCTTGAGAGTACCGTTGGTACATACCCTTCTCATACTCCTGAGCACCGACTGAATTTCATACTCACTCGTCTCAGTATTGAATGGCTCCGGCTTTACGGTTTTTCCTTCTCCTTCTACACCATATATTATGCTAACCTTGTTTCTAAAACCGTTATTGCCTATGGTTGCGACATAATTGGCCATCTGCACAGGAGTATAGATATTGTCACCCTGTCCAATGGATGTATTGAATACGTCGTAGGTCGTCCATTCCGCCATGTTGAAATAGTCAAATTTGACCATTGCGGCGCAGTCTTCCGCCTTCTCCGGAATTACATCCGTTTCCGCAATCAAGCGATCTATCAGGTCAAGATAGGAAGGATTCTCCTCAATCCAGCTAACAATTAAATCAATGTTCTTCTCAAGTTCTTCATTGTTTCTATATACGGATTGCGGGAAGAACTCGCTCGCCTTTGCATATAGACCGTTCCATGCAGAATATCTATAATTGTTTAGCTTTGTTTCAGCGGAAACCGGTCTCGTGCTTACCTCCGGTATTTCTATTCCCGTTTTCTCGTATAGACCATATTTTCTTGCTTCTTCAATTATATCATCAATGGATATTGAATAACCAAGAGATGATTTGTTTCCCCAGTCATATCCCGTCGCTATGCAGGCAAAATAGTAGTTGCAAGAATTACACATTCCCCATTCCAGATCCTGCGTGCCGTGTGTTCCCTGATGGTCATTCCACGCATAGCAACCAAAGACAAGATCTCCGATTTCAATATGTCCCTCATCAACTATCCAGTGATCCGGGTCAAGCCCCTTCTTTAATGCAGCTATTGCCGTTAGAGGCTTAAACGTAGATCCTGGCGCAAATGCAGACATAGTAGCGTTGTTATATAGCGGTGCAGGAGAAACCGGATCTCTCGGGTTTTCACGCTGAACAGATGCCCATTCCTCGTCGGTTATTCCATCCGCAAATGTATTAAGGTCAAAACCCGGATAACTATCCATCGCAAGGACATCCCCTGTTGCAACATCTAGCATTACAGCTGCTCCGATTCTGCTGTTTGGATTTGATTTAACCAGAGAGCTAAGTGCATCCTGGGTCGCCTTCTGAAGCTCTATATCTATTGTTAGATAGACATCCTTTCCCGTACTTCCCTTTTGTTCGCTTAGTGTAGCAACATATTCTCCGGTGCTGTTTATCTGAACCTCTGTTACACCGGGAACACCGTGGAGTTTGTCCTCCATTGAGGATTCAACTCCGGCTTTACCGACCATTTCGCTTACGTTATATCCCTTTTGGTTCACATAATAGTCAACCTCACCCTCGGAGATATAACCAAGATATCCGATTAAGTGGCATGCGGTAGATCCATAAGGATAATATCTTATCGTGGAGGACTCAACCTCAACTCCCGGAAGATTTCTCTCCTCCAAGAAAACTACGGAAATATCGCTTATATCGTTCGCAATAGTGAGCGGAATATATTTTTGGAAGCTGTTAGAGGCAATCTTATTTCTTACTATAAAGATTTTTCTTGCATCGGAATCACTCAGCGTTTCATCTATCAAATAATTCTCTCTGAGCATCGCAAAGCATTCCTTGGCAGATAATCCATTTTCGGATTCCACTCCGTATATTCCAAACTTGTTCCAGAAATATTCTTTGCTTTCTACATAGGTAAAACGCATATTTCTAACGTTGATAGGAAGATATATATTATGACGCTCTCTGAGCGTACTCATTGCCTCATATCTATCTGCGTTAGGATCCAGATTATAGTATCTGCAAGTTGTTTCAAAAACCTCGGCAGCAGTTGTATCCTTCTCATATCCGTTTTCTGCAAGCCACTCTTCCAGCTGCTCGTCATACGTATAATACATCTGCCCCCACTCATCAAATTTGATTGGGAAGTCATCTATATACTCGTCTTCGTTCTCAATCAATTTGTTGATAAGTGTCAATGATGAATTGTTTATATCTTCGGTTGTTAGATTACTTGCGTTAAATACAACGCTGAAAACCTGCCTGTTGCCCGCAAGAAGATTCCCGTTTCTATCGTAAATATTTCCTCTCGGAGAAGAAGAATAGAGTGTTTTTGTATTCTGATATGAAGCCGCAGCATTCCACTGGCTCTTTTGAACGACGGTAAGCACAAAAAGACGTAGTGCAAGAATAATCATTAGCACAACGATAACCGCAACTATATTCCTATATCGTCTTTCTACATGCTCCGGTTTTTTATTCATTACAGCTTACCATTTCATTTCTTTGAAATAGCTTTCTCGCCTCAATCTTCCTAGATATCTTTCGGCAAAAAATAGACCTACAAACATAATCACAACATCCACGACTATGCCGAGCGGAATATTCTTTATCACATATAAAATGTCATAGGGCGTTCCCATAATCCTATAGATCACCCAATAAACAATTTCATACAAAACATTTGCAAGAATCACAAAACTTATAAGTATTATCGGATTCTCTAAGTCCAGTCTCCTTCTAACATAGGTAACAGTGATTGCAACTATAAGCATGGAGATTGCTACAACACCAACATACTGGTTGGAGAATAGGTCTCTAAACAAAGAAGTTACGAGAACAATAATCGCAGGTATAATAGCATTCTTCTCATCAAGCGTCGCCGCACAGACAATCAAAATACAGAACCCCAGATTTGGAGCCATGGACTCAGGGAACAGGCTCAAGAACAGGGGCTGAAGTACAATCGCTATTATGGTAAAGATGATCATCATTCTGGGTTTCATATTATTACGCTCACCTTGTCTATTGAACCGAAATCGACCTCCGGCTTTACCTCAAGCATCATGAGTTGCTTTGTGCTGTCATACCAGCTCTTTGTTACTCTTCCGAGTTCTATTCCTTCAGGATAAAGCCCTATTCCCGATGTGATAAGTCTGTCTCCCTCGCTTATCTCAACGGTATTGTCAAGCATATATCCCGTAATTCTTCCGTTTTCCGTGCCCTCAATTATTCCAAGCATATTTCCGGTTCCTTCAACATAGAAACTGATATGACTTGATTCATCGATAATAGGAACAACCTTTGACCAATCGGTATCGGTGGCAGTGATTCGTCCTACAAGTCCACGTCCACAGATAACGATATCGTCAACCTCAATACCGCTCTCTGTTCCTTTGTCTATAACAAAAGAATTGGTCCAGTTAGCAACATCGAGCGAAATAACATTTGCGGTGACTATATTAAGTCCGCCTTGTACAAATTCATAATTGAGTGCGGCGGATAATTCCTCAAGCCTCTGAAGTTCCTTGGTAGAAAACGTAAGTTGGCTCATCTCGCTCCTCAGAGCTTCGTTTTCGGCACGCAGTTCCTCGTTCTCCGCAAGGAGTTTTCTGTAGGAAAAAATGCCCGACACATTTTCTTTTATCTGAGTGCCGAGCGTAGTCATCGGTTTTTCTATAAGCATATACAAGCGATTAAGTGGTCCAAGTTTTACTGTTCCTCCCGTTGTTTTTGTTACAACCAGAAGTGCAACAGATACGACCAAAAGAATCACGAATATGCTGATTATTTTGTGTTCCTTAATCCATCTGGAAAACATTTAGCCAGTTCTCCTATCTCCTCTTTACTGTCGATGCATGAATCTTAAGTCTTTCTACATCGTTAAAGCTTAGGCCCGTTCCCATAGCAACGGCTTCAAACGCATTCTCCGCAACCGTGGCTTTGATGCCTGTTCTCTTCTCGATAAGCTTGTCGAGATTATGAATAAGACCACCGCCTCCGGTTAAGACCATTCCATTTGCAGCAATATCTGCCGCAACCTCAGGTTCAGCTTCTTCAATAGTCGCCTTAATTCCGTCGATAACCATATCAATCGACTCCTGAAGTCCCTGCATGATATCTCTATTGGTTACGTCTATCACCTTTGGTAATCCCGAAAGAAGATCCAGTCCACTTGCGGGAACGGTCACTATGATTTCATTTCCATCCTCGTCCAAATCAAGACAGGCTGCGCCCGCTTCTATCTTTAGACGTTCTGCAGTCTTCTCGCCTATATTTAGCGAATATCTTTTTCTTACATAGTTGATAATAGCTTCGTTGAATTTATCTCCCGCATGTCTTATGGATGTGCTATTAACAATTCCACCGAGGTCGATAATAGCGATATCCGTTGTTCCACCTCCGATGTCAACAATCATACATGCGGTAGAGCTATCTACATCAAGTCCTGCACCGAGCGCGGCAGCCATAGGCTCGGAAAGAATATAAACATCGGATGCGCCCATCTGACGAACCACTTCTTCTACCGCCTTCTGTTCAACATTTGTTACACCGCTCGGTACTCCTACTACAACTCTGAAGTTTCTGATGCGATTTGATGTTACAGCCTTGTCAATAAATGCCTTAAGCATCTCTGCCGTTCTCTCAAAGTCGGAGATAACTCCATCCCTAAGAGGACGAATTACATTGATATTTGCCGGAGCTTTTCCTATCATAGCCTTAGCCTTTTTACCAACTGCAACAACAACGTCGCGTCGCTTGTCTATAGCTATAACAGAGGGCTCGTTAAGAACAATACCCGCATCCTTAAGATAAATAAGGGTATTGGCAGTTCCTAAGTCTATTCCCATATCTTTTGCGCCCAAAAAGCTCATCATTTTTTTGCTTCCTCCACTAATCCTCTTTTATGTATCCCTCGCCCAAAAGACTTACATATCTTCCGTCGCCAATTATCACATGATCTAGAACCTTTATGCCGATAAGCCTTCCCGCACCCTGGATTCTCTTTGTGAGTTCTACATCTGCCTCACTAGGAGTCGGATCTCCACTCGGATGATTATGAACCAAAACAAGAGTGGATGCGTTTTTTCTAATCGCGGGTGAGAACACTTCTCTTGGATGGACAGTTGTTGATGTAAGTCCTCCAATCGATATATTCTCAAACCCGATTACTATTCCTTTGGCATTTAGCATTAATGTTCTGAAATGCTCTTTTCTTTCGTAGCGCAATTCCTCCATAAAGAAATCCGCTACATCGCTTGCACAGTCAACGCGGTATTTATCTCTTATTGGCTTAAGGTAAATTCTCTTGGCTAGTTCTCCAACTGCGGCTATAGAACACGCCTTTGAAGGACCAATACCTTCTATTCCCATAAGCTCCTGCGGAGTTACAGAAATAAGCCCCGGAAGACCTCCGTCAAGCGATTTAATTATTCCTTCCGCCAAACCCATGGCGGATTTGCTTGAGCTACCTGTTTTTAAAATCAAAGCCAGTAGCTCTCCGTTGGACAGTGTGCCCAATCCTTTTTGAAGCGCCTTCTCAACAGGCCGCTCTTCTTCGGGCAATTGCTTAATGCTCATGGTTCCTCCTTATAGACCCAATCGCATCAAAGCAAGCTCCCTCAATCTATATTTGCGAGAGTTAGTTCTTACTCTCCTTGTCCTCTATAAGAGACTTTACAAAAGCGACTACCTCATCGATATTCATTTCGGTTGTGTCAACCACGATTGCTTCTTCGTCAATTCTTAAAGGATTGACCTCTCTATTCATATCGTTATAGTCTCTTTTGTTTATGTCCTCAAGCACCTTTTCATAATCTGCTTCCTGGCCTTTTCCGATGAGCTCATTATATCTTCTTCTTGCTCTTTCTTCAGCGGTTGCAGTTATATAGAATTTATGCTCAGCATCAGGCATAACAACGGTACAGATATCGCGTCCGTCCATAACGACGCTTCTGGTTCTTCCTATCCTCTTTTGGATGGAGTCCAGTTTGCTTCTGACCGCCTTAATAGCGGAACAGTCGGATGCGATCTTGGAAACTTCTTCAGTTCTGATAAGATCGCTTACATCCTCTCCGTCCAAATACACACGCCAATTGCTATAATCCACGTCTGTACTTTCGAGAAGATTATCAAGCTCCTCGCCTTCTTCACAAGCGATGCCTTCTCTCAAAATCTTAAGTCCCATGGCTCTATACATCGCACCGGTATCGACATAATCTATGTCGTATTCCTTGGCGATCAGTTTTGCCACAGTGCTCTTTCCTGCACCACTCGGACCGTCAATTGCGATGCGCAAAAGCTTTGTATCTTCTGTCACGTTAAGCCTCCTACTGTTTCTTTGTTTGCTTTTTTCTTCTTCCGACAAGCTCTTCAATCTCCTCGATAAATGTATTTACATCCGTGAACTGACGATATACGGAAGCAAATCTTACATAGGCAACCTCGTCAAGTTCTTTGAGCTTATCCATTACAAGTTCCCCGATAAAGGAGCTGCTAATTTCTTTTTCGAGCATATTGTTAAGTCCACGCTCGATTTCATCGACAACCCTTTCAATTTCCGATACAGGTACGGAACGCTTGTCGCAAGCCTTGACGATACTGTTCATTAGTTTGTTTCTGTCAAAGGCTTCTCTACTTCCGTCCTTCTTTATAACCATGATAATGGAGGCTTCCACTTTTTCGTACGTAGTAAACCTCTTTCCACATTTCTCGCACTCTCTTCGACGTCTAATTGCTCTTCCTTCTTCGCTAGGTCTCGAATCGATTACTTTGCTGTATTCATAATCACAAAAGGGGCATCTCATAATTAACCTCCATCCCTGATAAACCGTTAGAATTGCCACAAAAACGTGAACATAAACTCCCACAATATTTTACAATAAATCCTTAGTTATTTCCACAAAAAAATACCTATATATAAGCAAAAAGGGCAGTTTTTAGATTAACTGCCCTTAAAAAGCTCTATTTTTACACGAATTTACGTATTAGAAACGATTAATTGCCACCGTTTCCTTCGCCTTCGGACTGCTCAGAGCCTTCTTCAGATGCTCCTTCTTCAGATGCTCCTTCTTCGGTCTCTGAAGATCCTTCCTCGGTTTCAGCAGCACCTTCTTCTGTTTCAGATGCTTCGCCCTCACCTTCGGAACCTTCTTCTACTTCTTCACCCTCTTCTGCTTCCTCGTGCTCATGATCATGGTCTTGCTCACGTCCAAGCTCATGATCTACGTATTCGTTGAACTCTTCTTCACTTACTTCATGACCATATTCAATGACCTTGTCCATAAGTCTTTCCAAGAGGAAGCTTGTCTTCCATCCGTTATCCTCCGCGAATTCATAGATGGTTGTTCCATATGATGATTGGAAACTTTCCTCTGTGAAGTTGTTGGCAGCAAGTATTTCCTTTACCTTTTCTTCAAACTCACTCTGGCTTACTGTGACACCCTCATCTCTTGCCATCTTATAAAGAACCATATCGGAGAGAACCATATTCTTTGCGTATTCTTCTTTCATTTCCGCAAAGCCAGCTTCATCAGTTCCCATGAGAAGCTCGAGGAATTGTTCCCATTCCATTCCGTAAAGCGTTGCCTGAGCCTTATACTCAGCTTCCATTTCTTCAGCAGCTGTTGTAGCTGTAGCAAGTTCTTCCTCAGGATACTGAACTGCTTCTGCACCATTAAGAATTACACTCCATAGAGCATCTTTAACTTCTGCGTCAATGCTGTCCTGTGCCTGCTTTGTAAGAGTTTCCTTGAGGTTTGTTCTGAATTCATCCGTTGTTTGGAATTCGGAATTGGCCTGAACAAATGCATCGTTGAATTCCGGCTTTGTTACTATCTTCTTGCTGTTGATGGTAACCTCAAATACTACCGGCTTACCTGCAACCTCAGCGCTATGATATTCTTCAGGGAACTGGAGATCCAATGTAACAGTCTCTCCAACGTTCTTTCCGATTAAGCCTTCAACAAATCCGTCTATCATTGAGGTTGTGCCAACAGTGAGATCGTAGGACTCAGAAGATCCTCCCTCAAAAAGTTCTCCGTCTATTTTTCCGGCAAAGGCAATATTAATCGTATCGCCATCTTCAACAACACCTGTTGTTGAGTTCTCAACTGTGGATGCATATTCCAGCAAAGACTGAATTTCTTTTTCTACGTCTTCGTCTGTTATCTCAGCTGTCTTAGTCATGAACGGAAGATCATGATAATCCGGAATCTTAACGTATTCTGTTAGATCGTAATTATAGGGAACTACTTCTTCTGTCTTTTTCCCACATCCCGTGATAAGAGTAAGCATAAGTACCAATGCGAGAAAAACTATTCCCAATTTCTTTTTCATTTTCCAAAACCCTCTCTTTACTTTGGTCTCATATTCTTTAATAAAAAAGCTCGTTGCCCTGAGGACAACGACTAATTCTATCATGTAAAAATGCCATTTTCAATTGAAAAATACAGATTTCACGCAAACTACACAAAGTTTTTATCTAGCCATTATTTCCCGAAAAATCGCCGCAGTCATTTCCTTCTTTACCAAATCTCGTGCACATGGAAGCAAGCGAACAATTCTCGCAAGCCTTGTCTTGTTTTTCCTGCATTTCGGGATCTCTGTTTTTTGCATTATGCATGGCTCCGAATGCCCAGATCGTTCCAAGTGCCGCAATAAGAAGCGCTCCAATTACTATATAAAAAAGATGTGAAAGAATAGTTGACATATTATTTATAACCCTTACTATATAAAGCTTATACCCATAAAGCTAATAATGAATCCCGCCGTTACGCTAAACAAATATAGAATGCCAATTATAAAAAGATTCTCCTTGATATTTTTGTTCTCACGGAACAGAACCAAGATACCGATTCCCGCACTGACAAGAAGACCGCTCATCATCGCACCTGAACCTATTACACCCGAAAGATATAATTCAGTAATAAGTATAGAGGCTGCGCAGTTTGGTATAAGACCAATAATTCCGGAAAGGGCCTCTCCCAGAACCGGAACATTCGTCATGGCAGATCTCAGTGCATCCTCTCCGACAGTTTCCAGAACAAGTTCCAGCGCTATTGTAATTACAAGGACTATCAGCAAGGTCTTTACTGTTCTAATAATTACCTCCTGAATTATTCCATGTCCATCTTCGCTGCAGTCATGTCCGTGCCTTGCCCTATATTCATCAAGTGAAATCTGTTGTTTTTTGAAGAATCGCTTTGAGATAAACGTGATCAGATAACCAAAGAACAAGGCTATCAAAATCTTCGCCAAAAGTATCTTAATAACAGAAACTGGGGCCACCTTTTCCGCAATCAATATCGGGAGCATCTCGTCGGATGTTGACATAAATACTGCGATGAGCGTCCCCATATTCACGAGGCCCGCCGCATAGAAATTGGATGCTGCGGCAGAAAAACCACATTGCGGGAAAACACCAAAAATAGCACCAAGAAGCGGTCCAAAGGGCCCCGCCTTTGCTACGATTTCAGAGGCCTTTTCTTGACCGGTCCTCTCCACCGATTCCATTATTAAATATGTCACAAAGAGAAACGGAATCAGCGAAAGAGTATCTTTGATCCCGTGTTCCAAACTATGAATTAAAACATGCATTATTTATTAAGTATCCTATCCATTATTGCCTTGGCAACGTTTTCTTTGCTGTCCAGTTCCTGTGGGAATACGCCGTCCTTAGTTATGAACGTCACCTTATTAGTTTCTGTTCCAAAGCCTGCTCCGGCTTCCTTGAGATTATTTGCAACGATCATATCCGCATTTTTCTTCTGGAGTTTTTTCTGACTGTTTTCAATCAGATTCTCTGTTTCCATTGAAAATCCACAGATAAACTGTCCCTCTTTCTTATGCTCTCCAAGATAAGCGAGTATATCGTTTGTACGCTTTAGAGAAAGAGAAATGCTTCCGTCGGACTTTTTAATCTTCTCCTCACTAAAGGTCTCAGGGGTATAGTCAGAAACTGCTGCTGCTTTGATTATTATGTCCATGTCAGAAGATAGGCTTTTTACTTCTTCAAACATTTCTTCCGCACTTTCAACATTTACTACATTCACAAAGGGAGGAACCTCAGCTGTTGTAGATGCTTTTACGAGCGTAACATCGGCACCGCGAAGCATCGCTTCTTTAGCAAGTGCAAAACCCATCCTGCCCGTACTATGGTTTGTAATAAACCTTACAGGGTCAAGGGCTTCTCTGGTTGCACCTGAGGTAACAAGAACCTTTTTACCGACCATATCCTTTTCTCTTGCAATTTCGCGCTCTATATATTCAAGAAGAACAGCCGGTTCAGGAAGTTTTCCTGCACCTTCGTCTCCACAAGCAAGAAAACCCTCCGCAGGCTCTATCACTTCAAATCCAAAGGCCTTCAGCCTTTCTATATTTGAAATCGTGATAGGGTTTCTTAGCATATTTGTATTCATTGCAGGTGCAATTATCTTATGGCATGTAGCTGCAAGGACTGTGGATGTAAGAAGATCATCCGCAATTCCATGTGCCAGCTTTGCTATCACATTTGCCGTAGCGGGTGCAATAAGAATAACATCCGCACTCTTTGCAAGCGTGATATGCATTATTTTCCCGCCATCCTCACCGTCAAATAAATCGGTATGGCATTTGTTCTTTGTAAGAGCCTCAAAGTTCATCGGCGAAATAAACTCACATGCGTTCTTGGTCATCATCACTTCTACGTTTGCGTTTTTCTTTATGAGACCACTTGCAACATACGGCATCTTATATGCCGCTATTCCGCCCGTTACACCAAGAAGTACTGTCTTTCCCTTATACATCGCTTAACCTCATGCTTAAGACTAAGTATTGAGATGCTTCGGCGCATCCTTTACCGTTTCCTTGATTCTTGCCTGTTCTTCTTTGCAAATACGATCCGCGAATTCTTTTATCTTTGAGCTAATCCACATAAAACTCTGAGAACTCTCGGTATAATCCGCTTCGGCATAAGTATCTATTCTTCCGTTGGCACGAAGAGCCTCTACTTGTCTAAATGCCTTTTCATCGCCCTTTGGATAAATAGCAAATGTCGCACCGCCGTTTGCATTGATTACCGAGAATGCAGGTATATCGCTCGGACCATCGGCTATATAGATCATATTTTTAAAATGAACACGCCTTGCTTCTTCAGGTATGGTTGAGTTTACATCTATCTCGGGATGGATGTTGGAACCCTTGTTAATTTCAAAAATCGCGCGGGTTTTACTGGTATTGTCAATCGTATAACCGATTTCACTGATAACTCTTTCTTCACCCTCGCCCGATTCTATAAGATCGCAGCCCCAGATTCCATCTACATAGTCCATAACCTCGGAACCCTCAATGATTGGAGTCATTCCGGTGCTTACAACATAATGCTCAACCTTGATTTCGTACTTCTGGTACTCCGCATTATTAAGGACTATTTCCTTTGTCTTCTGAAAGAGTTCGGGGATACCCGGATAAAGCTTAAGCTTTGTTCCAAAGGTCTTAAGCTTGGCATTGTTTAGTCCCGGGAATTTTCCTTCTCTTGTATATTTTATGAATTGATTAAGATATATGGTGTCCTTGTTAACTCTGACACCCTGCTCCTTCATATACTTCTCGGGAAGGCTCGCGACCTCGCGCCAAAACTCGGTTGCATCTACACCGTATTCCTCAAAGATTGGATCCTGCATATATCCGTCAACCAAGGTCTTGTCAAAATCCCAAATCACTGCAATGATATTGGCCATTTGATTCCCTTTCTATCGCATAAACAACGATTTAATTATTCCACTTGCAAAAAGACCCGGAAAGGCTCCGGATCTTAAGCGTCTTATTTTGCTACGTTCTTGGCTGTTTCGCAAAGCTTTGCAAAACCGTCTGCGTCATGGATTGCCATCTCGGAAAGCATCTTTCTGTTGATTTCAATTCCGTTCTTCTTAAGACCATCCATGAGGCGGCTATAAGAAAGACCATTCATTCTTGCTCCAGCATTGATTCTTGCAATCCACATCTGTCTATACTGTCTCTTCTTGAGCTTTCTTCCGATATAAGCGGAACGGAGGGATCTCATAACAGCTGTGTTTGCTGCACGGAACTGCTTACTCTTTGCACCGTAAAAACCCTTTGCCAGCTTAAGAATCTTTTTATGTCTCTTATGGGCGTTTACACCCTTTTTAACTCTTGCCATTTTTCTTACCTCCTACTACCTAATTACTTAGCCATGGACCTAAGCATTCTCTTGTGGTCCGCGCTCGTGATAATTGTTGCCTGACGAAGGCCTCTTTTTCTCTTTGGAGCCTTCTTGGTAAGCTTATGGCTCTTATACGCCTTGTTTCTCTTAATCTTGCCGCTTCCTGTCAGTTTAAGTCTCTTGCATGCGCCTCTGTGCGACTTCATTTTGTTTGCCATGTTTTTTCTCCCTCCTATTTATCGGCTTTCGGAGCCAGGAACATGGTAAGTACCCTGCCCTCCATAACCGGATTCTTATCAACTGTAGCGTACTCGCTGCAAAGTTCAGCGAATTTTTCCATGACTTCCTTACCGAGATCCGTATGTCCGAGTTCTCTTCCTCTGAACCTCAGCGAAACCTTGACCTTATCACCATCCTGCAAGAACTTACAGGCTGTGTTGGCCTTTACTTGGATATCATGCTCTTCTATAAACGTGCTAAGACGAACCTCTTTGACCTGGATAACCTTTTGTTTTTTCTTGGCATCCTTCTCTCGCTTTTGATTCTCATAACGGAATTTGCCGTAGTCAAGAATCTTGCATACAGGCGGCTCCGCATTGGGAGAAATCATAACGAGGTCTAGATTCTTCTCCTCGGAAAGAGCGAGCGCTTCGTCTCTTCCCATTATTCCGAGCATATTTCCTTCTTCGTCTATGATCCTAAGTTCAGGATCGCGAATTTCTTCGTTTATCTTGTTCTCTTTAATGGCTGTACCTCCAAAACTTCACTTACAAGATATACAAAGCGGATACATAGAAGTATCCGCCAAAATCAAAAGGCCTTAGCCCGATTTCCATATCACTACCCTTTAGAGCAAAATCCTTGGGTGAGAAGCGGATAACTTCTTCTTTCGTACCTTGATAAGGTATCACGTAGCAAATTGTTTGTCAAGCATTTTTCAATGCTTTTAGGCAATTTATAGGGTTAATTCGCCGCTTTTGAGTCTTTCGTGAATCTCCCTGGCCTCCTCGCAGTCATTCTTTATCTGATCCTTTAGATCGTCTATGGAGTCAAATTTGACCTCATCGCGCTTTTTCAGGAGGAATTCTACCAAGATTTGCTTTCCGTAGAGTTCCTTCTCAAAGCCAAAAATATGGGTTTCCACGTTCTTTTCGTATGCGCCTATAGTCGGCTTTACTCCTACATTTGTGATGCTCGGATATCTCACGCCGCTATAGGTGCAATATGTGATATAAACTCCGTTTTTCGGCGAAGCCATACTGTCATCTATCAAAAGATTTGATGTCGGAAAACCAAGGCTCTTTCCGAGTCTATTTCCTACAACCACTTCTCCGGATATTGCATAATGCCGTCCCATATATTCATGGCATTTTGAAACCTCGCCATCAGAAATCAGCTTTCTAATAAGTGTAGAGCTAACAAGCGTACCGCCGATATAAAATGGTTCCATAACAAAGGATGTAAACCCGAGTTCTTCTCCCAGACTTTTAAGAAGCTCAGGTGTCCCCTCCGCCTTGTGCCCAAAACGATGGTTGAACCCACAGCAAAGAACCTTTGCATTAAGCTTTTCCAAAAGCAAATCCGAAACATAGGATCTAGGATCCATCTTCATGATTTCTTCTGTAAATGGGACATCAAAGAGATATTCTACCCCGAGTTCCTCCATCAGTCTTTCCTTCTCGCTTCTATAGAGGATATTCTTTGTCTTCTCACTTCCTGGAATAAGGTCCCTAGGATGATTTGAAAACGTAAAAACAGCAGTATGAACACCTAGCTTTCTCGCTAGTTCGGAAGTCTTTTTTATAAGCTCCTGATGTCCAAGATGAACACCGTCAAAGCTTCCGAGCGCAACTGCGGTTTCGGGTATATTCTTTATTTCTTCAATAGTTCTAAATACTTTCAATTCTCTTCTCGCTATAATAATATCTTATCTGCCTTTAGTCCGCCCTCCGGCGTCTCATAACCTATTCCCAAAAACCCTTCGTCTCCAAATACCTTGTATAAATCCTTATATGACTCAGGTAGCCCGAGCGGAAAGTTTCTTCTTCCGAGCGCTTTATCAGGTTTTTGCCATTGCCCTTTTTCGAGCGGTACTCCATTGGAAAAAAGCTTTGCCTCCCAACCCGAGAGATGAACCTCGGGAAAACAAGTAAGCGCATCTTCCATCTTTAGAAGAAGCTTCTCAATATCTTTTTCTTCCATATTTCTTATGGTATCTATATCTATTGCTTCCTCTATATCAAAGCATCCGTTCCTTCTTCTTTGTAGGCCCGACATAAGTCCGCAGGTTCCGAGAGCTTTTCCCAGGTCCCTTGCAATAGATCTGATATATGTTCCCTTGCTGCAAATAATTCTCGCTATGACATATGGAAGTTCTTTTTCTACCTCAGCAACGTATTTATTCCCAAAGTCCAATATATCAAATCTCTCAATATAGATATTTCTGCTTTTTATATCAACTTCTTCTCCGGCCCTTGCGTATTCATATAGCTTTCTACCGTCAATCTTTATTGCGGCATACTTAGGCGGAGTTTGAGTAATAACTCCCGTGAAACTCTTTATAGCCTCCTCAATATCGTCCCGAGAAATAATCGGCTTTTCTTTCTGCCTTATCTCTTCTCCCCAGATATCGTCCGTATCAGATGATATACCAAAGATAAACTCTCCGACATATTCCTTCAGGTCTCCGTCCAGGTACTCCATTATCCTCGTTGCTTTTCCGATAGCAACCGGAAGAACACCTTCCGCCATGGGATCCAATGTGCCCAGATGTCCGATTCTCTTTACGCCGAGTTTTTTCCTAAGGATTGCGACCACATCAAAAGAGGTCATCTCTTGAGGTTTGTTGATATTTAATATACCTACCATCAGTCCTCATGACCTCCCAATGCTATAAATCTAATCTCTTCTCGATTTCTCTTTTTGCATCCTCCCAGGTTTCTGAGAGTGTCTTATGTGAAGTAAAGCCGGATGCATGCTTATGCCCACCTCCACCAAAGGCTGTCGCAAGTTCTGCGACGTCAAACCATTCCTTTGATCTTATGCTTGCTCTTATGAGTTTTTCTTCCTCTTCCTTGAGAAGGATGGCGACCTCTACGCCCCTTATCGAACGAAGGTTATCGACAATGCTCTCCGTCTCGTTCATGAGCGCGCCTGTCTCACGAAGCATCTCCTGGGTAACTGTTGTAATTGCCGCTCTTCCGCCTCCAAAGATTACAGAATTTGACATAGCCTCCGCCTCAAGTTTGAGCCTCTCAAGCCTATAGTTCTCATATATCTCGATACTGATCTTGGAAGATTCCAAACCCCAGTCATAAAGTTTTGCGACAATCTCATGAGAAAGCTTATCTGTATTTGAATACTGGAAGTTACCTGTATCAGTTGTAATTGCGGCAAAGAGAGCATTCGCTGTTACGGAATCTCCTTTTGCTCCGAGTTCATTTAAAAGTTCAAAAACAAGTTCACCGGTTGCGGCTGCCTTTGAATCAATATAATTGAAATCGCAGAAAGGCGCCGTCGTTTCATGGTGATCTATGCAGATACTAGTCTTTCCTGAATTAAAGGCGTCTTCTCTTCCTTTGATTCTCTTAAGCTCACCTGAATCAACCAGCATGGATATATCTGCATTCTTAACCTTTTCCTCATCGGATGTGCAGTATCCGTTATCAAGAAATTTTAAATTGTCCGGAATATCCTCTTGGATATAGACATAGCTCTCAATTCCCTCTCCTCTAAACACATGACAAAGAGAGACACATGAACCAAGGGCGTCTCCGTCCATATGCATATGGGGATAAAGAACTATCTTCTTTGCCTTTTTTATTTCTGCCGCTATCTCTTTGAACGAATTATTCATCTTCACCGTCTTCTTCCGGAGATTCAACTTCTTCCTCGGGCTTAATATCCAGTCCCTTTATGACATTCTCTATATGGAGACCATATTCCAGAGAATTGTCGATTTTAAATGTCAGTTCGGGTACTCTTCTCAGCTTGACCTGCTTTCCTATTTCTTTCCTAAAGAGGCCTGTTGCAGAGCGGAGACCTTCTACGGCTTCCTCCTCCGCAGTCTTATCATTTGTTCCCGCCATAACAGAAACATAGCATGTTGCATAAGAGCCGTCTCTGCTAACATCGACATCTGTCACGCTGATTATTTTTCCCTGGAGCCTTGGATCCTTAACCTCAGTAATAAGCATTGCGCCTACTATCTTTTTGATTTCCTCCCCAAGACGACCTGTTCTATGTCCCTTCATCTTAGTCTCTCTTTACCTCTACCATGCGGAAGCATTCAACTATATCGCCTTCCTTGATGTCGTTATAGTTTTCCAGTCCAATACCGCATTCATAGCCCTGATTAACCTCTTTGGCATCGTCCTTGAAACGCTTGAGTGAACTGATTTTACCCTCGTGGATTACAATTCCGTCTCTAACGAGTCTTACTTCAGCATTTCTTACTACCTTGCCTTCGGTTACATAGGCACCACCTATTATGCCGACGTTTGGAACCTTAAATGTATTTCTTATTTCAACTTTTCCGAGTATTTCTTCCTTGAACTCAGGATCCAGCATACCCTTCATAGCATTCTCTACATCGTCTATAACGTCATAGATTACTCTATAGGTTCTTAGTTCAACATTATCTCTATCAGCCATACTCTGAACAGCAGTTGTAGGTCTTACATTAAATCCGATAATTACGGCATTTGATGTTCCCGCAAGCATTACATCGGACTCTGTAATCGTTCCTACACCGGTATGGATGATATTAACTCTTACCTCGCTCGTATTAAGTTTCTCAAGCGACGCAACAATAGCGCCGATTGATCCCTGAACGTCTCCCTTGATGATAAGATTGAGTTCCTTTGCCTCGCCCTCCTGGATCTGGCTGAAGAGCTTTTCAAGCGACATGCTTGACTTCCTTGCAAGTACCTCTTCTCTTAACTTGTCGCGACGACGCTCTGCGATATCACGAGCAATCTTATCTTCTTTAACTGCATTGAATTCGTCTCCTGCCTGAGGAACCTCAGTAAGACCGAGAATCTCTACTGCAGTAGCAGGGCCTGCCTTTCTTATTGTCTTTCCCTTATCGTCGGTCATAAGACGGATACGTCCGGCACATGTTCCCGCAACGATACTCTGGCTACTTTCAAGAGTTCCGTTAAGAACAAGAAGCGTGGCAACAGGACCCTTTGCCTTATCCAGCCTTGCTTCAATTACAGTACCCATAGCAAGTCTGTTCGGATTTGCCTTGAGTTCCAAAACTTCTGCCTGGAGAAGAATCATTTCAAGTAGATTTACTATTCCTTCTCCGGTCTTTGCGGATACAGGAACAGTAATTACATCTCCGCCCCATTCTTCAACCAAAACGCCATGCTCTGAAAGCTCCTGCTTTACTCTATCCGGATTAGCACCAGGCTTATCCATCTTATTTATAGCTACGATAATAGGAACTCCCGCTGCCTTAGCGTGGCTTATGGATTCAATCGTCTGTGGCATTACACCGTCGTCTGCAGCTACAACAAGAACCGCAATATCAGTTACATGAGCACCTCTCGCACGCATTGCCGTAAACGCTTCGTGACCCGGAGTATCAAGGAATACGATTCTCTGTCCGTTTATAACAACTTCCGACGCACCGATATGCTGTGTAATTCCACCTGATTCCTTTGCTGTTACATTGGTCTTTCTGATCGCGTCAAGAAGCGATGTCTTACCATGGTCAACGTGACCCATAACAGTAATAATCGGTGGACGAGGCTTGAGATCCGACTCCTTATCCTCAAAGAGTTCAAGTCCTTCTTCCTCAAGGTTCTCCTCAACCTTTCCTATACGTACATCGATTCCTAGATCGTCTGCAAGAATAAGAACGGTCTCTTCATCTATGTTCTGGTTGATATTAGCCATTATTCCAAGCTTCATGAGCGTCGTAATTACTCTTGAAGTAGATACCTCGGCCTGTTCACAGAAACCAGCTACGGTTATTGGAACATTTACAACTACTGTTCCCTCAGGTAGTGGTTCTTCCTCTATTACCGGAGCAACATCAACGGTCTTATACTTGGCATGTTTTCCCTTGGACTGTTTCTCAAGAGATTTACGCTCAAGCTTATCGTATTTATTTCCGTCAAACTGTTTGTTCTTCTTATCCTGACGTTTGCCCTGTCCTTTTCCATCCTGACGAGCGGAATCCCCTCCGCGCTGACGTCTATCGGCAGACTTTGGAAGCTCAGGTTCAACGTTTCTATTGTCTCTAGGAGAAGGACGTCTTTCTTCTCTCTGTTCACGCGACTTTCTTTCGGAAAGCGGTCTTCTTTCGCCCTTATCGCGTTTTGCATCTTGGGCATTCTTTCTTTCCTGAGGTTTCTTTGCGCCTTGCTGGCTCTCCTTGTCCTGTCTATCTGAAGCTCTCTCAACAATCTTGAGTTCCTGAATCGGCTTCTTGTCAAGCCTTCTGCTTGGCTTCTCCTCAGGCACCTCTTCCTTCTTTTCTTCTTTTTTCTCGGCAGGCTCTACAGCTTTAGGTTTTTCATCTTCTTTTTCAGCTGCTTCGCTTACTTGCTCTTTAACATCTTCCTTCTTTTCATCGGAATCTTTTTCTTTGGGAGCTTCTTCCTTGGCCTTATCGGACTTCTTGTCTTCTAGTTCTTCAGGCTTCTCCTCTTTTTCTTCAATCGGAACAAGCTTTCCTTCTGCCTCGTCCGTCTTTCTCTTTTTATTCTCAAAATACGACTCATCTACGAGTGGCTTACTGCTCGTTACAACAGCTCCCGCGGCAAACGGCGGTGCACCCGCTACCGCAGCAAAAGGAGGAGCACCCGCTACTACCTTACCCTTTGCAGCCTGCTCTTTTTTATCACTAGTAGGTTCATCTCCGGAGATGGAGCCTCTTATCTTCTTTACATCTCCTTCATACAATGCACTCATATGGCTTTTTACTTCAATTCCCAGCGCCTTTATCTTTTCCAATAGTTCCTTGCTGGTTAAGCCTAGTTCTTTGGCAAGTTCATGCACCTTTATTGCCATTAGAACACCTCCCTTTTTGACTCTTCGTCTTTCACAGTTTCTTTAGACTCGGCCTTGTCAATCAAAGCGATTATACTTTTTGCAAAGCCCTTATCGGTTATCCCAAATATTCCTTTGCCCTGCTTTCCGCATGCCTTGGACATTTGATCGGCACCGATTCCTTCTCTTAATTCAATCTCATAAGATTTGCATTTTTGTTCAAATCTCTTTTTTGTTTTTTCACCGACGTCTTCGGCCAGGATAATCAGTTTTATCTTCCCTCGCGGAATCATATCGAGACATGTGTTATATCCCGTAACCAATTTCCCCGCCTTGGTAGCCAGTCCCAAATAGCCTAGCAATCTATCTTCCTGCATTAATTCCCCTTTGTTTCTATAACTTCAAGTTCTGTAAGCCTTGCCTTATTGAATCTATCTTGACCTCGCGTCTAAACGCTCTTGAAAAGGCTCTTTTTTTAATCGCCTTCTCAATGCAGTCCTGAGATTTGCAAATATATGCGCCTCTTCCAGGCATATTTCCACTCTCGTCAAGAACCGCAGAGTTTGCAGCATCGAGTACTATTCTAACAAGCTCTATCTGAGGCTTTGACTCCATGCAGCCTATACATCTTCTGTAAGGAATATGCTTTTCCATGGTTTGCTTTTACTCTTCGGACTCAACTTCCGCTTCAGTCTCTACTTCTACTATATCATCTGCTTCCTTTTCGGATGCATCGCCGTAGTCGTAACCGTAGTCATCGCTCTCTCCAAAGTACTGGCTGTGGCTCTTTATATCGATTCCCCAACCGCTAACTCTTGCAGCTAATCTTACGTTCTGTCCTTCTTTACCGATGGCGAGTGAAAGCTGTCTATCAGGCACAATTGCTGTGGCCTTCTTTTCTTCCTCGTCGTCAATTATTACTTCTTCAACCTCTGCCGGTGAAAGTACACTTGCGATGAGTTCCTCAGGAACCTCGCTCCAAGCGATAATATCAATCTTCTCTCCGGAAAGTTCATCTACAACCGCCTGAACTCTTGATCCTCTTGTTCCAACGCAGGAGCCAATAGGATCAACGTTTTCAAACTCTGTATAAACAGCGATTTTTGTACGTGACCCGGCTTCTCTTGCTATTCCTTTGATTTCAACTGTTCCATCCTGGATTTCCGGAACTTCCATCTCAAATAGCTTTCTTACAAAATTGGGGTGTGATCTAGAAAGGAAAACCTGCGAACCCGAATCGTTTCTCTTATTGGTCTTGCTGTCATCGCTAGCCTTCTTAACATCCATGATGAGAGCTTTGATTCTGTCATGAACATTAAAATTCTCTCCCGGAACCTGTTCCTTTGACGGAAGTATTCCTTCGGTTCTTCCTATATCAACAAAGATTGTACGGCCGCTCTTTCTCTGAACAATACCCGTAACTATTTCACCCTGTCTTCCAACAAAGTCCGCATAAATCATGCTACGCTCGTTCTCTCTGATTTTCTGCTTGAGAACGTTCTTTGCCGCATGTGCTGCAATTCTCTTGAAATTGTCGTTAGGAATTTGGAAGTCAATAGTATCTCCAAGTTCAAAACGCGGATCTATCTGCTGTGCATAAGCTAGGCTTACCTCAGTCTTATCATCGTGAACTTCCTCAACTACAGTCATGGTTGCGATGATGGAAAGCTCGCCGGTTTTTCTGTCAATGCTAATAGTTACATTATTGATATCCTTTGCGCTCTCTCTTTCCTTATCTTTATTCTTACCGGAATTCTGATAATAGTTCTTCTTGTAAGCAGAAAGAAGGGCTGCTTCAAGCGCTTCAAGTATCTTTTCCTTTGATATCTGCTTTTCCTCTTCTAGTAAGTCCAGAGCTTCCATCAGTAATTTGTTGTCCATTTCTTTACCTCCATTTATATGGTGACAGCCAAATTGACTTTAGTAATCTGATCATTTTCAAGGCAAATTTCTTTACCTTCAACATCTATCTTAAGGCAGGTTTCATCCTTTGAAATCATCCTGCCCATAAGTTTCTTTTCTCCGTCTATCGCCTTATATAGGCTTACCTCTACGAGCTCTCCCATGTATTTTTGGAAATGCTCTTCTTTTCTTAGCTCGCGATCCAATCCCGGCGAACTCACCTCTAAAACATAATTTTCTTCTATAGGGTCAAGTTCATCCATCTTTTCGGAAAGGTATCTGCTTACTTTTTCACATTCCTCGGTTCCTATATATCCTTCTTCCTTGTCTATATAGATCCTTAGAACTCTATCCGGCCCCTCTTTTACGTACTCGGCGTCATAAAGAGTAAGACCGTTTTCACGAAGGAACCCTGCTAGGATTTCTTCGGCCACTTCTACTACTTTCTTTCCCTTTGCCATAAAAACCCCTACAAAACTTGAAGAGTGGGCTTGGCCCACTCTTCAGAAATAACGGATACTATTAACATAGGGATAATAGCACAAACCTGTGCCTTCTGTCAAACCTACTTCTTAAGGGAATCTCTAATCTCTGTAAGAAGCTTAACTTCATCCGATGGTTCCGGATCAGCCTCTTCTTCCGGCTTTTGCATTCTGTTGTACTGTTTCATAAGAATGAATACAACAAGAGCTGTAATCAGGAAGGAGATAATTGCCTGAATGAAGTTACCAATCATAATCTGAGCTCCGCCTACTCCAAAGCTGAGCTGTGAAAAATCGGTTCCACCCAGGAAAATACCGATAATCGGTCCAAATACATCTGCAACCAAAGAATCTATGATAGCCTTAAATGCGCCGCCTATAATAACACCGACTGCCATGGCCATCATATTGCCCTTTGTTATAAATTCCTTAAATTCCTTGAAAAAACTCTTCATCATCTTTCTCCCTTCAAATAATTCCAAGTGGCTATTCGCCACTGAACATTCTATAACTTTGATTCTTTTGTGGCAAGACCTTTTTCACTTAATCCTATTTGTAGGCAGATTCTTCCTCCGCTGCAATTTCTGGCTCATCACCCAGTTCTCCGCCGTCCAAGCCATTGTGTATTAGATATGAGTAGAAGATTTTCTTCATCTTTGCGCAGGCATCTCTACCCAAAAAAAGCTCATCGTCGTTCATAAAAATGAGACGGCGACGTTCAGTATCTACACTCTTAAGATGGCTTAAATTAACATAGCAGCGGTCCAATGGACGGTAATAACTACTATCCGCGACCTCTTCCACTGCTTCCATTGTTGCATTATATACGTATTCTTTTTCCTGCGTTACAACAATTAGCCTTCTCTCATCTTTTAGGACATACACAATCTCCTCCCTTTCGAGTCTGGTTACCGCGCTACGGGTCCTTACGACTAGGTAGTTCTTTTTCATATCTTTCTCCCTTCCATTAAAAAACGGGCGCTGCACGTATTTGCAGTACCCGTCTTCAACGAAAATTTAGAAAAAGCTTACCTGATCCGTTTCCGGAAGACCATCGAACACGCCGTAGTTTTTAAGCGCATCAACGGCAGTCTTATTTATCTTTGCCCTCCCGATTGCGTCCTCCAGAGTAAAGAACGGTTTATCTTCATAAGCTTCGTAAATAGCATTTGCAGCAGCTAGGCCCACACCTTCAAGCGCTACATACGGAAGTCTAAGCGAGTTTCCTTCAACTCTGAACCTTCTTGCATGAGATGCCCCAAGCTTCGGCGCCTTAAAATCAAAGCCCCTTGCATACATTTCATAGGCCACTTCGCAGCATTTAAGTGTTCTCTTGTCCTTATCGGTGCTCTCGTCCTTTTGTTCAGCCATCATGCCTTCGTCATCGGACTCCTCTGTGACATCCCCACCATGGCTCCTTATTCTTCTAACCACATCAAAGCACGCACCCGGCCCTTTCAATATGATTTCAGGATCAAATCCACTCGCATTCTCAGTGAAGTATGCGGCATAGAATGCCTGTGGATAATAGACCTTATACCAAGACATTCTAAAGCTATTGATTACATATGCCGCGGCATGAGCTCTAGGGAACATATACTTAATCTTATCGCACGAATCTATATACCATTCAGGTACATTATGCGATCTCATAAGCGCCTTCTGTTCATCATTTAGGAATCTATCCTTCTTTCTGACAGTTTCCATGATAGAGAACGCATCTATATTCTTAAGGCCCATAAGCATGAGATAGTTCATTATGTCGTCACGAGTGGAGATTACCTCGTTCATGGTAGCAACGCCGCTCTTTACATAATCCTGCGCATTGTTCTGCCATACATCTTCTCCGTGTGAGAAGCCTGCAATTCGTACGAGATCGCCGATTTTCTTTGGCTTTATCTCCTGCAGCATTCCCCTAACAAAGGATGTACCGAACTCAGGTATTCCGTAGGTTCCGTCAGTGAATTGATACTCAGGATCTTTGATATCAAGGGCCTCAGGTCCACTAAAAATGCTGATGACCTTTTGATCGTTCATATCGATGTCTATAGGATTAACTCCCGTAAGCTCGTATAAATATCTCTGCATTGTCGGTCCGGTATGCCCGAGTATATCAAGCTTAAGAAGATTCTTTTCTATCTTATGATAATCAAAATGCGTTGTGATTATATCTATATCCTTGTTCGCAGGATGCTGTACCGGACAGAACTCATATATCTCGCGATCATCCGGAACTATTACCATACCTCCGGGGTGCTGGCCCGTGGTACTCTTTACACCCATGCAGCCCTTTGCGAGACGCTCCTCCTCATATTTCGGGAAGGCATCTCCCGTGAGCTCACAGTATTTTCTAAGATATCTATAGGCCGTTTTTTCTTCCAGTTTGGAAACAGTACCCGCCTTATAGATATTCTTGGCCCCAAAGATATGCTCAACATATTTATGAGCGGTCGCCTGATACTCACCTGCAAAATTAAGGTCTATATCCGGTTCCTTTGTTCCGTCAAACCCAAGGAATGTAGCAAAAGGAATCGTATATCCGTCTCTAATCATATCTGCGCCACAGTCAGGACATTTTTTGGGTGGCATATCAACGCCACAGTCGTATTCCTTTCTGTCACCAAATTCAAAATGCTTGCAATCCGGGCATACATAATGCGGATCCAAAGGATTTACCTCGGTAACTCCAGCCATGGTTGCAGCAAAGGACGAACCTACAGATCCACGCGATCCAACAGGATATCCATCTTCCCTGGATTTATTGATCAACATCTGAGCGGAAACATACATTACGGAATAACCGTTTCCTATAATAGAATCAAGCTCGGTATTAAGTCTCTCCTCAATCTGCGGAGGAATATTCTCTCCGTACAGTTCGCGAGCCCTTTCCATGCAGCTTTCTCTTAGGATATTGTCGGCGTTTGGAATCGTCGGCGGACATTTCTCCTCCGGAACAGGTCTAATTCCGTCCGCTATCATATCTGCGATTGCATTGGTATTCTCAACTACAACCTCGTATGCCAAATCCTCTCCAAGATATGAAAACTCTTCAAGCATCTCTTCAGTGGTTCTTAAATATAGTCCTTGTCCGTTTTCGGCATCGCTATATCCCATACCGCCCATAATTATATTTCTAAATATTGCGGATTCCGGTTCATCATAATGTGCATCCGTCGTTGCGACGGTAAGCTTGCCGAGCCTGTCTCCGCAGTTAATTATTCTGCGGTTAAACTCGCGAAGTTCTTCTTTTCCTCTTACCTCACCCTTATCAATCATGAATTGATTGTTAATTAGAGGCTGAATTTCTAGATAATCATAGAAGGAAGCGATTTTATCCAGTTCTTCGTCGCTCTTTCCTTCAGCAACTGCGCGATAGACTTCACCTGCCTCACAAGCAGAACCAATTATCAGACCTTCACGATATTTTGAGATAATTGACTTTGGAAGCCTTGGGCGTTTATAGAAATAGTCAATATGTGAAAATGAAACCAGCCTATAAAGATTGGTAATTCCCTCCTGTGTGGATGCAAGAAGGATTATATGATAGGTTGGATTCTTCTTATAATCAATAGAGCCGTCCTCTCGGATGCAATCCGAATCATCAAAGACATAGCCCTCCATTCCGTAAATGACTTTCACGCCTGTTTTCTTTGCGAGAGATGCTGCATCAGGGAAACTCTGAACCACACCGTGATCCGTAATTGCGACAGCTGGCTGATTCCACATGGCTGCCGTTTTTACAATTGTATCAATATCGTTTAAGCCATCCAGGCGGCTCATCTTTGTATGACAATGGAGTTCAACTCTATGCTTTCCGGGATAATTGTCCTTTCTCTTCTCAACAGTTCCCTTTTCAATTGCGTCTATCATGACGACAAGCGCGTTCTCATATCTATCTATCTCTGGTTGACCTTTTACCTTGATATAATCACCGATTGAAATATGCTCGCAAATCTCGTCCCATTTTTTCTGGCTAATAAACGTCTTAAGAACTATGCTGCTCTTTTTGTCGGTGATGTAAAGCATAGCAAGAACGCTGTCGCTCTTGATGACTCTTGAGTCCATAGAGAACACGATTCCCGCTGTTACAATACTCTCTTCCTCAGGTGAAATCTCAGAAATAGGAACAGGTACTTCAGGAATAGCTTTTCCACCCATTATCGCCTTTCCTATTACCGGGAGCTCACGCGCACGCATAGTGGATCTACGCTTCTTCCAGGCGGCATTCTTCTTTTTCTTTTCTTCCGCCTTTTCCTTTTCTTCCTTTAGCTTCGCTTTCTTCTCATCAGGCGTGAGGGGCTTGTTATTAGTTTCAGCAGGCTCCTTCTCAGCATTCTCAGAATTAACATGATCATATTTAAAAACCACATTCTTTAATGTCGGATACTTGTTCAAAATTGTAGCCTTTATTATCTTTTCACTTTTTTCAGGCATAAGAAAATTGAGAGCAATACAAATCTCAAGAACGCTCTCATCTTTTCTAATCAAAATGTCCTTAACGAGAAAAGATGGTTCCTCATTAAGGCTCTCTTTTATTTCATTCCAGTCAATCAGTTTCTCAAATATTTCGCGCATTTTAGAATTAAATATTCATATCTTTCTTAATCAAAGCAATAAACTCATCCAAAAGCATGTCTTCAGGCACAATCTTTACTATCTCTCCTTTGGAAAAGATTATTCCCTTGCCATCTCCACCCGCTACTCCGTAATCGGATTCTTTTGCCTCTCCGGGTCCGTTAACCGCGCAACCCATAACAGCAATTTTTAGTCCACGTTTAAGACCATCCAATTTTGAGAGTTCTTCGTCAACTCTGTCCGCAAGTCCTTCAAGATCTATCTGCGTTCTGCCACAGGTCGGACAAGATACGAGATCGTATGCAGGAGTTCTTTCTCCAACTGTTTCAAGTAACTCTCTTGCAAAAATAACTTCGTTTATAGGATTGGAAGTAAGAGATACACGAAGCGTATCACCAATCCCCTCAAGCAAGAGCGCACCAATTCCCACTGCGGACTTTAACTTTCCGCGTCTTATTGTTCCCGCCTCTGTAATTCCAATATGAATAGGATGATTGGTCTTTTCAGAAACTAGCTTATGAGCCATATAGTTCATAGAAACGTCAGATGACTTTAGGGAAATAACCAAATTGTCATAACCCATATCCTCTATCAAAGCGAGGTTTCTTAGTGCACTTTCCGCAAGGCCTTCTGCTGTAACTCCGGAGTTCTTTTCTACTATATCTTTTTCTAGTGATCCGGAGTTAACGCCTATACGTATAGGTATAGATGCTTTTTTTGCCTCGGTAACAACGGCCTTCACTCTTTCTATATCACCGATATTTCCCGGATTGATTCTTATTTTGTCTGCACCCGAAAGTATAGATTCAATCGCGAGCTTATAATCAAAATGTATATCTGCGACGATTGGAATATCGGTCTCTTTTTTTACCTCACGAAGCAGCTTTGCCGACTCCATATCAGGAATGGCAATTCTAACAATTTCGCAGCCTGCGTCCTTAAGCTCCGAGATTTGATTTACCAAGGCGCTCTTATCTCTTGAACTCACATTTGTCATGGACTGAATTGCTATAGGATTATCTCCACCGATAACCACGCCACCGATATTGACTTGTTTGGTTTCTTTTTTCATCGGTCCACCTATCTGGTAAAGAGCTTAAACAGGTCGCTTCCGGTAATAATAATCGCAAGTCCAATAAGAAATACCATTCCCACCATATGAACTATGCCTTCAACCTTATCGCTGATTGCTTTTCCTGTTATCGCCCTAATAATTACAAAGATAATTCTTCCACCGTCAAGCGCCGGGAAAGGAAGTAGATTAAATATAGCAAGGTTAACGCTGATCATAGCCACAAGATAAAGATAATACATAAATCCGTAGGAAGTTGTTTTTCCAACCTCCTGCGCTATACCAACGGGTCCGCTTACCTGTTCAAGCACGTTTTCCGAGTGCAGGAGTTCTCGGAGAGACTTCACAATAACGGTGAACATCTCACCGGTAGCAATGGCCGCAGATTTTATGGCAGTTCCCGGACTATGACTTATCTCAGCCTCTATACCTACGACTCTTCTTCCTTCTTCATTTACCATATATGGCATTGTAAACGAAAGAACCTCGCCGTTACGCTTTACCGTTATGCTTACCGGGTCCTCATTTTTCATGGCAATGTCAAGAGCATTAACTACTTCTCCCCATGTGTCTGTTTCTTCTTCCTCAACCGCAATTACAATATCTCCGGCCATGACTCCTGCAATATCAGCAGGTCCACCCGGTGAAACCGCTGCGAGCTTTGTTGTAATTATTCCACCGATTCCGGAAACAAAAATCATAACGACAAAGGCAATTAGTATATTCATCGTTGCGCCAGCAAGAAGAATAAATATCTTTTGCCACCACTTCTTATTATTGAATGCCCTCGGGTTATCTCCTGCATCCTCGGTGTCTTCACCCTCCATGGCGCAGAATCCTCCAACCGGAACCGCTCTTATGGAATACTGGGTTTCTTTTCCCTGCTTCTTAAATATCACAGGCCCCATACCAAATGAAAACTCGTTAACCTGAACATTACAGGCTCTTGCAGCCAAAAAATGTCCGAGCTCGTGCGGAAAGATAAGGAGAACAAAAAGAACAATCATAAGTACTAGAGTCATTTTTCTCCTCCTTTCGCAATTTCTACGGCCTGCTCTCTGGCCCATTTATCCGCTGATAAAACTTTTTCTAGTGTGAGTTCTTCTTCAGATGCCAAAAGTCCTGACTCGGCATGAAGATTAATAACCTTTTCTATGATTTCCTGAATATCCGTAAATCCAATCGCTTTCTTCAGGAACAGATCGACAAGAACCTCGTTTGCGCCATTCATAACTGCAGGATAGGTTCCGCCTCGCTTTGATGAATCTATCGCAAGTGCCAGGCATTTAAATACATTTAGGTCCGGCTTCTCAAATGTCAAATTGGAAGCCCTTCCAAAAAAGTCTATGCTCATGGCATCGGAATTGATTCTATTTGGATATCCCAATGCATAACTGATCGGCACCTTCATGTCCGGAGTTCCCATCTGCCCTATAACCGCAGTATCGTGGAACTCTACTGCAGAATGAAGAATGCTCTGCGGATGAACAAGAACCTCTATGTCGTCAATATCCACATCAAAAAGCCATTTAGCTTCTATAACCTCAAGCCCCTTATTCATCATCGTAGCTGAATCTATGGTTATTTTCTGTCCCATCGTCCAATTTGGATGCTTAAGCGCATCCTCGGGCGTTACACCTTTTAACTTCTCCAGAGAATAACCTCTGAAAGGTCCGCCCGATGCGGTAAGAAGGATTTTCTTAATCGGATTTCCGTTATTACCTTGAAGTGACTGAAAAATCGCACTGTGCTCACTATCCACAGGAAGTAGCTTTATACCATTATTCTTTACGGCTGCCATTACAAGCGCACCGCCCGCAACAAGAGTTTCTTTGTTGGCAAGCGCTATATCATGCCCCGCATCTATAGCTGCAAGTGTAGGAAGAAGACCTCTCATTCCCATAAGAGAGTTCAAAACGATATCACAGTCTTCCTTTGCTATATCTCGCTGTGCGTCTTCACCAATAAGAAGTTTAACGCCAGTTGAACCTGCGAGGAGCTTCTTTAATCTCATCCCGGCCTCGTAGTCAGACACAGCTACAATGCTAGGTTTAAACTCCTGAATTTGCTCGTAAATTTTTTCTATTTTGCTTCCACAGGATAATCCGACAACGCTAAACATAGACGGGTTGTCTCTTATGACCTCCAGCGCCTGCGTGCCTATTGAACCTGTGCTTCCAAGAATAATAACTTGCTTCATATCCCTACCCATTTTTTATTTGGCAATCGCAAGCTGTAAATAATAATAAACAGCAGGTGCAGCAAACAATACGCTGTCAAACCTATCCAGGATACCTCCGTGTCCCGGAATCAGATTGCCATAATCCTTTATACCCATTTTACGTTTAAACGCAGATGCCGTAAGATCACCAAGCTGCGACATAACGGAGCCTATAATGCTCATAAGAATGATTTGCGGGAAGATTTGAATCTTGAAAATTAGCCCAAAGATAATTCCAAGAACCGTCGCGCCGATAACGCCGCCAAGCGCTCCTTCCACTGTCTTCTTTGGTGAAAGATTTGGACAAAGCTTATGCTTTCCAAGAAAATAACCTGTGAAATATGCCGCTATATCAGTACCAAAAGCAACTATCACTACCATCCATACCATGATTCCGTATGATGTCTCGTCGATCAAAACCATATGATATGAGAGAAGCCCTACATAAATCATTCCAAGAAGTGTGGCAAGTGCATCCTCTAGTTTATGTTTATCTATAGCAAAAATCGAAAGCGCAGATGTCACGATAGCAAGAACAGTCCATAGCATCGTGCATGCTAGTCTTCCCGGCATGAGAAAATGCAATAGATAAAGAAGAATCAGCATCCCCTCCGCAACAAAGATGTTTGGATGTATTTCTATTTTCTTAAAGCCTTCAAATAGTTCATATATTCCGACAGCACCGATTAGGAATGCCGCTATCGCAAGTGGAATGCCTCTGAAATAAAGGATAACAAGAAGAGGTGCCATTATAAGTCCCGATATTATTCTGGTCTTCATTTGTTGCGCCCTCCAAATCTTCTTTCGCGCGAGCCATAGTTTTCTATGATTTCCTTAAATTCCGCCGGTGTAAAGTCCGGCCAAAGAGTATCGGTAAAAGCAAATTCGCTATATGCAATCTGCCAAAGGAGGAAGTTCGATATTCTCTCCTCACCACTCGTTCTTATTACCAAATCGGGATCAGGAACATTTCCGTTTTCCTCTCCCGAGTACAGGTATTTGGATATATCTTCTTCCGTAATCGGATTTATGCTTCCGGCATCGCCATTTGAATTCATGGCCTCACCAATTCGCTCAGCCATAATGGTATTTACCGCCCTAAGTATCTCTGCTCTACTTCCATAATTAAGTGCGATATTAAACTGCATGCCCGTATTTGATTCGGTTTCCATTAGGGTTCTATCGAGGCTCTCCTTTGCTGCTTCAGGTATCGCAGAGTAATCACCAAAAACCTTAACCCTAACGTTCTCTTTACTGAGTTCTTCCAATTCGCTCGCAACGTATTTTACGAGAAGACCAAAGATACCGCTTACCTCCTCCATGGATCTCTTCCAATTCTCCGTGGAAAAGGCATAAACGGTAAGATATTTAATCCCCATATCCGATGCGCACCTTACTATTTCCTTCATGGCAAGCATGCCGGCATTATGTCCGGCTACTCTAGGCAATTTTTTCTTTTTGGCCCATCGGCCATTACCATCCATGATTATAGCTACATGCACAGGAAGGTTTTCCATATTCCTACCTCTTATCATAAAGATGGGGCTATCCCATAGAGACAGCCCTCATGAATCCAAAAGGATTTAGTTTGGAAGCTATACTTCCATTATCTCCTTTTCCTTTTCGGAAACAATCTTATCCACGTCCTTGATTGCGGCTTCGATAACCTTTTCAAGATCTTCCAGTTCACCCTTAAGAACGTCTTCGGAGATTTCTCCGTCTTTTTGTTCCTTCTTAAGCTTATCGACACCCTCACGTCTCAGGTTTCTGATTGCTACTTTTGTTTCCTCTCCCATCTTCTTGACGACCTTGTTGAGTTCAACTCTTCTTTCCTCGGTAAGTTGAGGAATTGCGAGTCTTACGTTCTTGCCGTCATTTGACGGTGTGATTCCTATATCAGCGATATTTATAGCCTTTTCAATGTCCGGCACGGACTTTGGATCAAATGGCGCAATAAGCAGCGTCCTTGGGTCCGGTGTTGAAATATTGGCTATATTTTTGAGAGGTGTAGGTGATCCGTAGTAATCAACAACAACTCTATCCAGGAGAGCAGCATTTGCCCTACCCGCTCTTACGGTATTAAGGTCCGCACGGAGAACCTCTTTACTTTTTTCAATTCTCTCTTCCAAAGTCTTATTGGCCATAATGCACCTCCAAATCTACTTGATTATCGTTCCTATTTTTTCGCCACATACGGCTCTCATTATATTCCCCTCACCGGCAATTCCAAACACATGAATTGCTATATTGTTGTCACGGCAAAGGGTTACAGCCGTAAGATCCATTACCTTAAGGTCTTTATCCAAAACTTCCTTTAGGGTTAGCTCATCAAATTTGACAGCATCCGGATTGGTATCCGGGTCATCCGAGTAAACCGCATCTACATTCTTTGCAAGAAGAATTACCTCGGCGTCCATCTCTGCAGCTCTTAAGGCTGCAGTAGTGTCTGTTGAGAAGAACGGACTTCCCGTTCCTCCACCAAATATAACAACGTCTTTATGCTCAAGCCTGCTTATAGCCTTCATTCTGGCATAAGGCTCAGCGATTTCTCTCATTTCTATGGCGGTCTGCACTCTCGCCTTTACTCCTATGGATAGAAGTGCGGACTGAAGTGCAAGTGCGTTCATAACCGTAGCAAGCATTCCCATATAGTCTGCAGTAGCGCGATCCATATTCTCGCTGCTTCTTCCTCTCCAGAAGTTTCCTCCGCCTACGACGATGGCAATTTCAACTCCGAGATCGCTGACTTCTTTTATCTGCTTTGCCACGATATCCGTAACCTCGTCACAGATGCCGAATTTTTGATCGCCCGCAAGAGCTTCTCCGCTAACTTTAAGCAAAATACGCTTATATTTTGGCTCCATAAATCACCTCTTATTCCCTAGCAAAACAATACGACTAATTATATCATATTGGCATACTTTCCTTCAAGAAATATGACCATTATCTAGTACCATATTCCGTATTGCTCGTGTCGAAAACCGGGAATGGATTTAGATTCTCCTCAGCCTCTGGTTTTCCGAAGTATTCCCAGATTGAATCCACAACCATCGTAATCGCCTTTGCCTCCACATATGGTCCCATCGGAAGGGAGAGGACCGTCTTTGAAAGCTTGTTTGAAACCGTAACGTCAAGGCCATATTCATCGCTAACCCCAAATGCCTCCTGAGAATGCATCGGCTTTGGATAATATACGACCGTGGGGATTCCCTTTTCATCAAGATAAGCCTTTACGCCATCTCTCGTCTCCTCGTCGGCGAACCTAAGCGTAAACTGCGCATAGCTCGATCTATATCCATCCGGAATTCTCGGGAGCCATAGACGTGAGGTTCCCTCACCGAATCTCAGTTTGAACGCAAAGCGGTATGCATCGGCCACGCGGTTTACTTGCTCAAGTTCATTTTCAATAAATGCATTAAGCTTAACCCTTAGAATCGCAGCCTGAATTGAGTCAATTCTTGAGTTCATTCCGATTCTGACGTTATCGTATTTGTTATCTCCTTTTCCGTGAACGCATATTGAGCGAATTAAATCCGCCCATTCGTCGTTATCCGTAAAGATAGCTCCGCCATCACCATAGCAGCCAAGCGGCTTTGCAGGGAAGAATGACGTTGTGGAGATATCTCCGAAGCTACATGCCATCTTTCCATTTATTGATCCGCCGAAACCTTGGGCGCCATCCTCAAGTAGATATAATCCGTTTTCTTCGCATATCTCCTTGATGACATTCATGCTTGCAGGAAGACCAAAGAGGTCCACTGCGATTACTGCCCTAGGATTTAGGATGCCTTCTTCCTTTACCCTCTTTATCTCTCTTTCCAAGAGTCTAGGCTCAATATTAAATGTATCCGGAGAAACATCTATAAATATCGGTGTCGCTCCGCAGAAAGAAACAGCTTCACCTGTCGCAAAGAATGTAAAATCAGGAACAAACACTGCATCTCCCGGCCCTATACCCCAGCACATAAGGGGTATAACAAGCGCATCGGTGCCGTTTGCACATGTGATGCAATGTTTAACGCCTACGTATTCAGCAAGCTCTCTCTCAAGTTCCTTTACCTGAGTTCCGCCGATAAAGACACCTTCTTCACAGACGTTCTTTATAGCAGCATCGATTGCTTCTCCAAGAATCTCGTACTGCTTGTTCAAATCTCTAAATCTAATAGTTTCCATATTTTCCATTCTCCCAATTAGGGTATCAAGTTCTTCGCTATCTTCTATCATGACAAAGGTAAGATTCTCATTCTCACCCGTAGCATCTTCTAGAACCCTCGCGAGTTTCTCCAGGTATTCCTCCATCTCGGCGGATGATTCCCTGCATTCGCAAACCCCCTCAAACGCTACCTCCGTAGGCTCACCTATCTCGCTTAAGCAATCATAGAGCGCATCCAGATTCTTTCCGTAATACTCAGGAAAGCCTAGCTCCTGCCCGATAAGTTCCATGAGTTCTTTCTTTGTTCTCACTTTTGATATATTTATTGATATTACTCTCATCAAGCGTCCTCCTCCCCGTATAGGAGTTTAAAGGTTTCGTAGTGATCATCCGTATAGTATATGAGTCCGTCGCTTGAGAAAACTATTCTCTTTGCTCCACGGCTCTTTTTGCCATTTGTGTCTATATCACATTCCCAATAAGTTCTGCCGTTTTTTTCAGGTAGGTTTCCTTCGTAGTTTCCAAACTCATCGCCTCCGATAGCCTTGCCCTCAGCATATTTTTCAACAGAGCCACCCGACCAACCAAGCTTACGAGCTTCTTTTTTTGTAATAAAGTTCTCAGGGAGATGCCCATAAATATGTATATATAGCGCTACTTCGTCCTTGCTATAATACCAGCCATCCTCAGGAAGCTCTTCGGCTTCTTCCGGCTCTACTAAATCCTCGCCACTCGCGGGAGCGTCCTCCTCTATAGGCTCCTCAGCAGGCTCTTGCTCAGAATTAGCTGCTTCCTCTCGCTCAGAATTAGCTGCCTCCTCCTGCTCAGAATTGGCTGCCTCCTCCTGCACTTGCTCGCTCTGCGGTATGGGCTCATTGACAGGCTCAGCGGCTTTCTTCTTACATCCCGGTAAAAAAGCCGCCGTGAGCACTATTATGAGCAAAAGTATAATTATCCGCGTAATTATGCTATTTTTATCAAATCTTGGTTTCAAAATATTTCCTCCCAATATCCTAAATATTTTACCATATTTCAGAGAAAAAATAGTTTTTATACGCAAAAAAGAGGTATAAATAAGACAAGAACTTTAATTGTTTAGTAAAGGAGTATGAAATGGCACTTACAATAACCAAAGAAAACTTTGAGGCAGAGGTTCTCAATTCCGATATGCCCGTAGTAATAGACTTTTGGGCAACATGGTGCGGTCCATGCAAGATGATGGCACCTGTAATCGAGGAGCTTTCCGGAGAGTTGAACGGAAAGGTAAAAGTAGGAAAAATAGA
>JAFSUI010000016.1 GCA_017445315.1 Bacillota bacterium | reverse complement strand
GGGACGGTTCTACTTGCAAATAGGAGCCGAGGACTTATACTTTTTTACGATTCGCAGCAATCGTGGTAATCATTCGCGAGGCGAGGTTAACTTTCGTTGGATGTGTGAATCTGTTTGAGCCCGTAGGGCGAGTTATTCACACTCCCGAAAATTTCCGAACCGAGTGATTTGATTAAAGATTGCGAGAGCTAAAAAAGTATTGAGTCTTTGGCGACTAATTTGCAAGTAGAACCGTCCCTGTTTGCTGAAATTTACAAGTAGAACCGTCCCTGTTTGCTGAAATTTACAAGTAGAACCGTCCCCTTTGTAAAAATATTTGCAAGTAGAACCGTCCCCAGTGTAAATTAGTTGCTGTATAGGTTGGTGGTTACGTATTCGGGGTCGCAGGTTACGTCTATTCCGAGGGCCGAGAGGGCTTGTTCGTCGCTGTCCGAGAGGATGGCGGTGCAATGTGCGCGGCATCCGGAGAGCTGGTCAAGCTTTCTTATTGCGACTTCTGCGGATGGATTGTTTGTTCCGGAGATGGCAAGTGCGATAAGAACCTCTTCAAGATTTAGGCTGGATTTTTCGTAACCTAGTTTTTCGGTTTTTATTTTCTGTGTCTTTTCCAAAACCTGCGGCGTAATCATGAGGAGCTCGTCATCAAATCTCGCAAGATATTTGGTGGCGTTTAGGACTGCGGCGGCGGCTGCAACCATTCTGCCCGAGCTTCTTCCTGTAACCATTGTCCCGTCCGGCATTTCTATAGCCATGGCGACAACATTTTCGTATCTTGGGTCGAGGCTCCTCTTATACTCCGCATAGTCTCTCGCTGCCTGGACGACCGCTCTGTCTTCTACGGTCTTTTCAACATCTCTCATAAGGAGATGTGCGCGAGAGAGTTGCTCAAGACTTATCTTTCCTTTTTTGTAATCGCATTCAGCGATTAAATATCTTCTGATTATTTCTTGGCAAGCGGCTTCTTTGCAGACCTCGTCGTCCGTTATACAAAAGCCGACTCTATTTACGCCCATGTCTGTAGGCGATTTATATTCTGAATCCTTGCCCGTGATCTTTTCTATGATTCTTCTTACCACAGGGAAGGTCTCAATATCGCGATTGTAATTTACTGCAGCCTCGCCGTATGCTTCAAGGTGGAAGGAGTCTATCATATTGACGTCCTTTAGATCCACCGTCGCAGCCTCGTATGCAATATTCACAGGATGCTTGAGAGGAAGATTCCAAACGGGGAATGTCTCAAACTTTGCGTATCTCGCTTTTACGCCCTGCATATAGTCGTGGTAGAGCTGGGAGAGACATGTCGCAAGTTTTCCCGATCCGCCGCCCGGTCCCGTAACAACTACGAGCGGCTTTGTGACTTCTATGGCTGGATTTGCTCCATAACCCTCTTCACTAACAATAGTCTCTACATCCGTTGGATAGCCCTTTGTGTAGAAATGCTTATAGGTTCTGATTCCGCGACGCTCAAGTTTATTGATAAACATGTTTACGGACGGCTGATCCTCGTAGCGAGTAACTACTACGCTGTTTATTGCGAGGTCGTATTTACGGAAGGTGTCAATTAATCTAAGTACTTCCAAATCGTAGGTGATGCCAAAATCATGTCTTGTTTTGTTGGTCGTTATATCTCCTGCATAAATGCAGATGATTATTTCCGCCTGATCGCGCATCCTCTGGAGGAGCTTGATCTTGGCGTTTTCATCAAAGCCCGGAAGAACGCGCTTGGCGTGCTTGTCGTGGACAAGCTTTCCGCCAAACTCCAGATAGAGTCTGTCACCCTCTCCTTCGTTGATTCGCATTAGAATATACTGTGCTTGCTCTTCGATATACTTGTCTGCATCAAATCCTTTGTAGTACATGACATCCTTTCCTTAAGATTAACGGGTGAAACGGCTATTGCAGTATTTCTATTTCTATTTCGTTCCTACCCTGATCCGACCCCTGAAGGCTTATGTCGTAGCCAAGCGTGATTTTTCCAAACCCCTCCGGTGAGAGATTTGTTTTTATATCAGTTGTAAGAACCTCAACATCAAAATTTCCGTAAGGCGTATAGTATTTGTTCATGAACCTTGTGCCCTTTTGAAACTCAAGCTCCATTCCAAATGCGTCTTCCTCGCCTCCGGATCTCTTTACCTTGATGGCGTTGTCCATGACTTTTAGTGTCGTATGGCTATTGGGGAATCCGGAGAAAATACTTTCATCAAACATAAAGTATTTTACGCCGGACTTTTCGTACATCTTTGCCTCGCTGACAAACTCCATCTGTTCTTCTTGTTCGCCCTCATCGTATCGGGTTCCCTTTATTTTAATTGTGACTTCTTTCATATCCTAGCTCCAGTATTATCGTTATCAAGTCGGTAAAGCCTACGCCCACCTCTTCCCAGAGTCTCTGGAAGAGGCTGTATTTTGTAAGCCCCGGTATTGTGTTGATTTCGTTTATAAGGACGCGTCCGGTTTTTCTGTCCCAGAACGCATCGACTCTTGCAAATCCCTCGCACGAGGTTGCCTTGTACGCGTGCTTTGCCAGCGCTCTTACCTCTTCAGCGATGGCATCCGGTATGTCCGCAGGAATAACCAGGAGCGTTCCCGAGTTATCCGAGTATTTTGCGTCGTAGTCGTAATATCTATGGTCGTCCGCCGCAACAATTTCTCCGCAGGTTGCGACTCTTATTTCTTTATTCCCTATTACTGCGACTTCAATCTCTCGCGCGTTAATTGCTTCTTCGATCAGAATGCGATTATCGTATCTTGCCGCAAGATAAAGCGCTTCCCTAAGTTCCTTCTTGTTAAAGGCCTTGCTTATTCCGAGACTTGAGCCTCCGTTTGACGGCTTAACAAAGACCGGATAAGAGAACTCTTTCTCGGATTTTGCAATCACGGAATCCTCATCGTCAAAGAGCTCGCCAGCATGTACAAGGAAATGCCTGCATGTCGGAATATCGTTTGCCTTGAACACCGCTTTGGCCATGGCCTTGTCCATGCATAGGGCAGAAGCCAAGACGCCGCAGCCCGCGTATGGAACATCCAGCATCTCAAGGAGTCCCTGAAGGGTTCCGTCTTCTCCGTTAACTCCGTGGACCGCCGGGAAAACTATATCAACGATATGCGGGAGCTTTTCTATCTCAAACGGAACCGAGACCGATTTCCACTCGCCGCGCTCTATGACAAAGGCCATCTTTTCTACCGTCTCGGCTGGATCAGATGACGTCTCGGGGTCAAAGCCTTCCGCGATATACCAGTTTCCGTCCTTGTCTATACCTATGGGGACGGGGATAAATTTGCTCTTGTCGAGCGCGCGAAGAACATTGGCACCGGAAAGCAGGGAGATCTCGTGTTCTCCGGACTTGCCACCATATAGAATGCCTACTTTTTTCTTCATTTCACCCTCCAAAAAGTCTTTACCTTCCCAAACAAGTATTTTATCATATTCTTAACAGATTTAACACAGAAAAGTCATATAGATGGCATATTTTCAGGGTATAAATTACTTAGAAATACATTTATGTTGGAGGGGTACACTTCAATGGATAATAACTGGAATAATTGGAATAATTTTAAGGGGCCGGACGCGGAGGAAGCCTCGGAGCCTGCGGCTCTGGAGCACGTTCCTGCGGACGACCTATCTGCAACTTCTGTTAGCGAGAGCGATTTGGCTGCGCCGCTTGAGGAGGCATTTGCGGAGGAGGCGATTGCCGAGGAGAGTGAATCGACCGAAATGGGCGATTGGAGAAATATAGAGTCGCCTAGAGATCCCTATGCATCTTACTATGGCAGTGCCCAGCCCGGAGGCACCAGCGGCAAGAGTAACTACGTAACAAAGAAGGTTCTTGCGATTGCACTTATCTTAACTATGCTTGCTACCTCTGCTCTTACGGTTGGTGGGCTTGCGCTTTCGGGTGTTTTTAACAGAAGAATTTCTGCATATAACAATAATATCCCTGCGCCGACAGGTCATAACACATCGCAAACTTCTGCCCTTCTCTCTCTTCAGGAGATTGCGGCAGCAAACGAGAATGCCGTTGTAGAAATACAGACGGAATCCCTCGTTACGGATTTTTGGATTCAGAACTATGTAACCCAGGGTGCAGGCTCTGGCGTATTAATAGATAGCGACGGATATATTCTCACATGCTACCACGTAATCAAGGACGCACGAAGCATTAAAGTAACCACCAAGAACGGCGCGCATTATGATGCGACAGTTGTAGGATACGACGACTTAACCGATCTTGCGGTTATAAAGATAAAGGGTTCCAATTTTAAGACTGTTACATACGGAGACAGCTCGGCTCTCTCAATCGGCGATGTTGCGGTAGTAATGGGTAACCCGCTCGGACAGCTCGGTGGATCGACTTCAACGGGAATCATAAGTGCTCTCGACCGCTCAGTCGTTGTAGAAGGAAAAGCGATGACTCTGATTCAGACGGATGCCGCAATCAACCCCGGAAACTCCGGCGGCGGTCTCTTTGATGGAGCAGGAAAGCTCATCGGAATCGTAGTAGCAAAGGCAGGAGATTCTTCATCTCGCGTTGAAGGAATCGGTTTTGCAATTCCTATCAATCAGGCATCCGTAATTGCGGACCAGATTATAGAGCACGGAAAAGTTCCTCGCCCACTAATCGGCGTTATGATTGTTGATGTAACAAACGAAACCGATGCCGCAAGGTTTGGTCTGAGCGAAGTTGGTCTTTATATCGACGAAGTCAACGGCGAGAACGCAGTAGCCGCAGGCTTCCAAAAGGGCGATATAATCAAAGCGGTTAACGGAAGTGCAATCAGAAATAGATATGACCTAACTGTAGAACTCAGTAAACATAAAGCAGGAGACAAGGTCACGGTGGTTGTAAGCCGTAACGGAGAAATGGTGGAAATTGAAACCGTGCTCCACGACAGCGATTTATAAGAAGCAAAAAACAAAAAGGCGATTACATCGCCTTTTTCTTTGACTTTATCGTCGTCTTCTTTGACTCTTAAGCTCTTCTTCTTTTATATCGCCTTTACATCGCCTTGCAGAGATGAACTTCGCATGCGAGATTTTTGATTAACTTGAAGCCTTCTATTGCAGAGCCTTCATCATCAAATACAGCAAATATGGATGGGCCGCTTCCACTCATTAGAATATGAACTGCGTCAGTCAGTTTTTCTTTGAGCGTTTCTTTTAAGGCGCTAACCTCCGGATATGCAGCTAGCGTATAGCATTCCAAAACATTTATCATTTCCTCTTTCATGAGCTCCATTTTTCCGGTCGTCATGATTCTTTCTAGCCTATCGTTATCGGGCCTTTTTTCTATCACGCAATTATCTATTCCGCGATAAACCTCTGCTGTTGATACTTCTATATCGGGCTTTGCTATTAATAAATATGCTCTTAAGGCCGGAACTGGCTCAAGCTCTGTACCCGTTCCTCTTGCTCTTGCACAGGAAACAGCGAGTCTATCTTCTCTCACTTTTCTGGGCAATGTGGGATTTTCCTTTGCCTGCCCCATTACGCAAAACGGGACATCGGAACCAAGAGACTTTCCTATTTCACAGAGCTCTGCGAGCGAGAGGTCAAGATCCCAAAGAACGTTAAGCGCATGAATGACCGCAGCAGCGTTTCCGCTTCCTCCGGCGAGACCTGCAGCAACAGGAATATGCTTTTCTATAAAGATGCGGATTTCTTTTTTTGTATCTTTTTCCGCTTCTTCAGGCTTGCGATTTTTATATTCATCTATCATTCTATTTGCGGCGCGCACCGCTATGTTTCCGGAGTCATGCGGAATCTTGTCGCTATCCGTTTTTAAGACAATAGAAAAATCGCGGCTGTCCTTCACATCAACAATTACGTCATCGTGAAGTGTCGTCTGCTGCATAATCATATCGACTGGATGCATGCCGTTTTCCATCACGCTTCCGACATCGAGTGAGAGATTTATTTTTGCGAAGGATTTTATATGTATCATTTTATTATCTCGCGTTATTATCAATAGCGCCCGGCAAGAAAGCCGAGCGCCAATTTATCGTTTATTATCGTTTATTATTTCTTCTTATTCTTTTCTCTTCTCTTTGCGAGACGCTCTTCCTCTGCAGCTCTCGCTTCTGCCAAAGCCTTGCGGCCTGTTATATATGTGCTTCCTGCAGCAGAGATTGGACGCGGACCCTTTACTCTATAGTTTCCGCTTACCTCTTCCTCTTCGTACTCTTCTTCCTCAACATTCATCTTTGCCATGCGCTTTGCTTCCTTTGCTTGCTGCTTGGCAACTTCTTTGTCGTGGTCTGCGATTACCTGAGCGAGAGTTTTTCCTGTTCTCTTTGCTTCTTTATATGGATTGAAGGCTTCTACCTGGTTGGATGACCCGCCCTCTGCATCGGCCACCGCTGCAGCCTTTGCCTGGCGAGTTGAGAAGAATACCATTCCGACCATCATGAGAGCCATGATGATGAGATAAACCGTATTGTTTCTCTTTACGTCGATGGTCTTGAAGGATATTGTCTTGTTTTCTCCCAGGGTGTTTCCGTTATTGTCCTTGAAATCGCCGGAGATGCTTACTACATATTCCTGGCTCGCCTGCGCTCTTACGGTGCTGGCGTCGTTTTCCGAAAGGTCCTGAAGTACAAGAACCTGCTCAGGAATATCCGGGTTGTAATAAACCTTGATCTTAAGGTCGCCCTCAGGGCCTGTGATCTTGAAGCATTTGCTATTCTCTGCCTGGTTTGCTTCAAGGTTTACCGGTGCACTGAATGTGAGTTTGATTCCGAGATTCTCAACCGCAGCGTTTTTCTGACCATCCTCAGGATAGGTCTCAACCAGTGTAAGTCCGCCCTCTTCAGCTGTTGCCATCATAGCCGTTCCGAGAACGAGCATTGCAATCATTGTTACTATGCAGACTATCAAGCCTGTCTTCTTCATGTCTTTTCCTCCAGTTTTTCACCCGCCGCTTCATCAAAGCGCCTTGGTGCATATTTATCTCAAGGCCCTAAAGAATTCTTTTAGGAGCTCCGAGCATTCCTCTTCCATCAGTCCGTATTCTACATTGACGTTGTGGTTAAGCTTTCCGCTCTCCACAATATTGAATACCGAACCGCACGCCCCGGTCTTGGGGTCTCTGGCACCTATGAAAAGGTTCTCCATTCTGGACCAAACGAGAGCGCCCGCGCACATGGAGCATGGCTCCAGCGTCACATACATGCTGCAGCCCAGAAGGCGCCAGCCGCCCAGAACTTCCGCAGCCTTTTTGATCGCCAAAACCTCTGCATGAGCCGTCGGATCCTTGGATGTTTCGGTTAGATTATGCGCCCTTGCGATAATCTCCCCATCCTTCACTATAACGGCCCCGACAGGGACCTCTCCCAGCTCAAAGGCCTTTTTTGCCTCAACGAGGGCCTCTTCCATAAATCTTTTCATAGACCATGAGATAATACCACAAAATGCCCATTTATTCAAGATTTTGGGTCAATTGAGGCATAAATCTTAAGTTTTTCTTTTGTTGCATAGGGATTTGTAATCTAGTATCATTATATTTGCACAAAAAAGAAAGGATAACAAAGAATGGACATGACGTCTGAAACTACGGCTCGTATATGCTTTGATATCATTATCATCTGCATTTTCGGGATTTCCTGCGTTTTTGGGTGGAAAAAAGGCCTAGCTGCCGTCATATTCAGCACCTTTAGGTGGATTGTGTGCATGATTGCGGCTGTGGTCGGCGCCTATCCTGTGCGCGATTTTCTAATTGCCAACACCAAAATGTACACAAATATTCACTCGCACCTAGAGACCACCATGAGCTCGCCTCTTCTGGGAAGTTCTTTGTTTGAGGCCTTGCCCGAGCAAATGAAGAATAGCTTCACGGAATATACCAGCGACGCAGCCAAGCGAATTGCAGATATAGCAACAGATACATTCTTACTTGTTGCATCGTTCTTCATTATTCTGATTACGCTTCTTGTAATCACAAAGCTCTTAATCATGGTGCTTGAGAACAAGGATAAGGACAATGTAATTGGATTTATAAACGGCTTTCTTGGATTTCTCTTTGGCGCCGTAAGAGGAGTCATTATAGTCTGTGCTCTCATGCTTGCACTGTTCCCGCTTCTCAGCATGGTAGATCCGGAAGCTGCAACGCCCGTTGTTTCGGGGATTCGCCAAAGCATGTTAATGAGCCTGTTATATGATCATAACCCAATAGGAATGGTATTCGATCTTTTCTAAGCAGGAATCCTCCAGGCTGAAACGACATGACAAACTATTTGGACTAAAAAAGCGCTCCTTGCGAGCGCTTTTCTAATTTTGTTTTTTATTCGCTATATTTACTGTCTATTCCAAAATACTCTTCAAGGGTTATCCAGTCGCCGTGGTTATACAGTTTCTCGGCGAGCTCTTTTCCGACGTATCTATAATGCCAAGGCTCTGCCATATAGCCGGTGATGTCTTCTTTTCCTGCGGGATATCTATAAATATATCCGTGCTCCCAGGCATGATCCATCAGCCATTTGCCCTCCGGCGTTTCACCAAAGGCGGAGTCGGTCGTATTAATGTCTATGGCGTATCCGGTCTGGTGCTCGGAATATCCCGGGCGCGCGCTATATGTATCTACGTTCTCGGGGTCGGACTCTGCATAAGAGTTATAGAGTCTCTCCTGGGTTTCCCAAGATCTAAAGTCAGAAATCGCCCAGAGACCAAGGCCCTCTTCATACGCCGCATCAACCATTTCGTAGAATGCGTAATAGGCGTCGTTTGCAAGGCCCGGAGAAAAATCTCTCGGTAGCGAGAAGCTCTTGTTTGCAATGATTATTCCGTCTATATATGTGATTCCTCCAATGACCTCGGCATTATGTCCGGTTCCCGTCGTAAATGCGTAGTCGCCTTCCTTGGAGTTTCCGTCTATTACTTCAAGATTGATTTCCTTCTCGGTTTTGTTTCCTGAGGCATCTCTTGCGACAACGGTTACCGGATAGATTCCCGCACTCGTTATGTCCCATTTTCCTATGACTTCAATTTCGGGGTCTTCGTTTGAATTGTCTTTTACTCTCGCCTGCTTGAGAAGGTTTACTTCACTTCCCCTGAAGACGATGATATTTCCTTCGCTCTCTATTACCGGAGGCACTGTGTCGATAACGGTAATCTGGAATTCGTAGTCCTTCTCTTTGCCGTTTTCACTCGTCACTGTAATCTTGCAAGTTTTCTTTCCGATGGTCGATGTGTTTACTGCCTGGTCTCTCGTGATTTTTCCGTCTGTAACCTCTTGAACAAAGGACGAAGCCGACCTATGGCTATTAAGCTCCGCAGTCATATCTTCTACGAGTTTGACTTTGCTTCCGCCGTTAAAGACGTTGAAGAAGATAAAAAGAAAAACAAAGAGCACAGCAAGAACAATGAGACCGGTTGCGATTCCGCTCTTTGCGCGACTTGCGAGGCTCGGTCTAGTAAAGATATTGCCGTATGACTGCTCGCGCTTACGTTTATTGCGTCTCTTGGATCGCCTTTCAAACCTTCTGTTAGTGAAAGCCATAAGAGTCCTCCATGCTGTATTGTATCACGAGAGGTCCGCAACTTGCAAATATAAGAAAAAAGTCGGTCCCCGTTCTGTTTGTTTGGCAGGAAACCGACTTTTTCCGTATGCTATTAAGAAGCAATTTACTTATACGATTTTTCTACATAGCAGCTGGTTGTAGCTCTGAGCATTCCGCTATAACCGAGCGTAAAGCTTACTATGTCACCGACCTTATAATCCCTCTCGCTATTTGTAATATCAAGGATTATATGGTCTGAGCTTCCGCCCATAATCTCTATTTTTTCATCGACAGGCGTCATGCTGTCTATCTCAATATCTTGCTTTCCGACAGCGATTATTGCACGCATCATCTCGCCTTTGTCCTCGTAATATGGAACATGACCAAAGGCATCGTATCCGGACTCTCCTATAGGGAGCGACGGCTTAAGCTGTATCTCTACTATCTCCGCCTCCAAAGTGAATGCGCCGGGCACGGTTCCGGAGACCTGTCCGAGATAGGAAGATTCGGTTCCCATAAGATGCGACTCGCCGATTCTTACGTTGGTGATGCCCTTTGGAAGTCTTCCGGAGTCCGATAGATACATTGTTCCCGAGTTTCCTCCCGAGATAATGTCTAGCTCTATTCCGTGGCGCGACTCTATTTCTCTTGCGATATCTACGAACTCGCCGAGGTTGTCTTCCTTTGGAATGATTGCGCCGTAGCAATTCATGTTTACACCGATTCCTCTGAGCTTGATGTTTTCTAGCGTGAGAATCTCGGAAACAACTTCGTGGATTTTTTCTCTGTTTCTAAAGAGGAGGCCTTCTCTTAGGTCGCCCATGTCTATCATGAGCAGTATGTCCTGGATCTTGCTTAATTTCTTTGCGCTCTCGTTTAAGAGTTTAATCGTTTCTATTTCGCTTATCTGACAAAGGTCGATATATTTAACGATCTCGTCGAGCTCGCTCTGCATGGGGATTCTAAGCATCATGGTTTTCTTTCCGCAGGCGAGCTTTCCGTTTTCGTCGCAAGGAAGAATATCAAAATACTTCTTTATGTTCTCAATTCTTGAATCTGCAAGAAAGTCAACGCCCGGGTGGCTCGCAAGGAGTTTTACGATTTCCGGGTCCGCACAATGTCCCTTTGTTACAAGGGCAAGGGTCTCGCAGCCCGATTCTTCTTTTGTTATTCTTACTACCTGATCGACGTTGTTTTTGATCTTTGCGAGGTCGATTATTAATCTTGGATACTTCATATTATCTCCTATGGGTTTATGAATTCTTTTTGTTTTCTATTTTATCATCTTGTTTATCGGCTTTATTTATCAAGGCGATATGGACAATATTTATCGGGGCAGGTCTCGCATTCTCTATTGCAGTTTGGGAGATCGTCCTCTGCACTTGTGACCTTTGGCGGCTGTTTGTAGTCAGTCATATCGTAGCCCATGTCTTCCATTTTTTTTATATGCGCATCGTGTTCAGCCTTTTTTGCGTCAGCTTCCGCTGCAAGCATCTCCGCTTCTTTAAGGGCTGCGGATGTTCCTCCTAGTTCACCGATAGTAAACTCTTTTTTCTCGGGGAACTTAAAGTCCAAACTCTTTTCCATGAGTCTTATTGCCGCATTGCGATAGCGTGTCGAGAGAACTCCGAGAGAGGCCATTATATAATCGTTATCTACGAGAATTTTTGCGTGCTCTGTTGGGTAGAGTTTCATGCCTGTCTCGTTATGACGCGCGATTTCTTTCATTATATCAACTCTGTGCGGGAGGCGCGTGAGTGCTCCGCCCGTACCAATTATATATTTTACCTGCGTAAGATCCTTTCCCTCTGCAACAGTTGATCTTCCGGATGGTCCGTAGATATGACGGAGCGCGCCCGCATGTCTTTCCGTTGCGCGAAGAACGGCTTCCTTGGTAAGCATCTCAACAAGTTTTATTTCGTTTTCTGTTTTTGGAATCGCTACATAGCTTTCAAGTGTAGCATCAAGATCGATTCCTTCTTTTTCACATTGTTCACGGAGCTTTTCTTCTCCGATTGATTCTATGACCTTCATGCGATTTACATAGACGCCGAGGTCACCTTCTACTGTTCTCTTTGCCTTCGGTTCTGGTGCGATCATGAGGCGAGCAACTTTGTCGGATTCTGTTGCGACTGAATGAAGGTCTGTCGTTGCTCCACCGACGTCAAGGACCATAATGTCTCCGAGGCAGTCGTAGAGGACCTTTGTCGCTTCCATTACTGCGCCCGGCGTCGGAATGATTGGTCCGTTAACCATCTCGCGAACGTGTTCCATTCCCGGCGCATTGGTTATATGCTGCTCAAAAGCGTCCTGGATTACGCGGCGGCAGGGCTCTACGTTTAGCTCGTCAATCTTTGGATAAACGTTATCTACGATGTAAAGTTTTTGTCCGCTCTCTTCGTCAAAGATGAGCTTCATTTCTTCTTGGTTTTCTATATTGCCCGCATAGATGATCGGAGTTTTTAATCCGAGCGAGCGAATAAGCTCGGCGTTATCGAGCGCGGTTTCTCTCTCTCCGTAGTCAACGCCTCCTGCGATAAGTATCAGATTTGGATTTATCTCTTTTATCTTGGCGGCGTCGGTTCTTCTAAGTCTTCCCGCTGTGATGTAGTGGATTATTCCGCCTGCGCCGAGCGCCGCTTCCTTTGCGGCTTTGGCGGTCATGTCATAGACAAGGCCGTGAACCGTCATCTTAAGTCCACCCGCAGCCGATGATGTAGCAAGCATCTCGTCGTATTCCAGTTTGTCGATTCCCTTCTTCTTACAAAGGTCGTCGATCGCGCCCTGAAGGCCAACTCTAACATCACCCTCGAGCACGCTCGTGGGCGCCTGACCCTGACCCCAGAACTCCGGCGAGTCCGTATCAAGTCCTATAAACGCATTTACTACTGTCGTTGTGGAGCCTATCTCCGCAACCAAAACATCGACCTTCATGCTACTCCTTCTTTTCAGCGTGGATTTTCATTGGGGACGGTTCTACTTGCAAATAGGAGCCGAGGACTTATACTTTTTTACGATTCGCAGCAATCGTGGTAATCATTCGCGAGGCGAGGTTAACTTTCGTTGGATGTGTGAATCTGTTTGAGCCCGCAGGGCGAGTTATTCACACTCCCGAAAGTTACCGAGCCGAGTGATTTGATTACAGATTGCGAGAGCTAAAAAAGTATTGAGTCTTTGGCGACAAAATTTACAAGTAGAACCGTCCCCTTTGTAAAAAAATTTGCAAGTAGAACCGTCCCCAGTGTAAATTATTTCTTTCCGAATTTTTCGTCGGCTTTTTCGCCGGGGGCGAGGTCGCCGCGGCGGCGCATTGCTTCTTCGCAGAGGAAGGTTGCAACGTCGATTCCGTGGGAGTCACGGCCGAAGCCTGCGTCGATTCCGGTCTTGACTGCGTCTTCAGGAATTACCTGCGTTCCGCCCGCTGCGATGATAACTTTGTCGCGGATACCCTTTTCGACAGCGAGCTCGTGGATGCGCTTCATATTCTTATAGTGAATATTGTCGTGCGAGATTATTGTCGATGCGAGTATCGCGTTGGCGTTCAATTCTACTGCAGCGTCAACGAGTTTCTCTACCGGAACGGAGGTTCCGAGGTAGTTAACTTTGATGCCCCATTTTTCTATTCCGCCGTGCTTGATGTTTATGATCTCACGGAGACCTACGGAGTGTTCGTCTTCTCCGACTGTTCCGCAGACAACTACCATCGGATGCTCTTTGAATTCTTCAAAGAGGATTGCGTCCGGTAGATGATGTGGTTCTGGTGGAATCTCAAGGTTTGATGGATCGATATCAAATGTGAGTTTGCCCTTCATTTCGATTCGGGTTCCCTCTGCCATCTGCATTACTTCCTTTGATGTTACTTCAGGATTTGCAAGACCCATCCTTCGGCCGATTTCAAGTGCAACGGCTTCTGCCATTCTTGGCTCTGCCGGAATCATCATTGTGATAAGGATGACGCCGTCGCCACACCATTCCATCTCAGGCTTAATCGCTTCGCCGTCGAGATATTTCTTTACATTGTCAAGTCTTACGTTTACGCAATCCTCGTCATCAGGATCAATCTCGTCGATGAAAACGATTTTGCTTCTGTCTTCAAATGTGCAGCCACCGATAAGCGCTGATGGATTCTCCGGATCTCCGCCGTACTGCTCAACGTTATTGTATCCGTAGTGAGCTGTGACAGGAGCCATATAATCTTCTTCTCTCTCAAAGATGAAGCCGTAGCCTACGCCGCCTTCAATCTTACGAGCGATACCGTCGCCGTTACGTGCAGGATATTTTGCCGAGTCAACAAAGAAGCCTTCCTGAACCGCATTGAAATATCCACCTACTTCTACGATTTCTTCCATGAAGAGAAGAGCTCTTTCCTTAAGGTCTCTTGCTTCATCGCGGAGGTAACCGTCCTTTTTAAGTTCAACCATCTCCATGAGTCCGTCCATGCCTACGAGTGCCTGCTTGGCGTTGTCGCATGCTTCCATGTTATAGATATGCCATGGAACGTTACGGCCTTCGTCAGGAGTGATTGTTGATTGAATGTCCGCACTTGTAAGTTTGGAAATCATCATATTAAGAACGTGAGTTACAGTTGCTTCTCTTACGGATGAGCAAATGTATTTGGTGTTCTGCTGCGCTCTCATCTTGTATCTTCCGCAGATGTCACGGAGTGCAACTGCATAAGGAAGGTCGAGCTTGATGCACGGTGCAGGTGTTGCTGATGGCGGTACTGTTGAAAGAGAAATATGGTCAGGCCTTATGCCAACCTTCTCGGAGAAGAGAGAGTTGATCGCATGCTGAACGATAAGCTCAGGCATTACTTTCCATGCTTCTCTTGCTGTTGCGTTTGCGTTATGCGCACCGTCTATCTGAAGAATGTCTGCCCACGCCATTATCTTCTTTGATTCACAGGCATCAACAAAGGAGCGAACACAGTTGATGTCTCTATAGAGAACGTTGTACTGTGGGTCTTGGTGTGCGCCGTTAATTCCTTCTTCTGCGAACATTACCGCAACGTCAGGTCCTGCAACTCCGGATACGTAGGAGTGATAATTGATTGGACGACCAACTTCGTCTTCAATTATATCAAGAGCTTTTCTCTGCGCTCTTACCTGCTTACGGGTTACCGGAATTCCGCCGATACCCTGAGGTGTTCCTTCCATGAGTCCGTCGATATGGGATTGCCCCATGTGACGGATTACCATGATATGATCTGCGCCGTGCCATGCAGCCATTCTCATACGACGGATGTCGTCTTCAAAGCGACCGGATGCGATTTCTGTTGTTATAACAGGAAGCGGCTGTGGATCGATGTCTCCAAAGAACTTTGCCGGCGGAAGTCCAACGCTGTTCTCAAGCGGAGCCGAGCAATCGCTGTAGGTGAACGGTCCCATTTCAAGACCGGGCGCCGGCTCTCTCCAGTGCCAACCTCTTCTTCTCGGCTCGTATTTGTCGAGGTCCTTTAGGATTTCTCTAACGTCCAATTTTTCATTTGGTTCAAGATGGATGCCATACATATCAATTGCCATGATTATTTGCCTCCTTTCTTGAACGCGTTAACCGCGTCTTCCCAGAACTCGCCTTTGGCAAGTCTCTCGGAGGCCTCTCTAATTGAGAGACCTTTTTCGTTTGCGATTTTGTAAACGACGTGTCCTGCACCGTGTCCCATGAGACCGTTATCGATGCAGCCTTCAACGATTTTCTGTGTATCGAGTGAAGAAACTCCCATGCGTAGGAGCACCGCTCTTTCTACAGAAGGTGTTGTGTTTTTTCTTCCAAGCTCAAGGAGCGGATCAACTACTTGAGCCGTGAGTTCCCAGAACCTGTCGTAAAGTTCTTGGTCGGAAAGATTCGCTATATGTTTTCGTCTTTCCTGAAAATCATCTTCTCTTATCATCTTAATTCTCCTGTTTCTATAAGCGATCAATATAGTATGTACTTTTCTTCGCTTGTCGCGGGCTCCCTGCGAGTTCGAATTACATACTATTATTGACCGCTTTATACATGCGTATTAAAGTCCGAGAGTTGCTTTTACAAAGTCGACGTTGGTCTTTGTTTCAACAGCAAGGAACTCAAGATCTTCGGCTGTGAGCTTTGTTGTGTCGCCACCTGCGTGTTTCTCAACGGACTTTTTGATGAGGGACTGACGGAAGTGGTCAAGGTCTGCATCTTGCACTCTGATGTAGCTTGGGTCCTTTGGTAGGATTACGTTTACGCCGGGCTTGTCTTCTGCGTCCGGGTCCCCGAATCTTACGTCGATTCCGTTATCACGAGCAAAGTCGAGCTGTGGCTGAACGTGCTTTCCTGCGCCTGTGTATTCGGTTTCGCTGATTACGATTACCGCATCTTCAGGAAGTTCCTGTGCGAGTGCAAATGCTGCAGCGAGGGCCGTGTTTCCTGCGGGGCCTCTTTCGATTCCCTCAAGGTTTGCAAGTGCTTCTGTCATATACATTACGTCGCCCTGCTTAACAGTTACGTAGCGATCCATGTATCTAAGAGGTCTTGCTGCACTTCTTGGAACGTCGGAGTGATCCGGGTCTGTCGCATAAGGAACACCAAATCCGGTATGTCCTGTTGTGCAGGATTTTTTGTTGAACTGTGTGTCGGATGACATCGAGAGTCCCGTCAGGTCTATTGACGCTGCGATGAGTTTGGTGTCAACCGCGCCGGCTTTGATTAAGCCTCTTGCGGTTCCTGTCATCATGCCGCCACCAGCGTTGGTGCAAACTACAACCTCAGGATCTTTTCCGATTACTTCTCTGCACTGCATCGCGATTTCGTAGCCGAGTGTTTCTACGCCGGCGATTCCGAATGGCGAATAAAGTGATGCGTTGAAGTAGCCTGTGTCCTCAAGCACCGAGAGGAATGTGTAGAAGAGCTCCGGTCCAACGGTTAGCTGAATTACTTCTGCGCCGTATGCTTCACATTTACGAGCCTTCTCTACGATTTCCGGCTGTCCGATTCCCTTGGAATCGTAGCACTCCTGAACGATGATGCACTTGAGTCCCTGCATGGCTGCCTGGGATGCAACTGCTGCGCCGTAGTTTCCGGATGTTGCTGCGATTACGCCTTTGTATCCGAGCTTCTTTGCGTGTGCAACTGCGCAAGCTGCGCGGCGTGCTTTGAAGGAGCCGGATGCGTTTGCGGCTTCGTCCTTTGCAAAGATGCGAGCGCCGTAGCCGGGCTTTGCATATTTTCTTGAAAGCGCCGAAAGATTTCTGAGTTCAATCAGCGGTGTGTTTCCGACTGCTGTTCTTGACTGAATTTTGGATACCTCTTCAAGAGTATATCCTGTCGATTTCATGAGTGCCTCATAATCAAAGGCGACAGATCCGGACTCAAAATCGTTATAGTCGAGACCGAGCGCGGTCTTCATGATTTCATTTGATCTTCCCATCACGGAATCATAGTCTTTTGGGAGAACTTTTTCGTTTGCCATTATTTCTCACCTCCCATGATTTCGCGGAGCTGCTTGTCTATCTGGACGAGCTCGGGAACAAATTTGCCGTAGCTATGTGTATAATACGGGTTCACTTCTATAAGGGTTCCTTTTTCTGTGCGACCAACTGCTGTTTCTACTTCTACCTCGTCGCCGATTTCGGCATCCTGAAGAAGGAATCCTTTGGTCCACATCTCAAGATCGCAAGCCTTTGTGTCTTCAGGGATTTTTCCCGTACGCTCGTCGGCCTTCAGAACCACCGTATGGATGCGAACCCAATCGCCTTTTTTAGCCATTGTATATCTCCTTTAGTGTTATGTTTTTTTGCAAGTGGAACCGTCCCCATTGCTAAAAATTTGCAAGTAGAACCGTCCCCATTGTAAATTATTTTACGATTTTCTTTTCTGGTTTGATGCGGTCGCGAACGTCGCCCATGAGTGCTCTTGGGAGCGGGAGGTCGATCATTGTTACGAGGCCTGCATCAGCGTTGATAACCTGCGGAATCATGTTTACGCACATAGCGATTGTTCCGAGTCCGCCTTCAACTTCTGGGCTGTTAAGCATGTTAACGGACGGGGTTCCTTTGATGATTACATAGTCACCTGTTGTAACGCCAACCTGCTCCGGCTCAATCTGCTGTGGGTGATCCATGTGAACTTTCATGCCGTTTGAAAGAACTGCTTCAGCTGTCATTGCAACGCCTGCGCATGTGCCTGCTGCAGCAAATCCATAAGGAGATTTTCTGTCAACGTCTGTAGTAATCGGGTTCATATCCTGTGAGAATTCTGAAACTGTGAGGCCGAGACCTTCTGCCATGATTCCAACGGATTCAGCAAAACCAACGTGGCCGCTCATGGTTCCTTCTGCTTTTCTCTTCTGGAATTCTTCTACGCTGATACCGATTCCCTGCTCTTCCATAACCGCAGGACCAAACGGTGAAAGCGAGTTAACTCTTCTTGATGTGATTTCTTCTACGTCTACCATGCAGCCTGTCATCATAAGAACGAGCGAATCCATGATGTGACCAGGGTTGATTCCTGTTCCGAGAAGGGAAACGCCGTTAGCCTTTGCGATCTCGTCGAGTTCCTTTGCGAGTTCAGGGCTCTGAGCCTTTGGATAGCACATCTCTTCTGCTGATGTGATGCAGTTGATTCCCTGTTCAAGGATGAACTTCATTCTTGGGAACGCATTCTTTGTGAAAGAGTCTGTGCAAAGAAGAACTACATCTGCTGCGCCCGGCTTGATTACATCTTCAGCTGCCTGAATGATAACGTCAGGACGATCGCCTCTCTCTGTCTTGATGTAGTCATACATAGAAGTTCCGATCTTGGCGCCGCGTCCTGCAACTCCAACAATCTCAATACCCTTCTTCTTCAGAATCATATCGGCCATGCCGCCGCCCATAGCTCCGAGACCCCAGATGATTACTTTTACGTTTTCCATGTTTCGCTCCTTTTCTTTTTTATCTTCCAATTGTTATTCGGCCAAAGTTCTCGGGCTAGCGTTAGATTGCTCGCTATGCCTCGCTTTCGCTTACTTGCTTGCTTTCGCTCGCCAAGCTCTTGGCCGAACAGATGCCTTTTACTGTAAGCGGCAAGTCGCCGTTTACCACTAATATTTATATACGCAAAGTGCGTGCCAAAAATCCGGGGCTGAGTGAGAAAGGGGATTTTCCCTTATTTTTCAATGGTTTTGGAGGCTTTTTATGGAGGCTCTCGGGCAGGGAAACCGGGCTTAGTGCAATATTTTTTGCACTATTGCCGCAAAATTATTTGCACCATTGTGGGTTTTTGCATTTTTCTTTGGAAAAACCCCCTTATCTAGGGCTGTATCCTAGTCTTTTCTATGTGCAAAAATATTTGCACTACGCCCTTTGTTGGTATAAACTATTGTTGCGAGGAGGCTTCTCTTTAGAAATTGCCTCTTTTTTAGAAATTGATTTTGTTTAGAAAGCGACTTTTTTAGAAATTGCATCTTGCATAGAAACAACTTTGTTTGGAAGGTTAATTATGGACTATAAACTGCTTTTGGAATCACTGGTTGGGCTCCTCTCGGAGGGCGTGTATATCGTTGACGACAAGGGCGTCGGCATTTTTTATAACGAGGCGATGGCCAATATCGAGAAGGTTCAGGTTGATGACGTTCTGGGAAAGGAATATCCTCAGGCTTTTCCGGGCGTGCCCCCTTCGGAGAGCACAATGTTTCGCGCGCTCAAACTTGGGAAGACGACCGAGGATAACGCGCAGACTTACCTCAACCTCTACGGAAAAGAAGTAACCACGCTCAACAAAACTCATCCTGTCACAAAGGACGGAAAAGTCATTGCGGCAATCGAGGTCGCACAGGACATCACTGCTCTTCGCGACATGAGTAATACCATTCAGGACCTTAGAGATAAAACGGACGACAATAAGACTGCCGGCGGAAAAAACAAAAATCGCGACGCAGGCTTTCCTCGCATCAGAAAATATACCTTTGATGATCTCGTTGGAGAAAGTGCGGCATTTAAAGAGGTTGTTGAGAAGGCGCGCAAGGCCGCGACAAATAGCGCTTCCGTTTTTATATACGGAGAAACCGGAACGGGAAAAGAGCTCTTTGCTCAGAGCATACACTACGCAAGCGCGCGTAAGAACGAACCGTTTATCGCGCAGAACTGCGCGGCGCTACCCGCGACGCTTCTGGAAGGAATTTTGTTCGGTACATCAAAGGGCGGATTCACCGGCGCCGTAGATAGGTCGGGACTTTTTGAGCAGGCGAGTGGCGGCACAATTCTTTTGGACGAAATCAGTGCGATGCCTTATGAACTCCAGAGCAAACTCCTGCGCGTGCTTCAAGAAAACTATGTAAGAAGAGTCGGCGGAACGCAAGACATTCCAATAGATACAAGAATCATCGCAACGGTAAACGAGGACCCGCAGAAATTAATTCAGGAAGGAAAGCTGCGAAAGGATTTGTTCTATAGATTGAACGTCGTCAACATTTCTATTCCGCCGCTTCGCGAAAGAAAAGAAGACATACGTCCGCTTCTCGATCGCTTTCTCAAGGAGAGCAATAAGCGTTTTAACAAAGAGCTTTGGATGGCGAGCGAGGAGGCTCTCAAGACTCTCGACAATTACGATTACCCCGGCAACGTCCGCGAACTAGAAAATATAATCACACAAGCGGTTGCGCTTGCGGGAGACGAGCACGTGATTGATGACGACTTGCTTCAGATGCCGATACTCGCGGAGGTTTCAAGAAAGGATATCGACGGCTGGAACGGCTGGAACGGTCGCGACTCGCTTCACGACTATCTTGAAAATCTTGAGAAGGAGCTCTTGCGCGAGACACTCCTCCGCGAAGGCTGGAATATATCAAAGGCCGCAGCGTCGCTCGGAATCAAGAGACAGACGCTCCAGCATAAGATGAAGAAGTTCGGATTTAAAGAGGGTTAGCAGAGAGGATTAACAAAGAGGACTCATTATGAATATACAAATTGTCTGCGTTGGAAAACTAAAAGAAAAATATTGGCGCGAAGCGTGCGAAGAATATATCAAAAGGCTCGGCGCATATTGCAACGTAAGTGTTGTGGAATTAAAAGAGTCGCGGCTTACAGGTGAGGGCGAAAAAGCGGAGCTTGCCGTAAAAGAAGCAGAGGGAAGGGACATACTCGCAAAGCTCGGCGGTTCGTCGCACGCTTCCTCTGCACGCAGTTCTTCTTCGCGTGGCACGAGCAGCTCGGGCGGCTCGGGCGGCTCGCAGGGAAGCGATAGTTACATAATCGCGCTCGACGTGCGCGGAAAAAAACTTTCTTCCGAAGGCCTTGCAGAAAAGCTCAGCGATCTCGCGCTTAACGGAAAGAGCAATCTTTCGCTTTTGATCGGCGGAAGCCTCGGCCTCTCCGACGAAGTACTCGCACGTGCAGATCTCAGGCTCTCCTTTTCCGACATGACCTTTCCCCATCAAATGATGCGCGTTATACTCCTCGAGCAAATCTACCGCGCCTTCAAAATTAACCGCGGCGAAACCTACCACAAATAAATTTTCATCGGGGACGGTTCCACTCAATTTACACTGGGGACGGTTCTACTTGCAAATAAATTTACAACAGGGACGGTTCTACTTGTAAATAGGAACCGAGGACTTATACTTTTTTACGATTCGCAGCAATCGTGGTAATCATTCGCGCGGCGAGGTTAACTTTCGTTGGATGTGTGAATCTGTCTGAGCCCGTAGGGCGAGTTATTCACACTCCCGAAAGTTTATGAGCCGAGTGATTTGATTACAGATTGCGAGAGCTAAAAAAGTATTGAGTCTTTGGCGACAAAATTTACAAGTGGAACCGTCCCCGATGAAAAAAATTTGCAAGTGGAACCGTCCCCAGTGTAAATTGTAAATGTTGTGGTTGGGTTTTTGGCGGGCACAAGATTTGGAAGGAAATCTAAATTAATTCTTAAAAAGGTGCTGAAGGCATTGAAATCTCTTGTTTCTTTTGGTATTATCCTCTTCCAAGCAGTATGGGGGCTGCAAGTTTTTTAGCGATTTTTTAGGGACAGAGATGAATACAGGGGAAGGCAAAAAAAAGGATCTATACATTGTTATTGGAATTGTCCTTGCAATCATTGTTTTGCTTGCGACATTTTTTGTTGTCGGAAAAAGTGTCGCTGTGGCAGAGGTCTCTATTTCGGAAGATGAGAAGGTTACTGTTGAGTATGGATCCTCGTGGCAGGATCCGGGCGCGGAAGGAAAATACACCTTCCCTGTTCTCTCATTTCTTGATGTAGAACAAAAGGCCGAGACATCTGACTCTGTTGATACTAAAAAAATCGGCGAGCAAAAAATCACCTACTCATTTGACCACTGGGGAAAGCATAGCGAGGCAACTCGCTCTGTCACCGTTGTTGATACAACCGGCCCCGAGATAACCCTAGAAACAAAAACTGACTACTACACAAAACCAAATACGGAATACGAAGAAGAAGGCTTCAAAGCAATCGACGCTCATGACGGCGACGTTACGGAAAAAGTTGTACGCACTGTCGAAAAAGATAAAGTCATCTACACGGCAACGGATTCTTTCGGAAACCAAACGACGGTAGAAAGAAAAATTCCTTATGACGATCGCGTAGCACCTGAGATTACACTTGAGGGCGGCGAAGAAATTGAATGGTTACTCGCTACACCTTTTACCGATTCCTTCTCCGCAACGGACGACGTGGATGGAGATATCACGGACAGGGTAAAAATAACAGGTTCTGTAGATATCTACGCAATCGGCGACTACAAGCTTGAGTATGAGGTTACGGATTCATATAACAACAAGACAAAGGCCGAGCGCACGGTTCACGTCATTTCAAAAAACGACAGCGAAGAAAAATATGTTTATCTGACCTTTGATGATGGTCCATATAAATACACAGAGAGACTTCTAGACATCCTTGATAAATATGACGTCAAAGCTACATTCTTTGTAACTGCGTGGTACGGATATCCGGAGATGATCGGAGAAGAGTTCAGAAGAGGGCACAGCGTGGGCGTTCACACCTATCATCATAAATACGATGACATCTATTCCAGCGACGAGGCCTTCTGGGCAGACTTTGAAAATATTCAGGCGCTTATTGAGGAGCAGACCGGACAACGAACAAAGATAATGCGTTTCCCGGGAGGGTCCTCTAACGAGATCTCTAAAAAATATAACGACGGAATCATGACAAGATTAGTTGAACAAGTAGAGGCGAAGGGTTATACGTATTTTGACTGGAATGTCGAATCCGGAGACGCGGGCGGAACGAGCGACAGCAAAATCGTTACACAGAACATAATAGAACAAATAGAGGAGCGATCTCATTCTATCGTGCTCTGCCACGATGTAAAAGAATATACAGTTGATGCAATTGAGGATGTAATCGTCTTCTGTTTAAAGAATGGTTACACGCTGCTCCCACTTACAGAAAACAGTCCGACTGCGCATCACAGAGTAAATAATTAAAAATCGCAAGATCGTTAATCTTCCACAAACGATTGCTTAGAAAAAGACGGGGGCTTAAATGCCTCCGTCTTATTTTTTTACTCTGCTACGTATGGAAGCAGTGCCACGATTCTTGCTCTCTTTACAGCTGTTGTGATATCACGCTGATGAATTGCGCAAGTTCCGGTTACTCTTCTTGGAAGAAGCTTGCCTCTCTCGGTAATGAACTTCTTAAGAAGGTCGGTATCCTTATAATCTATCGTGGCATTCTTTTCAGCACAGAACTGACAAACTTTCTTTCTGCGCATTCCGCCGCTCATTGGGCGTCTTTTCTCTGCCATATCATTTCTCCTCTCAAAACGAACGTGAGTAATTCCTAGAATGGAACGTCCTCATTAATTGCAAGGAAGGAATCCGGCATTTCTGCTTCTAGATCTTCCCCGCTCTGAACTTCCGGAGCCGGAGTAAAGCTTCCTGCTCCTGCCGACTGCTGACGATCTCCCCATTCGAGGAATTCAACTCTGTCGGCAACGACATCTGTAGTATAGACAGTCTTTCCGTCCTTGTCCTGGTAAGATCCTGTCTGGAGTCTTCCCTGAACGCAGACCATTCTTCCCTTTGCAAGATACTTTTCGCAGTTCTCGGCCTGCTTGCCAAATACGGTTACACGCGGAAAGTCTGCCTTCTTTTCTTCGCCCTGTCTTGTTGGACGGTCGATTGCGACACTAAACTTTGCGATAGCCATCTGCGATCCGTTTGTGTATCTAAGTTCGGGATCTCTTGTAAGTCTTCCAATAAGTATTACACTATTCACTGCCTACACCTCTTTCTTACTCAGCATCTTTGTTGATGATGATGTGTCTAATGAAGTCGTCAGAAATCTTAAGTCTTCTGTCAAGCTCCTGTGGCAGTGTCGGTTCAGCCTTGAACTCGATAACTGCGTAGAAGCCGTCGTTCTGCTTCTGGATAGGGTAAGCGAGCTTTCTCATGCCCCAAACATCTACGTTTACAACTTCACCCTCTGAAGAAATAACCTCTTTTACTCTTTCGACAGCGGCTTCTTTCTTCTCATCATCCAGAGTAGGATCAATGACGAACATGACTTCGTAATTAATCATTGTTTCACCTCCCTTTGGACTACCGGCGCTGTTTCGCACAGCGCAGAGATTTAACGTGCTCCACTATTATGCCCCAAAGACATTGAAAATGCAAGTAAAAAAGCCCCGAAAATCAACTTTTTGAGACGTCAAATCGACATTTCAAAAGAAGATTTGCTCCTCGCCTTTAGGTATGACAACACCCACAAGATATGGTAAGATTAAGGGCATAGAACAAACTACAAATAGGGGCTTATTTAGGAGGCACAAAATGATATATAAACCGGCACTTATCGTTATGGCCGCGGGAATGGGAAGCCGCTACGGCGGACTTAAGCAAATTGACCCCATAACAGACCGCGGAGAAATAATTCTGGACTTCTCCCTCTACGATGCTATGCTCGCAGGGTTTGAGGAGGTTGTTTTTGTAATCAAAAAAGAAAACGAGGCTGACTTCCGCGCCTTGATTGACGAGCGCGCAGGAACAAGGCTGAACGTTCACTATGTTTTCCAGGCGCTTGACGATATACCTTCTGGATACGAGATTCCGGAAGGAAGAGAAAAGCCCTGGGGAACGGGCCACGCAGTTCGCGCCGCAAGAGATATCGTAAAGGGTCCCTTTGCTGTAATCAACGCAGATGACTATTATGGCTCATCGGCCTTCCATCACATGTATGATTTCTTGGAGCGCTCTTGCCCGGTCTATGTGAACTATGCGTCAGCAGAAGCTGCGGATGCAGCAAAGTCCGGCGTGCAGGACGAACCCGCACTCTACTCCATGGTAGCATTCCAGCTATCAAACACGCTCTCCGAGAGCGGTCACGTTGCGCGCGGCGTATGCAAGGTTTCGGAAGACGGAAAGCTAGTTGATATTCATGAAAGAACTATGATTAGAAGACTTGCGGAAGGCGAAAAGATTGTAGATGCGGGCAGCGCAGCAAGCATGCACGACGCAGCAAACGCTGAAGATGTTTCTCCAATCGGCTACTCCGAGGACGGAGGCGACACATGGACTTTGCTCCCCGAGGACATGCCGGTTTCTATGAATTTCTGGGGCTTCACAAACGACTTTATGGATGAGCTCGATGCGAGGTTCCAAAGCTTCCTGGATAGCGTTTCGGGATCTCCCGATCCGCTAAAGGCAGAATACTTCCTCCCGGGCGTCGTTGACCAGCTCCTTAAAGAGGGCAAGGCAGAGGTGCAGGTTCTCCGCTCCTCCGACAAATGGTACGGCGTAACATATAAAGAGGACAAAGAAAGCGTAGTCGATGCGCTCCGCTCCATGAAAGACAAAGGCATCTACCCCGAAGTTCTTTGGGGATAATCTATAGTGAAGGGATAGTCTATAGCGAAGGACTCTCTAATAATCATCCCTATTGTTTGACAAAGGAAAGAGTGGGGTAACTATCTAATAGATATATAATTCTGTAGAACGAAGAACTAAAAACTAAAATAAATGGAGGAAATGACAATGAAGAAATATGAATGTGATGCTTGCGGATATGTTTATGATCCTGAGGTTGGAGATCCGGATAACGGTATAGCTCCTGGAACAGCATTTGCGGATCTCCCGGAAGACTGGACATGCCCACTATGCGGCCTCGGAAAAGAAGTATTCAAGGAAGTCGAATAATCTAAAACACAGGTGCATATTTTCCTCGCTTTTCCCGCCTCGAACAATTGCATACTCAATAAAATTGAACCTCTGGAGGGTTGCATCAAAGTTCGCAGCCATCGGTGACGCCCTTATCTGAATAAATTCAGCTAAGATCATCACCTCTGACTGCGACTGCTGCCAACCTCACAGAGGTTCTTCTTTTATTTTCGTGCAATTGTACTCGAGCCGTACGCAGTACGGAAAATATACACCCTGGGCCTTATATTATTCGACTTCCTTGAATACTTCTTTTCCGAGGCCGCAT
>JAFSUI010000015.1 GCA_017445315.1 Bacillota bacterium | reverse complement strand
CAATAGCAACAATAGCAACAATAGCAACAATAGCAACAAGCATTGGGCGGGAGGTAAAAATGAACAAAGCTGACATGATTTATGACATTTCGGCTATTTGGGCGGCCGTGCAAGAGCAATTTCCTTACTTTGGTCGTTTGCCGTTTGATTGGGATGAACAGTATTATGCATATCTAGGCAAAGTCCTCGCGACAGAAGACGAGGGCGAGTTTCACAACCTTCTCGTAGAATTCACGGGCAGCTTGGGCGATGGGCACACCAAATATATTCCGCCGGAACCATTCAAGGAAGCGAAGCCCTTTGTTCGCCCGGATGAACCGTCGCATACAATCGAAGGCGATGTGTTGACCATAAAGATCAATGAATTTTTATTTGATCATTCTGACTATGTCAGGAAGTTGCTGACTGAGAATCCGGACGTTTCGATGGTGCGATTAGATATTCGTGACAATATCGGAGGCAATACCTTCTATGGTGCCAAGGTTGCCGAACTTTTTATCTCGGGAGTATTCCACGGATGTCAAAAATGGACGCAGATACGGAAGGCCGTTGATGCCGCCAGTGCGAGCCAGCTCGTGAGAGATAGCGAAGAGAGGCTTCGTCGTTATATTGACGATGGATTGATGACAGAGGAAGATGTAGAGGACGCAAAAAATGAGATGCGTCGAACAAAGTATGAGACATATTTGGACACACATGGCTCGGAGGACAATGTGGCAATTTATGACGGACCAGTGCAGCTTCTGATTTCAAAGAAGACTATGTCTGCAGCTGAAGATTTCACGGCCATGTTCAAAAGCAACAACCGTGCGACATTGATTGGCGAGGCAACTTTTGGCTCTACCGGGTCGCCATATTTAATCAGCCTGCGATGTGGCGGACGCGCCCAAGTGGTTTCCGTCGGGTATCGCCTGCTTGATGGAACCGAATTCATCGGAAGCGGCATCCTTCCAGACATTCAACAAAATCCATCGGAACTGTAGGAAAGCCATCCGGATTATACGGGCTATCGAGGCAGCAAAACCTGTGGCAGAAAGGCAAAACAGCACCTTTGCCACGGGAAATTGAACGATAAAGCGCCCCTGCCACAGAAAAGCCACAAGAGCAAAGCCAAAACCTGTGGCAAAAGTGCAGAATAGTGCCTTTGCCACGGGAAATTGAACCCAAAAGCGCCTCTGCCACAGAAAACAAGCGAAGCAAAGCCAAAACCTGTGGCAAAAGGTCAGATTAGCGCCTTTGCCACGGGAAATTGAACCAAAAAGCGCTTCTGCCACAGAAAACAAGCGAGGCAAAGCCAAAACCTGTGGCAAAAGTGCAGAATAGTGCCTTTGCCACGGGAAATTGAACGACAAAGCGCCCCTGCCACAGAAAACCATTGTGGCTCGTCAAACCGCGCCGCTGCAAGACGCCATACACGGCGTCTTCTACAGCGCCTTCTTTATTTCTACACATATATATGCTAGAATGTTGCCAATAAAGCTCTTTGTCGCAGGGCGCCGTGCAGTAAAACGCAGGGCGCCGCGGAAAAAAAGCAGGGCGCCGCGGAAAAAAAGCAGGGCGCCGCGGAATAAAACGCAGGGCGCCGCGGAGTAAAACGCAGGGCGCCGCGGAGTAAAACGCAGGGCGCCGTGCAGTAAAACGCAGGGCGCCGCGGAATAAAACGCAGGGCGCCGCGGAGTAAAACCGCACGCATGCGGTGCGTTTAAACTAGCGGCATCGCGGAGCACAGAATAACAGAAGCACAGAAAAGAAAGGATTTTTTAAAAACAAAATACTATGGACGGTCACAGTATCATGCCGTCGGTCGCGTTAATTATAGGGCTATTACTATTATCGGCCTATTTCTCGGCGACTGAAACGGCCTTTACGTCACTTAACAGAATCAGAATCAAGAACAAAGCAGACGCGGGCGACGAACAAGCCAAGCGTGTTCTTCACCTGGAACAGAATTACGACAATCTTCTTTCCACGATTCTGATAGGCAATAACCTTGTAAACATTGCAACTACTGCGGTAGCAACAGTGCTGTTCGTCAAGCTGTACGGACCCTACGGGGCGACTATTGCCACAATAGTCACCACCGTGGTCGTTTTGATTTTTGGAGAGATTACGCCAAAGAGTCTCGCCAAGGAATACCCGGAGAAATTTGCAATGTTCTCGGCGCCGCTTATCAATGCGCTGAGAATAATCCTGATGCCAATCAACTGGATTTTTGGACAGTGGAAGAAACTATTAAACATAGTCTTTAAAACCGGAGGAAATCAAAAGATTACCGAAGACGAACTCGTAACGATTGTCGATGAAGCCTTTGTTACAGGCGGGATCGGTGAGCGCGAGAACGAGCTCATCCAAAACGCAATTGGTTTCAGCGAGCTCCAGGCGCAAGATATTTTGACGCCGCGTGTTGAAATAGAAGCGGTCGAGATTGACACAGACATAAAAGAGATAGACGCGCTCTTTAGGGACACCGGTTACTCAAGGCTTCCTGTCTATGAGGATGATCTTGATACGATAATCGGCGTGCTGGCTCAGAAGGATTTCTACAATTATATCTACCGCGGCGAGAAAACTGTCGCAGATATGGTTAAGCCTGTAATCTATGTTGCTGAGTCAATGAGGGCCGCAGAGCTTTTGAGAAAGCTTCAGGAGAGCAAAAGCCGCATGGCGGTTGTTGTTGACGAGTACGGCGGAACATCAGGCCTAGTCACAGCGGAAGATATAATCGAAGAACTCGTCGGAGAAATCTATGACGAGAGTGACACCGTTGCAGAGCGCGACATAACGCTTATGCAGAACGGAACGTATAGGGTGCTCGGCTCTGCGAACGTGGAGAATCTATTTGAATTCTTTGGAGAGGAGATCGGAGATATAGACGCGACCACGGTAAACGGTTGGGCTGCGATAATTCTCGACCATCTCCCAAAGCGCGGAGACAGATTTGAATATAAGATTGGAGACAAGCTCTTCAGAGTTCTTGTAACAAAGGCAGACGACAGAAAAGCTCTCGAACTGAACTTAAGGGTAGAAGGTCAAGCGGACAATAAATAAGACCTTAGGGTAGAAGGGCAAGCGGACAATAAATACACTGCAACTATCGACGCAGTAAAGATCAAGGAGCGTAGGAACGCGTTGCAAATAAGCAAGGCGGCGCAAGAATTAATATGCTGGGTGCCGAAACCATCTTGCGTGCGGCACAAGAGAGAGGACATTATGGGTTTATTTCAAAAGCTTTTTGGTGATGCAAGCGCCAAAGAAGTTAAAAAAATGGAAGCAGTTGCGGAAAGAGTCATCGCATTAAAAGAAGAACTCGGGCTCCCCGAAAAAACGGACGAAGAGTTAAGAATGATGACCATGACATTCCGTCAGAGACTTGCGGGAGGAGAGACGCTTGATGACATCCTGCCGGAGGCCTTTGCGGTATGTAGAGAAGCCGCAAGGCGTGCGGTCGGAATGGAACATTTCCCTGTTCAGATTATCGGCGGAATGGTTCTTCACCAAGGAAGAATTTCCGAAATGAAAACAGGTGAAGGTAAGACACTTGTTGCGACGCTTCCTGCATATCTTAACGCACTTGAAGGAAAGGGCGTTCACGTTGTTACGGTTAACGATTACCTCGCTCGTCGAGACGCTGAGTGGATGGGAAGAATCTATAGACTTCTCGGACTCACCGTCGGAGTTGTCGTTCACGGAGTAAAGAGCGACGAGCGCCGCGCGGCATATAACGCTGACATCACCTACGGAACAAATAACGAATTTGGCTTTGATTATCTCCGCGACAATATGGCAAAGTACAAAGAGAACCTCGCGCAGAGAGAACTTCATTATGCCATTATCGACGAGGTTGACTCCATCCTGATAGACGAAGCAAGGACTCCGCTCATTATTTCTGTTAAGGGTGATCCATCGACCGAGCTTTATCAGAAGGCTGATGATTTTGTTAGAACTCTTTCCGGAAAGAGAATCATAAAAGAAAAGAAGGGACCTCTCATGGCACTCGGTGCAGAGGAAGATCCCGACGAAGAAAACTACGACTTCATCTACGAAGAAAAAGATAATCAGGTTGCACTGACTGAGCGCGGTATCAAGAAGGCTGAGAAGTTCTTTGGTCTTGAAACTTATGGCGACCCTGAAAATATGGAGATAAACCATCACGTCGTTCAGGCCCTGAAGGCTCACAGCACAATGGAGCGCGACGTTGATTATATCGTAAAGGACGGCGAGATAATAATCGTTGACGAATTTACCGGACGTCTTATGTTTGGTCGCCGTTTTAGCAACGGTCTCCACCAGGCGATCGAAGCAAAGGAACATGTTCAGGTAAAATCCGAGTCAAAGACGATGGCAACGATTACACTTCAGAACTATTTCCGTATGTACGACAAGCTTGCCGGCATGACCGGTACAGCAAAAACCGAAGAAGAAGAATTCCGCGAAATCTACAATATGGACGTAGTGGAGATTCCAACCAACAAGCCTGTTGTAAGAGACGACCTTCCGGACGTTGTTTACCAGACGGAGAAAGCAAAGTTCAGAGCAATCGCAGACAGAATCGCAGAGGTCCATGAAACGGGACAGCCGGTGCTTGTGGGTACAATTTCAATAGAAAAATCCGAGCATCTTTCCGAGATGCTTAACAGACGCGGCGTAAAGCATAACGTGCTTAACGCAAAGCAGCACGACAAAGAAGCCGAGATAGTTGCAGAGGCCGGTCGCAAAGGCAAGGTTACAATCGCAACCAATATGGCAGGTCGTGGTACGGATATCATCCTCGGCGGAAACCCTGAGTTTGAGGCGCGTAAAGAACTTGAGAAACTGGAGTTCACGCCGGAGCAGGTTGAGTTTGCGCTTAGCAGAACAAAGTCAAACGATCCTGAACTAAACGCCGCGAGGGATAAATATAACGAGATACTCGCAAAGATAAAAGAAGATAGAGATAAGGAGCACGACGAGGTTGTTGAACTCGGTGGACTTTGTATCATCGGTAGTGAGCGCCACGAGTCGCGTCGTATAGACAATCAGCTCCGAGGCCGTGCCGGACGTCAGGGAGACCCGGGCATGACGCAGTTCTTCATCTCCATGGAAGACGAGCTAATGCGTCTCTTTGGTGGAGAGCGCATGCAGGGCGTAGTTGGAAAGATGGGAATGGATGAGGACCAGGCGCTTGAAGCGGGAATCCTCACCAAGTCAATCGAGAATGCTCAGAAGAGAGTTGAGTCCAAGAACTTTGGAATAAGAAAATACGTCCTCCAATACGACAACGTCATGAACAAGCAGCGCGAAATCATTTACGAGGAGCGCCGCAAGGTTCTCTTTGGTGAAGATCTTCGCGATTATATCATGAATATGAGAGATACTCTCGTTGATACCATGATTGAGTCCGCAACATCGGATAGCAAATATCCTGAGGGCTGGGACCTTGAGAGTCTGGATAGGAATCTAAAGAAACTCATTCCTGAATACAAAGTCAAGGAATGGACCGACGACAAGATTGCCGCGCTAACAAAGGAATCGCTACGCGACGATATCATCTCTGAACTGGACAAGCTCTATGAAGCAAAAGAAAATATAATCGGCGCAGTTCACATGAGAAACGTTGAGCGCATGATTCTTATGCGTGTCGTAGATAATATGTGGCAGGAGCATATCGATGCAATGGATCAAATGAAATCCGGCATCGGCCTACGCGCAATCGGTCAGATGGATCCTGCGGCAGAGTACGCCAAAGAAGGCTTTGATATGTTTGAAGAAATGATCGGAGCCATCCAGGAAGACACCGTAAGATACTGCTATAGCATCACGATTGAAACAACCGACAACCGCGGAAACGGCGTAATCATAGTTGGCGACGCAAAGAAGGACGACTATGTAGATGAAGACGTCCAGGCGGCTCGCATGGCCGCCGCAATTAACGCCGCAAGAGCAGCAGGCGGAAGCGCCGGCGGAAAAGGCGGAGTAAAAAATCTTCCAAAGGACACCCCGATTCCTCCGCGCCAAACAAAACCCGAAACATATAGACGCGAACAACCAAAAGTCGGCCGTAACGATCCATGCCCATGCGGCAGCGGCAAAAAATACAAAAACTGCCACGGCAAATAAATTTACACTGGGGACGGTTCTACTTGCAAATTTTGTCGCCAATGACTCAATACTTTTTTAGTTCTCGCAATCTGTAATCAAATCACTCGGCTCGGAAACTTTCGGGAGTGTGAATAACTCGCCCTACGGGCTCAAACAGATCCACACATCCAACGAAAGTTAACCTCGTCTCGCGAATGATTACCACGATTGCTGCGAAGCGTAAAAAAGTATAAGTCATCGGCTCCTATTTACAAGTAGAACCGTCCCCGATGAAAAAATTTGCAAGTGGAACCGTCCCCAATGAAAAAGAAAAAGAGAAGGGAGTGATAGAGTATGCTTAAGTTGGAACAGCTTCGCCAGGAACTGCCCCAGCAGCTAGCAAAACTCCGCGAGGCAGGTGAGTCCCTTTGACCTCGCAGGTCTTAGGAAGCAGATAGAAGAACTTGCTCGCGCAAGCGAAGCCCCGGACTTCTGGAACGATCAGGAGAAGGCCCAGGGTGTATTAAAAAAGAAAAAGAGCATAGAGCGCACGGTAGATGAGTACGACAGAATCCACCGTGAGCTTTCCGATATGCCTGATCTTATGGACATAGCGGAAGAACTGAATGATGAAGCGGAGGCGGATAGTATCTTGGAAAACTATGCGAAGATTTCCAATGATCTTGAGAACTTCCGCTTGACTGCGCTTTTGGACGGAAAATACGATCACAACAGTGCCATACTTACGGTGCACGCAGGTGCGGGCGGAGTTGAGGCGATGGACTGGGCGCAGATGCTTCAGCGCATGTACATAAGATGGGGCGAGAAAAAGGGATATAAGGTCAGCGTTGTCGATCAACAGGACGATGTAGAAGCCGGAATCAAAAGTGCGACTATGATGATAGAAGGTGACAACGCCTACGGTTATCTAAGGCGCGAGAACGGCGTGCATAGACTTGTGAGAATTTCCCCATTCAATGCTGCGGGTAAGCGCCAGACATCCTTTGCTTCGGTTGAGGTTATGCCGGAGATTGATGACGACATTGCGATAGAAATCGATCCGGGTGACCTCAGGATAGACACCTATCGCTCAAGCGGCGCAGGCGGTCAGCACGTAAACACAACCGACTCTGCAATAAGAATCACGCATATCCCAACAAATATCGTAGTTACCTGTCAGAACGAGCGAAGCCAGCACCAGAACAGAGAAGTTGCAATGAAGATTCTCGCAGCAAAACTCACAGAACTAGCAGAGCGCGAGCATATGGAGAACCTAAAGGAACTCAAAGGAGATTTCTCGCAGATTGCATGGGGCTCGCAGATTCGCTCATACGTATTCCAACCATATACGATGGTAAAGGATCACAGAACTAATGCCGAAGTCGGTAACGTCCAAGCGGTAATGGATGGAGACCTCGACTATCTTATAAATGAAGAACTTAAGGCAAAGATATAACCGCGCCTAAGACGAAATCTTACGCCCTTCGTGGAGCGTTCCACTCGGGGGTACAATCTCGACTTAGCCGCTATACTTTAGCTAGAAAGGAATTGTTTTATGAAAGCAAAATTTTCAGCATACCTAGACGGTATCGCGCAGACATTAAAGGATGTGGTGCGCGAACTCTCAGGTCATTACGACTACGTCAGCGTGCTCTCCACCGATTCCAACGGACTCAGACTCGCGATTTCGCAGAGACAAAAATCCGTAAGCAACGAGACGATGGCAACGGAGAGAGGAACCGTCGTAAGAGTTAGAAAAGATGGACTCTATAGTGAGTACGCATTTAACGAGATTAACGGAAAGAGCGGAGAAGAACTTTCTGCCCTCATCAAAACCGAACTCGACAAACAACTTGCCGTAATCAAGAAAACACAGACAGAAATTTTTGATACAGCAATTCTTGCAGATGAAGAACTTGAACTCTTTGTTGAAAAAGAAACCGAGCTTCTTCCGGAAGACGCGGACATAAAGGACCTCGTAGATATGTTCACCGCGATTTCAGACAAAGGAATGTCCCTGGCAGAGGGCGCACTTGAATGCGCAGTAAACGGACAGAGCACACATGTATCCAAAATGTTCATCAGCCCAAACAGATTCTTGAGACAGAGCTATGTTTATTCAGAAGCATCTGTTGTTGTTATCACATCGAGAGATGGTGATAACAAGATCGCGCATTCCGGAATTTCCGGACTTTGCGGACCGGAACTCTTTAACAGCCTCGGAGATTTGGTTTCCGATGTTGCAAAGAAAGCTACCGAGATGCTTGATGCAGAAAAAATCGTTCCGGGTGAATACGATATCATTGCATCGCCTGAGGTTTCCGGACTCATCGCGCACGAGGCCTTTGGTCACGGAGTTGAGATGGATATGTTCGTAAAGGGAAGAGCACTCGGCGCAGAGCATATCGGAAAACGCGTCGGTTCAGATCTTGTAACAATGCACGAGGGTGCGCTCTGCGAAGAGAGCGTTGCTGCTTATGCCTTTGATGACGAGGGTGTACTCGCAGGCGATGTAACCGAAATCGAAAACGGAATCCTAAAGACCGGAATCTGCGATGCACTCGCAGCGCTTAGACTCGGAACCGAGCCGACAGGAAACGGCAAGAGAGAAAACTTTGCGCATAAGGTTTATACGCGAATGACCAATACGATTTTTGACTCCGGAAAAGATACATTGGAAGACATGATTGCATCCATTGATTATGGATATCTTCTCGAAGGAATGGAAAGCGGAATGGAGGATCCAAAGCATTGGGGAATCCAGTGCATAATAAGTCGCGGATACGAAATCAAAGACGGGAAGCTCACCGGAAAACTCGTGAGCCCAATTGTAATGACGGGATATGTTCCTGACCTTCTCGGATCCATTTCCATGGCAAGCACCGACCGCGAGGTTCCGGGTAACGGCGGCTGCGGAAAGGGACATAAGGAGTGGGTCAAGGTTGCAGACGGCGGCCCGTACCTAAAATGTCGCGCCAGGCTCGGATAACAACGAACTTATAAATGAACGATAGAAATAAAAGAGGAAAAATATGAAGAATAATGTATTTGAAATGATACGCGAGTTGCTGGGGGAGTCCGGTGCAGACGGATACGAGGTAACCGAGCTTGTAGAGACAGGTTGGGAGTTCTATTTTATTCGTCATAAGCTCGATCAGAACAGAGCAAAGGAAGTTACATCCATAAATATTAAGGTGTTCAAGAAGTCCGATGACGGGAACTTCCTTGGAAGTGCAGCAGCCGACGTACCGCCGACCGCAAGCAAAGAAGAGCTTAAGAAACTCATAGACAATCTTGTATATCAGGCCGGTCTTGTCAAGAATCCGTACTACGAACTTAATGGTTTAAAAGAAGCCGGAGTTACTGCGGGTGACGACCCGAGACAGGGAGTTCTAACAGAAGTTGATATAGAGAAAATGGCAGAGGATTTCATAGAGACCTTGAGTGCAATTCCGGAAACAGAGACTGAGGATTTGAACTCCTATGAAATCTTTGTGAGCAAAATCCAAAAGCATTTTATCAACTCCAACGGAATCGACCAACGCTCAACCTATCCGAGTGCAATGATAGAGGTTGTGACCAATGCCAGAAGGGATTCTAAAGAAATCGAGTTATACAATCTTTATCACAGGGGAACTTGCGACAGAGAAGCGCTTACTCGCGACATAGTAGAGACACTGACGATGGGTAAGGATAGATTAAGTGCAGTTTCAACTCCGCACCTAAAGGAGGCGCCACTCATTCTTTCCACAAGGGATGCAGCATGGGCGTTTGACTTTTTCTTTTCTCGCATGAATGCAGCCTTTAAATACAGAGGCTTTACCGATTGGGAAATCGGAAAAGAAATCGCAGACGATGTAAAGGGCGACAAGATTACGCTTACCGCCGTTCCTGTTCTTCCGAATAGTTCCAGAAACTACCCCTTTGATGAAGAGGGAGCAAAGATAAAAGAGAAAGTTCTCATAAGAGAAAATACTCCCGAGAACTACTGGGGAGGCAGGCAGTTCAGCCAGTATATAGGGCTAGAGGATAGCTCACTGGTCTATAACTATATATTTGACGGCGGAAGCAAATCCGCAGAGGAACTGAGAACCGGTCCTTATATAGAAGTAGTAGAGTTCTCCGGATTTGACTGTGACAGCCTCACGGGAGACATCGCGGGCGAAATAAGACTCGCATATTATCATGACGGAGAAAAGATTACACCGGTTTCTGGAGGCTCCGTATCTGGAAATATGAAGGAACTCCTAAAAGAGATGTATCTATCAAAGGAGAGCCGGCAGTACGACAATGTGGTTATCCCGTCGGTTCTTCGCCTGGAGCACGCCACAATCGCCGGAATTGAGTAAAAAGCATAAAAATCAATATAATCGCCTTGCATGAGTGTATTTAAAATAAGTTGCGAATACTACTTTACAAGGCGGTTTTATGTGCTATAATCAAAAGTGCCAAAGTTAAATTTTTAACAAACGCGGGCAAATATCATTAATTACAGGGATGGATCTTTAGTGGAGTGGGGCCCGAGAACCACCCTTTATCAAGTAAAATGGCCCCGGGAGGATAAGTCATGAAGAAAATTGGCGTATTAGGAACAGGCACAATGGGAGCAGGCATCATTCAGGTGCTCGCACAGAACGGCTACGAAGTTGTAATGAGAGCTAGAAGACAGGAGTCAGTTGATAAGGGACTTGCTACTGTTGAAAAGAATCTCGACAAGATGGTAGCAAAAGAAAAGATTACTGCTGACGACAAGGCTGCTATCATGGGCCGCATTCAGGGATCTACAGACATTGAAATCATCAAGGATGCAGACCTCATCATCGAAGCTGCCACAGAGGATATGGAAGCCAAGAAGGCTCTCTTCAAGGAACTTGATGAGCTTGTAAAACCTGAAGCTATAATCGCAACAAATACTTCTTCTCTCTCAATTACAGAGATCGCAGCAGCTACAGGAAGACCTGACAAGGTTATCGGAATGCATTTCTTCAATCCTGTTCCTGCAATGAAGCTTGTTGAGATTATCAACGGTCTCACAACATCTGAAGAAACCAACAAGACTATCGTAGAACTTTCCGAAAAGCTTGGAAAGACGCCGGTAGAGGTTGCTGAAGCTCCTGGATTTGTTGTTAACAGAATCCTCGTTCCAATGATCAACGAAGCTGTTGGCATCCTTGCTGACGGAGTTGCTGATGCAGAGGGTATCGATACAGCTATGAAGCTCGGCGCAAACCACCCAATGGGACCTCTTGAACTCGGCGATCTTATCGGACTCGACGTTTGCCTAGCAATCATGGATGTACTTTACAACGAATACGGCGATCCAAAGTACAGAGCTCATACGCTCCTTCGCAAGATGGTACGTGGCGGCAAGCTTGGACGTAAGACAGGCGTTGGTTTCTACGACTACAGCAAATAAGTTAAAAAATGGAAAAGGCTCGGCTAAAACCGAGCCTTTTTTTAAAGAAAATGGTAAAAAAACATCAAAAACTTTATTGACCTAAAGTGCTGCCTTTAGTATAATAATTAGAACGGTTACGGGGAAAGGCGACTTGCCTTGACTCGGTTTTTGTATAATTTTTTAGAGAAGTGAGGAGACAAAGCTTATGAAAATGCGCAAATTACTTGCACTACTTCTTGTCTTAGTATTATGTGTTTCCCTCCTGGCAGGATGCGGACAGAAAGAAGATCCGAAGCCTGCTGATGAACCGACAGGAGAAGACACAGGAGAAGACACAGAAGAACCTAGTGGCGAAGACGTCTCTACGGTAGAAGTTGAGTACGAGGAATATGTGAAGTATCCTGAGTTTGATATGGGAGAACTCACAATAGAGCTCGGAACAGCAGAAGGCGGAGAAATCGGACACGATGTATATGCCGGAACAGCTGGAAAAGACTATACCGATGAGGCACATTACACCTTAAATGACTATATTGAAGAAACAAACAGCATGAACTGGAACCCACTATCCTGGGAAACAAACAGTGACAGCTACGTTCTTGATTACCTCTCCATAGGATTCTATGATTGGGTACTCAACAGCAAAGGCGACGGATGGTCAATCATTCCGGAAATGGCTGCAGATTATCCTGTAGATGTAACTGCTGACTATGTTGGTCAGTTTGGAGTTTCTGAAGGCGAAAAAGGAAAGGCCTGGAAGATCGCTCTTAACGAAGCAGCTACATGGGAAGATGGCACACCGATTAATGCGGACACATACATCTATTCTTATCAGCAGCTCCTTGATCCAGCACAGCTAAACAGAAGAGCTGACTCCCTTTATGCCGGCGACTTCCAGGTTGTTGGTGCAAAGGAATATTTCTATAGTGGTCAGGAAGCACTGAGCCCATTGGGAATGACAGCTGCAGAGTGGCTAGAAGCCGGAAACTCCATCGACGATCTTTATGTTGATGCAATAGGTTTCTGGAACGCTGGTGGATATGTAGATGCTGAAGGTAATGAAATCACAGGTCCTATTCCTGTTACTGACGAAACAGAGTACAGTGCTGACGGACAGGGAGACGATGCATTCAGCGGAGCATCCCTCTATGCAGAGTACCTTGGACCAGAAGGTCAGTATGCTGATGAAGCAGCTACATACCTCGGAACCATGACCAAGTACGAAGGAACATGGGACGGCGTTGGCATTCTTAAGACAGGTGACTATGAAATAGTATTCATCTCCACAACTCCAATTGAGAGCCCAGAGTACTATGTTCCATACAACCTTGGAACACCGTACCTCGTAAAGGAAGATCTCTATGAGTCCCTCAAGGTTGTGACAGACGGAAAGTTCACCACAACCTACGGAACATCACAGGAGACAACAGCTTCCTTCGGTCCTTACAAGCTCGCATACTTCGAACTTGACAAGCAGATCACATTTGAACGTAACGAGAACTGGTATGGATACTCCGATGGAAAGCACGCTGGACAGTACCAGACAGATTCAATTATCACACACGTTATCAAAGAGCACGCTACAAGACTTCTTGCATTCCAGAATGGTGAAATCGATAACGTTGCACTTCAGCAGGAAGATATGGAAAAATACGCTTCCAGCGATTACATCCGTTATACTCCACAGTCCTATACAACAAAGTTGACATGGAATACGGATGAGAGCAAGCTTGCAGAACGCGGAACTATGGTTCTTTCAAACCGCAACTTCCGTAAGGGCTGGAGCTTGGCAATTGACCGTAACACCTTTGCTACATCTTATACAGCAGCTGGTTCCGCTGGTTATGGTATGTTGAACTATATGTATGTATATGATCCGTTCACAGGTGCTACTTACCGTGATACAGAGCCTGCAAAGGCTGCACTCGTTAAACTCTATGGTCTTGAAGACGAGTTTGACGATCTCGACGAAGCTCACGATGCTATCACAGGATATGACATCGAGGGTGCTCGTTATGCAATGCAGCTTGCTTATGAACAGCTAAAGGCTGCAGGAACATATAACGATGAAGACGTTACAATCACATTCAGCGTATATCAGTCAGATGACATCTATGTAAAGATGTTCAACTATCTAAATGATGCACTTCAGGCAGCTTGCGAAGGAACAGGATTTGCCGGCAAGATTAAACTCGACATGAAGGTCGATGCCGACTACTATGAATCCAACTACTCCGGCGCTTGCGACATGATCTTTACAACTTGGGGTGGCGCTGCATATTCACCATACACAATGCTTGGTCAGGTTTACTGCGACGCTTCTGACGGTTCCGGAAACCAGATGGAATACGGATTCGACACAAGCCAGGTAAAGGTAACAATGACACTCAACGGAACTCCGCACACACACAGCTTGCAGGAGTGGGCATTCTGGATGTGCAACACAGCTGAACTCGACGGACTCAATGCATTTGGTGAATACGATGCAGAGAGCAGAGCAGCACTGTTCGCAAATCTAGAGTATGTATATCTTGCTAACTACCCAACAACACCGATGTACTATCGTAACACCGGATCAATGATCTCACAGAAGGTTGTTTATCCGCTTACTGAGTACATGGATATGGTTGGATTCGGTGGTACAAGATTCTGCACCTACAACTACAATGATGAGGAGTGGGCTGGAGTTGCAAGCACTCTAACTTACTAATCTACCGATCTTAGGGCGTGGCCGCGTAAGCGGCCACCCCTTGATTTCTTTTTTATTCTACATAATCAAAAATAAGTGAGGTTCGGATTAACTTCCTTTTGCCACTTTATCCTCACATACAAAAGAAGGATACGGCTATGACAAAATATGTAATCAAGCGTTTAGTCTTGATGGTCTTCACGTTATTTGTTATCACCACTATTTGTTTTATTTTGGTGAAACTGCTTCCGCTTCCTGCTGTTAAGGAGATGGGCCGAGACGTAAATATTATTTTGGCCAGGCGCGAAGCTATGGGTTATAACAAACCCATTCTTGTTCAATACGGCATTTACCTAAAACATCTCTTCCAAGGAGATTTTGGACTTGGTGAGCAGATGTATGCGGGTCGAGAGGTATTTGATATCATGATGACAAAGCTCCCATACTCTGTCGTCGTAAACCTATATTCAATTCTAGTTGCAATTCCTCTGGCACTAATCTTGGGTATATACGCCGCCCTAAGAAAGAACAGGTGGCAGGACCATGTAATATCAACTGCTGTTGTTCTCTTTATTTCAGTGCCCAGTTATGTATATGCATTCTTGGTTCAATACTTCCTCTGCTTCAAGGCGGGACTCTTTCCTCTTACGGTAGCGTCACGTGCCGATGCAGACTTTTTTAGTTGGACCATGTTTAGATCCATGGTGCCCGCGATAATGTCGCTGGCATTTGGTACCATAGCGGGACTTACGCGTTTTACACGTGCTGAGCTTTCGGAGGTTCTCACAGGCGACTATCTTCTCCTTGCAAGAACCAAAGGTCTTACAAGATCTCAAGCCATAACAAGGCATGCGATGCGTAATGCTATGGTTCCTATACTCCCAATGATCTTGGGTGAATTTGTTGCAATCTTAGGTGGATCGCTAATCATTGAAAGCATCTTTGCTATACCGGGAATTGGTTCTCTATATGTAACATCCATAAACTTGAGAGACTATAACTTCTTTATGGCTGACACGGTGCTATATACTGCTATAGGTCTTCTCGCAGGACTTGTTACGGACCTTTCGTACGGATTTATTGATCCGAGAATCAAGATGGGACAGAGGTGATTGGTATGGCAAATATAAATGAGAAATACGACAACCTACCCAAGGAAAAATTTGAACTGGTCGGAAACAGAGATCGCATAACCGATAAGAAGCTCTCAACCAAAGCTGTCGGCTACTTTGGCGATGCTTGGATCCGTTTCCGTAAAAATAAATCGTCGGTGGCTGCGGCAATTATTATCTTGCTGCTTTTCCTCTATGCGATAATAATTCCGTTTATTTCCCACTACGATGTAACCTTCCGTGATGGATATTACAAGATGGTTCTCCCAAAGAGTAAAGTGTTCAGTTTCCTCGGTTGGGACGGCTGCAAGATCCAAAAGGAAGGACAGTCCGGATTTGATTATCTTTCAGGTATCGGCTACGAGCTCGATAACAGCGCAGTCAAAGAAGTAAGAGAAAGATTTGTCGATCAGAACACCGGAACAAAATACTATAACGTCTATGTAGATTCGTACGACAAGGTAGGCTTCACCTATGCGGATGTTAACGCAAGCGAGTACGAAAAAATAAAGGCTTATCAGAATAAAACCGGTATCCAGGTTATGTATCCGATTCCGAACAACTACAAGACAAACTTTGTTGTTGTTTCAAACGGTGCTAACCTTTGGTATGAGCTTGCGGATAACAGCGGAAACTCAAACGGCTTAAGCAAGCATCACGATGATGAAGGCAATCCAATCTTTGTTCCGGATTATCATACATCGGACAACAAAGAACGTGGAAACTATGACTCTATTAGAATCCCGTCAGATGACGGCGGCAAGGACGGAAAGACATGGTTCACCTACGCTGTAAAGAACCAGTCCGGTTACCGTATAAGAGTTTATTACAAAGAATACTATTACTATAAAAACGGTTTCTATCCGTATCATTTGCTTGGAACTAACCAGCACGGACAGGACATACTCGCTTGCCTTGCAAGCGGCGCAAGACTATCATTCCTTCTTGCGATTTCCGTTTCGCTCATCAACTTTGTTATCGGAATAATCTGGGGCGCAGTTTCAGGTTATTACGGCGGAGTTGTTGACCTTGTCATGGAGCGTATCACGGACGTTCTTTCATCCGTTCCGTTCCTTGTAGTAGTAGTACTCTTTAAACTGCATATCGCAGCAAAGGTCGGAGACCTAGGGTCGCTACTCTTTGCCTTTGTACTTACAGGATGGATCGGAATCTCACACAGAGTAAGAACGCAGATGTATCGATTTAAGAATCATGAATACATACTCGCCGCGAGAACGCTCGGTGCAAGAGACCGAAGACTGATATTTAGGCATATACTTCCTAACTCACTCGGTACCATCATAACGGGTACAGTTATGATTATTCCTAGCGTAATATTCTCGGAGTCCATGCTCTCATATCTTGGAATCATAAACCTTGAGACATCGAGCATGACTTCGGTTGGAACAATGCTGGCACATGGTCAGGCGTATCTCTCCACGTTCCCGCATATTCTGTTCTTCCCATCGGTATTCATCTCATTACTGATGATTTCGTTTAACTTATTTGGTAATGGTTTGCGCGACGCGTTTAACCCATCACTGAGAGGAGCGGATGAATAATGGCAGAGAAGAAACTAGAAGTAAAAGACCTACGTATATCATTCCGCACCACTAACGGAAAGGTGCAGGCGGTTCGCGATATCGACTTTGAACTCTATGAAGGTGAAACACTTGCCATAGTAGGTGAGTCCGGATCCGGAAAGAGTGTAACGAGCCGTGCCATCATGGGAATCTCTGCAGGGAACGCCGTTAAAGAAGGCGGCAAGATTCTCTACGACGGTAAGGATCTCATGAATATTTCAGAGGAAGAATTTCACAAAATCCGTGGTGACAAAATCGCCATGGTATTCCAGGATCCTCTTTCGTCACTTAATCCGATTATGCGTATCGGACAGCAGCTCACCGAGGCTATGCTCCTAAAGAACAAAGCCACCGTAAGAGAAAGCAAGGTCAATATGGACCGCATGTTTGCTGCGCTCGGAGAAAAGATGACTCAGGCGGGCGTTCCAACAGCAAACGCCGACCTGCAAAAACTAAAGACCTTCAGTTTGCGCCACGCAAAACTTCAGAGTGAGTATTCGCAGAGCATCGATGCCGCAAAGGAAGCGCTTGCTCTAGCAGAAAATATCGCTCTAAGAATAGACAGAAACGCAATCGATATTTCACTCAAGAACGATATCACTTCTTTCATCAAGGCAGCAGCAGGTGCAAAGAGCCGCTTTGTTGTTAACGGTGACGATGTTATGGTTCTCGACGAGACAGTTTCTGTTGCTACATCCGAATCAAAAGGCAAGAAGACAACAAAGGAAGAATACGCAAATCTCCGCTCGGCCATGGATAGAGCCGTAGAGGTTCTTAAGAAGGCGACGGAAGCAGGAGCGCCTGACACATTCTCTCTTGGATATTATCTTGAGAATGTTGAGGACAAGATTCCTGATCTTCCTGTTGAAGAACTAAACAAGATGACTTCCGAAAGACTGTCATCTGAGTTTATGACCAACTTCCTCAAGGACGCGCAGGAGGGCGTAGAGTTCTCCGTAAAGCAGACTGACGAGGGAAGACGCGCTGCGATCGCGGCGCTTGAGGCGAAGCTTCCGATATTTGAAAAGGAAAGCCCAATAAGAGCAGAGGCAGAAGCTTGTGCAAAGGAACTAAAGGATATAGTTCCAAAGGGTCTTGATCCGCTAGAAGTAACAAAGGACAGCCTTGCGCATACCTTTGATACATCTATCGATTACGCGATTGAACTCTATTTTGACGGCTTCATCAAAAACGAAAAAGAAGAAAAGCGCGTAGCCAAGATGCAGGCAAAATACGATAAGCTTGTAGAAAAAGGAAAGACTCCTGACTGGGAAGTAATTCCGGCAAGCTATATCAATACGGATCTTGCTCATCAGGAAATGATTGAGACAGTCACCGAGATGAGAGATCACTTTGCTGAGCAGATAGAAAGTCATAAGACTGCAAACTTTGCAGAAAAGACAGAAGAAGTAATCGAGTTCCTGAAGGAACAGGCACATGATTCTTCATATACGATTACAAAATCTGCAGCAAAGGAACGCGCTATCAAGCTCATGGAGAGCGTAGGTATAGACGATGCTCGACGTAGATATAGACAGTATCCGTTTGAGTTCTCAGGTGGTATGCGTCAGAGAATAGTAATCGCAATTGCGCTTACGGCAAACCCGGACATCTTAATCTGCGACGAACCTACAACCGCGCTTGACGTTACGATTCAGGCTCAGATTCTTGACCTGATAAACAACCTAAAGAAAGAGCGTAACCTTTCGGTTATCTTTATCACGCACGACCTCGGCGTCGTTGCAAATATGGCAGACAGAATTGCGGTTATGTACGCAGGAAAGATTGTAGAATACGGAACAGCAAACGAAGTATTCTATGAACCTGCACATCCATATACATGGGCGCTTCTGTCATCAGTTCCTGACTTGGATACAAAGGCAAAACTTGAGTCCATCCCGGGAACACCGCCAAATATGATTTATCCGCCAAAGGGCGATGCGTTTGCCGACAGAAACAAGAACGCGCTTGCAATCGACTTTGAGGAGCAACCGCCGATGTTCAAGATTACGGATACGCATTACGCAGCAACATGGCTTCTGCATCCAAACGCACCTAAACTAGAAAGACCTGCGGTAATCCAGGAGCGTATAGAAAGAATGAGACTTGAACGTGAAAGACTTGGGCAGACAGCTGAGACATCGGAAGGAGGTAGCAACTGATGAATAACAATACTCAGGACTCCTTGCTTAGAGTTGAACACCTTTCCATGTACTTTGGAAAGGGAGAAGCAGTAAAGAAAGCTGTTAACGATGTATCGTTTGATGTAAAGCCCGGCGAGGTATTTGGTCTTGTTGGAGAATCCGGTTGCGGAAAGACCACGACAGGACGTACCATCATTCGTCTTTATGATGCGACTGCAGGAAACGTATATTTCAAGGGCACACGTATTGTTGCCGGAATCCAAGGCTATAAGACGGAAATCAAAAAGCTTCGTAAAGAAATGTCTGCGCTTTCAAAGAGCGGGGAAACAGAAAAGGTAGAAGCAGCAAAGGCAAGAATTGCAGAGCTGGAAAAAGAAATAGCTTCCGCAAAATACGATCACGAGCATCATAACGACGATTATCGCAAGCAGGAGCAGGAGAGACTCAAAACAGAGTACGAAGCTGCTATGGCAACTGCGACAGAAGAAGAAAAGGCTGCGCTCACAAAGAAATACAATAACGAGCGAAATGCCGTTAAGAATTCAAAACTTGTTACAAAGATTCAGATGATCTATCAGGATCCTGTAGCATCGCTTGACCCGCGTATGACGGTTCGCGAAATCATTGCAGAGGGACTGAAGATTCAGGGAATCAAGGACGAAGAATATATCAACGAGCAGGTATATAAGATGCTTGAGACCGTAGGTCTTGTTCCGGAACATGCAAGCAGATATCCACACGAGTTCTCCGGCGGACAGCGCCAGAGAATCGGTATCGCAAGAGCTATCATCATGAATCCGGATATGATCATTGCGGACGAACCTATTTCTGCTCTTGACGTTTCTATTCGTGCGCAGGTAATAAACCTTCTGAACGAATTGAGAGAGACGAGAGGACTAACGATTCTCTTTATTGCTCACGACCTCTCCGTAGTTAAATACTTCTCCGATCGTATCGGTGTAATGTATTTCGGAAATATGGTAGAGCTTGCATCGTCGGATGAACTCTTTGCTCATCCGCTTCATCCATATACGAGATCGCTTCTTTCTGCGGTTCCGCTACCGGATCCGATTTCGGAGAAGAAACGTGTACGTATTAAATATAATCCGCTTACGGATCACGAGCATACGGATGAGGAACCTGAATTCAGAGAAATCGTGCCGGGACATTTTGTTCGTTGCACGCTCAAAGAATTCGAATATTACAAAGAGCATTACGATACTGCTGCAGAAGAAGCTCGTGCGGCTCGCATGGGTGACGATTCAGGCAGCGCCGTAGAGGGAAAGGATGAATAAGCCTAATATTCCCGAGAAGGCGTGGGTAAAATACGTAGTTGCGGCTATAGCAGGTCTTGTGGCGGTCATTCTAATTGTATGGTCGCGCGGATTCTGGGATGCTGAGGTAATAGATTACACTACGGAAAACTACCATGCGGTTTCGTCTCTAGACAGAGTGAGAATACTTTCTGATGCGTTCTTCATTGTTGGAGCGCTCATGACGAGCTTTGGTGCGATACTCTTTGTATCAAGCCACGGTGCGTTTGATGGATTGTTCTTTGCAATAAAATCGCTTACATGGTTCTTCCGTTTCCGAGAGGACACGCTCAAGAAGGGGAGGCCAATGAGCTTTTATGAGTACAGAGAAGAAAAGGCAGCAAAGCCAAGATCGCCATTTCTGTTTCTCGTCCTCGTAGGTATAGCGTTCATCTTGATCGCGGGAATATTCACCATAATGTTCTTCAAGATGTCATAAGCCATTAAATTGACACGCGAAGAGTCACTGGAACGGTTCCGCAGTAATGGGAACAATTACACAAAATAAAAGAAGAACCTCTGTGAGGTTGGCATCAGCGACGAGCGTAAGCGAGGAGTCTTTGATGCAACCCTCCAGAGGTTCAATTTTATTGAAGTTGTAATTGTCCATTACGAGGACGAGTGGAAGTGGCTTGTGTGTGTCAATTTATTGCTTGCGACATTCTGAAGGGCTTTGATGATTAATAACCGCGGTGTAGGTCAACGGCATATTTTAATGGCTTTCCGTTGCAGTAATTCTCTATGTCCTCGCAGAACATGCGCATATTGAGCTCGCGCGTAATATGTGCAGTTTCCTGACCTGAAACATGCGGTGTGATATAGAGATTCTTTGTCTTCCAGAGAGGGCTCGTTTCGGGAAGAGGTTCTTCCCTGAATACATCAAGTGCTGCAGCATATATTCTGTCGCTTTCCAGAGCCTCTGCGAGTGCATCCTCATCTATTGCAGTTCCGCGTCCGACATTTATTACGATTGCGTCCTTTGATAGAAGAGCAATCCTCTCGCGGCTAAGAACGTTTTCGGTCTCTAAAGTACCCGGAAGGCACATTACGATAAGGTCGGCATTTGGAAGCTCTTTTTCTAAATCATCCATGCTAATAACCCTGTCAAAATCGGAAACAGGGCGCCCACTTCTTGAAACACCAACGATAGATTCAGGCTCAAACCCTCTTACTCTTCCCGCAAAGGTCGCTCCGAGGTTTCCTGTTCCGAGAACAAGGATCCTGCTTCCGCAGAGAGTCCTAAAGTCAGTCGTAATTTCTTGGTGGCCGAGCCATTTTCCTTGCTTTCTGCAATCCTCAAATTCAAACATATGGCGCATTATCATGGTTGCCATCATGATAATATGTTCTGCTATAGTCGTTCCATAGGTGCCTGCTGAATTGCTTACCAGCACCCCGCGTTCGTCAAAATAGTCCGCATCGTAGCCATTTACGCCCGCAGATGCTATGCAATACCATTTTGCGTTCGGCGCGTATTTTAGAAGGCCCATGCCCATGCCGTGAATGATCTCGGCATCCTCAAGATGCGGCTTGGCTTCCTCGAGATCTCCATAGAACTCGGCCGTATAACCATATTTGGCAGCGGTTTCGTGGACCAAATTCATGGCAATTTCATCTCTTTTTGCCTTAACAACAACGATTTTCTTGCTCATTTTTATCCTCCGTTTTAAGCACCCTTTCGTCCGGTGGACGCAAGGTGTGCATTTTGTGTAGATACAGTAAAATCATTATACTCTCATAAGGCTCCGCAGTAAATAGATAATGGCTGAATTTCAACGAAAAACAGAGTTTTGCATGCTTTGTGCAGGGAGATTTTTCAATAGACGAAAGAGGGCATTTTGTAGTAAAATATAAGTTGAGAAACTATTCAAAAAAGGCGCTTTGTGCGTCAAGGGAAAGTGATAAAACAAAGGTCAAAATAATGGAAGAAAAGAACAAAGAACAGTACAAGATTTTGATAGTTGACGATGAACCGGATATCAGAGAAGTCGTCTCGGTTTTACTCGGTAGTGAGGGCTACCGCGTAGTTCAGGCTGAGAACGGTGGCTCTGCTGTGGAGATGGTCTATGCCGACAAGGAGATAGACTTGGTTCTTTTGGATATTATGATGCCCGGAATGACCGGTGTCGAAACCTGCGAGATGATCAGAAAGAGATCGGCGGTTCCGATTCTCTTCCTTACGGCCAAATCTCAGGACCAGGACAAGGTCGAAGCATATTCCGGCGGAGGAGACGACTATCTCGTAAAGCCGTTCTCCCAGACAGAACTTATCATGAAGGTGAGATCGCTCCTTAGACGTTATAAGGAATATCAGAAGCCTGTAAGCACAGATCAGGAGAGTCCGACGCTAGGTAAGAATATCGTTCTGGACTCAAAGAGCAGAAGCGCCATAAAGGATGAGAGAAGAATCCCGCTTACGGAAAAAGAATATGCCATCATGCAATTCTTTGCGAGCCATAAGGGTGAAATCGTAGGAAACAAAGAACTCTACGAGGGCGTGTGGAATGACAGCTATCTTCCGTCAGATGGAAACACCGTAATGGTACATATACTCAATCTCAGAAAGAAACTCGAAGAAGACGCAAACCACCCGGAGGTCATCAAAACCATCTGGGGCAAAGGCTATAGGGTAGAATAATTGGAGAGACAACAGGCAAAGAAAAAAATCTATATACCGCTTACGCTTAAGCTGGCCCTTGTTGTCATAAGTTCTTTGATTGCGGCTTTTATTCTTTATGAAGCACTAGAAGGTCTCGAAAATGTCGTTGCTCAGAAGTACTATCTGAACGAGGACGCCGAGACAAGAAATATCAATGCAGCATTTAGGGATTTCAAGGAATATATAGAGGCCGAGAATCTTAAGACAACCGATACGGATAAGCTCCAAAAATGGATAAGAGAAAATGACTATACATATCTTATGGTCTTTGATAATTTCTCCATATCCTTTGACGGAGGTTGGACGGTTACACCGAGAAGCTCCGATGACGAATCCATGACAGATGACCATTCTTCGGTAGCGAATGATGAAAACACTCCAAGAATCACACCGGAAGAGTTCCAGCAGGATTTAAAGAACAGGATCATTACATTTGAGGACGGCGACTATTATGTCTTTATAGACGTATATAAGCAGCAGCATCTTTACAGAATATTTGATGCCCTAAAACTCATAGGTGCGATTGCTGTAGTTATAGGCTCGCTCCTCGTATATAACGCACGCCTCATGGCAAGAATAGCAAAGGTGTCGCAATATGCAGAGAACGTAACCAACGGAGATCTCGGTGCGACAATAAAGCCGCTCGCAAACGACGAAGTAGGAAGACTTGCCACGCGAGTAGATACGATGAGATCGAGTCTTATCCAGCGACTTATCAACGAAAAGGAAGCGTGGGACAAGAACTCGGAGCTCATAACCGCAATGTCACACGATATAAGAACGCCACTCACATCGTTAATCGGTTATCTGGACATCATAGAGAGCGGAAAATATCAGTCTGAAGAAGACATGAAAAAATATGTCGCTGCGAGTAGGGATAAAGCCTTCCAATTAAAAGACCTTTCGGATAAACTCTTCCAATACTTCTTGGTATTTGGAAGTAAAGGAGCCGAAAAGGATTTGGAAGTCTATGACGCAGGGATACTCGTTCAGCAGCTTTTGAGCGAGCACGCCGCAGAGCTAATCAATTACGGATTTAACGTAGAGTTTGATTACGAGATTCCCGAAGGTGTAGAAATAGAAGCTGACGTATCCGGCCTAAAGAGACTCTTTGATAATCTCTTCTCCAATATTTTGAAGTATGCGGACAAGAAGGAGTCGATCAAAATCAAGGCGCACGTCCAGGGACAGAAAATCGTCGTTAACCTTGAGAATGGAATACGCGAAGATTCTCGAAACGTAGAGAGTAACAAGATCGGTCTAAAGACCTGCGAAAAAATCTGCAAGGACATGGGCGGAGATTTTGTTTATACCGATGAAGGCGATGCATTTAAAGTCAATGTAACCTTGCTCGTATATAGAGAAAAGACTGTAGAAGAAAAAGTTTCGGAAGAAGGCCTCGCCGGAATCAACGTTCACGATATTGATCTAGAGAGCCTCGCAGAAACAATGACAAGTCCGGAGGAAGAAACTGCAGAGGAAGATACTGCAGAGGAAGGAGCTGCAGAGGATTCTCCAGAGGGAGAAACTACAGCAGAAGTTATATCTGAAGAATTAATAAATATGGACGGAGGAGAAAAAGCATCTGAGTAAAAACTAAAAGTCCAAAAAAAGAAAAAAGTGTGTGATGAAAAGAAAATAATATCAAGAGAGAAATGTTCATGCGGAAGAACTCTCGTCAAGATGAAAAAACCGATGGGACGCTCTGACGATATACTCAGGATTTAAACATTAAGGAGACATTATGCCGGGCTTAACCGACAGAGAAGTACAACACAGAATAGATAAGTATCAGACCAATGTTCAGGTAGATCCTTCTACGCGCACAGTCAAACAGATAATCAAGGGAAATGTTCTGACGTATTTTAACTTGGTCTTTGTTATCTTGGCAGCGCTACTCATATTTGTTGGTTCATTCAAGGAACTGACATTTATGATAGTGGTTATAGCAAATGCCTTCATAGGTATTTTCCAGGAACTGAGATCAAAACGTGCGCTCGATAAACTCAAGCTCATGAAGATGCCGAGGGCTCACGCAATAAGAAACGGTGAAGAGGTTGAGGTTAGAACAGAAGAGCTTGTGCTTGACGACGTTGTTGTACTTAGAGCGGGAAACCAAATCCCTGCGGACGCCGAGGTTATAGAAGGATCCGTTCAGGTTAACGAGGCTCTCCTAACAGGTGAAGCAGACGAAATAACAAAGAACAAAGGCGACAGCCTTCTTTCCGGAAGCTACATCGTTTCGGGTGAGTGCCTTGCTGTTCTTACGGCGGTAGGAAAAGAAGCATATATCTCTCGTCTAACACTTGAAGCAACCAAATCCGGGAAGCACGACGATTCCGAAATGATAATCTCTCTTGATAAGATGCTAAAGGTAATCGGCGTTGTAATTATTCCTGTCGGAATCGTAATGATGATTCAGCAGATGGTAGTCCTAGATATGAAATTACAGGAAAGTGTAATTTCAATGGTTGCAGCGGTCCTCGGGATGATTCCTGAAGGTCTATACATTACCGCCTCAATCGCAATGGTTGTCTCAGCAATCAAGTTAGCCAGACGCGACGTTCTTGTTCAAAACCTAAAATGCATAGAGGCGCTCGCAAGAGTAGATGTGCTTTGTGTGGATAAGACGGGAACGATCACAGAAAATGAAATGCGCGTAGATAGCGTAACACTCGTAACCAGAAAAATGGAAGCGGAAGAGATTGGGCGCCTTCTCGGTTCCTTTGTTGATGCGCAGGCTGCGGACAATGCGACCATGGTTGCGCTCAAAGAGTATTTTGATGAAGTCGGAAACTGGGAAGTCGTAAAGGTATGTCCATTCTCATCGAGATATAAATATAGCGGTGTATGTTTCCTCGGAGGAAACTATGTACTCGGAGCTCCGGAAAACGTTCTCGGACCGGGTTATCACATGTATAGAGATTATGTGGTAGAGATGGGAGAAAAGGGATTCAGAGTTCTTGCCTTTGCCGAGGTATCGGAAATCCCTGCGGGACAGGAGCTCATGGGAAGAGCAGATGCAATTGCGTTTATACTTCTCAATAACCCGGTAAGAGAATCCGCGTTGGAAACGTTCAGATATTTCGCAGAAAACGATGTAGTGATAAAAGTAATTTCCGGAGATAACCCTGAGACAGTTTCTCATGTCGCCATGGAAGCCGGAATCCCGGACGCAGATCACTATGTCGATGCAAGAACGCTCATTAACGATAGAGCAATCTATGATGCGGTGCAGAGGTTTACCGTATTTGGAAGAGTGAGCCCGGAGCAGAAGAGAAAATTTGTACGTGCGCTTCAGGAACAAGGCCATACCGTCGGAATGACGGGAGACGGCGTCAACGATATCCTTGCGTTAAAAGACGCAGACTGTTCAGTTGCGATGGCTTCGGGAAGCGATGCCGCATCCAATGTGGCGCAGCTCGTACTGATGGATTCAAACTTCAGCAAGATGCCATCCGTAGTTGCAGAGGGAAGAAGAGTCGTAAACAATATCCAGAGAGCAGCATCTCTATACTTAACAAAAAATATTTTCTCGATTCTTCTTGCGATATTCTCCATGATAAGCGTGCTCTCGTATCCGCTTAAGCCGAGACAGATAACGCTCATCAGTGCATTTACGATTGGTGTTCCTTCGTTCATACTCGCACTAGAATCAAATACAAAGAGAATCAAGGGAAGCTTCCTTCCTAACGTTCTCAAGATGGCCGCGCCGGCGGGACTCACTATGTTTATTTCCGTGAGCGCCATGGTAATATTTGGGCGAGTGTTTAAGATAGACGATGAATGTATTTCCACATCGGCAACCATGCTCGTTGCGCTTGTAGGGTTCTTATTCCTAACAAAGGTTGCAGCGCCGCTAACCAATTTCCACAAGTTCATGATAGGTGCATTGGTAGTGGGCATGGCGCTTTGTGTAATACTCATTCCGGAGGTATTCGGTATAACAGGAATAACAACAAAGGCTTTTATGCTCCTCATAGTATTCTTAATTGCAACCGAAGCAGTATTTAGATATGTTCATAAAGCGGCGAGTGTAGGATCATACGTAAGGAGGCAACAGCTCGCCAGAAAAGAAGAAAAGAGAAGAGAACGCCGTCGTCGTCACGGAAGAGAGGAATAGAATTGTTTTATATTAATTTGATACCTGTAGGAATAGTTTATATATTGGCTGCGGTTCTTCCTGCGGCACTACTTCTTTTCTATATGTACAGAAAGGACACAATAGAAAAAGAACCCGCGGGACTTTTGTTTAAACTCATAGGTCTCGGAGTTCTTGCTGCAATTGTTTCCGGTGGACTGGAAGGTGCTGCGATAACTGTGCTAGATCGCTTTATCAGCGTCGCCAATCCGCTATACGTAATAATACTTGCGTTCCTTGTTGTTGCTGTGGTTGAAGAGGGAACAAAGTATATCTTCATGAAGCTTATTACATGGAAGAATCCGCATTTCAATTTTAGGTTTGACGGAATCATCTATGCTGTATTTATCTCACTCGGGTTTGCCGCATTTGAAAACATCGGATACGTAGCAGGCTACGGTCTAACAATCGCACCGACGAGAGCGCTCCTTGCAATTCCGGGGCATATGTCCTTTGCGGTATTTATGGGAGTCTTCTACGGAAGAGCGAGACTCTGGGCCAACAGAGGAGACGATCAAAAGTCGTCCGTGAACAGAAAGCTTGCATATCTGGTTGCGGTATTCCTCCATGGGTTCTATGATGCATGTGCGATGAAACAGACCGCGCTATCGACAATCATATTCTTTGCATTCATTATCGCTATCGACATACTGATGATAAGCACCATAAAGAAAGAAGCGCTTACAGACCACCCACTATAAACCGACAAGAGAAGGCCCTTCTTGGGATGGTTGCACGGCACGCCTTCCGCAGGGATGGAATATAATTAACCGAAAATAAAAGAAGAACCTCTGTGAGGTTGGCAGCAGTCGAAGTCTTGCGGGGCTTCTCAATACCAAACTTGTTTGGTGGAAGAGAAGTACCGCAAGGGTTCGAGCTTTGATGCAACCCTCCAGAGGTTCAATTTTATTGAGGAATTAATTATCCATCCCGAGGACTAAAGTGCGTGCAGCCAACCAAGGAGGGACAAGGCTCTTGTTGGTTTATTGCTCTGCGGGGACCTCGGTGAGGAGTTCTAATGAGTGTTCTTCATTCATCATATCGCACATATCCAGGAATGTATCAAGCGGAACATTCCTGAGTTGCTGATTTGATCCACGAACATTTATCGATACAGTTCTATTCTCTGCCTCTTGTCCGCCAACAACGATTATATAAGGCACCTTGAAGTTCTTGAACGTCTTGATTTTGGCGTTCATATTTTTGTCCTCATAATCTACTTCGTAGCGAATGCGATTGGCGCGGAGAAGTTTGCAGATTACCTCTGCGTAATCGTTATGTTCTGTTTTGATTGGAACAACGGCAACCTGTGTCGGTGAAAGCCAGAAGGGGAATGCTCCCTTGAAGTTCTCTATGATTACAGCTATGAATCTTTCGAACGATCCGTAGAGCGCCCTGTGGATTACGATAGGCTGCTTGAGGCTTCCATCAGGTGCTGTGTATTTAAGTTCAAAATTATGTGGAAGCTGGAAGTCTAGCTGAATCGTTCCGCACTGCCATTCGCGACCGAGAGCATCCTTCATCTGAAGGTCAATCTTTGGTCCGTAGAACGCGCCATCGCCTTCGTTAATCTCGTATCCGCCCTCACCGTATTTGCCATCAAGAATTTTCTTAAGGGCAGCTTCGGCTTCGTTCCAAACTTCTATGTCGCCCATAAAGTCTTCAGGGCGAGTAGAAAGCTCTGCTCTATATGATAGTCCGAGCGTAGAATAAATCTTATCCGTAAGTTCAAAGATCTTTCCGATCTCTTCTTCTATCTGCGACTCCATAACAAATGTATGGTCATCATCCTGACGGAATTCCTGAACGCGGAGAAGGCCGTTTAGCTGACCGGATTTTTCCTTTCTGTGAAGAACGTTGTTTTCAGAAAGTCTAAGCGGAAGGTCTCTATATGAACGAACTTGAGATTTAAACACTACCATTGCGTTAGGGCAGTTCATCGGCTTTGCCGAGTAGATGTCTGCTTCCTCTACAGGCTTCATCTTGAAAGAACCGTTCTCGTCAAGGAGAATCTGTCCGTTCTCGTCTCTCTCCAGTTCTGGAACTACAAACATATTATTTTGATAATGTGCCCAGTGACCGCTGATCAAATAGAGCTTGCGGTTGTTAAATACCGGTGCGCAAATTTCCTGGTATCCGTATTCGTCCTGGAGAGTCCTTGAGAAGTCCATAAGAGTGTTATATAGTCTCCATCCTCTCGGTAGCCAGTAGGGCATACCCGGAGCGGTCTCATCAAACATAAAGAGTTCAAGCTGCTGACCGAGTTTCTTGTGGTCGCGCTCAAGAGCTTCCTGTATAAGTTTTAGATGATCCTTTAACTGTTGCTTGTCAGGGAACGCATAGACATAGATTCTCTGAAGCTGTTCATTATGCTCGTCGCCTCTCCAGTAAGATCCTGAAGCAGACTTAAGCTGGAACGCTGCGGAGAGGAGCTCCTGTGAATTATCTACATGAGGACCTCTACAGAGATCGACAAAGTCTTCGCCCGTATAGTAAATCGTAATCTTTTCGTCTTCAGGGAGGTCTTCTATGAGCTCCGTTTTAAAGCGCTGATCCTTAAACATCTCAAGAGCATCCTCGCGGCTTATTTCTTGACGAAGCCAAGCCTCTCTACGCTTAATAATCTCGTGCATCTTCTCTTCTATAACAGTGAAGTCCTCCTTTGTTACGGCGCGCGGAAGAACGAAGTCATAATAAAGACCATCGGATACTTCCGGACCGATTGCATACTGCACATTTTCTTTTCCAAAAATTTCGATTACCGCCTTTGCAAGGATATGTGCCAGTGAGTGGCGATAAACATCAAGTAAATCTTCTCTTTCCATTTGTTCCCTCGTTTTAATCTATTGTTTTAATTTATTTTTTTAATTTATTTTAGTTCTTTGGTATAAGCACGCGGATAAGTGTTCCTTCTCCTTCGGTACTTGCGATTTCAAATTTTGCTCCCGACATTTCTCTCAGACGGAGGAAGATATTCATCGTGCTAGATGACTGATGTTCCTCTGTGAGATCGTTATTCTTAACCGGCTTCGTAAATACGATTGGGTTTCCGGTGGAGTCTGTTAGGTTGAGATTTTCCATAACCTCTGTCAGCGCAGTTCGGAGAACCTGGTTGGATTCCATGCCGACCTTGTCATCGTCACTTGCGTAAATTGAGAAGAGGTGAGCAGCTGTATCTCTTGTGAATCCTACGCCGTCGTCTTCTATCTCCACAACGTCGTAGTCGTTTGTCTCATAGCTCCTGAGCCAGATGGTTCCGCCACGCATCTTTGGAAGGATGCCGTACTGAATGGCGTTTTCTACGAGGCTCTGAATCGATAGCGGCGGTACAAAGAAGTCGTCGCACTGGATATCATATACGGCATTTACTCTGTCACCGAATCTGATCTTTTCTATATTCACATAGCTCTTGATGTGTTCAACCTCAGATGCAAAATCGATTCCGTCGATATTGTTGACGTTGTCTATATTTGCACGGAGATATTTGGAGAAGTCGTACATGGCGTCATAAGCCATATCGGGTTCCATCTTAATCAAAATACGAATCGCACTAAGTGTATTAAAGAGGAAGTGCGGTTGAATCTGATCCATCATCAGCTTCAGCTGATTCTCCTTAAGTCTATTGGTTACATTTACTCTGTCGGAAAGCGCGAGTCGATTTCTCCAGAATACAAATACCAGATAGATGAATGCATAGATTAGAAGACCGCTTCTGAAGAACATGCTCATCTCTGTCCACATTCTGTCTCTAAAGAGGATTGATTCCGCAATGATTATGATTGGAAGAATAATATTTGCGAGGAACTCGGTTCTGTTGAGAAGGAGTTCCGTCCTCGTAAGCAGATTTGCTTTGTCGCCATAAGCGGATCTATAGAGAAGCACGCCATTAAGGATGATGCCGACACCCGCGAGGGAATAACAAAGTATTGCGATTATATTTGCGTTGTATCTGATTACTATGCAGGAGAGCATGATGAATACGTCAGCCGCAATAGCAACGATATAGCATTTCATGGAAATCTGTCGATGCTCTTTGTTCCTGTAATAGGAGTAGAGGAAGATGCACGGCGGTACAAACATCAGCGCGAGTACCGCGAAAATATAGAGTGCACCGGAGAATCTTGTGAGCACCGGCATGAGCGATCTATTTAGGAGCCATAGGCCAAAGCAAAGTAGCGCCGCGCCCATTGCGGTATTTGGCCTTTGGTCGGTTGGTCTTGCATAAACAGCACTCATAATCAAAAGGAAGAGTCCGATCAAGAAGATTATGAGACCCCAGAGGAATGGCATAAAGGTCGTAGAGCGAATATGCTGAACGACATCGTTATCCGTTCCGTAATAGACATTGCTGATATTAAAAGATGTTTTGAACATGGATGTATTGGTGAAGTGAAGCTCAATTGTTTCGCCTGCGTATTCGGGCTTCAGATTCACAACAATCCATTCGTCGCTTATTATATTTCCGACACCGTTCCATCCAAGGTTTGGATAAGCAAATATAATGCTGTCTCCGATTCTGACGTGAAGAAGCTGATGGTAGTTTCTCACGGCAATAGCATCTCTTGAGGAGATGTTGGAGGGGAGCTGCTTTTTAAGAACTGATATGCCAGATGACGGTGTTGTCATCTTGACCGGAAGATTGACCGTTCCTTGGTTGCTTCCGTTCTCAATAAAGGTCCAGCCTGTGTCATACGTCAGATTGCGAGGTCTTGTATTGGCGTTGGTGTTTCCTTTGCCAAGCAAGAGGAATGCAACAATAACAAATATCACAAAAAGCGTAATGACAAATGCTATTAGTGTTACAGGTGTCGATTTGTTTTGTTTTTTCATGGCATTATGGTTGGTTAAAAAAATCCAAGTTATTCTTGAGGAGCTTTAAAACTGAGAGCAGCGGCAACTACGCCTAGTGCTACAATGGCAAATACAGCGGTGAATACCACGATATTTTCGGCATTCTTTTTCTTTTCAAGCTTCTGCTGCATCTTCAGAGTTTTAAGTAATTCTTTGTCGCTCTTTTTCATTTGAAACCTCCATTTTTCTATAGCATTTAATTGTACCATATTAAATAAGATAATAAAAGTGGCACAAAAGTATGATAATTTGCATTTTTACGGGGTTTAGGGTATAATTGCTAAAGTTTTTATCTAATTATCCCATCTAAAAAGAAAGGAAAGGCATTCAGCCGAAGTTTTACTTATGCCAAGAAAGAAAAAAGAAGACGTATTGGAAGAAGCTATTGTTAACGTTGAGGAAAAAGAGCCAGAAAAGAAGCGCGCTCCAAGGAAGACCAAGGCCCAGAAGGAAGCTGAGGCTAAGCTTGAGCTTGATTTGGTGGAAGAGCCTCCTGTAGAGGAAAAGCCAAAGAAAACGCGTAAAACCAAGGAAAAGGCCGCAGAACCCAAGGGATCCCCGGAAGCAGCATCTGAAGAACAGGAGAAGTCTGACTCCAAGGTCGAGGAGAAGGCCGAGGAGAAGGTCGAGGAAAAACCTGAGGAGAAGTCCGAAGAAAAGGCCGCGGAGAAGGCCGAAGAAAAGGCCGAAGCCAAGTCAGATGAGAAAACCGATGAAAAACCGCGTCCGGAGGTAGTCGGAATCCTTGATATTGCAGAGGATGGAGGCTTTGGATTCCTTCGTTTTGACAATTTCCTTACAAGCGACAGAGATATATACGTTTCTCCGACGCAGATCAGAAGGTTCAACCTAAAGACAGGCGACAAAATTGCCGGAATTTCAAGGCTTCCGAACCAGGGCGAGCGTTTTGGAGCACTTCTTTATGTAAATACCGTAAACGACCAGGAGCCGGGAGAGGCTATTAGACGTCCGGATTTCTCGGATTTGACGCCGATTTTCCCAAATCACAGGCTCTCCATGGAAACGAGCGCAAAGGACCTATCCACAAGGCTTATAGACCTAATTGCGCCTGTCGGAAAGGGCCAGAGAGGACTCATCGTAGCTCCTCCAAAGGCAGGTAAAACAACTCTCTTAAAGAGGATTGCAAATAGTATAGAGACAAACCATCCGGATGTTTCTCTGATAGTCCTTCTCGTAGATGAAAGACCTGAAGAAGTTACCGATATGAAGCGTTCACTAACGAGCGGAGAGGTAATCTACTCCACGTTTGACGAGAGACCGCAGCACCATGTAAAGGTTGCGGAGATGGTGCTCGCAAGGGCGCAGAGAATGGCCGAGCACAAGCAGGATGTAGTTATTCTTCTTGACAGTATCACAAGGCTTGCAAGAGCATATAACCTTGTGGAGCAGCCTTCCGGAAGAACGCTCACGGGAGGGCTTGATCCGAGCGCTCTCTATAAGCCAAAGAAATTCTTTGGTGCCGCAAGAAATATTGAAGAGGGCGGAAGCATCACCATCCTTGCAACAGCGCTTGTTGAAACAGGATCCCGTATGGATGATGTTATATATGAGGAGTTTAAGGGTACAGGTAATATGGAACTGCATCTGGATAGACGCCTCTCAGAAAAGCGCATATTCCCGGCAATCGATCTCAATCGCTCCGGAACAAGACGTGAGGACCTCCTCATGGATCAGGAAGAGATGGAAGCAATTTGGACCATGCGTAGGGCGATGTCAAATATGCAGAACCAGGACATCACAGAGACCATCATAGATAATTTGGCTCATACGTCCAACAATAGAAACTTTGTACAAATAATTAAAAAGGTACTGATAAAATAAAATGGATTTAAGCAAGATATTTTTAAAAGATGCTTGTCCGACCGCAATCGGTGGACAGGCGGTAATGGATGGCGTAATGATGCGCGGTGCGGATCGTATGGCGACATCGATTAGGCTGCCGGACGGAAGAATACATATAAAGACGCAGCAGCTCCCAAAGAGTGGCGCGTGGATGAAGATTCCTGTATTAAGAGGAGTTTTCGCCTTTGTTGTATCGCTCGTAACGGGAATGAAAACCCTTCTCTACTCCGCGGATGTACTTGAGTATTATTCTCCGGAGGAAGAAGAAAAAGAAGAACCCAGTGCATTTTCCAAGTGGGTAGAAAAGCATTTTGGAGAGCGAGCCGCATGGAATTTTGCAATCTATATAGCGGTGGTTCTTGCGATACTGTTTTCCGTTGGACTATTTATTCTCCTTCCGACAGTTTTGGTGAACCTCCTATCAAAGTTCACAACCAGCAAAATCCTTTTGAATCTCTGCGAGGGTATTCTTAGGCTACTGCTGTTCATTATCTATATAGCGCTCGTTGGTAATATGAAGGATATCCGCACCACGTTTGAATATCACGGCGCGGAGCATAAGACGATCCATTGTTTTGAAAATAATCTTGAGCTTACGCCTGACAATGCGCAGGACTTCTATACGCTTCATCCGAGATGCGGAACGAGCTTCCTCATGTTCGTAATGGTAATAAGCCTGGTAATCTTCTCGCTACTTGGATGGCCTAATGTATGGGTTAGACTGCTCTCGAGAATTCTTTTGCTCCCTGTAGTTGCCGGGCTTTCATACGAGCTTCTTAAGTGGGCCGGCCGTAGCGACAGCGCGGTCGTAAAGGTTCTGTCAATGCCGGGGCTTCTGCTTCAGAAACTAACAACAAGAGAGCCCTCCAAGGAGCAGCTTGAGGTAGCGATAGCGTCCATGAAGGCGGTTCTTGTGAGCGCCGACACACCGTATATAGAAGGAATTTGCGATAAAGATGCCAATCTTATAGAGGAAAAACATATTAACAGCGAACCCGAAAAAAGTGGTACAATAAAGCGTGACGCTTATGAAGAGGTGTCGGACGAAAAGGCTGTAGCAGATTCGACGCTCAGTAGTAAAAGCGAAGAGGAGAATGACATGGCTGATAAACCGATCTTTGATTTGAAAAAGGCAAGGGATATGGGAACAGGATTTCTTGACAAGGTTTTGGGTAGGGGAAATATCGACGATGAGTATCCTGAGGAATACGTTGATGAGTATGACGAGGCTTACGAGGTCGAGGAAGAAATAGTAGAGAAAAAAGAGCCCAAGCTAAAGCCGTGGCAGAAAATCATGAAGCATGATCACGAGGAAACAAAAAAAGAATCGCATGAGGGTGGCTTTATGAATTTCTTTTCCAAACAGAGAGAAGAAGTAGGCACCGCTCCAAGCGGAAGAGCAAAGAACTCAGCAGGCATTCCTATCTGGGATGACGAGGCAGAAATCAAGAAAGCAAAAGAAGAATGAGTATGACCGTAAGAGAGATTCTTTCTCTCGGCGAAAAACAATTGATTGAAAGTGGAATCGAAGATGCAGCGAGGGACAGTAAGTCCCTCTATTGCTATTTGATTGGAATCCCGATCGGTAAACTCTTCATGGAGTATCAGTACAGGCTACAGGATCTTCTTTGCGATCAGTATTTTGACTTGGTGGATAGAAGAGCTTCGGGAGAGCCGCTTCAGTATATAGTCGGTTCTCAGGAGTTTATGGGACTTGAGTTCAAGGTTGATCCAAGAGTTCTGATTCCAAGAATGGATACGGAAACATTGGTTGAGAATGCCATCTCGCTTATAAAGGACGGAAAACTCGCAGGTGAAGGTGCGCGCGTCGCAGCAGAAAAAACAGGATGGCAGGTTCTGGACCTTTGTACGGGTAGCGGTGCGATAGGTATATCTATTGCAAAGCTTGCAGATGTTAATGTAATACTATCTGATATCAGCCGTGATGCGCTTGAAGTCGCACGCGAAAACATAAAACTAAATGCCGTAGAGAGCAGCGTAAAAACTACATGCGGTGATCTATTTGCACCGTTTAACAAACTTTTCAAAAAGCAGAAGTTTGACATGATAGTAAGCAATCCGCCCTATATAGAAACAGACGCTATAGCGGGGCTCCAGAAAGAAATCAAAGAGCATGAACCCATGGGCGCCCTTGATGGCGGAGCGGATGGCCTTGACTTTTATCGTCGCATAGCGGATGAAGCACCTAATCATCTTGTTGACGGCGGAGTGATACTTCTTGAGATAGGAGATAACCAAGGGGAGTCCGTAAAGGCGCTTCTTGAAAGCGGAGGAAGAATAGCGAAAGAGCGCTCTACGCGTAGAGGTTCAGGGCCGGAAGGACGCTTCACAAATGTCCGCATAATCAAAGATCTCGCGGGCCGCGACCGCGTGGTTTTCGGACTTTACGCAAAAGAAAAATAATGATATACTGATTGGGCGCTCGGGAATTGGAATTCGGGCGCCGCAGAACACGCTTCCGTGGCTCAGTCGGTAGAGCAGCGCATTCGTAACGCGCAGGTCATGGGTTCAAGTCCCATCGGGAGCTCCACTTTTTTGGCAGTTTGCTTAGGCAAGCTGCCTTCTTTATTGCTATTCATATAGTCTTAGGTCTATGGTAGAATTATGCCGTAGAACGTTACATGTAGAGAGCGCCAAATCGGAGGTTGTCGGTATGTTGCCAAATCGGGATTTGACGCAGTGTTTCTAGCCTACGCCACTCAAATTATGGTCTGAAAATGTATTTTGTTTCAATTTGCGAGGCTGACAAAGCAAAACCTGCAAATTGTCTCGCAAAAGTGAAGAATTTGGACGATTTGGTGGTCTAGAAATACATTTTGTTTAAATTTGCGAGGCTGAGAGAGCAAAACTTGCAAATTGTCTCGCAAAAGTGAGGAATTTGGCCGAGTTGGTGGTCTGAAAATGCGTTTTGCATAAATTTGCGAGGCTGACAGAGCAAAACTTGCAAATTGTCTCGCAAAAGTGATTGATTAAAACTGTAAAAGCGCCGATTTGCTAGGCAGAAACACCATTTTTGCAAAATATGCATGGATGAACGAGCAAAATTGCAAATCTGCCTAGGAAAAGTGACGAAAAGCGCCGATTTGCTAGGCAGAAATGCTATTTTTGAGAAATATGCATGGATGAACGAGCAAAATTGCAAATCTGCCTAGGAAATATGACAAAAAGCGCCGATTTGTTAGGCAGAAACGCCATTTTTGCAAAATATGCGTGGATGGAAGAGCAAAATTGCAATTCTGCCTAGGAGTTTTAATAAATCCAAGATTATAGAGGAGAAAAGAGCTGCCTATGAGTGAATGCAGAAAATGGTATGAAGGGGATCCGGTGCTCGAAGAGTATCATGACAACGAGTGGTGCAAGGTCAGTCATGATGACCGCTTTATGTTCGAGATGCTATGCCTCGAGGGCGCGAGCGTCGGGCTATCATGGAAGACCGTGATGCACAAAAGAGCCGCATATAGAGCTGCCTTTCATAACTTCGAGATTGAAAAGTGCGCTGAGATGTCTGACGGAGAGCTCGAGGATTTACTTGCCGACACGGGCCTAATAAGAAATCGCGGCAAGGTATTCAGCGTCAGGAGCAATGCCCGCGCAGTGATGAAGATACGCGAAGAATTCGGATCCTTCGATCGTTATCTCTGGAACTTTACCGGCGGCGTAACGATAGATGGGCACTGGAAGACTCCGGCAGAGATACCGGTTCGTTCCCCGGAGTCGGAAAAGATGGCTCGTGATATGAAAAAACGCGGGATATCCTACATGGGCCCTGTCATCACATACTCATTCATGCAGTCAATAGGAATGGTAAACGATCACCTAATAGATTGCAGTTATAGATAGACATCATCGATGATAGGGTATATGACAAAATGATATACGAATACAGGATAAAAAAGAGAAGCGCAAATCGGAAGTTTATGGAGGAGTTATGGGAGTAAGAACAGACTTAGGAACGGTCGGAAATGATCTGTGGTCGAATACACATGTTTCTATCCGTCCGCTCAAAACGGAGTCCGATTTGTTCTATGCAGCCTATGATTGCCAACTTGACGACAAGCAAAAAGAATTGGTCAATCCTGCATGGTATTCTATTGGCAGGGCATATCTGTTCCGAGAAGACAATTATCCCTGTATCATATACGACGAACAAATGACGCCGATTGGATTCATCAATCTTTGCAAGTGGCTTGGCGAAGGAGATGCTTATACTTGGAGTTTTTATATTGACAAAAGTCATCAAGGAAAAGGGTATGGAAAAAGCGCCGCTGAAGCAGCGGTTCGGCTTCTGAAAGCTGCAAATCCTGACAAACCGATCAAACTTGCAACGGAAAAGGACAACATAAAAGCACAGTGTTTGTATCAATCACTGGGGTTCTGTCTATTACCGGAACTCGACGGAGATGATATTGTATTTGGTTTATAAATTCTCGTTTGTAGAGGAGAAAAGAGAATGGAGAATTGTGAGATAAGCTGTCTTGTATTAACAGATTTGCAACCATCACAGTTTTATATTTCAGAAAAGAAACTTCGAGATATTGAAAATTGGTTTGACCCAAAGGACTTATCGGGTTTTGAGCCTATTCCGATTAAACTATTGGATGGAAAACTTGTTATGACCGACGGACATACCAGGGCAGTTGCCGCCATCAAAGCTGGACTTGATTCAGTACCGCTGGTGTGGGACGAGGATGAGTTGGACTGGGATATGTATAGAGCATGTGTGAGTGCATGCCAAGAGCAAATTATTCTTTCACCTGCAGATTTGCTGACGCGCATCATTTCCGAGGAAGAGTATAAAGAAAAATGGGATAAGTGGTGTGATATCATGCAGGCAGAGATTATACAAAGTAGAAAGTAAAATGAATTCTAGTTTGTCGGGATGTCGATAAATCGCGATTTGTAAAAGGCTTTTATTATGAAGCATGAATAATTAACATGAGCCAGATATTTTTCGATGATACATATATAGCTGTTATTCCCACTTATGAGAATGCCGTTGCTCACAAGCATAGTATGCTGCATGTTTTTCTTGGAAAGGAATCATTGACGCTGGGTAACAATGCGAGAGGCAACATGATTATTCTGGAACAAAACGTTGTTCATCAGAGTCCAAAAGGCAATCTGTTGTTTTTTCTTTTAGTAGACCCTACATCGGAATTTGCATCAAAAATAAGAAGCGAAT
>JAFSUI010000014.1 GCA_017445315.1 Bacillota bacterium | reverse complement strand
TTGTCGGCTGAAGGCCATTTACAAAATATGGTCCAACAGGGGAGAGGATAACCATGAATTTATATACTGTCGCTCTTCTAACACCGAGGAAGGCCTCAGTAGCAAAGATAAAAGGTCTAATATATAGTGATGTTCCTTCTCCGCTAGGAATCCACTCCTGATCAACCTTAACTAGCGCTTTGATAGCGTCAACAAATAAATCTTCATCAATCTCCGGAATGCAGAGCCTGTCATTGGTCTTGTTTGTTCTCTTTGCATTCATATAAGGTCTGAATAGCTGCACTCTGCCTTCAGCTGTTTTATAAGCTTTTAGACCTTCAAACATCTCCTGACCATAATGCAAGCAGCATGCTGCAGGATCAAGCTGAATCGGTCCGTAGGGGACGATTCTTCCGTCATGCCATCCTTTTTCGTCAGTATAGTCCATGACGAACATATGGTCTGTGAATACGGTTCCAAATCTCAGTCCTTCGGATGAGGGCTTTGGAGCGGGATTTGTGGTAAGAGTTACCGGAAATTCATGTTTCATATTCTTTACCTCGTTTTGTGAATTTTCAGGCATTTATGCCCCGATTTGATATTTTAAATCTTAACCTTTATGAATGGTCGTGTCAAGGAAAAGGGAAGGTCCTTTTACTTGAAATTTAAGGGGAATTAGGCTATTATAGTATCTGTATATCTATGTCATTTTACAAAGGCATTTAGCCTTTTTAAGAACATATTGAAGTGTGAGGAAATAAGTGATGGAACAGAATTTAGCAAAGACATATAACCCCAAGGAATTTGAGGACCGCATCTATGAAATGTGGGAAGAAAAAGGTGCTTTTAGAGCGGAAATTAACTCCGAAAAAGAACCCTTTACTATTGTGATGCCGCCTCCAAATATTACAGGACAGCTTCATATTGGACATGCCCTTGATCACACACTCCAGGATGTTCTCATTAGATGGAAACGCCTTCAGGGCTTTCCGACACTTTGGCTACCGGGCTCTGACCACGCAAGTATCGCGACCGAGGTAAAGGTTGTTGAGCAACTTAAGTCCGAAGGACTAGATAAAGAAACTCTTGGAAGAGAAAAATTCCTTGAGAGAGTTTGGGATTGGAAAAGAGAATACGGCGGAAGAATAACAAAGCAATGTCGTAAGCTTGGCGATTCATGTGATTGGTCAAGAGAAAGATTTACGATGGACGAAGGCTGTAATAAAGCCGTTAGACATTTCTTTGTTGAACTATATAATAAAGGACTCATCTATAGAGGAAACCGCTTAATCAACTGGTGTCCAACCTGCGGCACATCCCTTTCTGATGCGGAAGTAGAGCATGAGGACAAGCAGGGCAAGTATTGGTATTTTAGATATCCCGCAGCAAATGGAGAAGGCGATGGAATCGTTGTTGCAACATCAAGACCTGAGACCATGTTCGGTGATGTTGCTATTGCCGTACATCCTTCAGATGAGAGATATAAAGATTTAATTGGTACCAACGTTGTACTTCCGCTGGTTGGAAGAGAAATTCCAATTATAGCAGACGAATATCCGGATCCCGAAAAAGGAACAGGTGCAGTAAAGATTACACCTGCGCATGACCCTAATGACTTTGAAGTAGGAAGAAGGGCAAACCTAGAGAGCCTCTCTTGTATCAATCCGGACGCGACAATGAACGACCTAGCCGGAAAATACTCCGGTATGGATAGATATGAATGCAGAAAGGCTTGGGTTTCTGACCTTGAGGAAGCCGGATATCTTGTTAAGACGGAGGAGCTGACAATACCTGTTGGTGAATGCTATCGTTGCCATACCGTAATTGAACCGATGCTTTCGGATCAGTGGTTCGTCAAGATGACAGAGCTCGCAAAGCCTGCCATTGAGACCGTAAAGACCGGCGACACGATCTTTGTTCCTGAGAGATTTGATAAGGTTTATTATCACTGGCTTGAGGATATCAAAGACTGGTGCATCTCAAGACAGCTCTGGTGGGGACATAGAATCCCTGTATGGTACTGCGAGGATTGTGGAGAGATGATCTGCGCAGAGGATGATCCAGAAGCTTGTCCAAAATGCGGAAGCAAGAACCTAAAGCAGGATGAAGATGTACTTGATACTTGGTTCAGTTCAGCCCTTTGGCCGTTCTCCACAATGGGATGGCCCGAGGAAACTGAGGACCTGAAGTATTTCTATCCTACAAGTGTCCTCGTTACTGGTTACGACATACTTTTCTTCTGGGTTGTAAGGATGGTCTTTGCAGGTATTGAATGTACCGGAAAGTCACCATTTAAATACGTATATTATCACGGAATCGTAAGAGACCATCTCGGAAGAAAGATGAGTAAGTCTCTTAACAACGGAATCGATCCTCTTGAAGCAATAGATCAGTATGGCGCAGATGCGCTTAGATTTATGCTTCTCACGGGAATTACTCCGGGAAATGATATGCGTTATACCACCGAGAAGATAGAGGCTGCCAGAAACTTCGCCAACAAGCTCTGGAACGCATCGCGCTTTGTAATCATGAATATCAAAGGTGAAGACGGAGATTTCCTTGACATAACAAAGGAAGAGGAAATCCTTTCTTCCAATCTTCGCGAAGAGGATAAATGGATTATCTCAAGACTTTGGGATGCTACTGACTATGTAAATAAGACCATGGAGAAATTTGATATTTCTCTTGCTGGACAGAGAGTCTATGACCTTATCTGGAACGAATTCTGCGATTGGTATATAGAACTTGTAAAGAAGAGACTTTGGGGCGATAACGAGGAAGATAAAAAGGTTGCTAGAGGAGTACTCGTATATGTATTAAAATCTGCCCTCAAGCTTCTTCATCCGTTCATGCCATTCATCACAGAGGAAATCTGGGGATTCATGCCTGATTGCGATACCATGCTTATCAATTCTTCATGGCCTGTAGTTCCGGAGGGAGTATGCTTTGAACGCGAAAGCTCCGAAATCGAGTTTGCGATGGAGGCAATCAAAGCAATAAGAGAAATGCGAGTAGAGTCAGAATGTGCTCCGAGCAAAAAACTGGACGTTGTCTTTGTTGTTGATTCAGAAAAACAAAAATCCATTGAAAACATTGAGCAGCATATTACCGATATAGGGAATCTAAGCAATCTTTCATACTGCAACAATAAGGATGATGCACCAAAGGATGCAATGAGTGCTGTTCTTTCGGGTGCAGAGCTTTATATTCCGATGGAGGATCTTATCGACTTTGATGCAGAGTTTGAGAGATTGACCAAGGAAGAAAAGCGACTCAAGGATGAAGTAAAACGTGCGGAAGGCAAGCTTTCAAACGAAGGATTTGTAAATAAGGCTCCGCAGAAGATAATTGACGAAGAAAAGGCCAAACTTGATGAGTATAAAGATATGCTTCTAAAGGTTCAGGATAGACTTGCTGTAGTTTCGGGAAAGATTAGCAAATGAAATGTCTGAGAAAAGCACTGAAATGAAAAAAGTAATATTGTTTTACAATCCGACTTCGGGAAATGGTCTCTTCAAGAATCATCTTGATGATATTTTGGCGCGCTACCAAAAGGATAATAAAATCGTCGTACCGATTAGATCTTATGGAGAGACCGGAATAAGCGAGTATCTTGAGAGTCTAAACAAAGCTACCTATAAGGATGAATATTGCCAGATAATCGCTGCAGGTGGAGACGGAACGATTAACTATTGCGTTAACGCAATGCTAAAGAACGGAATAGATCTTCCGCTTGGCATTTTACCTGCGGGAACAGCCAATGATTTCGCTTATTATTTCGGAATTCCTAACGAGATTGAAAAGATGATAGAAGTCGCAGCAGGCTCTTATATGATTCCTGCGGATGTTGGTGTCGTTAACGGCAGATATTTTATAAATGTTGCCGCAATCGGAAGCGTTGTTGATGTAAGCCAAAAGACAGATCCGACATTAAAGAATACGCTTGGCGTATTGGCATATTATTTGACCGGTTTATCCGAGTTCCCAAATCTTAAGCCTATTAAGGTGCGTCTCACAACCAAGGAAAAAATCTACGAAGAGAAGATGTATTTTATGGTGGTGATGAACGGTAGATCCGCAGGTGGACTAAAGAATGTTTCGCCTGACTCGGATGTAAACGACGGAAAACTTGACGTGATGCTATTTAGAAAGATCCCGACCTTGGAGATGCCGAGCTTCTTCTTCAGCGTCCTCCAAGGAAAGCATACGAAGAGCAATCATGTTTTGCATTTCCAGACAGAAGAACTGCTGCTTGAGTCTGAAGTAGATCTTCCTACGGATATAGACGGAGAGCACGGAGAAAAACTTCCGCTTTCGTTCTCTGTCCTCCATAACAAGATAAAAGTCGTTGCGCCACTTAGAAGTGCAAAGTAAGTACCAAGAGAAAGTAAGATGGGTAAGTAAGATGGACCAAAAGTTAACTGCTACAGATGAATATGATCGCTTGGTTCAATTCTTTGTTGAGAATCAGCTTGAGTTTGATGGTGACGAAGAAGTAGATACCGATATTATTCGTTGCTACAAATTCACCGATAAAGACGACAATCTTATCGGCGGAGTTGTTCTCGCAAAGAGAGAAGGCGAGTATATAATCGATGGAATTGCAGTAGATGAAAACTACCGCGATTCCGGAATTGGAGAAATCCTTTTAAACCAAATCAAAGAAGATGTGGAAGAACTAGATGGGGATTCCATCTATCTAGTCGCAAGAGCTCCCGGATTTTTCAGAAAACATGGCTTTGATGAAGTGAATCCTGAGAGCGCACCGAACTTCTTTGAATGCAGGTATTGTTCACAATACGGGAAGACATGTCACCCGGAAATAATGAAATATGAGATTTAGTTTTACGCAAGGTAGATCACGGAAGGAGAAAGAAATGTTCTACAAAAATGAAAATGATGACAGCAATTACAACATCGACAACATCAATTTTATAAAGGAGAAATCTCCTATAGTTGGTGGATGGATAGAAAAGGAATACTTAAGACAGAAAAACAATATAGAACTAATTGCGTCAGAAAACTATTGCTCTGAAGCCGTGCTAGCAGCCTGCGGAAGCTGTCTTTCCTGGAAGTATGCCGAGGGTTATCCATATGAAAGAAAATCGGGTAACAAAGGCAGATACTATGGTGGTACAGAGTTTGTTGATGAATTGGAAGAGTATTGCTGTAACGTATGGAGAGAGGTATTTAATACCGATTACCATGTAAACGTTCAGCCACATAGCGGATCCCAGGCAAACTTTGCGGGATATAGATCTGTCCTAAAAGCAGGAGACAAGATTCTTGCAATGTCACTTGACGATGGTGGACATCTAACACATGGTTCTTCTGTAAACTTCAGCGGCGTACTATACGATGTAACATTCTACTCTGTTGATGAAAACGGAATAATCGATATGAACGACGTAAGAGAAAAGGCTATGACGATTAAGCCAAATCTCATTATGGTAGGTGCTTCTGCCTATGCAAGAACACTTGACTTTGCTGCCTTCCATGAAATTGCCAAAGAAGCAGGTGCATACCTCATGGTAGATATGGCACATATCGCAGGACTTGTTGCTGCCGGTGAACATCCATCTCCATTTGGATATGCCGACATTATCACAACTACAACTCATAAGACACTGCGTGGACCAAGAGGAGGTCTCGTATTCTGCAAGGAAGAACTTGCAAAGAAGGTTGACAGTGCAGTATTCCCTTATGCACAGGGTGGACCGCTTGAGCATATAATCGCCGCAAAAGCAGTTTGCGCAGAAGAAGCACTTCGTCCTGAGTTCAAGGAATATGCAAAGCAGGTAAAGAAGAACTGCGCGGCTCTTGCCGATGAATTCCTTAAGCTTGGATACAAGATAGTTACAGGAGGAACAGATAATCACTTATTCCTTCTCGACCTTACCGGATATCCATTCAGCGGAAAGGAACTTCAGGAGGAGTGCGATAGACAGGGAATTACTCTTAACAAGAACTGCGTTCCAAACGATCCAAGAACACCAAAGGAAACCAGCGGTGTAAGAATAGGTACTGCTCCGATGACAACAAGAGGATTTAACGAGGAAGACTTCAGAGAAGTAGCCAGAAGAATCGATGAAATAATTAAGAGTTTAATGTAAGGGTAAATTATGAAAATAATCCTTGATGGAATGGGTGGAGACAATGCTCCCGAAGCAATAGTTAAGGGAGCTGTACTTGCATCCAAAGAAACAGATGCGGAAATAATAATAATTGGTGATGAGCCAAAGATTTCAAAGCTTCTTAAAAAAGCAAAGGCAGGAAGTTCTATTTCTGTTGTTCATGCAACCGAAACTATTGAGAACAACGAAGCTCCTGTAAAGGCCGTGAGAAGCAAGAAAGATTCTTCAATCGTAAAGGGCCTAAACATGGTCAAAGAAGGCGAAGGGGATGTCTTTATTTCTGCCGGAAGTACAGGTGCTCTTCTTGCCGGAGGGCTTTTTATACTCGGAAGAATACAGGGTATCGATAGACCAACTCTTGCGTCAATTTATCCCGTAATGGGAAGCAATGCTTCACTTCTTACCGATGCGGGAGCAAACCCCGAGTGCAAGCCCAATAATCTTCTTGAATTTGCCACCATGGGATCAATATATATGGAAAAGGTAATGGGAAGAGTAAACCCAACCGTAGGGCTTGTAAATAACGGCGTCGAGGAGAGCAAAGGAACTACACTTACAAAGGCTGCGCACGAGCTTCTTGAAAAGAGCGATCTTAACTTTATAGGAAATGTAGAAGCAAGAGATCTTCCAAACGGAGCCTGCGACGTAATAGTAACCGATGGTTTTACGGGTAATGCAATTCTTAAAACCACGGAAGGCATGGGGCTTGTAATCCTGAAAGAAATCAAAAAATGTTTTACATCAAGCGCCTTTGCAAAGCTCGGTGCGGTTCTTACAGGAAGACAGCTCATGGCTGTTAAGAAAGAATTTGACTATACGGAGTATGGCGGAGCACCAATCTTGGGCGTAAAGGGAGCGCTTCTAAAAATGCATGGAAGCTCAGACGAAAATTCTGTCAGGGCATCGATACTAAAGGCCATCCCTTATGTTGAAGGTAGAGTCGTAGATATTATTCAGGATTCAACTACGGATATTGAGACGATACTTCTTTCTGAGTAATCGAATCCGAGTAAGCGAAATGGAAAGAATAATAGAAATAGAAAATATAATCGACTACCATTTCTCAAACGAAGAACTTTTGAGAGAAGCATTTACGCATAGTTCAAAAGGCGAGCTTAATAGCCAGGGCAATCGTCTTGATTACGAAAGACTTGAGTTTGTCGGCGATGCAATGCTTGATGCGATTATAGGTGCGATGCTTTATCTAAAACTCCCATCGGGAAGAGAAGGAGAATTATCAAAGCTTAGAGCGCAGATTGTATGTGAGGAGTCGCTTGATATAATCGGTAAAGGCCTTGGGCTAAATGAATTTATACTAGTCGGAGAAGGAGAGGAACGCGCTTCGGGAAGAAACAAACCATCTGTCGTGAGCGACGTTGTGGAAGCGACAATCGGAGCTATTTATCTTGATGGTGGATTTGATGAAGCAAAATACTTTGTAGAACGAGTCTTTTCCACATTGGTAGAAGACGCCATAGAGGGAAAGCTCTTTAGAGACTATAAGACAAAGCTTCAGGAACTTGCGCAAAAGAACAATTGGCATATTGAATATAGGGACGATGAAGAAGGTCCCGATCATGACAAAACGTTTTTTTCGCATCTATATATAAACGGTAAAGAAAAAGGATACGGAATAGGAAAGAATAAAAAGGCGGCCGAACAGAGTGCTGCCGAGAGTTTTTTAGGAAAGGCATAGCTAATGTACTTTAAAAGATTGGAAATGCAGGGTTTTAAATCATTTGCTGACCCGGTGACAATTGACTTCCATGAAGGAATCACATGTATTGTTGGTCCAAATGGAAGCGGAAAGAGCAATATCAGTGACGCTATAAGATGGGTACTTGGAGAACAAAGTCCAAAGGCGCTGCGTGGCGGAAAGATGGAAGAAGTAATATTCTCCGGAACCGCAAGCAGAAAGTCCAGAGGAATGGCCGAGGTTGTTCTAGTAATTGATAACTCCACGGGCATCCTGGACATAGACTATAACGAAGTTGCGATTACAAGAAGAATGTATCGCTCCGGCGAGAGCGAATATCTAATCAACAACAACCCATGTCGTTTGCGTGATATTCGTGAGCTTATCATGGATACAGGTATCGGTGTTGACGGATATTCTATTATCGGACAAGGTAAAATCGCAGACATCGTAAGTACAAAGCCGGAAGCCAGAAGAGAAATCTTTGAAGAAGCTGCCGGAATTGTAATGTATAAAAATAGACGTGCCGAAGCAGAAAGAAAGCTTGAATCCGCAGGAACCAATCTTGATAGAGTAAGCGATATCATTACAGAAATTGAAAGCCGTATTGGTACATTGAGAGAAGACAGTATCAAAGCCAAGGAATATCTTGAACTGAAAGAAAGATACGAAGGTCTTGAAATTAACGTCATCCTAAAGAACAAAGACACGATTGAAGAAAACGGAAGGATTTATAAAGACGATCTCGTAAGAATTACAAATGAAATAGAAACAATTACGAGAGAGCATCAGGAAGTATTCACTCGTCTAGGCGAGCTTTCAGAAAAGAGAGAACTTGTTGAAAAACTTTCTTCCGAAACAAGAGACAAGATTCTTGCGCTTGTTCAAGAAATAAACGAAATGACGAGTGCAAGCAAGCTTTCCGCAGAGAGACTTTCCGGAATCGAAAAAGAAACCGAAATGATTTCTTCGGACCTTACAATGCTAAGAGCAAGACTCGCAGAGGAAGAAGAGAGTCTTTTCGGCTTCCGCGAGGAAGAAAATTCTCTTTCAAAAGAGATTGCTGAGGCAGAGAGCGTACTAAGTGAAAAGATAAGTCAATATAATGAGTCAGCTGCAGAGCAGGCAAAATACGCGCGCGAGGCCGATGAAGGTCGCAGTAAGATCTTTGAACTTAATAGAGAACTTACTATGTCCGACAGCGAAATCAAGGGTGTTGAGAATCTTGCGGATACGCTCAAGGGCAGAAAAGAAGATCTTGTTAATCTTGCGGGAGAAGCTGGAAAGGCAAGTGCGGAAATTGAAGCGCTTCTAAAGGATAAGAAGAGCGAGATTACAATTCATGAAGAGAAGAGAGATTCTCTTGAAAAGGAAATTACCGATTCTATTGCATCATGGGAGAGCATCAAGACTTCTATCTCCGAGTTAACAGAAGGAATTGAAAGAAATAAGC
>JAFSUI010000013.1 GCA_017445315.1 Bacillota bacterium | reverse complement strand
TCAAGTGATCATGTCTGTGGGGAAAGAAACTGATTTATCTTCATTCAATGATGTGCCTGAGAATGTTGAGATATATGCCTTTGTGGACCAGGTGGCGGTACTAAGAGAAGCGGATGTTTTTCTCACTCACTGTGGAATGAATAGTGCCAGTGAAAGCTTGTACTTTGGAGTACCTCTTGTTCTGTTTCCACAGACTACCGAGCAGGGTGGTGTGGCTAACAGAATCGAGGAACTTGGCGCAGGAGAGAGACTGACGGATATTAACCCATCGTCTATCAAAAAATGTGTAGAGGATGTGCTTCTCGATTCACGGTGCCGTGAAAGGGCACGGGAATTGGGAGATAGCTTAAAGAATTGTCCGGGTGCTGTTGGTGCCGCGGATGCAATTGAACGAGCATTTCGCTATAAAGAAAACTGAAAAATGGTGGAAGGTTGCAAGGGGCTCCTCAAAAAGCTTCTTGGATAACAAAATATAGTCCAGTTTCGTTCGGGCATGGAGGAAAGCTAAACATGTATGATTTTTTTGATGATGGCTTTTTTGGATACGGAGAGGCCGGTGATTTTCAGTATTATTCATTCTGGCATTTCTTGCCCATATTCGTTTTGATATTTGGGATAGTTATTGTATATAAAAGACGTGAATCAATCAAAAAATGGAAGTGGGAGGGGCGCTTTAGGTATATTGTGGCTTTTATCATGCTGATTGTGGAGATGTCGTATTTTTGGAGACTTCTTTATGTGGGTGACGAATCCGGAATAAACAGCCTAATGATCAAGCTTCCGCTTCAGGTTTGCCAGTGGGCATTAATAGCCTGTGTATTTATGGTGATGAGTAAGAATGACACGCTGTTTGGGATAACCTTTTTTCTCTCACTTACGCTCGGAATGATTCCGATAATTATGCCTACGGTTATCACAAAGACCGGTCCAACGTATTATAGATATTATCAGTTCTGGATGGAACACGAGATTCCGATCTTTATGACTTATTATATGATTTTTATACACGACAAGAAACCGCGCTATAAGGATATATGGATAGCACAGGGGGCCCTCACGCTACTTTCTATTCCCTGTGTCATAGCAAATAAGAAAATTCCGGGAGCGAATTTTATGTATATAAACGGCGAAAGTCAAGGCGGTGTTGTCGGTGGAAATATCGCGCAGCTTTTTCCTGAGTCTCAACTCATAAGATATATTTCCTTTTTTATAATTGTGCTTATTCTTTTTCATATCAGTTATTGGGTTTTTATAAAAATCAAAGGTACCGGTGATGACAACCGATCATAAAAGAAAGGTATAAGCAAATTGTCTGATGATGTGTTATAATTATTCGGTTGAAATGAAGGCATTTTTTTACTAGAGGATTGACGTGAAACAAAGCAAGAAACTACCGATACCGGGACAAAGAATAATACGTTCTGCCATAGCGGTTGCGCTATGCCTTGTTGTTTATGTTTTGAGGGGGTATAGTGGAATACCGCTATACTCAGCTATGGCTGCGCTCCAGTGTATTCAGCCATATACGCGTGATATGCACGGTGTTGCACGTAAACGCGTGCTTGGAACAGTAATCGGTGCGGTATGGGGGCTTCTCCTTCTTCTTATCGAAATACAGCTTATCAATAGCGGTATGCAAAATGAGATATTGCATTATATTTTGGTACCGCTATTTCTAATACTGGTCCTATATTCCACAGTACTGATGAAGGTTCCCGAGACGGCATATTTTTCGGGAATCGTATTTTTGGTCATTACGATTAATCATTTTACAGATGCTGATCCGTATATTTTTGCTTTCAACCGTCTCCTGGACACGGTTATCGGTGTTTTGGTTGCTGCGGTCGTAAATCGGATGCATCTTCCGAGAAACAGAAATCTAGACACGCTTTATGTTTCATCCTTGGGAGACGATATGTTTGAGAGCAATAATCGTATGTCGCCGTATTCCTTGGTAGAGCTCAACAGGCTTATAGATGACGGAGCAAAATTTACGATTTCAACAGATCAGACGCAGGCAACGGTGAGAGAACTTATGCCGGGAATACGCTTTAAATATCCATTAATTACTATGGATGGGGCAGCGCTCTACGACATGCAGAACCTTGAGTATATACGCACGCAGCCGATGGCAGAAGAAAACGCTGAGAGATTAATCAAATGGCTGAGGGATAGAAATATACCATTTTTCAGTAATAGTATTGAGCAGAATCTTCTGGTTATAAGATATTCTGAACTGGCGAACCCTGCGATGGCGGGTATCTTTGAAAAAAAGAGTCATTCTCCGTATAGAAATTATATAAAGAGTGATAAGGATTTCTATGAGAATATTGTTTATCTTCTTGTAATAGATAAAAGCGATGTAATCAATAAGATTCGCGACGAACTTTCTTTGCAAGAATGGCATGAGGACTACCGCATTGTTGATTTTGTGATGGAGTATGAAGGGTATTCCGCTCTCAAGATTTACGATAAAGACTGCACTCAGAAGGCAATGCTCGTCGAACTCGAGAAAATAATGAATACAAAAGAAACTGTAACCTTTGGTTATACAGAAGGTGAATATGATGTCGTGATTCATGACTATGATAAGAATCATATGGTTAGGGAGCTTAAACATCGTTTTGAACCTGTCGATATACGCGGATGGAAGAACGTATTCCGCCTATAGATATGGAAGAAAAGAATAAAACCGAATCTACACAATCGAATAAAATAAATTGGAAGCTACTCTTCTTCTTTATGAAGGGGAGCGGTCTTTATTTTGCCATAAGCATAATCGCGTCTTTTATTACGGCAATGGCGGATATGCTCAATCCACAGATTATCAGAGCGACAATAGATAATGCTATAGGAGGTAAGCCTTCTGAATTCCCTGCATGGGTAAATAATACTGTCGATTCTCTTGGGGGATTTGAATATATCGGCAAGCATCTCTATATCCCCGCAATCATGATTGCGATATTGGGACTCATTCGCGTCATCACTCAGTTTACCGGTAACGTATCCAATGCAAATGGATCCGAAATTCTCGTAAAGAATATGCGAGATATTATTTTTGAGCATATAGAGAGGCTTCCGTTTGAATGGCATATGAAGAATAGCACAGGAGATATTATTCAGCGATGCACCACGGATATAGATAGAACAAGAACCTTCGTTGCGGAGCAGCTCACGTCTATTTTCAGAATAACAATCCTCATGGTCATGACTATTTATTTCATGGCATCGATGAATCCAAAAATGACGCTTATTGCAATGCTTCCCGTTCCGATTATTCTGCTGTATTCTGTGCTCTTCAGAAAGGAAATGGAAGATGGTTTTCAGAAATGTGACGAGGAAGAGGGCGTCGTTTCTGATATCGTCCAGGAGAATCTTACCGGAGTGCGAGTTGTAAGAGCATTTGCTTCGGAGGCGCGTGAGAGAGAGCGCTTTGAAAAGAAGAATGCGCACTATGCAAGCATGTGGGTTCATATGGGAAAGGTCCTTGGAAGGTTCTTTGCCATTCAGGATGTGCTATGCGGTATGCAGATACTTCTGGTAACCGTAGTGGGTGCGGTCTTTGTTGTTAAATATGGAATGACCGCAGGAGAATATGTGGCGTTTGTATCATATAATGCTATTCTTTCATTCCCGATTAGACGTCTTGGAAGAATGATTTCCGAGATGGCAAAGGCGGGAGCGTCTTTCTCGCGTCTAGAATACATCATGGTATCAGACGTAGAGAAGGATAAAGAAGGTGCCTATGATGCAGATATGACCGGGGACATAAGGTTTGAGAATGTCCACTTTGGATACGAAGAAGGAAAAGAAATAATAAAGGGCGTGGATATAGAGATTCCTTCCGGAACTACGCTTGGTATACTCGGTGGAACGGGATCCGGTAAGAGCACGCTGATGCTTCTCTTGGATAAGCTTTACGATATACCCGAGGGTCAAGGAAGAATAACAATCGGCGGAGTAGATATAAGGGATATCAGAACTGAGCATCTAAGAAGCAATATCGCCATGGTTCTTCAGGAGCCTTATCTCTTCAGTAGATCAATCGCAAAGAATATCTCTATGGTTGATGACAATCTGAGTATTGAAGAAGTAAAGGATGCGGCAAGAGTCGCGGCGCTCGCTGAAGCAATCGAAGGCTTTTCCGAGGGATATGACACCTTTGTTGGAGAGCGTGGTGTTACGCTTTCCGGTGGACAAAAGCAACGTACTGCGATTGCAAGAGCGATTGTTCAGAAGGCTCCCATAATGATATTTGACGATTCGCTTTCTGCTGTTGATACGGAAACCGACGCCAAGATAAGAGCGGCGCTTGAAGAAAGATTTGGAACCGCAACAATTATTATTATTTCACACCGTATTACGACACTTTCCAAGGCGGATCAGGTTGTCGTTCTTGAGGGTGGAAAAATCACTGAGAGAGGAAAGCCTAGCGAGCTTAAATCCGCAGGTGGAACATATCAGAAGATATATGAAATTCAATACGGAGAGGAGGTAGCTCATAATGAATGAAGACAATAAAACAAAGCACCTACCTTTCTTTGGTATTCCAAAAGTAGTACGTTTTGCAAAACCGTTTAAAAGAAGAATAGTGGGACTTCTCGTTGCGCAGCTTCTCGTTTCGGTATCGGATGTCATACGTCCTGTTCTTCAAAAATATGCACTGGATCATTTCATAAAAGAGGATACTCTTGATGGAATTGGCTGGTTTGCTATGGGATATGCAGTTCTAATTATACTTACTGCTATCCTTGGATATTTTGGTGTGCGAGACTGTATGCATACGGATGTAGGAATGGGCCGCGATATGAGAAACGAGGCTTTTTCACACCTTCAGGAGCTATCGTTTGATTATTACAATCAAAACAGCGTCGGATATATACATGCGCGCGTAATGAGCGATACAAGCAGAATTGGAGAACTATTCTCCTGGCAACTTTTTGATGCAGTCTATTTCTTGCTCTTCGTTATCGGCGCAGGAATCGTAATGCTTCAGATGAATGTACAGTTAACGGGACTCGTATTTATTGTAGTTCCGATAATTGTGGTTCTCTTTACATTCTTCCAAAAGAGGCTTATAGATCTTCATCACCAGATAAGAGAAATAAACTCCAATATCACCGGAAACTTTAACGAAGGAATAACCGGCGCAAAGACAATAAAATCTCTTAACGCAGAGAGCAAGATTACCGATGAGTTTAAGATTGAATCTGCACGCATGAAGCGAACAGTCATGAAGTCTGCGAGAACTCACGGAGCATTCTCCATGGTTACAAATATGGCTTCTTCTATAGCGCTTTCGCTTGTTCTATGGAAGGGTGGAGTTCTTGCAGCGGATCAGGTCGGAACTTTCTCCCTCTTCATGAGTTATGCGCAGGATCTTATGGAGCCGGTGCGCTGGCTCGTTGATACCCTTTCGCTTCTAGTTCAGTGGAGAGTAAATATTGAAAGATTTACATCGCTCCTTGAACTTAAGCCCACGGTTACCGATAGAGAAGATGTAATTGAGCTTTATGGAGACTCCTTTGAACCCAAAAAGGAAAACTGGGAAGAGATTAAGGGTGACGTAGAGTTTGACCATGTTGATTTTATGTATCCTGACGGAGATGAATATGTGCTTAGGGATTTCTCTCTTAAGATTCCTTTTGGAACAAATATTGCGATAGTTGGAGAAACAGGCGCTGGAAAATCAACGCTTGCAAATCTTATCTGTAGATTCTTTGAGCCGACAAAGGGGAGAGTTCTGATAGACGGAAAAGACGCAAGAGACCGCTCGCAGCTGTGGCTACATTCTGCGCTCGGATACGTTCTTCAGTCGCCGCATCTATTCTCGGGAACAATAAGAGATAATCTGCTTTATGGAAACCCGGATGCCACCGAGGAAGAGATTAATAGAGCAATCAAGCTTGTTTCTCTTGAGAACGTAATAAACAGATTGGAAGACGGTCTAGATACAAATGTCGGAGAGGGAGGTAATCTCTTATCCACGGGTGAAAAACAGCTCATATCATTTGCAAGAGCGATACTTGCAAACCCGAGAATAGTCGTGCTGGACGAGGCTACTGCTTCTGTAGATACGATTACCGAGCAAACTATCCAAGCCGCAATAGATCAGGTAATCAAAGGACGTACATCTATAGTAATCGCGCATAGATTATCTACAATAAAGGATGCGGATATAATACTGGTCGTAAAGGACGGTAAGATAATCGAGCAAGGTAAGCATACTGAACTGATGGAGAAAAAAGGTTATTACTTTGATCTTTGGCGCAAGCAGTTTGAGGACGATGCTATTTCAAAGGTATGGAATAATTAATAAGGCGTAGGAGGCAGAGTGAAGAGTATCAAAAGCGTTTACAAAATAGGTAATGGTCCGTCTAGTTCACACACCGTTGGTCCTTATAGGGCTGCGCTTCTCTTTGGAAGGCGTTATCCGGATGTGGATTCATATAGGGTTACTCTATATGGCTCACTTGCATTTACCGGAGAAGGTCATGGAACAAAGAAAGCAATCCTAAATGGACTTCCCGGAGCAGAGATAGTTTTTGATACTGAAATGTCAGATCTTCCGCATCCCAATACGATGCTTTTTACTGCGATTAAGAACGGAGAAACGATAGGTGAACATAGAATCTTTAGTATCGGAGGAGGATCCATAAGAATAGAGGGAGAGGATTCTGAAGAAGATATAGAACTCTATCCTGAAAATAGTTTTACAGAAATTGTGGAGCATTGTAAGGAGCGCGGAATAAGCCTAACTGAATTCATTTGGGAAAAGGAAGGCCCATCGCTTCATGATTATCTCCTTAAGGTTTGGGCGGCAATGCAGGATGCAGTGCGTAGGGGTCTTGAATCCGAGGGCGTTCTTCCTGGAGGGCTTGAGCTTGCGCGAAAAGCCAAGATTCTTTATGAGAAGCGTTGCTATAACGAAAGTGCCGACGTAACAATGGACAGGCTGATCTCTTCTTATGCCTTTGCCGTAAGCGAAGAAAATGCGGATGAGGATATAGTTGTGACTGCTCCTACCTGCGGAAGCTGTGGAGTGATTCCGGGAGTGATGTACTATATGCACCACGACAGAGGTTTTCCTCAGGAAGAGATACTAAATGCTCTTGCGGTCGCTGCGCTTCTTGGAAACGTAATCAGAACCAATGCTAGCATATCCGGTGCGGAATGTGGATGCCAGGCAGAAATAGGAAGTGCATGCTCCATGGCGGCGGGAGGACTCGCTGCTCTATATGGATTAAATATAGATCAGATTGAATATGCGGCAGAGATTGCGATGGAGCACAATCTAGGGCTTACTTGCGATCCGGTATGCGGGCTTGTTCAGATTCCGTGCATTGAGCGTAATGCTGTTGCGTGCATGAGGGCGATAAGCGCAGTTAATCTTTCTCGTTTCTTATATACGACAAGAAAAATCTCTTTTGATGAAGTGATTGCTACAATGTATCAGACCGGAAAGGATATGGACGAAAAATACCGCGAGACGGCTCATGGAGGACTCGCGGCAATATACGTACATACCCCAAAGGATTGATATTATGTAAAGATACAATAATTCAAAGGCTCTTTTATTTATTGACGATAAAAAGAGGCTCGCGCGGGAAGTTTTGTGCCAAAAACTAAAGATTTATTGGAAAGGAAGAAGGCGTTATTTTATAATTGTCTGGGGATTAAAAACCCTACGCAGTTAACAGAGATAACGCTTTTTATTAGGAGAAAGCCATGTTCAAAAATGCAAAAGAAGTAATTAAGTATATCAAAGACAATAAAGTCCAAATGGTCGATTTTAAGATGGTAGATATAAACGGCGCATTTAGGCATGTTACGATTCCGGCAAGTGGATTTACCGAAGAAATCCTAAAGGATGGAATAGGGTTTGATGCTTCCAATTACGGATATGCCGTAGTTGAAAAAAGCGATATGGTTTTTATTCCCGATGTGACAACAGCTGTCATAGATCCATTCTGCGATGTGCTGACGCTATCTATGAGTGGTGACGTAATGATAATCGATTATCCAAAGAATAAACCCCTTCCGCATTACCCAAGAAATATAGTTAAGGCTGCAGAAGCTTATATGAAAAAGACAGGAATAGCGGATAAGATGATTATCCTTCCGGAGTTTGAATTCTATCTTTTTGATGAGGTTGGCTGGAGAGTTGATAGTAACCACCAGGAAGCTCATGTAGATTTTAATCAGGCTTATTGGAATAGCCACGACGAGGGCGCAGGAAATGTTGTACCTTTCCAGAAAAACTATCATGTCGCAAAGCCTCAGGACACCACATATGATTGCAGAAGTGAAATGGTATTGAGAATGGAAGAGGCAGGCATTCCGATTAAATATCATCATCCTGAGGTTAGCGCAAGCGGTCAGTTTGAGATAGAGCCGATGCTTGGCGAGATGTCCAAGATGGCTGATGCATCCATGATGATTAAATATATAATCAGAAATGTTGCACTGGAGCATGGACTTTCTGCATCATTTATGCCAAAACCGATTTTTGGTGAAGCAGGAAGCGGCATGCATGTTCATATGCTTCTTATGAAGGGAAAGAAGCCTGTGTTCTCCGATGACAAGGGATATTCTCATCTAAGCAAGACCGCGCATTATTTTATGGGTGGACTCTTAAAGCATATAGCGTCGCTATGCGCTATAACAAATCCGAGCACAAATTCCTTTAAGCGACTTGTTCCAGGATTTGAAGCTCCGGTTACTGTTGGCTATGCAACATCCAACAGAAGCGCTGTTATAAGAATTCCGGCCTATGCAAAAAGCCCCGAACTAAGACGTTTTGAGCTTAGAAATCCTGATGCTACATGCAATCCGTACTTTGCTTATGCCGCAATCCTGATGGCAGGGCTAGACGGAGTTAGGAATAAGATAGACCCACAGAAAGAAGGCTGGGGTCCATATGACTTTAACCTATATAAACTTTCTGACGAGGAAAAGGCTAAGCTTCAGGGACTTCCGACGAGTCTGGAGAGTGCGCTTGATGCGCTCGAGGCTGACCATGAATATCTCACTGAGGGTGGAGTATTCCCTGAGGAACTAATATCCAATTTCGTTGACGTAAAGCGTAAAGAGTGTGCGGAGCTTGCCAAGATTCCGACAGCGGCGGAATTTGACAAATATTATAATGCGTAGATATTAAAGGAGAAGCATAACTTCTCCTTTTTTCTTAGGTCGCTGAGAGGTATAATAATAGTTGGAGTTACAATAAGTAATTAATTATTCAGGAGGATCAAATGGAAAGACTTATGGATGCAATTGTAAAGCCGGAAAAAGGTCCCGGGTTGGAACTACGCAAGGTGCCTGTACCCGTACCCGGACCGGGAGAAGTTCTTATCAAAGTACATAAGACGGCTATCTGTGGAACGGACGTACATATATTCAATTGGGATCCATGGGCAGCAGAGCATATCAAGAATCCTCCTATGACGATAGGACATGAATATGTTGGTGAGATTGCAGAGCTCGGTGCCGGTGTCACAGGAATTGAAATTGGACAGCGCGTTTCCGGAGAAGGACATATTACCTGCGGTCACTGCAGAAACTGCCATACCGGAAATATCCAATGGTGCAAGAACACGACATCAGTTGGTGTTGATAGAGACGGTGCGTTTGCAGAATACGTATGCATACCTGCAAGTAATGTAATCATAATTGACGAGAGCCTTCCGGAAGAAGTTGTTTCTTTCTTTGATGCCGTTGGTAATGCAACACATACCGCTCTTATGTGGGATCTCGTTGGTGAGGACGTACTCATTACAGGTGCAGGACCGATAGGAATAATCGCAGCAGGAATTTGTAAATACGCCGGCGCTAGAAGAGTTGTTATCACCGATATGAATGACTATAGACTTGACCTTGCTCGCAAGATGGGAGTTGACGCTGCGGTAAACACTGCAACTGAAGATTTGGAAAAGGTCATGAAGGAGCAGGGCCTTGTTGAAGGTTTTGACGTAGGTCTTGAAATGTCAGGCGCAGGCGCGGCATTTGCTCAGATGTGTTCCGTAATGCGTAATGGCGGAAAGATTTCGCTTCTCGGTATAGGTAATAAACCGATAGAGGTTGATATGAACCTCATTATCGGAAAAGGCCTTACTCTCCAGGGAATCTACGGACGCAAGATGGATAACTGGCATCAGATGAGCTATATGGTTCAGGGTGGACTCGATCTTACACCGGTAATCACACATAGATTCCACTATACTGAATTTGAAGAAGGATTCGCTGCAATGAATAGCGGCAAATCCGGAAAAGTAGTTCTCGATTGGACAAAATAGTTATAAATGCAAAGGACAGGAAAATGAAAAGTAAGATTGAAGCAATTAGAAAAGAACTTGATGCAATAAGAGAAGCAGGAACATGGCGTGAAGAGAGAGTAATAACTACTCCTCAGCGCTCCGTGATAGACACGACCCAGAAGGCTGGCGTTGTAAACATGTGTGCAAACAACTATCTCGGACTTTCCAACAATCAGGATTTGATTGATGCGGCAAAGGCAAGCTATGACAGATGGGGATTTGGTCTTTCTTCTGTAAGATTTATCTGTGGAACACAGGAAATACACAAGGAACTAGAAAGAAGGATTGCTGATTTTTCAGGAACAGACGATGCGATTCTTTATTCTTCTTGCTTTGATGCAAACGGCGGACTTTTTGAAACACTCATGGGTGAAAACGATGCTATTATTTCAGACGAGCTTAACCATGCATCAATAATAGACGGCGTAAGACTTTCAAAGGCAAAGAGATATAGATATAAGAATAACGATATGGAAGACCTGAGGGCTCAGCTCGTAAAGGCAAGGGCAGACGGCTGCGAAGGCATTTTAATCGCAACAGACGGAGTATTCTCCATGGATGGTTATATCGCTAATCTTCAGGCTATATGCGATCTTGCTGATGAATTTGATGCCCTTACGATGGTTGACGAGAGCCACGCAGTTGGATTCATGGGTGAACACGGAAGAGGAACCTGCGAATACTGCGGAGTTATTGGAAGAATTGATATCGTAACAGGTACATTCGGTAAGGCTATGGGTGGAGCATCGGGTGGTTACACTGCTGCGAGACAGGAGATAGTTGATCTATTAAGACAGAGATCCAGACCATATCTTTTCTCCAATACGCTTGCTCCTGCAATCTGCGCAGCCACGATAAGAACGATAGAACTTCTTACGGATTCAACAGCCTTAAGAGATAAGGTTCACGAAAACGCAAACTATTTCAGAACGGAAATGGAGAAATGCGGTTTTGATCTTCTTCCGGGCGAGCATCCGATAGTTCCCGTAATGCTCTACGATCCAAAGGTCGCTCACGAATTTGCACGTCGTATGCTGGATAAGGGTGTATATGTTGTTGCATTCTGCTATCCGGTTGTACCACAGGGTAAGGACAGAATAAGAACTCAGATTTCCGCGGGACATAGCAAAGAGGATTTGGACTTTGCCGTAAAATGCTTCCGCGAGGTAAAAGAGGAAATGGGACTATGAGAGAAGAACTCTCTAGACTTGAAAAACTGATTGGTACTGCTGCTCTGGAAAAACTAGCTTCTTCCAGAGTAGCTGTTTTTGGAGTAGGCGGAGTTGGCGGGCATGCCTTTGAGGCCCTTGTTCGTAGTGGCGTCGGAGAAATCGATATAATCGATGGAGATGTCGTAGCTGTTAGCAATCTCAATAGACAGATTATTGCAACGGAAGGAGCCATAGGAAGACTTAAGGTTGATGTGGCTGAAGAAAGAGCAAAGTCAATCAATCCCGATGTTATAATAAATAAGCACCCAATCTTCTATCTTCCGGATAAGAAGGAGGAGTTCGCTCTTGAATTTGACAAATACGATTATATTGTAGATGCAATTGATACTGTGGCTGCAAAAGTTGATATAATAGAAGAAGCGAATGCTATAGGTATTCCTATTATTTCAGCCATGGGATGTGGGAATAGACTGGACCCATCAAAACTTATCGTTACGGATATATTCAAAACCTTTAACGATCCGCTTGCAAAAGTGATGCGTAAGCAGCTAAAGGAACGAGGCATTAAGAGGCTTAAGGTTGTTGCATCCACAGAGGTTCCGATAACGCCCAAGGACGAGGAGGCTCGCACGCCGGGATCTACGGCATTTGTTCCAGGAACAGCAGGCTTATTGATGGCATCTATTGTCGTAAGAGAATTGATTGCAGAAAGTGAAGCCTATCAGACATAAAAAGAATTATAGATTGGAAGAAGTATGGATCAAATGACAATGTTTGAAAACAATGTTCCACAACCTCTTGCCGCAAGGATGAGGCCGAGGGATTTATCGGAATATGTGGGGCAGGAACATCTATTAGGCGAGGGAAAGGTTCTCCGTCGCCTAATTGAGAATGACCAGATTTCTTCTATGATCTTTTGGGGTCCTCCAGGAGTAGGCAAGACAACTCTCGCTAGGATTATCGCTTCAACAACAAAATCTGCATTTATAGATTTCTCAGCTGTTAACAGCAGCATCAAGGATATAAGGGCTGTTATGCAGCAGGCGGAGAACAACAGAAGATTCGGAGAAAAGACCATTCTGTTTGTAGATGAGATTCATAGATTTAACAAGGCTCAGCAGGATGCGTTTCTTCCGTTTGTAGAGAAGGGAAGCATTGTGCTTATAGGCGCTACAACGGAGAATCCGTCGTTTGAGGTAAATAGCGCGCTTCTTTCTCGTTGTAAGGTTTTTGTTCTTCAGGCCCTTGGAACTGAAGACCTTGTAAAACTTCTAAAGAACACTATTTCTGATGAACGTGGATTCGGAAATCAAGACATAGAAATAGACGAGGATATAATCTATAAGATTGCAGGCTTTGCAAATGGCGATGCAAGAGTGGCTTTATCGACTCTGGATATGGTAATCCTAAATGGAGATATCGATTCCGACGGAAAGGTTTCCGTCACAAACGAGACGCTGGAACAATGCATATCAAAGAAATCGCTTTTGTTTGATAAGAGCGGCGAGGAGCATTATAATCTGATCTCCGCACTCCATAAGTCTATGCGAAACTCTGATCCGGATGCTGCGATCTACTGGTTAGCCAGAATGCTGGAGGCTGGGGAAGATCCACTCTATGTTGCGAGACGCGTCGTGAGGTTTGCGAGTGAGGATATTGGCCTTGCTGATGCCAGAGCGCTCGATGTTGCTGTGGCGGTGTATCAGGCTTGTCATTTTATCGGAATGCCTGAGTGCTCGGTAAATCTTACGGAGGCTGTTGTATATATGGCAATGGCTCCAAAATCCAATGCCATGGATGTTGCATATATGCTGGCAAGCCGCGATGCTCAGGAAGAACTTGCAGAGCCGGTACCTCTTCACCTTAGAAATGCACCGACAAAGCTTATGAAGGAGCTTGATTACGGCAAAGGCTATGTATATGCTCATAGCACGGAGGAAAAACTTTCTGAGATGGAATGCCTTCCTGAGTCCATGAAGGGGAAGGAATACTATTTCCCGGGAGATCAGGGTAACGAAGCCAAGTATAAGGAAAAGCTAAATGCTATCAAGGCCTGGAAGGAAGAAAGACGTAGAAAGAAATAAAGAAGGAAGAAATAAATGAAGATAACGATTTCAGAAGACCTTAAAAATCATCTGATGCATAAAAACAAGAGAAATATAGTGGTGGAGGTTGCTACGACCGATCGCTCGGATTTTGATGTCACAGAGATTTTTATAAGGCTATGCGATTATTCCCATAGGGATTATCTTAAGGAAAAGAAAGGATATAGGGAATATCCCATAGAAGGAATTCCAGGAAACCATATGGCGGTTCTTTTTAAGCCATATAGACTTGAACTCGACGAAGAAATCCACTTTGATATTGTAAAAAAATGGATATTTAACAAGATTATTTATGAGGGGATTAGGCTTTGATACAATGGTCACTTGAAATATTAATTTCCACTTTGTAAAGGTAACGTCCACAAAATAGCATTTTGCATAGTGACATTTAGGCTCTGGTAATGTAATATCAAGGTACAGAGCAGATAAATTTTGATTTTTGGGCAAATTTAATAGAAGGTCGATGTTGTCAAGCTGTTTTGCAACGTAAACATCCACCCTTATGAGTTGCCCATAATGTCACTACCGGTGCTCTCAAATATCAGGCTATCTTAATAGGCTTGGTTTTAGCAGAATGTCATTTGCAGGAATTTCCGCTATACCAAGAATATCTAAGGTGTCCTGACCATAGAAGAACTTGAAGACCTCGGTTGGACTTTTGTCCCCGAGGTTTTCGCGTCTATACGAGTTGATATGGCTCATCATAAGATTAACCTTATGTTGAGTAAGATCATCCATGGATTTGCTTTTAGGTATAATTCTTCTGATGAACTCATGATTGTTTTCTACTGCGCCCTTCTGGTATGGTGATGAAGGATCACAGTAAAAGAGTTTTGTGCGAATAACGCCATCGGAATCAACTTCGATGGCTGTAGGATTGGAAAACTCAGAACCGTTATCACAAAGTATTATAGGAAATAGTTTTGTAAAGCGTTGAAAACCGAGTTTTTCATAGAGTGAATTAAATATTTCCGTAACCGATGCCGCAGTATTTCTATCTCGCAAAAATGCGAGCATGAATTCAGTCTTCACAAAATGGATGGTAAGAAGTAGTTTTCCTCCAACTTTGCCCATAACAGAATCCATTTGTACTACTGCAGTATCGGGATTTTTGTTAAGATAGTTATTGTAATCTTCTAGTGTTCTTCCTATTCTACATCTTTTATCAACCTTAAATGAATCATGGGAGCTTTTTCTTGGTCTAAATCGTACCTTCCTTGGCATATCTACATTCTTGGCGGTGAAAAGTCCCATATCAATATAGTTATAGAGCGTGCGCTCTGAAAACATAATCTTGTCTCTGTTCGATACACAGATATGATGAAGGGATTGCCCTTTCATAAGAAGTGGCGAAATTACCTTGTCTAAAGATACTATTTCTTCTTCTGTGATACAGAGCCCACCACGCATAGCTCGTAATGACAGTTTGTATTCCTGATGAGCCTTGGAAGCCGAGTATATTTGCTTTTCTAAAGTGCATTTCAATTTGCTTTCGCAACAGTTACATACGTATGGCGCTTTAGTTAGCTTTACACATGTATGCTTAACATATTTCTCGCAAGCGTCCAATAGGCATTTATGACCAGGTCTGCATGTCCTTCTGTGCTTGCAATCATTGAAGTACATGCCTTGTGCACCCGTTTTTCTATGCTCAAGATGTCTTTTGACTTCTTTTGCGATGGTTGATGTGTCACGACCAAGCTCTTGTGCGATTTTTCTAAAAGATTTATGTTGCTCAATCCCGCGTTGGATGGCGTATCGCTCATCCAGTGTTAAGTGTTTATGCTTTGCCATTTGGTGTCCTTTCCAAGCACCGGCAGTAAGAGTATTATAGCATAATTAGAACTTGCAATATAATAGCATATATGCTATTATATTGACGGAGGATATATTTATGAAGGGTACTAACGGTATTATTAATAGAATTAAAGAAAGACGTGCAGAGCTTAGGCTTTCGCAAAAGGAAGTGGCGGAAATCTGCGGCATCCCGCAGTCCACAGTTGGGCGTATTGAGAGCGAATCAACAAGCCCTAACTTAGCAATGCTATCTAGAATATGTGATGCGCTTGGGCTTAATATCTCATTAGAAGAAAACACATCGTTTTTAAGTAATCTTATCAAAATTGATCCACGAAAAAGAGCGCAAACAAAGAAGTGTATTGATATAGCTAGGAAGAATCCGGACATCTTAAAAATGATTGTTTTTGGTAGTGCAGCACGCAATGAGTGTACCGCAAATAGTGATTTGGATTTATGTTTCTTAATGAAAGATGGTTATGATAAATTAAAAATGCATTACTCCTTAGTGGATTTTGGAAAAGCATGCAATCACAATTGTGATTTGCTTTTATGGAATCATTTAAAAGGATGGTTTCAGGATGAGATAGTGAATAAAGGGGTGGTAGTTTATGACATTACATGATAGAGCATTGTCCGACATTAAAGTTGCGAAGCAACTTATATCCCCTGTAGGAAATCCCACAGGCGACGAAGGCATTTATGATATTGCTGGATACCATGTACAACAAGGCATTGAAAAAGAATTAAAATACATTTTGGTAGAAGAATGTCAATATCAAGAAGGAGAGTTAAAACAAATCGGGCATGATATTGATGCTCTTGTGGATAAAGTGGAAAATGAAACAAATATCGTGCTGTCAGATACATTAAAATGGATGGCGAGCGAAATCACCAATTGGGAAGCAGGCACAAGATATGGCTCTTCTGCGGTGGTGTTAATTGAAGATATAAATAAGGCTATTGAAGAATTTGAAACATTACAAGTGCAGTATCAAGATTTGGTTGAAGCCAAAAATGACGTAGATATTCAAGAAGACAATCTAGAGAACGTCGATGCTGAATGGTGGGATGACGACGATGATGATAGCGACTTAGGCTCCATAGATTAGCACTAAATACACATTGACATAAAACACTCAGTGAAGACTGAGTGTTTTTCGTATCTCTAATATATAATTGTCGTCATTACACGAGTGTTTCAATACTTATTGGAGATCCAGCGGGATTGTATTGAAGCAGCATGTCACCTAGGGATAAAATGTGATCCATATAATCAGAAACAAATCGAACCGCCTCGTCGATTGTTGTAAAATTCTCACAACCATTAGCAGGGAAGATAAGGTCGCTAGCTCCAAACACTTTAAAACCGTATTTATTGGGAAAATCAAATCTTTCCACATTACTGCGAGTGATTTCAAAGAGTACGATGCCGTATTCTGGCACCTTATATCCAATACCAATCAACACTTTTTCGTTTGAGCTAAGACTTGGTTGTATAGTGTTCGCAAGGGCGCTGATGCAACTTTTATAATTGTTAGAAAAATCTTGTTGTGTAGAAAGCTCATCAATTAAAGTATCCGCTTTTATTACCATATCGTTTTTTACAAATTGATTCGGTCCAGTCATTGCCAATAAATAATTGTCGAATCTGAAAACTTTTTGAATGGTAGGGTTAAGCGGATTTATTTTCGGGATTCCTTTGTGTATTATAGTGTTCTTTGAGTCCCCAAAGGCGACTATTCCAGCCTGGCATTTCAATATCCCACATAAGCTCATGCTCATATCCTCCAATACCATGTGACTATTTTGTTGTATTTGATTGGATTCTACCACATTAGTACTACCAAAGCCACATTGTATAGTTTTGTTGTTTTCTGTAAACATACACAATTCTCCTTATTTGCACATTTAACAGCCACACACACTTTGCAAAGGTAACTTCTACTAGGGGTGTAGATGTTTATTTTTCAAATTACTGCTTTGATACAATGCTTGACTAAAGCATATATATCAAAGTATAATGTTTAATACATAATATAGGGGAATGGGAAATCCTCATATCATATATACAGTATTGTTTGCAGTAACAGTTTATTAATACGGACGTTGTTATATTTGCATAAATATAACTCCATTTTGCTTTATTTAATTAAAAGGATAAACAATGAAATTCAATCCACTAACAGAGAGTGCGGTAGATACCGCCGTATTGGAAAACGAATATAAGAGTGCAAGACAGATTGGCGCAATAAGATTGGGCGACACTTGCTTTATGTTCAAGTCCAGAATGAAGAATTATTATATTCCTTATTCGGACATTAAAAGATGCTTCAGACGCGTCATGGGTGTTAACCTTAAGATGTGTTGCGGCAAAGGTGAAATGCAGGTAGAGAATCTTGTTATCGGCGACGATGAAAAGGAACTTGCAGTAATCCAACTTCCGGGAACCAGAGCTGCACAGGAGCTCATGAAGGATCTCAAGGAGAGAATGCCGGATTGCGACTTTTCCGCACCAAAGAGAGAAGAACCTGCAATCGCCGTTCAGGGCGGTGCGGCTTTAGTATAACGCTTTAGCAATAGGAGAACTTAATGCCAATTCTTATACCGAGGAAGAAACCCAAGAGGCCAAAGATAAAGAGAGAAAAACCTCAAGATATCCATGAAGCCTATGAAAGGGTGATGACCGCATACAGCGCTTATTACGATTTGAATAGAGAGGATCCGCTTGAACCCTTTGATGCTGAAGCAGTATTTAGGATTCATGATGAACAATATATCCTTATAAAGAAGGCTAAAGTTTCCGAGGTCGATAGCAACGAATTTGTATATTTTGCAAAGGCGGAAGAGCTAACCGAGGAGCAGTTCAGAAATTATGAGGAGAAAGCCTGGGAGGATGGACTCTCCAGAGCCCGCCCAAAGGAGAATCACAGAAATTCAGACGTAACTGTTGTGATTACGGCAGAGTCGATATCTCCGGAAGCTGAGAAGGCTATAAAAAAGTCAAAGAAATACAAGAGTTATAAATGGGGCATCCACGGATGGAGTGCCCATAGGGTAGTTGCCTATGATTTCTCAAAGCATAAACTTCTCTATAACCACCGAGGAGAGGAGCTAAAAGAAATCTTCAGCAATATATTTTAAATTATTATTTGTTAGATATAGTTAAGAAAGAAAAGGAGAAAAATAATGTTACCATTACTAATTATCCTTGCCGCAATTATCCTTCTAATTATCGGCTATATGACCTACGGTAAATGGCTGACCAAGGAATGGGGCATCGACGCCAATCGTACTACTCCGGCTATCGAGCTGGAAGACGGTGTTGACTATGTTGCAGCTCCGCCTCAGGTACTGATGGGCCACCATTTCTCATCCATCGCAGGTGCAGGCCCGATCAACGGACCTATCCAGGCATCTGTGTTCGGTTGGGTTCCTGTATTTCTATGGTGCGTAATCGGCGGAATTTTCTTCGGTGGTGTTCATGACTACGGTGCACTCTTTGCTTCCGTAAGACACGGCGGAAAATCCATCGGTGAAGTTATCGGTTCCAGTATGGGAGACCGTACAAAGAAGCTCTTCACCATATTTGCACTCCTCGTGCTTATTCTGGTAATCGCTTCCTTTGTAAACGTTGTTGCCGGAACATTTGCTACAGCTGCTGATCTCAATCAGAGCGGTATCGTTTCCAACCCGAACGGTAACCAGACAACAGCAATGATTTCTGCGCTGTTCATTCTTCTGGCTATCGTTTACGGTATTCTTACCAACAAAGTTGGCATGAAGACCGGTCCCGCAACAATTATCGGTATCATTGGAATCATCGTTGCTATCGTTATCGGTATGAATGTTGGTCTCGCAGTTGGAAGAACGCCATGGATCATAGTAATCGGTCTCTACATCACGATCGCTTCCTTGATTCCTGTATGGATTATGCTTCAGCCAAGAGACTACCTCTCCAGCTTCCTGCTCTATGCTATGATGGTAGTTGCTGTAGTTGGTATCGTCATTGCTGCATTCAGCGGCTCAGCTGAGTTCCAGATTCCAACATTCACAGGATTCAAAAACGAAAAGCTTGGATACCTCTTCCCAACACTGTTCATCACAGTAGCATGCGGTGCTTGCTCCGGATTCCACTCCCTGGTTTCCACAGGTACTTCATCAAAGCAGCTTGACAAGGAAACACATGCACAGGCTATCGGTTATGGCTCAATGCTTATCGAATCAGCTCTCGGCGTAATCTCCCTCATCGCTGTAGGTATGGTATTCAACAAGTACACTGCAGGTGAATTCGGTTCCCCGGCAGTTGCATTTGCATCCGGTATCGCTACAATGTTCGGCGCTGATACATCAAGTGTTTATAAAACAATCTATTCACTCTTGACACTCGCTGTATCCGTATTCGCTCTTACTTCACTTGATACAGGTACACGTCTATCACGTTTCATGTTCAGTGAACTCTTCCTCAAGGAAGGCGAAGCTTCCTATAAGGATGCAAAGGGCGCTCGTGCACTTCTTGCACACCCACTCTTTGGTACAGCTTCCATGGTAATCATCGGTTGCGTACTTGGCGGACTTTCACTCAGCCAGATCTGGGGACTCTTTGGTGCTGCTAACCAGCTCCTCGCAGGTCTTGCTCTTATGTCCGTTGCTGCATGGCTTGGTGACATCGGCAGAAACAACAAGATGTTCTTCATCCCAATGGCATTCATGCTCGTAGCTACACTTACAAGCCTTATCCTTACAATCATTAACAAGTTCAAAGGTCTTGCTGCTGGTTCTCTCACAGGTCCAATGTGGGGACATTACTTCCAGCTCGTATTCGCTATAGCTATGGTAGTACTTGCTCTGATCCTTGTTAAGGAAGGCCTCAGCCACTTCTCAAAGCAGAAGAAGGCATAAGCAATTCATAGATTGCGAATAAATAGCTAAAAGGAGCGTCGGCTGTTGCCGGCGCTCCTTTTGTTTATCTCGACTAATGCATAAGCTCAATAATATTAAGTGCTATTTCTTCAGGCGCAAGTCCGTCAGTTGATATAGAAAAATCAGCAGTCTCTTCGTAGGCTGCTTTTCTTTTTTCAATCATAGCATTAATGTGGGATTCATCTATTTCGTTATTTAATAGAGGGCGGGCGTTTTCATTGGAAAGGCTATCGCAGTTAAGCCTTCTTATTATTTCTTCAATGCTTGCGTTAAGAAGTATGGTTTTTCCATTTTCCTTTAAAAAAGCACGGTTCTCAGGACGCATTGGAACGCCGCCTCCACAGGAGACGATTAATGGAGAATCAAGCTTTGATATTTCATCAAGAAGCTCAGTTTCCGCATCTCTAAACCTTTCTTCTCCAAAGGTTTCAAAGACCTTATTTATTGGCATATCAAATCTTTTGGATATCGCTTCATCCATATCCAAAAGAGGAAGGTTCAGCTTCTCCGACAAAGCTCTTGCAACAGAGGTTTTGCCACTTCCCATATAACCGATAAAAAATAGATGCTTTTTCATTCATTCTCCTTTTTTAGAAGGTTCTAATATGGTAAAATTATAATACAAATTAAGAGATAAGGGGAAGTATTTTGGCAATGAGGGGTACAGCTAAAACCAAACTTTTGGGATTGTTTGCCTATCCGGCAGATCACTCAAAATCACCGTCAATTTTTAATCATGCCTTTGATAAGTATAATTTGGATTATACCTATCTTTCTTTTAATATTCCCGAAGGTAAGATAGAAGAGGCGATTTCTGCCATGCGCGTTCTCGGAATGAAGGGCGCCAATATTTCCATGCCCCATAAGGCTGCGGTCATACCTTATCTTGATGAGGTTTCTAGCGAGGCATTGTTCTGTAATGCCGTAAATACCGTCTCAAATGATGGTGGCGTCCTAAAGGGCTATAATACCGATATCTATGGAGCCGTTAAGGCTATAGAGTGCATGGGGACTTCAATCCGAGGCTCAAAGGTTGCGGTTCTTGGCGCAGGAGGAGCAGGAAAGGCCGTTCTATATGGTTTATCCGAAAATAACCCCGATCAGATTAAATTGTTCATAAGAGGAAAGAATGCCTTTGACTTGGGGAAGCTTGATGAAAGTCATCATACAAGGGAAGTTCTTGAATATGCTGAGCGCTTAATCGATAAAACGGGCTGCAAAATAGATATATTTGATGTGGAGAGCGAAACCTCGCTTATCAGGGATCTAGCGGATATAGATATCCTGATTAACGCAACGGGTATCGGGATGGGAAAGACTGAAGGAAAATCCCTTATTAATTCTCCCGAATGTTTCTCAAACAAGCCCTATGTACTGGATGTTATATATTCGCCCGAGAAAACCGAGTTTTTGAGGCTTGCCGAGGCATCCGGATGCAAAATATCAAACGGATTAAATATGCTTGCATATCAGGCTGAGAAAGCCTATAGCATTATGGTGGGTAGCAATTTGGAAATTGACGATATTATGGAAGCCATTGGCAAATAGTTGATAAAAGTCAGGAAGGTAAAAATGCTTAAAATTAACGGATTAACAAAGTTATATGACAATTTCAAGGCGGTAGATAATCTCTCTCTTCATATCGAAAGAGGACAAATTTACGGATTTATCGGACATAACGGTGCGGGAAAAACCACGACAATTAAATGCTGCACCGGAATCCTGGGCTTTGAAGAAGGGCAAATTGAAATTGGCGGAATAGATATAGAAAAGGACCCGATTTCTTGCAAAAAGAAGATCGCGTATATACCGGACAATCCGGATCTATATGAATTCCTCTCGGGCATCAAATATATTAATTTTATTGCTGATGTCTATGGTGTGCCAAAAGAAGAGAGAGAAGAGAGGACCGCGAGATATGCGGATATGTTTGGACTGACATCGGATCTTGCTCAGCCAATCAGTGCATATTCACATGGTATGAAGCAAAAGCTTGCTCTTATTGCTGCCTTTGTTCATCAGCCTGAACTCATTATAATGGATGAACCTTTTGTAGGTCTTGATCCAAAAGCTTCTTATCTTCTAAAGGAAGAGATGAGAAGACATTGCGATAACGGTGGTGCAATATTCTTCTCAACGCATGTCCTTGAGGTTGCGGAAAAACTCTGCGACCGGATTGCGATAATAAAAAATGGAAGACTTATAACGTCCGGCACCATGGAAGCCGTAAAGGGCAATACGACCCTTGAAGATGTATTCCTAGAACTTGAGGGGTAAGAAAATCAATGCTTAAGACTTTAATAAAACTAAGAATACTTGAGATGTTCTCGGGGCTCCGAACAAAGTCGGGGCGCAGCCTCGGAGTAGCCGGAATGATAATCCTATTCTTTTTTGCCGGACTTTCTCTTTTGTTCCTATTTGGAACAATGGCTTTTGCTCTTATCTTGGGTCTAGCTGCGACTGATTATAAATGGCTATTCTTTGGCATAATGGCCATCTTGTCGTTTATGCTCAGTTTTATTGGAACTGTCTTTATGACCAAGCAGCAGATGTTTGAGGCAAAGGATAATCATGCGCTTTTATCGATGCCCATTAAGCCCAGGGACATTTTGATTTCAAGAGTTCTCTCTATAGGGATAATGGACTATGCACTTTGCCTGCTCATTGCTTTTCCTTTTGGTATTATATATGCCATTTTTGGTAGATTTACAATATCGGGAGCGCTGTTCTATATACTGGGCGTGATTCTCATTCCGTTAGTTGCACTGGCATTTTCAATTTTCCTAGGATGGCTTATTGCTGCGTTAAGCAATAAGTTTAAGTATAAGAATTTTGTCTCGCTTGTTTTTTCAACAATATTCCTTGGAATCTATTTCTATTTCTGCTTCTCCTGGCAGGATAGAATTGAGGATTTGGTTAACCATGGAGAAGAGGTGGCTCAAGTACTTAGCAAATACCTGCCTCCGGTATATCACTTTGGGAATGCAGCGGCAAATGGAAGTCTTCTCTCGTTTATAATATTTGCTCTTATATGCATTGTTCCGTTTGTAATTGCTCTCGTAATAGTCGCAAAGAATTTTGTAAAGATTATCACTACAGAGCGCGGTGTGGCAAAGATAGAGTATAAGGGCGGAGAAATGAAATCTTCGTCAGCATTCAGCGCGCTTTCATCAATGGAACTCAAGAGATTTACGTCCTCCAGCATGTATATGCTTAACGCGGGAATAGGACTTCTCTTTGTACTTTTCCTCAGTATACTTGCACTTGTGAAAAAGGGTGAACTTCTAACAGTTTTAAACGAGATTGGACCGTTTGCGGATTACATTGTTCCCGTCATGATAGCGGCACTATTATATTTGTCGTCATTTACTATCATTTCTTCCGCAACGATTTCTCTTGATGGAAAGACGCTTTGGATTCCCAAAACTCTTCCGATAGAAGAAGATAAAGTCCTATTTGCCAAGGCATTTCCGCATATATCAATCAGCCTTCCGGTGATGATTGTTTCTAGCTTGATTCTTGAGTTTTTATTTAGCGCAAGCTTTATCTCAAGAATAATGCTTGTTTTAATTCCTGCGGTTGTTACGGTGTTTAATGCGCTTCTTGGAGTAATAATCAACCTGAATGTTCCAAAGTTCAATTGGATAAACGAAGCTCAGGCCGTGAAGCAGGGAATGGCACCGTTTTTGGCGATGATTCTATCTGCGGTTCCTGCTGTATTATTTGCGCTCCTTGCAGTATTGTTTGGAGTTACAGGAATTATATCCATGGATGTATATCTAATAATCTATCTTCTTATTGCGGTACTTGGTACATACTTGCAGTATAGATGGCTATCGCGCAAAGGTGCATTAAAATTCAGACGTCTTCAGAATAACTAGATGGGAATTGGGATATGGAGAATAACAAACAAAAGAAGAATGTAATACTAAGGATATTAACCAGTAGGTTCTTTTGGCTTCTGGTAGTTTTATTTATTGCTTTTGGCTGCGTTTTGTCGGCTGTGATTAAGCATAGTCAGGAAGAAATAGAAAAGGCGAGAAGTACATATTCCGGGCTCTCAAAGACTGGCGGATATCCTTTCTCAACAAAGGTAGAAGAAGGCCTATATATCGATGAATACTCTTTTGGATCATATGAGGACGATCAATATACATCAAGAAGAGGAATAGATGTATCGGTATATCAGGGAGATATTGATTGGGCTAGAGTAAAAGAGGCCGGCGTTGAGTTTGCCATGATAAGGCTCGGATTTACCGGGAACGACTCCGGAGAAATGTTCCTGGATGAATACTTTGAAGCTAATGTCCTGGGCGCAACCGAAGCAGGTATCGATGTTGGCGTATATTATTTTTCCCAGGCAAGAAATGTAGATGAAGCAATAGCCGAGGCGCAGTTTGTATGCAGAAATCTTGTTGGAAAGAAGATAACAATGCCTGTTGCCTTTGATATGGAGCCATTAAGCGGAACAGAGTCCGATAGAATTCACGGTCTAAAGATGCTTGATGTTACGGAAATCGCGGATGCGTTTTGCGAGGTCGTTGATAAGCACGGATACGAGTCGATTCTCTACGGAAATCCTTCATGGATTTTCTATCATTACAATCTCTCGCATCTGACTCATAGAAAGCTCTGGATGGCTCATTATACCTATATGTCGGGTTTATCCGGATTCCCTTATGAATATGCTATGTGGCAGTATTCCGATATGGGAATAGTTGACGGTATTGAGGGCTATGTTGATTTGGATATACAATTCATCAAAAAAGATGAAAATCATTGAAAAATCACCAAAAAAAGTGCTTGTATTACATATAAGGGCTGTGATATAATGCTCACGTTGACCGAAAAGCCGCTATGGCAAGGGTCGTGTTTTTAGAAGTTAGAAGTGATAAACCAGAAGGTTTTACAATAAACAAGGAGGTGCAAGAATGGCAAGGAGATGTGAAGTCTGCGGAAAAGGGCAGGTTTCCGGAAACAAGGTTTCCCATTCCATGATTCATACAAGACGTAAATGGAATGCCAATATCCAGTCAGTCAAAATTAACGACAATGGTACGGTCAGAAGAGCCAATGTATGCACTCGTTGCATGAGATCCGGCAAAATTGTCCGCGCTATCTAATTCTGGATAGTACCTCCGCGAAGGCTTGGCTTTCGCGGTTTTTTCTATATTCTAAATTGTTTTGTTTTCCATTTGATTTTTGATTTCTGAGGGGATTGGATATGGCTCTGGTCAAAGAAACCGAATTAGGCAAAATAACAATTCAGAACGAACTTTTTAAGGATATGATAGAAAGCGCCTGCATAATACCTGAGTGCTTGGGCAGGATTTGGCTTGCGCAGAAGCACGGTATAGAGGCTGATTACAATGAGAACGGAGATATAGTTCTCAAGTTTTCGGTTGTCGTAAGATTTGGTGAACCGATAAACAGAATCTGTATTGCCGCTGCTGACGACGTAGCAAGAAGAATCAAACTCAGAAGCGGACAACTTCCTGCGTCCATCAGGGTTAATGTTACGGGCGTAAAATCCAAGAATATCGTAAGACGCTCAATGGAGGTTATCCGTGAGTACTGAGTTAACAGGTTATAAGCCGTCGGACAGCGTATCCGTACTCAAGGGAATAGGTCCAAAAAAAGAAAAGATTCTAAAGGAAAATGGAATTAATACCCTTGAGGACATCATATATGTTTTCCCCAGGCAGTATGAGGATAGGAGGAATCTAATTCCGATTTCCGAAATGAAGATTGGGGAAGAAGTTCTTGTTTCCGGAAAAGTAGTTTCAAAGAGGAGTAATTTTTATAGCCGCACTGCGCCTTTATCCTTATTGGTTCAGGACGATAGCGCCGTAATGGAAGTCGTTTTCTTTAACGGAAGGTTTTTGGATAAGCTATTTGATATCGGAACCTACTATACTTTCTACGGAAAGGCGAGCAAGAATTTTGACAGAAACCAGCTGATACACCCGCAGTTTGCCAAGACGGGTTCAAAGGATGATATAAGAGGAATAGTTCCTGTATATCCTCAGATTTCGGGTGTTTCCCAAAACGAAATAAGAAGGATTCAGCGTGAGCTTAGGCCTCTTTATTCAGAGGCTGAGGATTTTATTCCCAAATCCATTCAGGAAAATATAAATCTTGCATCGCTAGCTTATTCACTTGAGAATCTTCATTTCCCGACAGACGGAAAAAAAGTCCTTTCGGCAAAATACAGAATGGTCTTTTCTGAACTTTTGACGCTTGAGACAGGCCTTATGTATATGCGTAAGGGAGATAGCTCCCAAAATGAGGCTGCCGAGATTTCCTGCGCTATGGGTGACCGATTTATGACAAAACTCGGATTTGAGCTCACAGAAGGTCAGAAGGCCGCTTGGGAGGATATAAAGAGGGATCTAGAAAGCAAGAAACGCATGAATAGGCTTCTTCAGGGAGATGTTGGCTCAGGTAAGACAGTTATCTCAGAGATGGCCATGATTTCCGCCGCTGAGAGCGGATACCAGAGCGTAATCATGGCGCCTACGGAATTGCTTGCAAAGCAGCACCTAGAGTCCTTTGCGAAGGATTTTGCGCCATACGGATATAGACCTGAGCTACTTATAAGCAATATGGAACGCAAGGAAAAACAGCGCATCCTGGAAGGAATAGAATCCGGAGAGATTAAAATAATTATTGCAACACATGCTGTACTTCAGGAGAATGTCAGGTTCAAAAAGCTTGGTCTAGTCATAACGGACGAGCAGCACAGGTTTGGAGTTAACCAGAGAAAGACGCTTTCTTCAAAGGGAGATGCAGTAAATGTCCTCGTAATGACCGCAACGCCTATACCGAGGACCCTTGCTGTGATTCTCTACGGTGATTTGGACGTAAGCCAGATACGTACTATGCCAAAGGGAAGAATGCCGATAAAGACAAGCCTTGTAAATCCTGAAGACAGAAGAAAAGTATATGACTTCGTAGAAGAAGAAGTGAAAAAAGGCCGTCAAGCCTATGTTGTTTCTCCTTTGATAGAAGATTCCGATAGGGTGCAGGCAGCATCTGCCGAGAGTGTTTACGATGAGCTAAAGGATAGATTTAAGGGATTTAGCGTAGGGCTTGTCCATGGCTCAATGAAACAGGAAGAAAAAGACAAGAAAATGGAGGATTTCTCAAATGGGAAAATCGACATTCTTGTCTCTACGGTCGTGATAGAAGTAGGCATTAACGTTCCAAATGCCACTGTAATGGTAATAGAAAATGCCGAAAGGTTTGGTCTTGCTCAGCTACATCAGTTAAGGGGACGAGTCGGACGAGGAGAAAACGAATCTTTCTGCTTCCTGATTACAGATGCAAATAACGAAATCGCAATAAAGCGAAGCGAAATCATGTGTCAAACCACGGATGGATTTGAGATTGCTGAAGAAGACCTGAAACTTAGAGGTCCAGGAGAAATATTCGGAACCAGGCAGCATGGACTCCCGCAGATGATTTTTGCCGATTTATCGCGCCACGGAGATGTTCTGGAAAAGGCGCTGGAATCAGCAAAGAAGCTCATAGACGATGATCCAAAGCTAGAAGATGCCGACAATCTTGCTCTTAAGAAAAGGGTAAAATCCATGTTTGGCGAAGAAATAGAATTGGCGCTTTGATGCCCGCTTAATTTAAATGCCGCTTAACTTAAAGGCCACTCAAAAGGAAGTAAATAATGCGAATAATTTCAGGAGAATACCGCGGAAGAAAACTCTTAACTCCGCTGAATAACGACGTGAGACCCACGACAGACAAGGTAAAAGAGGCCATGTTCAGCATTCTTATGCCATATACCGAGGGTGCAAACTGCCTTGATCTCTTTGCGGGAACCGGCGGGCTCGGTCTTGAGGCGCTCTCAAGAGGTGCAGCTCACTGCGTATTTTGTGACAAAGACAGGGCAAGCATCGCTCTCATAAAGGAAAATATCAGAAGATGCGGTGCGGAGTCTAAATCAAAGGTCGTTTTTGGGGAATATATGAAGGCTCTTGAGCACGCAAATGAGAAATTTGATATCATAATCATAGATCCTCCGTACTATTCTGGAATATACGAAAAATGCTTCGCTAACATTGAAAAACTTGATTTATTGAGTGATGAAGGTATAATAATAGCTGAGCATGAAAAGAATGGGGGACTTTCGGATTCATTTGGTAAATATACCAAAATCAAAGAAAGAAGCTATGGAAAGACCGTTCTTTCCCTTTATAGGGTTTCGGCTTTAGAGGAGGAATAATGAAGAGAGCGCTATATTCGGGTTCATTCGATCCTATGACCAATGGACATCTGGATATCATAAGGCGAGCTTCAAGGATGTTTGATGAGCTCACCGTGGGTGTTGTTCACAATCCGAACAAGACGCCGCTTTTTTCCGTTGACGAGAGAGTGGCCATGATAAGAAATGCCACTGAAGATCTTGGAAATGTTAGCGTTGACAGCTTCACAGGACTCCTCGCGGACTATGTAAACGAAAATCGTTTTGATGCAGTCGTAAGAGGTCTCAGGGCCACATCGGATTTTGAATACGAAATCCAGATGGCTCAGATGAACGCAGAACTCTTTGATGAGGGCATTGAGTCGGTATTTTTGATGACAAGTCCTGAATACTCGTTTGTAAGCTCAAGCATGATCAAGGAGGTTGTTTCTCTCGGAGGAAATGTAGAGAACCTAATTCCTGAAATCGTCTTGACTGAGATAGAAAAGAAATTCTCTAAATAGGAGGTCAGTATGACAGTATTAGAGCTATTGGAAGAACTTGAAGAGATTATCAATACCGCGCCCAAGGTACCACTTGCCAGCAAGGTAATGGTTGATGCAAACGAAATACTGGAATTGTCAAAGGACATTCGTCTTTCTCTTCCGGATGACGTTCAGCAGGCAAAATGGGTAATCGATGAAAAAGAAAGAATTCATCAGGATGCCAGAAACGAATATGAGCGCATCATAGTTGAAGCCAAGAAGCAGGCTGACACAATGGTTGAGAATGATGTAATCACAGAGCGCGCAAAGGAAGTTGCCGGCGAAATTTATAGACGTGCCGATGAGTATTCCAAGAATATGCGTCTTCGTACATACGACTATATGAATGAAGTTCTATCTACATTCAGAGATAAGATGGATGATATAAACAATCATTATTTCACATCCATGTACGAGGATATTGATAAGCATTTCTCGGGTATCGCAGGAAAGATTGAAAGCGACCTTGTTGAGATTCAGAGAATGACAGAATCAACACAGGAAGCTCCTCTTCCGGTGCACAATATTGAGGCGCCTGTAAATTCAATTGAAAGAGAACCAGAGGAAGAAGACCTTCTATGAGTCTAGTCGGTATAATCGGGGAGTACAACCCTTTTCACCGAGGCCATGAATATCTGATAAGTTCCGCAAAGAAAATGAGCTCTGCGGACTTGTTGGTGTCCGTAATGAGCGGAGATTTTACACAGCGGGGAACACCCGCTGTTTTTGATAAGTGGAAAAGGGCAGAGGATGCCGTGCGTGGCGGAATAAACCTTGTGCTTGAGCTCCCACAGGTATATGCGGTTAGTCATGCGGGGGATTTTGCTCACGCAGGAGTAAAGCTTCTAAACGATATCGGCTGCGACTATATTGCCTTTGGTTCGGAGTCAGGAGACGAAGAACTTATATCAAAAATAGCAGATCTCGTGCTTGAGGTAGAGGGACCGAGAAGGGACTTAATTGAAATTCTGATGGAAGAGGGGATATCTTATCCCGAGGCCAGAGAAGCAGCTGTAAGAAGGCTGGACCCTGATATTGACCTTACGCCGCTATTCTCATCAAACGACATCCTCGGAATAGAATATCTAAAGGCCATGAAGAAACTGGATTCATATATGGTTCCTCTTGTCGTAAAGAGGATCGGAGATAGTCATATAGTTTCTGCAAGCAAGGTAAGAGAAGAGATGCTGAAGAATCCGGAGGATAAGGTCAGGCTAGAAACATTAGAGGGGGCATATTTTGCGATAGCGAGATCCTTGATTTTGGAAAAAAGCGTGGAGGAACTGGAAAGTGTACCATCCGCCGGTGAAGGTCTCGGAAATAAGCTAAAACAAGAAGTAAGATATGCAGCTTCCCTTGATGATTTGATAGGTCGCGTTAAGTCCAAGAGATATACCTATACGAGAATCAGTAGGCTGATTGCTCAGATGGTCCTTGGAATGAATAGAAACGTGCAGCTTACGAAGGGCCAGGGTTTATATGTAAGACCGCTTGCTTTTGATGAAAAGGGCGCTTCTATATTAAGAAATATTCACGATTCGGAGCCTGAAATTCCTGTAATAGAGAGCCCCGCAAGGCTTGAAGGAAACGCAACTTTAAAATATTCTATAGATGTAACGATAAGGGCCAGGGATATATATAATATTATTCAGGGAACCGATATGTACAGGCTCAGCGATTATGTCAGAAAACCCGTATATCTCACTCGTGAATCCTTGATTTAGAGCGATTTTTGTTATATTATTGGTATTGCTTATATAATTGGTTTTCATAAGAGTTATGGAGGATAATATGAAAGTATTGGTTATCAACTGCGGTAGTTCTTCGCTTAAGTATCAAGTGTTGGACATGACTGATGAATCCGTTCTCGCAAAGGGATTGGTAGAAAGAATCGGAATGGATGGTTCCGTAATCAATCACACAAAGACAGGCGAAGACAAGGTTGTAAACGAAGTTCCGATGAAGGATCATAAGGACGCAATCGCTCAGGTTCTTGCAGCAATTCAGGATCCTGCACATGGCGTTGTTTCCGATATGGCAGAAATCGGTGCTGTTGGACACAGAGTTGTTCATGCCGGAGAAATGTATGCTGAATCGGTATTGATTGACGATACCGTAATCAAGGCTCTTGAAGAGTGCGTAGAACTTGCACCTCTTCACAATCCGCCAAACCTTCTCGGTATTGCGGCTTGCAGAGAACTTATGCCATCAACTCCGATGGTTGCAGTATTTGATACAGCATTCCATCAGACAATGCCGGCTGAATCATATATATATGCTATTCCGTATGAATACTATGAAAAATATAAGATCAGAAGATACGGATTCCACGGAACATCCCATAAATATGTTTCTGAGAGAGCTTCTGCTATGCTCGGAAAGAGCCTTTCCGATCTTAAGCTCATAACATGCCACCTTGGAAACGGTGCTTCCGTAACAGCTATCAAAAATGGCAAGGTTGTTGATACATCCATGGGATTCACACCGCTTGAAGGTCTCGTAATGGGTACACGTTCCGGCGATATAGATCCTGCGATCGTAACATATATCAGAGAAAAGGAAAATCTCCCACTTGGAGAGGCTAACAATATCCTCAACAAGAAGTCAGGAGTTCTCGGTGTTTCCGGCGTTTCCAGCGATTTCAGAGATCTTGAGGCCGCTGTTGAAGAAGGAAATGAAAGAGCAGCTCTTGCTCTCAGAATGTTTGCTCATAGAGTAAAGCATTATATCGGAGCTTATATTGCAGAGATGAATGGTGTTGATGCCATAATCTTCACTGCAGGCGTAGGTGAAAACGATATATCCATGAGAGAAATCATCTGTTCAGACCTTGAAAACCTTGGAATCAAGCTAGATCCGATAAAGAATAAAGTTAGAGGACAGGAAACCGTAATCAATACCGACGATTCAAAGGTTTCGCTTCTCCTGATTCCTACAAATGAGGAACTCATGATTGCAAGAGATACATTCAACCTTGCAAAATAGGTTGATTTCCCTGTTGACAGGCAGGTTTTTAGCGATTATACTTTAGAGGTTGTCGCATAAGTTCGCAAGTTATCTTGCGCTGACATAATTTCGTAATGAGGAGGTGTAGAAATGGCAGTTCCAAAAAGGAAAACATCAAAGGCTAAAACAAGCAGCAGAAAGAGCGCTAATATGAAGAAGGCTCTTCCAGGACTTTCAATTTGTCCGCAGTGCCATCAGCCTAAGCTTCCGCATAGGGTTTGCCCGAATTGCAATTACTACGATGGCAAGGAAGTCGTAGAAACAGAAGCATAAGAGTAAATTCGTTTTACGAAGTGAATGGCGGTTCCCAGAAGGGAACCGCTTTTTTCGCTTGGATATGCGCCTGAAAAGGCGAAAAACTATTGAAATTCAAGTGTTTTAGTGATAAAATATACTATCTATTGCGTAAAATTACATCTTATATATATGCAAATAGATTAAAACAAAATAAAAATAGAAAGAAGGATGACATTTATGAGAGAACTAGAGAAAAAATTAAGAGTCGGAATTCTTGGCGGAACGGGTATGGTTGGACAGAGGTTTGTGGTTCTATTAGAGAACCATCCATGGTTTCAAGTAACTACCATTGCTGCAAGCTCCAGAAGCGCAGGAAAGCGCTACGAGGATGCAGTTTCGGATCGCTGGAAACTGGAGGGAGAACCAATTCCCGAAAGCGTAAAGGATATTGTCGTAAAGGATGTATCTGATATCCAGGAAGTATCCTCAGAAGTAGATTTCCTCTTTAGCTGTGTAGAAATGAGCAATGACGAGATCAAGGAAATCGAAGAAGCTTATGCAAAGACAGAAACACCTGTTGTTTCAAACAACAGTGCACATAGATGGACGCCGGACGTTCCTATGGTTGTTCCGGAAATAAATGCCGAACATTACGAGGTAATAGAGGCACAGAAGAAGAGACTCGGCACAAAGCGCGGATTTATCGCCGTTAAACCGAACTGCTCAATCCAGTGCTATGTTCCGGCGCTATATGCCTGGAAGGATTTTGAACCATACGAGGTGGCCGTATCGACATATCAGGCCATATCGGGAGCAGGAAAGAACTTTTCGGACTGGCCGGAGATGGTAGGAAATATTATTCCGTATATCGGCGGCGAGGAAGAAAAGAGCGAAGATGAGCCGCTAAGGATTCTCGGTAAGGTTGAAAACGGGCAAATTAAGAATGCCGATAATATCAGAATCACAGCACAGTGCGTAAGAGTTCCTGTGCTTTACGGACATACGGCAGCGGGATTTGTGAAGTTTAAAAAGAAACCGACCAAGGAAGAACTCATAGAAAAGCTTCGCACATTCAAGGGCTTCCCGCAGGAACACGACTTACCGAGCGCACCAAAGCCATTTATCCAGTACTGTGAGGAGGATAATAGACCTCAGGTTTTGGAAGATGTATATTACGAAAACGGATATGGCGTTTCAGTAGGAAGAATCAGGGAAGACAAGGTATTTGATTTCAAATTCATCGGGCTTTCGCATAATACCGTAAGAGGAGCCGCGGGGGGTGGCGTTCTGAGCGCGGAGGCTTTGGTAGAATTGGGATATATTAATTCAAAAGAATAAGTTATCCATAGATAACGAAAAGGGGTAAAAATTGGCTACACAGAATAAGAAAACGAGCACCACAAAAAAGACAAGCTCAAAGAAGGCAGATGCTACAACTTCAAGTAGATCTAAAACCTCAACTACCAAAAGTGCGGCTGAAAAGAAGTCTATCGACAAGGGAGAAGAGATTAAGCAAAAGCATAGTAGAGACCGCGGTGTTATAGATAACATCTGGGGAATAATCTTTATAGTGCTAGGTATTTTTCTCTTTGCCGCAGTCAAATTCAATGCGGCAGGCCAGCTTGGAAACATTATCGGAGATTTTCTAAAAGGTACATTAGGTCTTATAGGCCTAGTGCTACCTTTCTATTTGATTATTTTCGGAATACTGCTTCTTCTCGGAAAGACAGTAAGCGTTTCTGGGCTATCCGTTGTGCTTGCCACGGTTATGCTTCTCATGATCTGCATCATAAACTCCGGTCGTTTCATCTCACCGGAAAATATATATTTTAATTTTAAGGAGTTCTATCAGCAAGGCATAGAGCTGAAGGGCGGCGGACTATTTGGAATGCTCTTTTCCATGGCGCTTGTAAAATACACGGGAAAGGTCGGCTTATACAGCATAGCAGCAGCTGTTATACTTGTTTGCCTTCTCCTGATTATAAACACGCCGATTTCAAGAGGGATTGAAGCACTGAAGGAAAAGAGAAGAGATCGCCTTGAGAAGCGTGAGATGAAGAGAGCCCTTAAGCAGGAAGAATTGGCAAAGCAAGAGCAACTTGAGATGGATATACAGGGAAGAGATATAAAGCCTCTTCCTCATGCTCAGGAGACTTCGCAATTCTCATTCTTTAAGAGACAGGAGACTCAGCAGTCAAGAACAAAGGCTATAATAAATATCATGAATGATGACGAGAGCTTTGAAAAATCCGAGGAGACGGAGCCGGTTGATGCTACGCCTATCCAGGACGGAAGAAGCTTTGGTATTGAGGACCAAAGGGTTACGCCGAAGGGCTATGGTCTAGGATACGATACAGATCTTGACCTTCCGCATAATGCCAATCGCGTTACGAGCGCAGCAAAGGAAGCAACGGCTGCCGCAAGCTCTCTCGTTAAAAAGGCTTCGCCGACCATTAGAACCGCGGCGGATGCTGATGTAGAGAGACTCATGAATGAATCCAGAGACGATTATTCAAAGAGTGCCATCACCATCACAGAAGAAAATCAATTAAGAAAGACAGAAAAGGAAGTCGAAAGAAAAGAGGTTGCTGTATCAACATATAAGCCAAATGAGGATCCGGCACACGAAAACGTAGCCAAGATTTCAAATGACGAAGCAAAGAAAGCAACTCTTCAAAAGAGCGATTTCACCAAGGTTAGAAAATCTGCCAAATACAAAAAACCGCCAATCGATCTTCTTAAGACCGTAACAAGATCAAATGACGCAAACGCACTTAACGCTCAGCTCCAGGCCAGAGCGCAGACTCTTGAGGATACGCTCAGAAACTTTAATGTAGATGCGCGTGTAGTTGAAGTTACTCAGGGACCTGCAGTAACCCGTTATGAGATTCAGCCAAGCGCCGGCGTAAAGGTTAGCAAGATTACAAACCTAGCCAACGACATCGCTCTTAATCTTGAGGCCAAGAGCATAAGAATCGAAGCTCCGATTCCGGGTAAAGCTGCAGTCGGAATCGAAGTTGAAAACGAAAGCGTCAATATGGTAACCCTAAGGGAAATCATAGAGAGTAGGGAGTTCAAACAATCAAAATCAAAAATCACATTTGCAGTCGGAAGAGATATTGCGGGTAAGGCGATTGTTGCGGATCTAAAGAGCATGCCGCATCTTCTTATCGCCGGTTCCACAGGTTCCGGAAAGAGCGTATGCATTAACTCAATCATCACAAGCATTTTGTATAAAGCAGATCCTGAAGAAGTTAAACTCATTCTTATAGATCCAAAGGTTGTTGAACTTGGAAACTATGCAAATATTCCACATCTTCTCATACCTGTCGTAACCGATGCAACGAAGGCTGCAGCGGCTCTAAACTGGGCAGTAAGCGAGATGACGGAAAGATATAAGAGATTTGCCGATGCAAGAGTTCGCGATATAGAAGGATATAACGACTATGTAGAGGCAGAGATTCAGAGAAGAAAGAACAGTAAGGATGAATACGATTCAAGAGCGGAAGGTATTGAAGAAGAAAAACTTGATAAGCTTCCGCAGATCGTAATAATAATTGACGAGCTCGCCGACCTTATGCTTGCGGCTCCGTCACAGGTAGAGGAATCCATTCAGAGAATCGCACAGCTCGCAAGAGCGGCAGGAATGCACCTTATCGTTGCAACGCAGAGACCTTCTGTAGATGTAATAACGGGTGTAATCAAGAATAATATTCCTTCAAGAATTGCTTTTGCCGTTCCTTCTCAGCACGACTCCAAGACTATTCTTGATAAGTCCGGTGCAGAAAAGCTCGTTGGTAAGGGCGATATGCTCTATCATCCGCTAGGAGAAGGCACTTCAATAAGAGTTCAGGGATGCTTCATAAGCGATGAGGAAATACAGAACGTAATCAAATTTGTAGAAGACCAGACCATCGTACCGACATATCATGCGGGTGCCAATGAAGTTGTAGAGAGAGGAAATGTTTCTAGCTCTACAGGTAGTGACTCAAGAGATGAGCTATACGATGATGCTGTCGCATTTGTTGTAGCTGAAGAAAAGGCTTCTACATCGCTTATTCAGAGGCATTTTAGAATTGGATACAACCGTGCGGCAAATATTATTGAACAGATGGAAGCCGCCGGTATCATTGGACCACAGGATGGAAGTAAACCTCGTCAGGTTCTTCTGACCAAGGAAAGGTATTATGCAGAGCAAGGCGTCACCATTTAAATATCATATTTCAACACTTGGCTGTCCGAAGAATCAAAACGACAGCCAATTTGCTATGGGTGTTCTTGATGATGCGGGCTTCATAGAAGTAGAATCTCCGGAGGATGCCGATTTTATCATAGTAAATACTTGCGGATTCATTGAGGATGCAAAGAAAGAATCAATAAGTAAGATTTTTGAGATGGCAGAGCTTAAGCGTTCCGACGCAAAGCTTGTTGTTTCCGGCTGCCTCGCGCAGCGCTACGCCGAGGAACTCGCCGAAGAGATGACTGAGGCGGATTTATTTGTAGGCGTTAACGAATATGCAAAGCTTCCCGAGATACTTTTGTCAATTGGAAATGATGAAAGTAAAGCGGAATCTGAGAATCACACCAAAAAGATTTTTGTTGATCCATGCGATTTAAATTATCTTGAAAGCACTATCAGAAAAATCGGTGAAAATCCATATACCGAAACTATTAAAATCGCAGAAGGCTGCAATAACAGATGCACATATTGCGTGATTCCTGCTATAAGAGGTAACTACAGAAGTAAGCGCATGGAAGATATTCTGAAAGAAGCTAAATCTCTTTCGGAAAAAGGTTGCAAGGAAATTGTTTTAATTGCGCAAGATGTAACATATTACGGAAGAGATATCTATGGAGAGTATAAGCTTCCGGAGCTTCTTACAAAGCTAGAGGAAATACCGGGAATTGAATGGATTAGACTTCTCTATTGCTATGACGACAGGATTACCGATGAACTTATTAGCGTAATAAAAAACAGCAAAAAGGTTTGTCATTATATCGATATTCCTCTTCAGCACGCATCGAACAAGGTGCTTTATGAGATGAATAGAAAATCCACAAATGAATCCATAAGAGAAGTAATCGGAAAGCTAAGAAGAGAGATTCCTGATATTGCTATTAGAACAACCTTTATAGTTGGTTTCCCGGGTGAAACCGAAGAAGATTATGAGGATCTTGTAAACCTAGTTGAGGATATTCGTTTTGATAGGCTGGGTGTATTCGCTTATTCCAGGGAAGAAGAAACGCCTGCCGGTGAACGTGAAGATCAGGTAGAAGCTGATATAAAAGAAAGACGACTTGATGGCATTATGACCAGGCAAATGGACATCTCTCTTGAACTTAACAAAGAAAAAATCGGAAAAGTATTTAAGGTTTTGGTTGACGAGAGCCAAGATGATGGAAGCTATATTGGAAGAACCGTTTATGATGCACCGGAAATCGATAACGGTGTAATCTTCACATCTGAGAGGGAATTAAAAAGCGGTGATATGGTTGATGTCATAGTAGTTGATGCATTTGACTATGACCTCGTTGGCGAGGAATTTGTATCTTAAGAAAAAGGTGAGTATGAGTAAGCGCATTGTAATTATTGACGGAAACAGTTTAATAAACCGAGCATATTACGCTATGCAAAGACCTATGATTACATCTGACGGAACATATACGCAGGGTATCTATGGTTTTATCAATATGCTCACCAAGATTATAAACGATTATGAACCGGAATATATGGCGGTTGCATGGGATCTTAAGGCGCCGACCTTTAGGCATAAGGAATATAAAGACTATAAGGCCGGAAGACAAAAAATGCCTATAGAGCTTGCGATGCAGCTTCCAATCATGAAGGAAATACTTGATGCGATGCATATTCCTAATCTTGAACTTGAAGGCTTTGAAGCCGATGACATAATCGGAACAATCGCCAGGAGAAGTGAGGCAAATGGACTTGAGCCATTTATCATAACGGGAGATAAAGATGCGCTTCAGCTTGCTACTGATGTCACAAAGGTAATTATAACGAGGAAGGGCATTTCCGAATTTGACATATATAACAGCGACAAGATGGAAGAAGTCTATGGCCTCACGCCCGCGCAGTTCATTGACTTAAAGGGACTCATGGGAGATCAGAGCGATAATATCCCGGGGATTCCCGGTGTCGGTGAAAAGACCGGAATAAAGCTTCTAAAACAATTTGGTTCTGTGGAGAATCTTGTTGAAAATACCGAGGGAATAGATTCGCCAAAACTGCGAGAAAAGGTAGAGGATAACGCTCAGCTCGCCCTTATGAGTAAGCGCCTTGCTACGATAATTACCGATGTTCCGATTGATGTTGAACTGGATACGCTCAAGAAAAGAGATATTGATAAAGATAAGTTAATTGATATATATAGCAGACTTGAGTTTAATTCATTCTTGAAGAAGCTTACGGGAGGACAGAGCTTTACCAAAAACGAAGAAAAGGGAAACGCTGCGGTAAAGGCGGAAACCATTTCCTCATATAATCCAAAGGTGAGCGAGCTTATAAGCATCGGCACAGTAGAAGAAATCCAAAAACTTGATTTGGAAAGCGAAATTGTAATTAATGTCTTTTCAAACGACAGTCATATATCCATGCCTGAGATTTATGGTATTTCGTTTATTTCGGGTGAAAAATGCTATTTTGTTTCAAGAGAAGATATAGTCAGCGCTTTCATAGAAAAGCTAAACCAAAAAGAATATCTCTTAATCGGGCATGGCCTTATAAGGTCGCTATATGCTCTGATGAGAAACGGATGTGAAACGCTTGGTGTTTCCTTTGATACCGAAATAGCTCAATACATAATAGAGCCATCAAGATCAAAATACACATTAGAAGTATTGATGCTTGAAAAATTCCACCATGAGATTCCGGACCAAAAAACCGTATTGGAGGAATCCGGACAGATGGACCTTCTGGGTAATTCGGATTCCAAGCTCGCTGAATATGGTCTTGACGTTCTCAATTCCATATTCGCTTTAAAAGAAATTCAGGAAAGCGAAATAAAAGCGCGCTCGCTTGAAAAAGTTTATTATGATGCTGAGCTTCCACTGGTTCGCGCGATGGCAGCGATGGAGGCGGAAGGCTTTAGCGTAAATCCTGACACTCTTGATTTCTATGGCAACGAAATGAGCGTAGAAATTGAAAAGCTTACAAAAGAGATTCACGAACTTGCAGGGATGGATTTTAATATCAATTCTCCTTTGCAGCTCGGAGACATACTTTTTGAAAAACTCGGACTTCCCGCAGGCAAAAAAACAAAGAGCGGATATAGCACAAGTGCGGATATACTTGAAAAACTAAAGGACGAGCATCCGATAATAGAAAAGATTCTAAGGTTCCGTACGCTTTCAAAGCTTAAGAGCACTTATGTTGATGGCCTTAAGCCTCTTATAGCATCTGACGGTAAGATAAGAGCGCATTTTCAGCAGACGGTTACTCAGACTGGAAGAATTTCATGTACCGAGCCTAATCTTCAGAATATTCCTGTACGCGACGAATACGGAAGGCAGCTCCGCAAGGCATTTGTTCCAAGGGACGAAGATCATATTCTGATTGGTGCAGACTATTCCCAGATAGAATTAAGAGTGCTTGCACATCTCTCCGGAGACGAAGGCTTAATCCAGGACTTTAAAAAGGGAGCTGATATACATAGGGCGACTGCGTCCCGAGTATTTGGAATCCCATACGATGAGGTTTCTTCCTTGGATAGAAGCAGGGCAAAGGCTGTTAATTTTGGTGTGATATATGGAATGAGCGGTTTTGGACTCGCTGAGGAACTTGGAATATCCAGGTGGGATGCGGAAAGCTATATTAACGATTATTTTGATAAGCATAAAGCCGTAAAAGCCTATATGGACATGCAATTGGAGTCCTGCAAAGAAAACGGATATACAGAGACGATTCTTGGACGTAGAAGATATATACCTGAAATCAATGCACCTAATAAGATGGTCAGAAACCTTGGAGAAAGGCTCGCGATGAATAGTCCCATCCAAGGGAGTGCTGCCGACATAATTAAGCTTGCAATGGCATCGGTATATAACAGGCTAAGAGATGAAAAACTCATGTCCAAACTCATCCTTCAGGTTCACGATGAACTTATAATCGATGCGCCAAAGGATGAAGAAGAGTATGTAAGTAAACTCCTTATTGAATGCATGGAGTCTGCTATGGAGCTTAAGGTTGACCTTGTCTGCGACCTAAAGACAGGTGATTCTTGGTACGAATTAAAGGATTAGGTCGGAATATGAAGGTAATAGGATTAACCGGTAGCATTGGAAGTGGAAAATCCACTGTCTCAGCATATCTTGCACGTAAGGGGTATCTGATTATAGATTCCGATTTGCTTGCAAAGGAACTTGTGAAGAAGGGAAGACCGGCACTTAAGGAAATAGAAGAGGTCTTTGGTAAAAAAGTTATCGCGCCTAACGGTGAACTTGATCGCGCCGAGATGGCAAAGATAGTGTTTAAGCATCCCAAAAAGAAATCTCTTCTAGAGGATATAGTTACAAAACGCGTTATCAAAGAAATCAAAAAGGAACTTAATGCACTTAAAAAAATCGGTCATAAAGGGATTGTATTTGTGGATGCGCCAATACTCTTTGAGTCAAAGGCGGATATTCCCATGAACGAAATATGGGTCGTAGTTGCAGATGACAAAATCAGGGCAAAGAGAGTAAAGGCAAGAGACGGAAGCACGCTTGAAGAATTTAACAGAAGATCTTCATCGCAACTTCCTCAAGAAGAAAAAATAAAACTTGCGGACAAGGTTATTGAAAACAACGGTACTGAGAGGCAGCTTTACAGCAGAATAAGAAGCCTCCTTAAGGAGATAGATGCCTAGTTTTAACAGAAAAAGAAGTGGAACACTAGATAAGGCTATTGCATTTTTAAAGCGACATCTTTTGGCGATTATAGTTGTCGTGGTTTTTGTTGCAGGCATAATAGCTACGGTTATGATAGTAAATAGGGATGAGGGGCATGATAACGGAGATGAGGGTTCTATCTCAATTCTTCAGCCTGCCTCGGAGGTTAGACTTGCGATGTATGAGCCGTCGTCCTTTGATCCTCTGGCAAGCTCCGATGAAGACGTTGTATATCTAAATAATATTATCTTTTCGTATCTATTTAGGCTGGACGCGAATCTTAATATCGTTCCGGATATCGTAGAAAGCTATATACCTAATAGAGAAACGGGCTCTGTTGAACTCATTCTTCGAGATGGCCTAACGTTTAGCGATGGCACTGCGATGAATGCCTATGATGTAGAGTTTACGATTCATAAAATAAGAAATGTCGGACCGACATCGCCATATTTTAATTATATAAGCAAGATTTCCTCAGTATTTGTTACGGGAAAGAATTCGCTGTTTATTGAGTTTGAGTCGCCGGAAAATGCGGCGCTCGACAATCTGGTATTCCCGATTGTTTCTGCGGATACATATAATGACATGGTATTCAATATTGGAGGAGGGCCTTATAAGTTTGAGGATTACAGCGAAGGGAAAACACTGGATCTGTCGCCAAACGAAAGATACTATGGTGAGGTGCCGACTGTTTCCGTTCATATAGGAATTGTCAAAAACAAGGACATTCTACCGGGGCTTACAACGATGGACGATGTAACCGCATATATGAGCAAGGCTTCTTCCGCAGACGATATAGCAATAGATAAATCGCTCCGCTGTAGATATATTCCTTCGGGAGAACTTGAATATCTGGGCTTTAATTGCAAGAATAGATTCTTGTCAAACAGCCAGGTCAGGTTTGCGATTTCCTGTGCAATAGATCGCGATACAATAATAAAAGACGATTATGCCAACTCCTGTGTTGTTTCGGATAGTCTTTATTATCCTGGATTTATGGATGTAGTTGATGAATCCGCGATAAAATACGATCCTAAAAAGTCATCTGAAATCCTGGCTTCTTTGGGTTATGTCGATACAAACGAAGACAAAATCCTTGAGGATGAGTTTGGTGAACCGCTTACACTTACTTTGATAGTAAGCAGAGAATCCGGAAATAGGCGAGATGCAGCAAGCACCATCGCAAAGAATCTAAATTCCATAGGAATAAACGTAGAAGTAATCCAGCTCAATCAGGAGGAACTCTTAACCGTATTAGAAGCCGGAAGCTTTGATATGTATTTTGTCGGAATGAAGATAGACAAGCAGTTTAATATATCCGAGCTCTTTGGGGAGGCAAATTTTGGAAAATACTATAATGAGACAGTGATGAAGCTTGTTGGAGAGCTTGAGCAATGCCTCTCCAGAGAAGAGCAGAAGGGCGTTTTTACGGCCTTAAAACCGCTTTTAAACACTGATATTCCGTATTTTTCAATAGGTTATAGGACGTATTCCTTTGTTTCTGTCCCGTCCCTTGCGGTTAAGGAAAATCCTACATTTTTCGATCCATACAGGGATATTCAATACTGGGCATGGCAAAAAAGAGTTTCTCAAGAAGAATAATCTTGCATTTTTATGAGAATGTGATAACATAATGAAGTGACTTTTTCATGCGGCCGTGGCGGAATAGGCAGACGCGCACGTTTGAGGGGCGTGTGGGCAACCGTGCTGGTTCAAGTCCAGTCGGCCGCACCAAAGGAGGATGGGGATGCTCATCCTCCTTATTGATAGAATCAGGCCGGCGTGATGGAATTGGCAGACGTGCGGGATTCAAAATCCCGTGGTGGCAACACCGTATGGGTTCGACCCCCATCGCCGGCACCAAGAGAGTTATATAAGTTCCGAAGTGTTTTAGGAGGGAATATGCCAAGTCAAACTAATACATCCTTATACCAGTTGGGTATTATAGTTATCTTTGCAATTGCAATGTATTTCATTCTTATCAAGCCGCAGAGAAAGAGAGATAAGGAAACAGAAGAAATGCGCCAGGGCGTACAGGTAGGCGATGAAATCGTTACAATCGGCGGAATTTGCGGAAAGGTTGTAAAGACAAAGGATGAGAGCATCGTTATTCAGGTAGGTGCTGATAAGACCAAGCTTGAATTCAAGAGATGGGCTATTTCATCTGTCGATAAAAAAGCAAATACCAAGTATAGAGACGAAGCTCCGGTAGAAGAAAAGAAAGCTCGTCCAAAGAGATTGGGTAAGAAGGCGGAGTCCATGGAAGAAGAAATCCAGGAAGCTGCACTTGAGGCTGAATCTGCTGCTGAAGAAGCTGTTAGTGACGAGGCTTAAGAATAAGAGATTCATTTCAAAATAGTTATTTTTAAATAATCTGAATAATTTAAAAAAATCACTCCCGTTTTCAGGTCAAAAAAACGGGAGTTTTTTTGCATTTTTAGACATTTTGGCTGTTGAATGAGCATACAAAAAGTAGTAGAATGTACTTTATTAAAATGCCAATTTTATTGGCAAAAAACAAATTATAGCTATCAAGGAGAGAAAAATGAGTTCAAAACTAAAGAAAATACTGGCCATACTTATTATGATTGTGGTTCTTGTTGGCTGGTACGTATCAATTTTTGGGGTAGGTTCCTTTAATTCCGTAAAGGACCTGCTTAAGTTCGGTTTGGACATCAATGGAGGTGTCTATGTAGTAATGGAGGCTGAGACCGATTTATCGGGTGATGCTCTTACCGAAACAATGGAACAGACCAAGGAAATCATTAACCGTCGTGTTAACGGACTTGGAATCGCAGAAGCAAATGTTTCCATTGAGGGCGATAAGAGAATCAGAATTGAGCTTCCGGGTGTAGAAAACGCAGAGGAAGCAATTGCTGCTGTCGGAATGACTGCTCAGTTAAAATTCCTCTTGGCGGACGGTACGCTTGTTTTCACAGGTGAAGAAGTCAGCGATGCAAGAGTAGATACCGATCCCGAAAACGGTGGAAGACTTATAACATTGACATTCACCGACGAAGGTACAAGAAAGTTCACCGAAGCAAGCAGAAAAGCTTTTTCGGGACAGGTTACATCCACAAACGAAGGTATCAACGACAGAGCAATCATGATTATGCTTGATCAGACAATCGTAACCGCACCTGTTGTACAAGAAGTAATCAACACCTCAAGATGCAATATCACAAATCCTAACGGATTCTCTTTTGAGGAAGCGTCGACAATTGCTGCTCTCATAAGAGGCGGTGCACTTCCTGTCCAGCTCAATGAAATAACAACATCAGTTCAAACTGCTACCATAGGTGCTGATGCACTTCAGAAGAGCATCATCGCAGGAGCAATCGGACTTATACTCATTTTCTTGATCATGGTATTAATGTATAACGTTCTCGGACTTATGGCGGATATAGCGCTTGCACTATACGTACTTATAGTTGTTTGGGCTATGGTAGCCATGGGAGCAGTTCTTACACTTCCGGGAATTGCCGCTATCATCCTCTCAATAGGTATGGCGGTAGATGCCAACGTAATTATCTTCTCAAGAATCAAAGAGGAAATTGCAAAGGGTAAAAGCACGAGGGTTGCGGTATCTGAAGGATTCAAGCAATCGATAACAAGCGTACTGGATGCGCAGGTTACGACACTGATTGCCGCAATAGTTCTTTATCTTGTTGGTTCAACAATTGTAAAAGGATTTGCCATTACTTTGATGATAGGTATTGTTGTCAGCATCTTTACGGCCGTTGTTGTAACACAGATACTCGTAAGCCTTCTCGCAGAGAGCGGAAAGTTTGACGATAAGAAGTACTACGGTGTAAATGCTGACGGAACACCAAAGTCATTTATCAAAAAAGAATTTGTATTTATAAAGAAACGCAAATTATTCTATGCAATCAGTGTTGCATTTATCGTTATAGGGCTTGCAGCTGGACTTATCAGAGGATTCAACTACGGTATTGATTTTACCGGCGGTACTATGATTCAACTTGATATGGGTAAGACGGTTGACACAGAAGAACTAAAAGAGTCCATCAAGTCATTTGACCTCAATCCTACAGTTGTTCTTGCGGGAGATAACCGTGAGCAGGTAATTATCAGAACTGTTAAAGCTCTTGAGAACGACGAGAGACGTGAGGTTGTTGCTCAGATCGGAGAAAAATACGGAATCACAGAAGAAAACATTCTTGCTTCCGAGCAGTTCGGACCTACAGTTGGTGACGAACTTAAGGGAAATGCTGTTAGATCAATCGCAATTGCAGCTATATGCATGTTGATCTATATAATTATTCGTTTCAAAACATGGAAGTATGGTGTTTCCGCAGTCGTTGGACTTGCTCACGACGTTTTGGTAATGCTTGCTGTATATGGACTCTTTAATATCATCATCAATAACCCGTTCATCGCGGCAATCCTTACGGTAGTAGGATATTCAATCAACGACACTATAGTAATCTTTGACAGAATCAGAGAAAATAGAGAACTGTACAAAAAGAATACGCTTGAACAGAATTTGGATCTGAGTATCAATCAGACATTGAGTCGTTCAGTTATGACATCCATTACAACTCTTCTTGCAATGGTTCCACTCGTACTCATGGTATCATCATCCGTAAGAGAGTTTGTCATTCCGCTGATGATTGGTGTACTGGTCGGTACGTTCTCTTCAGTATTCCTCACCAGTCCTATTCTCTATGAATTCAGCAAGGGTGAAGAAAAGGTAAGCAAGTATACAGGAAAATAGTTAAAGCCATGATGAGTAAAACTGAATTTCTAAAAGAAATCGGTGAGATTAATCCGAGCTACAATATGGAATTCATAGGAAAGGCCTACGACAAAGCGAAGGAACTTCATGAAGGTCAATTTCGCAGAAGTGGAGACCCTTATTTTACTCATCCCATCGCAGTGGCGATTATCCTTGCCCAACTCGGAATGGATGACGAAACGATAGTTGGTGGACTTCTGCATGACGTAGTAGAAGACACCAACTATACGAGGGATATGCTGGTTTCCGATTTTGGTGAAGACGTTGCATTGCTCGTTGACGGAGTCACAAAGCTCGGTTCAATCAAATTTGATACCAAGGAAGAAGCCCAAGCGGAGAACCTAAGAAAAATGTTCATGGCTATGTCCAAGGACATAAGGGTTCTCATTATCAAGCTTGCCGATAGACTTCACAATATGAGAACTGCAGAATATTGGGATACGGAAAAGGCCAAGGAAAAATCAAGAGAAACGCTGGATATCTATGCACCTCTAGCCGGAAGGCTCGGTATTTCATCCGTAAAACAAGAGATGGAAGACCTTGCGCTTGAGTACTTATATCCCGAAGAATACGTAATGCTCTCCGAAAAGGTAAGCGAAACGAGAGAGCAACACGAAGCGTTTATAGGCGTTGTTATTGAAAAAATCAAAGGTGCATTGGATCAGATGGGAATGCATTACGACATTTACGGAAGATCCAAGCATTTATACAGCATCTATAAAAAAATGATTATCCAGAAGAAGCAACTTGAGGAGATTTTTGATCTTACGGCCGTAAGAGTAATCGTTGACTCCGTAAAGGACTGCTATGCGGTACTCGGTCAGGTCCATACGATGTGGAAACCAATCCCGGGACGCTTCAAGGATTATATCGCGATGCCTAAGCCCAATATGTATCAGTCGCTACATACGACGGTACTTGGAGAGAACGGTGAACCTTTTGAGATTCAGATAAGAACCTACGAAATGCACCGCGTTGCAGAATACGGTATCGCTGCTCACTGGAAATACAAAGAGGGAAAGAACGACGGTAAGGAAAACGAAGAGGATTTAAAGCTTGCATGGCTAAGGCAGGCTCTGGAATGGCAGCAGGAGCTTAAGGACCCACAGGAGTTTATGGAAACACTCAAGATGGATCTCTTCTCTAGCCAAGTATTCGTATTTACTCCTAAGGGAGAAGTAATAGACCTTCCTTCCGGTTCCACACCGCTCGACTTTGCGTTTAAGATTCACACCGACGTAGGATGTAAATGCGTTGGCGCAAAAGTAAACGGAAAGATGGTAACAATCGACCATGCTCTTAACAACGGAGATATAGTTGAAATCGTTACATCGTCAAAATCCAGCGGTCCTACAAACGATTGGCTAAATATTGCAAAGAGCTCCACCGCAAAAACAAAGATCAAGCAGTGGCTCAGAAAGGCCAATAGGTCAGAAGAAGTAGAACGCGGCAGAATTCAGCTTGAAAAATACATCAAGAAAAAAGGCTACGATTCTCAGCTCGTTATGAGAGCTTCCAATATGAACAAGGCGATGAAGAGCATGGGAATCGCAAACGGCATGGATGAACTCTATGTCCAAATAAGTAACAGCGGAAGCGTCTTAAGTAAATATGCCGGACTTCTCTTTAAGTATTATGACGAAGAAGAGCAGCTTGCTTCAATAAAGCAAGAGGAAAAAGAAAAAGCAATTATCGCTGATGAGAATAAGCGAAGGAAGGCCGCAGAGCATAGAAGAGATAACCCCGGAATTATCGTAAAGGGTATGGACAATCTCATGATACGTATCGCGAGATGTTGTAACCCTGTACCGGGAGACAATATAGTCGGGTTTATAACTAAGGGGCGCGGCGTCTCTGTTCATAGAGCCGACTGCTCCAATATGAAGGCTCTTCCCGAGGATGAACAAGCAAGGTTCATCGATGTTGAATGGGAAGACCTAAAAGAAGGCAAGGCTTACGATGCCGATATATGCATTGTAACTGCAGATAGAAAGAGAATGTTCTCCGATATATCAAAATGTTGTGAGGATATGGACATACATATTTCCGGCGTCAATGCAAAGTCCGGAAAGGATGGAGCGGTACATATCATACTTACGCTCTCGCTATCCAGCACACAGGAAATGCAGAAGGTTCTAAGAACCCTAAGAGGTGTTGAGGGTGTTACGGATGTATATAGAGCAAGGTCGTAACTGTTTAACATGTTATACGAGGTATAAATGATAATCAAAAAACTATATTCCGGACCTTTGGCCGTAAATACATATATCTCTCATGATGAAACAAAGCACGGATTCATCGTGGATCCGGGTGGCTTTGCCGAAAGCATGGCAAAATATATTGAGGATGAAGGAATAATTCTTGACTATATCATTCTTACGCATGGTCACTGCGACCATATCGGAGGAGTGGAAGATTTTAAAAACAGATATCCGGAATCAAAAATCGTAGCATCTATACACGAAAAAGAACTACTCGTTGATGGAAATTTGAATTCTTCAATTATGTTCTGTGGAGAAGAGATAAGTGTAAGAGCGGATATCTATGTGAATGACGGTGATGAGATCACTGTCGGAAAGACAAGCCTTAAGTTTCTGCATACACCGGGTCATTCACCCGGAGGGATGTGCATAATCGCAAGGGAAGAAGAAAACGAGGTCTGCTATAGTGGCGACACCATATTCAGACTATCTGTAGGAAGAACGGATCTTTATGGTGGCAATATGGATACGCTAATCCAATCAATTAGAGAAAAGCTATACACATTACCTGATGATATGCTTGTTCTTCCGGGACATATGGAAAGCACAACGATTGGAGACGAGAAGAGGTATAACCCCTTTGTTCAAGATACAGGTAAATAATTTTGAGAAAAAGGACTTATTGAAGGAACTCATAGACGAGTTTCTTCCAAAGAGTGCATACGAGGTTCGCGATTCTTTTTCGGCGGATTCTGTTTCTGAAGATTCCATTAATGGCGATGTATTAATATCCGTTAACCGAGATGGAAATTCAGACGTCAATCAGGTTAAGAGGGAGCTTTATGAGGCTCTTTCCAAATACATAATCGATCCTCCCGATTGGGGAATATTGACCGGCGTAAGACCTGTAAAACTAGGCGGAGAATTAAGAGAAAAGCTCGGTAGAAAAGAAGCCGAGGAAAAACTAAAAAGAGATTATCTTATTTCCGACGAGAAGACAAATCTTATTCTTGATATCTATGACTATCAAATAGAGTCATGCGGAAGACCGGAGGAAAACAGTTTCTCGCTTTATATAGGGATTCCATTCTGTCCGACAAGATGCTCATACTGCGCATTTGCATCTAACCAAGAAGATTATTCGGAAATAAAGAAATATTTAGAGGCGCTTAATAGAGAAATCGATTTTGTTGCTGAAGAAGTAGGCAAAAATGGCTTATACCCCGAGAGCATATATTTTGGAGGAGGAACACCAACAATTCTTTCTTCAAGCGATCTTGAAGAACTTATGAGACTCGTTGAAAAAACCTTTGACCTCTCTAAGCTCCGGGAATATACGGTAGAGGCCGGACGCCCCGATACAATTGATAAAGAAAAATTATCGGTGATAAAAGAAGGCGGCGCTACAAGGATCAGCATTAATCCACAGTCCATGAAGGAAAGAACGATGGAACTGATCGGACGCCTTCATAAGCCGAGCGATATCGAAAGGGCATATCTTGAGGCGAGAGAGATTGGCTTTGATTCTATCAATATGGATTTAATCGCAGGACTACCTGAAGAGACGCCGGAGGACTTTATTAAATCCTTAAATATTATTTCCGATATGGATCCTGAAAACATAACAGTCCATTCTCTTTCAGTAAAGAGAGCGTCGCGACTAATAGAAGAGAATCCCGAACTTTACAGGAGTCAATCCGATGGCGTAAGAAAGATGGTTTCCTATGCGCTTTCGGATCTTACGTCAAAAGATTACAGACCATATTATCTATATAGACAAAAACATATGGCGGGGGCCTGTGAGAATATCGGCTATTCAAAGCCTGGAAAAGAAGGTCTATACAATATCAGGATAATGGATGAGCATCAGAGCAATATAGCGCTTGGCGCAGGTGGAATTTCAAAAGTTTATTATCCTAAGGAAAACAGACTCGAAAGAGTCGCCAATGTAACCAATTACAGCGAATATATTAACCGCATCGAAGAGATGCTTGATAGAAAGAAAGAGGGTGTGTTCAATGCTTACAACAGCACCAAAGGGAACTAAGGATATAATGCCGGATCAAATTTATAAATGGCATTATGTTGAGAAAAAGTTCAGAGAAATAGCTGACAAATACGGGTATTCAGAAATAAGGACACCTGTTTTTGAGCATACAGAGCTCTTTACGAGAAGCGTTGGCGATACCACGGATATCGTACAGAAGGAGATGTACACATTTCAGGATTTAGGCAACAGAAGCATTACGCTTAGACCTGAGGGAACAGCATCGGTCGTACGCGCTTTTCTGGAACACAAGGTATATGCCAATCCGCAGCCGACCAAGATTTATTATGAGACATCATGCTATAGGTATGAAAAACCGCAGTCAGGACGTCTTAGGGAGTTCCACCAGTTCGGAGTAGAAGTCTTTGGTGCGGAGAGCATGATTGCCGATGCCGAAATCATTTCATTTGCAAATGATTTTCTTACGGAATGTGGAATCGATAATTTAAAACTAAAGATTAACAGCGTCGGATGTCCTTCTTGCAGAGAAAAATATAAGAGTGCTCTTAAGGACTATTTCAGACCACATCTGGATAAGCTCTGCGAAAATTGCAAGGATAGATTTGACAGAAACCCGATGCGTATCATTGACTGCAAATCACCTGAGGATCACGAACTTGCACTTAATGCTCCGAGCATTTTGGATTACCTCTGTACTGATTGTAAGGCTTCTTTTGAGGAAGTAAAAGAGAATTTGGATACGCTTGGTATTGAGTATGAAATAGATCCAACCATAGTAAGAGGCTTGGATTATTATACAAAGACTGCCTTTGAATTTGTTACTGACAAAATCGGCGCCCAGGGAACCGTTTGCGGTGGCGGAAGATATGACAACCTCATGTATGAAGTCGGAGAACAGGATGTCCCGGGAGTTGGCTTTGGTCTAGGTATAGAGAGACTGCTTCTTCTTATGGACGCCTGTGGCGTAGAAATACCAAAGGCCGATTCTATGGATGCACTTATAGTGTTCATGGGAGAAGACGCTAGAAAGGTCGCTCTTAAAATTACAAAGGAGCTTCGCCAAAAAGGTCTAAAGGTTGATATTGATGCGATGGAAAGAAATATCAAAGGACAGTTAAAATACGCAGATCGTCTAGGTGTTAGATACGCCGTCGTAATCGGTGACGATGAAATCCTTAACGGGGAGGCACAGGTTCGCGATATGAGAATATCCGAGCAGAAAGCTGTACCATTTAGCAAACTATACGAAGAACTTAGCAAATAAAATTCGCCATATTAAGCGAGAAGGAGTGGAAATGTCAAAGCTTATTAAGAGAACTCATAAATGTGGAGAGCTTAGAAAAGAAAATATCGGAGAAAAGGTCGCTCTTAACGGTTGGGTTGCCAAACAGAGGAGCCTTGGAAGCCTTATATTTATTGATTTAAGAGATAAAACGGGCATAACCCAGGTTGTATTTGACGAGACCACGGAAAAGGAACTTTTCGTCCTTGCGGAATCAATAAAGAGCGAGTTTGTTATAGGCGTCAAAGGTGAGGTTAGGGAAAGAAGCTCAAAGAATCCCGATCTTCCTACAGGAGATATCGAGGTAATGGCTCATGAATTAATCGTATATTCAGAGTCGGAGACACCTCCAATCTATGTAAAGGATGACGATAATGTAGATGACAATCTTCGTCTAAAATATAGATATTTGGATCTTAGAAAGCAGAAGATGCAAAATATCTTTAAGATTCGTCATGACGCCATGCAGGTTACAAGACGTTATTTCTCCGAGAATGGATTTACCGAGGTTGAGACGCCGACACTTATAAAGGCTACACCTGAAGGCGCTCGCGACTATCTTGTACCGAGCCGTGTTAACGAGGGAACATTCTATGCGCTTCCGCAGTCTCCGCAGCTATTCAAACAGCTTCTCATGGTAAGCGGATTCGATAGATATTTCCAGATAGCAAGATGCTATAGAGATGAGGACCTCAGAGCAGATAGACAACCTGAGTTTACACAGATAGATATCGAAATGTCCTTTGTTGATACAGACGATATTCTTACGATTCAGGAAGGCTTCCTAAAGACTCTTTTCAAAGAGATAAAGGGTATTGATATAGAGCTTCCGCTTAAGAGATTAACATATGACGAAGCTATGGAGCGCTATGGTTCCGACAAACCTGACCTTAGATTTGGATTTGAATTAAAGAAGCTGAATGACGTTGTAAAGGGTTCGGAGTTCAAAGTATTTGAAGATGCGCTTACTTCCGGAGGAGATGTTCGCGGAATATGTATTGACGGCGGCTCCGCACATTTCAGCAGAAAAGATATAGATAAGCTTACGGATAACGCAAAGCATTACGGAGCAAAGGGACTTGTCTGGATAAGACTAGAAAAGGATGAAGAAGGAAATCCGATAAAGTCCTCCGTAAATAAATTCTTCTCTCAGGATAAACTTTTGGAGATTGCATCTGTATTTGACGCAAAGGAAGGAGATTTAATCCTTATAGCTTCTGATAAGCCGAAGATTGTATTTGATACTCTTGGCTTCCTTAGACGTCATATTGCGGGCCTTCTCGGATTACTTGACGATAATAGATATGAGCTTCTCTGGATTGTTGACTTCCCGATGTTTGAGCAGGATGAAGAGACAGGAGCTTTAAAGGCTATGCATCATCCGTTCACGCATCCAAAGGAATCCGACATAGATATGCTTGAGAGCAATCCTACAGCTGTAAAGGCTGATGCATACGATATAGTTATAAACGGATATGAAGCAGGTGGTGGAAGCCTTAGAATTCATGAGCGCGACCTTCAGGAAAGAATCTTCAGCGTAATGAAGATTTCTCCGGAGGATCAAGAACTTAAATTTGGATTCCTCTTAAATGCGTTCAAATACGGCGCACCGCCACATGGAGGAATTGCATACGGTATGGATAGACTGGTTATGCTTCTTACGGGCGATCTCGATATAAGAAACGTAGTTGCATTCCCGAAAAACCAAAAAGCGCAGTGCCTCTTATCTGGAGCTCCTGCTCCTGTAGATCAGGATCAGCTAGAAGAACTTCATATCATGGTGAATAAAGAAACCGATAATGCCGAGGAGGCATAATGACAAAAGCTTCGGAAATCGCAACTAAGAAAATAGGGATAATGGGCGGAACCTTTGATCCTGTGCATCTTGGGCATATTGGTGTTGCAGAAGCTGCACTTGTTGAAGCCGAACTCGATGAAGTAGTCTTTATGCCTGCATATATTCAACCGTTTAAGCAGGATAGATATATTGCCGATTCCCGCGATAGGTATAAAATGCTTGAGCTTGCGACCTTGCATGACGATAGGCTAACGGTTTCTTCCTACGAGCTCGACAAAGAAGGTATTTCATATACCTACGATACGATAAGTGCCATTTTCAATGAGGAACACCATAAACCATTCTTTCTCATGGGAAGCGACTCTCTTATGAAGATAGAATCATGGCATAAGGGTGAAGAATTGCTCGGTATCTGTAATTTCGTTGTCGGATTAAGAACTACGAACGACAGAAATCAGGTAGTAAATCACGCCAAGAAACTTATTGACAAATATGGAACGGAAATCGTTCTTCTTGAAAAAACGATGCTTCCTATAAGTTCCACAATGGTGAGGGATTTGGTTATAGCAAAGAAACCGATTGCCGGCCTTGTATCTCCGTTGGTGGAGGAATATATTTATGCAAACGAGCTATATATTTAAATCCGAATCCGAAGCTGAATCTATAATTAATAGAATCGAAGAGTGCTTTACAGAGCTTTCGGAAAAGCGCCGCATACATACGGAAAACGTAATAGAAGAAGCCATAAAGCTCGCAAGGCATTATGGCGAAGATGAAATAAAAGCTGCCTTTGCCGCAAAATGCCACGACTTCTTTCGCGGAAAGGATAATCAAGAAATCAATTCATTGATAAGGCATTACGGACTTCCTGAAAAGTATCTTGATAATCCAAACCTCGCACATGGAAAGATTGCTGAGGCGTTTCTAAGAGAGGACCTTGGAATAGAAGATCAAGAGATACTAAATGCGGTTAGCTTTCATACGACGGGAAGATGCAATATGTCTCTTCTTGAAAAAATAGTCTTTATTGCAGATGCTATTGAGCCAAACAGAAAGTATTCTGGCGTTGAAGAAATTAGAAAGGCTGCATATCAGGATATAGACAAAGCTTGCCTAATGTCCCTTGAAGGGACCATAAACCATTTAAAAGAAATTGGTACAGAAATAGATAAGATAGATAGAGATACGATTGAGGCGGCTTCGTTTTTAAAAGCCGTAGAAAAGGAGAAATGAATGACAAGTAGAGAAATGGCTGATCTGGCTATTAAAACACTGGATGCAAAGAAGGGAAGAGATATCACGCTAATAGATATCGCCGAGAAATCTTCTTTTGCAGACTTCTTGGTTCTTGCAACAGGAGGATCAAACAGACAGGTGGCCGCACTCACGGATGATGTTGAGGATGCCTTTGCCAAAGAGGGACAACAGCCAAGAAGTATCGACGGTAAAAACGGTACGGGTTGGGTCCTTATAGACATGGGTGATATCATCGTTAATATTTTTGACGAAGAGACGAGAAACAAATATTCAATTGAAAAGGTTTGGGGCGACTGCCCGATAACAAGATATACGGAAGAGTAGGAAGTGTGATGGAAAGAAGATACGATTTTAAAACAGTAGAAAAGAAATGGCAGAAGTATTGGGACGAGAATAAAACATTCAAGACAGATACGACAGATTTTTCAAAGCCGAAGTATTATGTACTGGATATGTTCCCATATCCATCTGGAGAAGGTCTTCACGTTGGACATCCCGAGGGATATACAGCAACGGATGTAGTTTCCAGAATGAAGAGAATGCAAGGCTTTAACGTCATGCATCCAATGGGATTTGATGCTTTTGGACTTCCTGCCGAGCAATATGCATTAAAGACAGGTCATCATCCTGCAGAGTTTACTTATGCAAACGTAGATCATTTTAGAGAGCAGATTAAGACTCTCGGATTTTCCTACGACTGGGATAGAGAGGTTTCAACCTGCGATCCTGAATATTACAAGTGGACACAGTGGATATTCCATAAGCTCTACGAAAGAGGCCTTGCTTATATTGCGGAGATGCCTGTTAACTGGTGTCCTGAGCTTGGCGCCGTACTTGCCAACGAAGAAGTAATCGACGGAAAATCAGAGGTCGGTGGCTTTCCTGTTGTTAGAAAGAATATGAGACAGTGGGTTCTCAAGATTACTGAATACGCTGAAGAACTTCTTGCGGATCTTGATGAACTTGATTGGCCTGAATCAACTAAGGAAATGCAGAAGAACTGGATTGGAAAATCAATCGGTGCAGATGTAGTATTCAAAGTTAAGGGACACGATAAAGAGTTCACCGTATTTACAACGCGCTGCGATACGCTCTTTGGTGCAACTTACTGCGTAATGTCGCCGGAGCATCCTTTTGTTTCCGAAATTACCACGGAAGATAAAAGGGCCGAGGTTGAACAATATCAAAAGGAATGCGCAACAAAGTCCGATCTTGAAAGAACAGATCTCAATAAGAATAAGACAGGTATATTTACGGGCGCTTATGCTATTAACCCTGTAAACAATAAGGAAGTTCCGATTTGGATTTCCGACTATGTTCTTGCATCCTATGGTACAGGTGCAATCATGGCTGTTCCTGCACACGATACTCGTGACTATGAATTTGCAAAGAAGTTTGGACTTGAGATAATTCCTGTTCTTGAAGGAGGAAACATCGAGGAAGAAGCCTATACGGGTGACGGCACTCATATCAATTCTGATTGGCTTGATGGACTCGATAAGCAAGAGGCTATTGAAAAGATGGCAAATTGGCTTGAGGAAAACAAGCTAGGTGGAAAGAAGGTTCAGTATAAGCTAAGAGACTGGCTCTTCTCAAGACAGCGTTATTGGGGTGAGCCGATTCCTATCATTCATATGGAAGATGGAACAATGAGGACCGTTGATGTTTCAGACCTACCGCTTGAGCTACCTGTGACTGATAATTATAAGCCAAGTGGTGACGGGGAATCTCCGCTTGCTCACTGTGAGGATTGGCTTAATGTTGAAATCGATGGCGTAAAAGGTAAGCGTGAGACAAATACGATGCCTCAGTGGGCTGGTTCATGCTGGTATTATATGCGCTATTTGGATCCTCATAATAGCGAAGCGCTTGCCGACAAGAAAATTTTGGATCATTGGCTTCCTGTTGACCTCTATGTAGGAGGTGCGGAGCACGCAGTTCTTCATCTTTTGTATTCGCGTTTCTGGCATAAGGTTCTATACGACTGTGGCGTTGTATCCGTAAAAGAGCCATATCAGAAGCTCTTCCACCAGGGCATGATTCTTGGTTCCAACGGAGAGAAGATGTCAAAGTCCAGAGGAAATGTTGTAAATCCTGATGAGGTTGTTTCTGAATACGGTGCAGACGCACTAAGGCTTTATGAGATGTTCATGGGACCACTTGAAGCATCACTTCCTTGGTCAGACGACGGAATTCCGAGCGCAAAGAAATGGCTTGACCGCGTATTCCGTATGGCTACAGACGACGCTATGGTTACAGAAGAAGCGACTCCGGAATTGGATTATAGCTATAACTATACTGTTAAAAAAGTTACTTCAGATATTGAGACCTTGAACTTTAATACAGCCATAAGCCAGATGATGATCTTTGTTAACGATGTTTACAAACTCGGTAAGGTCAACAAAGGTATGGTTATTTCTCTCGTTAAAATGCTGAGCACTTTTGCTCCGCATATCGGAGAGGAATTATATAGCATTCTCACAGGAGAGGAAACTGTAGCATATGCTGCGTGGCCAACTTTTGATGAATCAAAGCTTAAACTTGATACCGTTGAGATTGTCGCGCAGATTAACGGAAAGGTTAAGGAGAAGATTAATGTTCCTGGAGGAATGGATAAGAATGCTCTTGAGGAATATGTTATGAATCTTCCTGAAGTAAAAGAACTCGTAGAAGATAAGGAGATTGTAAAAATAATTGCCGTGCCCGGGAGGCTGGTAAATATTGTAGTGAAATAAAGAGGGTATATGAGAGAGACTAAAAAGGAAAAAGGGCAGATAAAAAAATCGACTAGCCCCAAAAAGAGAGAAACAAAAACTAAGGATAAGAAAGAGAAAACAAGTAAGAGTAGTGTAAGGGCAAAAGTTAAAGCCAATCTAAAGACAAATACAAAGCCTAAGGCTGGAGAGAAAAAGCCAAAGACAAGTCCAAAGACTAAGACTTCTAGGGCCAAGACGAATAAAATCAAGACTAGCCAGGCTAAAACTCGTTCCACAGGAAGATCTGCAGCGAAGAGCATAAGCAAGAAAATTGCAGAGAAGAGTTCTGACGTAAAAAAGATAATAGAGAAAAAGGTTAACCCAAAGAAGAAGGGCGAGCTCAAAATCTATCCGATAGGCGGTCTTAACGAAATCGGAAAGAATATGACGGTTCTTGAGTACAATAATCAGTTCCTTATTATTGACTGCGGAATGTCCTTCCCGGAAGACGATATGTTCGGCATAGATATCGTTATTCCTGACTTTACACTTATTGAAAATAATGCCAAAAATGTTCTCGGTCTTATAGTGACGCATGGCCATGAGGACCATATAGGCGGAATTCCATATCTTCTAAAGAAGGTAAATATTCCAATCTATGGAACGGCAATCACTGTTGGACTTATAGAAAACAAATTAAAGGAACACGGAATCAAAGCTGAAACCCATGTATTTAATGCAGGTGATGTTATCAGGCTCGGTGAGTTCAGCATTGAAACCGTTCATACAACACATTCTGTTGCCGATGCTGTATGCTTCTATGTTGTTACGCCTGCTGCTACATTATTCCATACCGGAGATTTTAAGGTTGACTATACACCGATAGACGGAAAACCTATAGATCTTCAAAAATATGCGGAAATTGGTAAGCGCGGCGTAGATATCATGCTGTCGGATAGCACCAACGCGGCTCGTCCGGGCTTTACAAAATCCGAACAAAAAGTAGGAGAGGCTCTTGATGGTATTTTTAGAAATGCCAAGGGAAGAATTATAATTGCGACATTCTCCTCAAATATCAACAGAATTCAAAGAATAATAGAACTCACAGCCAAATACGGAAGACATTTTTCTGTTTCCGGTAAGAGTATGGAAAAGGTCGTAACGCTTGCACAGGAACTCGGATATCTAAAGATTCCGCAGGGCTCCTTTGTGGATATGAGCCTTTCCCAGAGCGAGGACGATAAGAAGCTTGTTGTTATAACTACAGGAAGCCAAGGAGAACCGATGTCCGCGCTCGCCAGGATGGCAAGTGATGAACATAAGCTTGTAAAGCTCAAAAAAGGTGATACTGTAATACTTTCATCAACACCTGTTCCGGGTAACGAGAAGAGTGTATCCAACGTTGTAAACAGGCTCTTTGAAAAAGACGTAGATGTTATATATAACGAAGTACTTGATATACATGTTTCGGGACATGCTTGTCAAGAGGAACTTAAGCTTGTACATACGCTAATTAAACCAAAGTATTTTATGCCGGTTCACGGAGAGACAAGACATCTCGTTATTCATGCAGAGCTCGCCAAGCAGCTCGGAATGAAGAAGGATAGAATATTCATTCTTTCCAACGGAGATGAACTCTGCGTCACTTCACGTTCCGCTGAGCATACGAGAAATATCGTAAGTGCCGATGATGTACTTGTTGATGGTTTAGGAATAGGCGATGTCGGAAGCTCCGTCCTCAGAGAGAGAAAGCAGCTTTCCAATTCAGGACTTGTTGTAATTGCTGCGGCTCTGGATCTTGATAGAGGGATTATCATGTCCGGCCCAAGCATTAAATCTCATGGATTTATCTATGTGAAAGCCAATGACGAAATAATCGATGAGGCCGAAAAATTGGCAGAAAAAGTAATTTTTGCCAAGTTGGAAGGCGGTGTGGATGATATCCACGAAATCCAAGACGCAGTTAAGACGGAAATAAGGCGTTTTATCATGAAAAGAACGCAGAGAAGCCCCATAATTATGCCTTTGTTTATGGAAATATAGCCATAATTGTTGTATAATAGTAAAGTCGAATAATCAGACAATCCAAAGGAGAAAAATATGATCACAGCAAGCGATTTTAGAAAAGGTATGACTTTTGAAATTAATGGTGAACCACATGTTGTTGTGGATTTTCAGCATGTAAAGCCCGGCAAAGGAGCCGCCTTTGTTAGAACAAAGTATAAAAACATTTTGACAGGGGCTACTCGCGAGGAAGCGTTCAACCCGAGTGAAAAGTTCGAAAACGCAAGAATAGAGACCAAGACCATGCAGTATCTCTATAATGACGGCGAGCTTTATTACTTCATGGATAAGGACACTTATGAGCAGATTCCGCTATCCTATGAGCAGGTTGAGGATGCAATCAAGTATCTCAGAGAGAATGATGAAGCCACAATCAAATTCTTCAAGGAGCAGGCATTCCTTGTTGAAGCACCGAATTTTGTAAATCTGACGGTTATAGAGACAGAACCCGGAGTTAAGGGCGATACCGCGACCAATGTTACAAAGTCAGCTACTGTTGAGACGGGTGCCGTTGTTCAGGTTCCAATCTTTATTGAAGAAGGCGAAAAAATCCAGATTGACACACGTACAGGTGAGTATCTCGGAAGAGCAAAGGAATAATCCTTTATGCAGTTTAACATGTAGTCTTAAAGTATAAGGAACGCATTTAGCGTTCCTTTCTGCGTATCAATGAGGGAGTTATGAAGAAGTTTAAAATTTTCATTATTATCCTGCTTTTACTGGTTATTGCAGGACTTGGAGCTTATCAGTATTTCCTGGGCGGCATGAACGGACCATTTAAGAACGTTGCCGTAGATACTTCACTTGTGGAATTGGATATTCCCGAAGGATCATCAACAGTAAGCATTGCTGAAATCCTTGTAGAAAAGGGAATAATCAAGGATGTGCTTAGATTCCGCATCTTCTCCCGTCTAAACGAATATGACGGTAAGTTCTTGGCGGGCCATTATAAGCTTTCTCCGGGAATGACGACAAAGGAAATCGCAGACACATTATGTCTCGGTGGACGTGTGGAGGAAATATTCTTTACAGTTCCTGAGGGATATACCGTAGGTAAGATTGCAAACAAGCTTTCAGAGGAAGGCTTAATCGATAAGGATAGGTTCATGGATCTCGCCGAGAACGGAGACTATTCGGAGTACGACTTCCTTGAGGGTACAGTAAGCGGCAGGCATCAGCTTGAAGGCTTCCTTTTCCCTGAGACTTATGCAATTAAAGAAGGTGCGACCGAGGAAGAATTCATCAAAGTAATGCTTGATCATTTTGATGAAATATGGAGTAAATACAAAGCCCGCGCAGAAGAACTCGGACTATCAACAAATGAGGTTATCACGATGGCTTCCATAATTGAAAGAGAAACCGTCCTTGATGAAGAAAGACAGCTTGTATCAAGTGTAATCTATAACAGACTTGAAGAAGGAATGCCTCTTCAGATGGACGCAACGCTGGACTTTGCTCTGGAACTAATCGGACAGAATCATGAGTATATTACGTTTGAAGATATGGAAATAGATTCTCCGTACAATACGTATATTATACCGGGACTACCCCCGGGACCAATCGCGTGCCCGGGTGAGAGATGCATAGAAGCAGCTTTATATCCTGCAGATACCGAGTATCTCTACTATGTAAAGACTACCGACCAGGGTGTTTCTATGTCGTTCTCCACCAATTACGAGGACTTCCTAAGAGATAAAGAGGCTTATGCTGCGACTGTAGAAGATGAAGGCAACTGATTTTAGGACAATTGCAGAGCTGGATCATATCCCGATTATAAGACGGGATACAGAGGAGTTTCTTGCTCGTTTTATCTCCAAAAACAATTCCAAGAGAATCTTGGAATATGGAACGGCAATAGGCTATTCTGCGCTAAGATTCAGCGAGATGAAAGGAATCAAAGAAATCGTCTCTGTTGAAAAAGACGAGTATGCCTTTGAAATAGCAAAGAAAAACCTTTCATTATTTGAGACTTCAAAGAATATAAAACTCTACAAGGGCGATGCTCTTAAGATAACAAATAAACTTATAGAGGAAACAGGCGGCAGCTTTGATTTAATCTTTATAGATGGTGGAAAGAGCCATTATCTGGAGTTAATAAAAGAAGCCATGAAACTCTGTAAGATAGGCGGATATATTTTGAGCGACGATATCTGGCAGAGAGGTCTTACAAAAATGAATCCTCTGGAAGTAAAAAGAAAGCATCGCACGAGCATGAGAAATATGCAGGGCTATATTGAATATCTAAAAACCAGTCCTTGCTTTGAAACAGAGATTTTGGATATAGGAGATGGACTTGCGGTAAGCAAATACATAAAACAGAATGGATAAACTTGAACTTTTGGCTCCGGCAGGAGACCTGGAAAAATTAAAGATAGCAATTGTATATGGCGCAGATGCCGTTTATTTTGGTGGCCAGGCCTTTAGCTTAAGAGCAGGGGCGGGTGGCTTAAGCATACCCGAAATGGAAGAAGGGCTAGCCTTTGCTCACGATAGAGGTAAGAAATGTTATCTTACTCTTAACATTTATGCGCATAACGAAGATATTGAACCTCTATACGAATATCTTGAAAGCATAAAGCATCTTCCTTTGGATGGAATCCTTGTTTCCGATCCAGGGATAATGATGATGATAAAGGAAGTAATGCCAAATATAGATATTCATCTATCCACACAGGCCAATTTAACAAACGCAAAAACCGCGGAGTTCTGGAGAGAGCAGGGGATGAAGCGTCTTGTTCTTGCGAGAGAACTTTCGCTTAGCGAGATCAAAGAAATAAGATCCAGCCTACCTGAAGACGTGGAGCTTGAAGCATTTGTTCACGGTGCCATGTGCATATCTTACTCCGGAAGATGTCTTCTAAGTAATTTCATGACCGGAAGGGACTCCAACAGAGGTGCATGCGCCCATCCTTGCAGATATAAATATGTTCTTGAAGAAGAAAAGCGTCCGGGAGAGTATTATCCGATTGAGGAGGACGAACGCGGAACTTATATCATGAATTCAAAGGATCTTTGCATGATAGAGCATATTCCGGAGCTTATAGAAGCAGGTGTCTGCTCTGCAAAGATAGAAGGTCGCATGAAGAGCATTTTTTATATTGCCGAGGTAATCTCCGCATATAGAAAGGCCATAGTTTCTTATTATGAGAACCCCGAGGGTTGGACATTTAATCCTGAGTGGATGGATGAACTAAAGAAGGCAAGCCATAGAGCATTTACCACGGGTTTTTATTTTGAATATCCAAATGATGCCCAGAATTACAGCACATCAAATTATATAAAGACCTACAGCTTTAATGGAATTGTTTTATCTTATAACGATGAAACAAAGGAAGCGCTTGTTGAGCAGAGAAACAAAATGGTTATTGGCGACGAGGTTGAATTCTTTGGTCCCGATGCAAAATGCTTTAAGCAAGTTATAAGCGAGATGAAGGACTATGAGACCGGAGAATCTATACTTGAGGCGCCGCACCCAAAACAGAAGATATTAATTAAAACAGAAGAACCTGTATTTGAAAATTATATGATCAGGAAAGAACTTCAGAAGAGTGAGGAGGAATAAAATGTCATCTGATCAAGTTCCGTTATATTTGTTTTTTATCGCAGCAATACTACTTCTTAACGCACTCGTTGTGCTATGCAATACCGCGTTTAGCAATGCAAATGTGAATCTATTCTTTCAGCTTGCAAATGACGACGACGATTCAAAGGAAAAACGAGCTGTAGATGTTTTAAACAAACCATTTAGGTATAGATACACCAATAGGTTTATTAATTATACGTTAATCATTATAGGGACCCTCCTTTCGGTTATGCTTCCATATAACGATTATTTTTCTGCAGGAGTATTTCTTTTTCTTTCTGTTACGCTCGCAGAACTTTTCCCGCGTAAGCTCGGCGTTCAACACAGCGATACGATAGTAAGAAGCATGGGAGGATTCCAAAAGGCTCTCATCCTTTTGTTTACGCCATTTGTTGCTGTAGTGACTGTTGTTACGGACGGAATATTATTGTTATTCAGACAGAAGACAAAGATTGAACTTAACAGATATTCCGAAGAAGAAGTTATGTCTATGCTTGAGGCAGGACAGCAAAGCGGTGAAATCAAAGAAGAAGGAAAACGAATGATAAACAGTATCTTCGAATTTGATGACGAGCTAGCTTATGAAATCATGACTCCGAGAACCGATGTATTCTTGATAGATATTAACGATTCGCAAGAGGAATATACGGATGAACTCATGAAACTGCAGTATTCTAGAATACCTGTATGCGAGGGAGAATCCGACAATATCATCGGAATACTTCACATAAAGGATTATCTGATTCAGGCAAGGGACAAGGGTTTTGAAAATGTGGATATAAGAAGCATCTTGAGAACTCCGTATTTTGTTCCGGAAACAAAGAATATAGATGCGCTTTTCTTTGAACTTCAGAAAGAGAAGCAGCATATAGCAATACTTATCGATGAGTATGGCGGCTTCAGCGGAATCGTAACTATGGAAGATATCATAGAAGAAATCGTTGGCGAAATCGATGACGAATTTGACGAAGAAGAATTTGCCCTTAAGAAGATCGACGATTCAACAGCTATAGTAAACGGAAAGACATATATTGACGATTTGAATGAGGAACTGGATATCAATCTGGAATCCGAAAACAGCGAAACCGTTGGTGGTCTTGTCATGGAACTTCTTGGCGAGATTCCTGCAGACGGTGATAAGGGAAGAGTGGTTGAGTATAAGAATTATAGATTCACTGTTCTTTCGGTTGCAGACCGCAGAATAGAAAAAATCAAGATGGAGATACTCCCACCTGAAGAAAGCGTAGAAGAAAGTGAAGACTGATACAAAAAAAGATGTTTTTGAAGAAAGTCTAATAACTATTGTCGCAAAATCTGTTTCCGAAATGAAGGGCGTCACAAAGATGGCTGATGTACCTGATGTAATAAGAGGCGGAATACTTGCACGCGATACCTTTGTGAGAGACGGAATAAAGATAGTCCGAGACAAGACCGACAATCTCGTACTTGATGTCTATATTCGCGTAGAATATGGCATCAAAATCCCGCAGCTTGCATGGGAACTCCAAAGACGGATTCAAAGCGATGTAAAAAAGGATGTCGGTATTGGACTTAGCGATATTAATATTCACGTAGAAGGCGTTGATATGGGAGATGAAAATGACTAGATCCGAAGCAAGAGAATATATGATGACCGTTGCGTTCCAGATGGATGCACTAAACAATTTTGATATAGACAAAGAAGCTTCTTTTCTGGGATTTGATCTTGGAAAGCAAGAAGAGTATTGCTCCGAGATTTTTAGCATCCTCTGCAACAAAAAAGAAGAAATAGATAAGACCATCCAGAAGAATTGCGTAAAATGGGATGTCAAAAGAATGCCCAAAACGGACATAGCAATTCTCAGAGTTTCCGTATCCGAGATTATGCATTCGGATGTACCGCATTCAGTTTCAATTAATGAAGCGGTTGAACTCGCAAAGAAATACGGAGAAGAAAATTCGCCATCATATATAAACGGAATACTATCGTCTATAGTCAAGTCCATTGGCGATAAATAAGGTCCAAATATAATGAAAGAATATTCTATAGGAATAGATACAAGTAATTATAAGACATCTGTAGCCGTAGTAGATAAATAAGACAATATCATCTATGACGGAAGGATATTTCTTGAAGTTAAAGATGGCATGCTTGGAATCCGTCAGCAGGAGGCGCTCTTTCAGCATATATCAAATCTTCCGATACTTCTTGAAGAAGCATTTGATAAGACTGTAGATGGTAAAATCATATCCGTTTCCGCAAGCTCTCGTCCAAGGCCTTTAGAAGGCTCTTATATGCCTTGCTTTTTAGCTGGGATGAAGCAGTGTGACGTTATAGCGTCACTTATAAAATGTGAAAAACACTATTTTAGTCATCAAGAAGGGCATCTTGCGTCAGCTGTAAGATTCACCAATTTAAGAAATAGCAAGAGAATTGTGTTTGCGCATTTCTCGGGTGGTACAACAGAGATCCTCTTATATGACAATGGAAGGATAGATTTGCTCGGAGGATCACTGGATATATCCTTTGGGCAACTTCTTGATAGAATAGCAAATGAACTCGGATTTAAGTTCCCGGGAGGAGAGAAAATAGATTCGCTCGCTTTTTCTTTTGCTCCTACAAAAGATTATAAGAATCTTCTTACGCGTATTAAGATGGATGGTCTATCATTTAATCTTTCGGGAATAGAGACGGCGGCAAAGAAAATTCTTTCTTCGGTGTCTTCTGAAGAACTTTCTTATATGCTCTTTGAAAGAATACTTGAGTGCATAAAAGAAATAACAGAAACTTCATTAACAAAAGAAATACTTGGAGATGAAAATATTGACGGTTTCCTATTTTCCGGAGGAGTGTCCGCAAGCAAGTTTATAAGAAGGGGCCTTAAGGATTTTGATAAGTATAATATTTGCTTTTCGGACCCGGCGCTTTCCTCGGACAATGCAATCGGAATAGCCTTTTTGGGAGGAGATAAGTTTTGGCCGGAAAACCAATAACAGTATCACAACTGAATGAATATATTAAAAATTTGCTTCAGACAGATCCTCTTCTGAGGTATGTTCGCGTTGAAGGAGATATAACATATTATAAACCCCATAATAACGGAAATATTTATCTTACGATATCGGATGGAAAGAGCAAGCTCCAATGCGTCATCTTTAACAATAGAATTGACGACGTGGCATTAAGCCTTACTGAAGGAGATGCAGTTATTATTGAGGGCTCTATCGGATCTCTTCCATCAAGAGGCGAGTATTCTCTTTGGGTGAGAACGATTGAACGTGCAGGAGAAGGTGAACTTGCAAAGGAGTTTGAAAGATTAAAGAACAAACTCGAAAAAGAAGGTTTATTTGCCAAAACACATAAGAAACCTCTCCCGAGATATCCAAAGCATATTGGCGTTGTTACATCGGATTCAGGTGCGGCATTTGAGGATATTAAGAAGATCCTATGTAAAAGGACAAATCTCACGGATATGACTTTGTTTCCGGTGTTGGTTCAGGGAAGGCAGGCGGCCGGAAATATAAGTGAGACTATTGATTATATAAATGAGCATTTAAAAGACAGTATTGATTTACTTATCGTAGGTCGTGGAGGCGGAGCGCCTGAAGACCTAGCCGCGTTTAATGACGAAGGACTCGCGCGTGCGATATATAGAAGTGAGATACCGATAATCTCGGCGGTGGGTCATGAAATAGATATAAGCATTTCGGACCTTGTTGCAGATGTCAGGGCTGAGACTCCGACAGCCGCCGCACAGATTGCCGTAAGAGACAGAAAAGATATTCTTGGAGAGATGAACGAGTATATTAAAAGCCTCGGAACATATCTTACGGGAAATCTTCTTCAGGCAGAGCTCTCCATGCAGAACCAGATTAATATAATTAACAATTCCATGAGGGAAATCATTTCTTCAAAGGAAAACGAAATATCATCAAGTTTTCTGGTACTAAAAGAAAACGACCCAAGGAATGTACTTGATAAAGGGTTTGCGATAGTCTCCGGAGAATCCGGAAAACCCATAACCTCTGCCAAGAAGCTCCTAAAAGGGAAGAAATATGTCATCACATTAAACGATGGCAAAAAGGATTGTCGTATTGAGTAGGTGATAAAATGGCAAAGAAAAATATAAGCTTTGAAGAAGCATTAAAAGAATTAAAAAACTGTTCTGAAAAGATTAAAAAACGCGATTTAACTCTCGACGAGTCGATTTCTTGCTATGAGGAAGGCTTAAAGCAGTACGAACTTTGCAAGAAGATACTTGAGGAAACCAAGCAAAAGATCCAGATCTTTGGTGAGGAGGAATACGATGAGGGAGAATTATGAAGAATATAAAGTGGAGATAGAAAGTTTTCTCCTTGATTATCTTCCACATGTAGATCCGCGTTCCGAGAAAATAAAAGAGGCGATGCAGTATTCACTCTCAGCCGGAGGAAAGAGGCTAAGGCCTGTACTTCTTTTGGCTGCTTGTGAGTTTGCCGGTGGAAAGAGCAAAGCCGCTCTTCCTTATGCCTGTGCGATTGAGTTTATACATACTTACTCTCTCATCCATGACGATCTTCCTGCAATGGATAACGACGATTTGAGAAGAGGTAAGCCAACCAATCACAAGGTGTTTGGAGATGGAATGGCTATTCTTGCCGGAGATGCTCTTCTCAACTCTGCATTTGAAATAATGTCAAAGGACATGATGATGTATTTTGGTAATTCCGACGAATTATCAAAGCGAATAAACGCCATGTACGCCATAGCAAAAGGTGCAGGCGTCCAAGGTATGATTGCAGGACAGACTGCAGATATTTTAAATGAGTCAAATACCGATGTGGATGATAGCATATTAAGCTTTATCCATAGAAACAAGACCGCCGCATTAACAGTTTCTGCAGTTCAAGCCGGTCTATATATAGGCGGAGCCGATAAAGAAATGTTTAATGCTATGAGTCGTTATGCGGAAAAACTCGGGCTGGCATTTCAGATTGCGGATGATATTTTGGACGTAAAGGGTAATAAAGAGATTCTCGGTAAGACTCCGGGATCCGATGAAGACAAAAAGAAAACAACCTATGTATCAATACATGGAATTGATGAAAGTGAAAGAATGCTTTCTGAAATAACAAAGCAGGCAGTTGATGCAATTTCTAATTATTATGATAACGCAGAGTTCTTTAAGACTCTGGTTCAAGATTTGGAAAAAAGGACTTACTAATAGGGCATAGAGATGGCAATTTTACTTGAAGAAATAAATAATCCTTCGGATTTAAATAAACTTAATACCAAAGAACTTGAACTTTTGGCAAAAGAAATAAGAGAGTTTCTTGTTGAGTCAGTTTCAAAAACCGGGGGACATCTAGCATCAAACCTTGGAGTTGTTGAACTGACATTGGCTCTTCATAAGGTTTTTAATACTCCAAAGGATAAGCTCATCTGGGATGTAGGTCATCAGACCTATGTGCATAAAATGTTAACCGGAAGGCGCGACCAATTTGATACCTTAAGAAAAACAGATGGACTCAGCGGATTCCCCAAAAGATCGGAAAGCGAATATGATGTCTATGATACAGGTCATTCAAGCACTTCTCTTTCCGCTGCTTTTGGTATTGCAACAGCAAGAGATTTAAAAGAGGAAGACTATGATGTAATTGCCGTAATCGGCGACGGTTCCATGACGGGAGGACCGGCTTTTGAAGCGATTAACTCAATCGGTCAATCCGGAAGAAAAGTGATTATAGTCCTTAACGATAACGGAATGTCAATTTCAAAGAATATCGGAGGACTTTCTGAGCATCTCGGTAAGCTTAGGACATCCGAAAAGTATAAGGATGCCAAGGAAAAACTGAAGGATGCCTTGGACAAGATTCCTGTTATTGGTCGCAATCTTAAATACGCACTCGGCGGAACAAAGGAAAGACTTAAATACGCAATCATCAATGATGGTGTATTGTTTGAAGAACTAGGTCTGACATATCTTGGACCTATTGATGGGCATGATCTTGACAGCTTGATTTCCGTTTTTGAGCAGGCAAAGCGATTTGACGGTCCTGTTATAGTGCATGCAATTACGACAAAGGGAAAGGGCTATATCCACGCCGAAAAACGTCCGGATAGATTCCACGGAATTGGCGAGTTTGATCCGGAAAGCGGAAAGCCGCTATCTTCAAGTAAAACTACATATTCGGATCTCTTTGGAGACGCTTTATATGAAATCGCAAAGGATGATAACAGAATAACTGCAATAAGCGCTGCAATGACAGAGGCAACGGGACTTGGAATCATGGAGACTAAACTCTCGGGAAGAGTCTTTGATGTAGGTATAGCTGAAGCTAATGCTGTTATTATGGCAGCGGGACAAGCCATATCCGGACTTCATCCTGTAGTTCCGATATATTCTTCGTTCCTGCAAAGGGCATACGATGAAATCCTTGAGGATATATGCATGCAAAATTTACCTGTAACTCTTGCGGTAGATAGAGCAGGACTTGTCGGAGCAGATGGCGAAACCCATCAGGGAATATTTGATATATCATTTCTTCTCACAATGCCAAATATGACGATTCTTGCTCCATGCGACGGTGTTCAGCTAAAAGAAATGCTTGAATACTCTATTAATCTTGATTCTCCGTCTGCAATAAGATATCCGAGAGGAACAGCCATTACCGAGTCGCTTACAAAGGAACATTTCTCGGGAAAGAATATCCTTGTTCGTGATGGAAAAGACGGAATCATTCTTGCCGTTGGTACAATGCTTTCTCATGCACTTGATGCTGCGGATATTCTTGATAGCGAGGGCCTTAACTTTGCTGTTTTGAATGTCGGTATATTTGGAAATAGATTTGAGGAAGATTATCCCGGAATCCAGAATGCTAAAACCATTGTTACGGTTGAAGACAATACTTCTCATGGTGGCTTTGGCGAGAGATTTAGAGCATTAAACAGCGATAAGGATGTTCTTTCTATTTCTTGGCCTAATAAATTTATAGAGCAAGGATCCCCAAGCGATATATTTAAACGTTACGAGATGGATGCAGAAGGCATAGCCAATAGAATAAAAACCTATATTTCTAATAAGGAGAAATAAGAGTTGAAAAAAAGACTGGATATTATCCTTGTTGAGAGAGGGTATTTTACATCAAGAGAAAAGGCAAAGGCCGCCATCATGGCAGGTGAAATAACTGTAGATGGTGCGGTGTTTGATAAACCTGGAATGTCAGTTTCAGAAGACGTCGAAATCGTCCATAAAGGCGACAAATGTCCCTATGTGAGTAGAGGTGGCCTGAAGCTTGAAAAGGCGCTTAAATCCTTTAATATTGAGCTAGAAGGGGCAGTATGTATGGATATTGGCGCATCCACTGGTGGATTCACGGACTGCATGCTCAAGAATGGCGCAGAAAAAGTCTATGCCATAGACGTTGGATATGGGCAGCTGGATTATTCATTGAGAACCGATGAACGCGTAGTAAATATAGAGCGCTGTAATTTCCGTCTATTTGAGGACAATTCTGAAAACCCGATCATTAAAGATAAAATCGATTTTGCAAGCATAGATGTATCATTTATCTCCTTAAAACATATTTTTCCAAAATGTGCCGAGTTTCTTAAGAGTGGAGGTAAGGTTTGCGCTTTGATAAAGCCGCAGTTTGAGGCCGGAAAAGAGCAGGTCGGGAAAAAGGGTATAGTCAAGGATCCTAAAGTCCATTCCTCGGTAATTTCAAATGTCTTGGATTATGCAAAGGAGTCGGGCTTTGGCTTTGAAAACCTCGATTTTTCGCCAATTAAGGGAGGAAAGGGGAATATAGAGTATCTTCTTCTTCTTAACAAAGATGGCGATATGAGGTATAATGAAATGTCGGACATAATTGAGCAAACGGTAAGTAAAGCTCACGAAAAATTAGATCTATTACAAACTATGGAGGTCGAGTAAATGAAGTTTTCAGAAAGAGTGCAGGAAATGCAGTTTTCCCCAATCAGAAGGTTCAACCCAATGGCTATAAAGGCCGAAGAATCGGGGAAGAAGGTTTATCATCTAAACATTGGTCAGCCTGATGTTGAGACACCGGACTGCTTTATGGATGCCATAAGAGCATACCAAGCGGAGGTAATCAAATATGCCGAGTCAGGAGGAATAACCGACCTTCAGGATGCAGTTATAGATTATTACAAACTTTATGGAATCGACTTTGAAAGAAGCGATATGATCGTAACAAACGGTGGTTCAGAGGCACTTACCATGGCATTCTTGACCTTGGTAAATCCGGGAGAAGAAGTTCTTCTCGCAGAACCATTCTATACAAACTATCATACCTTCCTTACATCTGCAGGTGGAAAGATTGTTCCTATTACAACAAAGGCAGAGGACGGATTCAGCTATGCAACAAGGGAGCAAATTGAACCTCTTATCACAGATAAGACACGTGTAATCTGCTGTATCTCACCGGGAAATCCGACAGGAAACGTTCTTACGCTTGATGAAATGCGGTTAATCTGTGAAATCGCAAAGGAACATGATCTCTTTGTTATCGCTGATGAAGTATATAGAGAATTTGCATACGACGATAGAGAAGTAACATCCTTTGGAATGCTTCCTGAATATGCCGACAGAGTTATAATAATTGATTCTGTTTCCAAACGTTTCTCGGCTTGCGGCGCAAGAATCGGTCTTCTTCTTTCAAAGAACAAAGAATTCATGAGCATGGCCATGAAGATTGCGCAGGCAAGACTCTGCGTATCAACTGTTGATCAGATTGGTTCAGCAGGACTCTTCAAGCTTCCGACATCATACTATGATGAAGTCAAAAAGGAATATTGCGGAAGAAGAGATGTTGTATATGAGGAAATGATGAAGATTCCTGGAGTTGTTTGTCAAAAGCCCGGAGGTTCATTCTATATGACGGTTAAACTTCCTGTTGAGAATGTTGAAGATTTCCTTGTTTTCCTCCTTGAGGAATTTGAAGATAATGGTGAAAGCGTAATGTTTGCTCCGGCTGAAGGATTCTACGCTACTCCGGGGCTTGGTAAAGATGAAATCAGAATAGCCTATGTTCTTAACCAAGCGGATATGAGAAGAGGCGCCGAACTAATAAGACTTGGAATTGAAGCATATAACAAAAAGCTCGGAAAGTAATCTTATCGGCAGCGGGGTTATCTCCGCTGCCTGTTTTAAAAGGAATATATATGACGGATAAATTATCTCCCATGATGAAACAGTATATGGAAATCAAAGCACAGTATCAGGATTGCATACTGTTCTTTAGGTTGGGAGATTTTTATGAGATGTTCTTTGATGATGCATATACCGGATCCAGAGAATTGGAATTAACACTAACAGGAAAGAACTGCGGTCAAGAAGAGCGCGCACCAATGTGCGGCGTTCCTTTTCATGCCGCAGACATGTATATAGCAAGGCTTGTAGAAAAAGGATATAAGGTTGCTATTTGTGAACAGGTGGAAGATCCGAGTACAGCAAAGGGAATAGTCGCAAGAGAAGTAATTAGAATTATAACCCCTGGGACATTGACACCTGAGATGATGATTCCGGAAGGGGAGAACAATTATCTTCTTTCAATCGCAAAATTCAAAGATGGACTCGGGCTTTCTTACTGTGATATTTCCACTGGAGAATTAGCCGTAACAGAGATTCTTGATAGCAGAAACTCATACGGTGAAGCGATTGATAAGATAGCGCGTCTTTCTCCTAAAGAAGTTTTGGTTAACAAGGCATTTGACGAAATATACGGCACCGAAGATATTGAAAATGTATCTAGTGCGTATGTAAGCGTAATTGGAGATGGTTATTTCCAGATAAACTCTGCTATGGATTTGATTTCCGCTCAGCTCGGTAAGGGGGCCATTCCGTCAATTGGATTAAATGGCAGAGATGGAGCCATCATGAGCCTTGGCGCACTTCTTTCTTATCTTCTTGAGACTCAAAAGCAAAACCTGAAGCAGATTACAAAATGCTCTTATTTTGATATCGGAAGAAGAATGTCACTTGACAAGGCCACGATCAGAAATCTTGAGATTCTTGAAACTCTTTACGACAAGAGAAAACAAGGATCGCTTCTGGGAATACTCGATAAGACCAAAACGGCCATGGGCGCAAGACTCCTGAAGTCATGGATATCCGAGCCTCTTAAAGAGGTTACTGAAATCAATAGACGTCTGGACTCTGTTGAGGAACTTCTTCTAGATCCATTAATCCAGAACAATTTAAATGAAGCGCTTAATGAAATATATGATTTTGAGAGGCTTGCTGCAAGGATAGCCTCGGGACATGCCAATGGAAGGGATATGCTTGCGCTAAAGAATTCTTTTGATGCGCTCCCGGAGATTAAAAACTGCCTTAGCTATGTAAAGACTCCTTATCTTGAGAGTATAAATGAAAGTATTGAAGACTTTTCCGATGTTAGCGCAGAAATTGAAAGAGCAATTGATATAGATGCGGGTCCAACCATAAAAGAAGGCGGACTTATTAGAAACGGTTATTCGGAAGAACTAGATAGTCTAAAACTTTCAATTAAAGATGCAAAGGATTGGATAGCAGGTCTAGAAGTTCGCGAGAAAGAAAGAACCGGAATCAAAAACCTAAAGGTTGGATTCAATAAAGTTTTTGGCTACTATATTGATGTTACAAAATCCAACATTTCACTGGTTCCGGATAATTATATTAGAAAGCAAACGCTGGTAAACAACGAAAGATATATTACGCCCGAGCTCGAGGAGATGGAGGGCATTGTTCTCAATGCAGAGACAAAGATTAACAAGCTTGAATACGATCTATTCTGCGAACTTAGAGATAAGATTATGGAGCTTGTTCCAATCATCCAGAAGACATCTTATGCAGTTGCAGAACTTGACGTTCTAAATTCATTTGCCATCGTATCAGCAAGAAACGCTTATATAAAACCTCATGTTGATGATAGCCTTGTACTTGAGATTATCAGTGGAAGACATCCTGTTGTTGAACAGACAGAACAATCAAAGCTATTTGTATCTAACGATACATATTTAGATGATAAAGATCATTCTCTCGCAATTATCACAGGTCCAAATATGAGCGGTAAGTCAACATATATGAGGCAGACCGCACTCATTGTACTCATGGCTCAGGTTGGATGCTTTGTTCCTGCGGAAAAAGCGCATATAGGAATTTGCGACAGAATCTTTACAAGAATTGGAGCATCGGACAATCTTGCCCAGGGACAATCTACTTTCTATGTAGAAATGAGCGAACTCTCTTATATCCTAAATGGAGCAGGGGAGAGATCGCTTATAATCCTTGATGAAATCGGTAGAGGAACAAGCACCTATGACGGACTTTCCATAGCATGGGCTACTTGTGAATATCTTTGCAATAAGAATACGCATATTAGAACTCTATTTGCCACTCATTATCATGAACTTACGGCACTTGAGGATAGTCTTGAAGGAGCATTCAATCTTAATGTTGATGTGTCAGAAGATAATGGCGAGATAGTTTTCTTGCATAAGATTGTCCCGGGTGGCGCAAGCAGAAGTTATGGTATTCATGTTGCAAAGCTTGCAGGTGTACCGGAAAGCATTTTGGAGGGAGCAAATAAAAAGCTTTATATGCTGGAGAATGACTCGCGCGAATACAATATTGTTTCCAAGGAAGAATATGTTCCGGAGGTTGGGGAGCAGCTTTCGCTATTTAATCCAAACGAAGGAAATGAAATTGTAGAAAAAGTAAAGAATATAGATTTAATGAATGTAAAGCCGTCTGAGGCGATAAGCATACTTGAAGAATTGAAGGATCTTATAAAATGAGAATCAATATCCTCCCAAAAGACGTAGCAGATAAAATTGCTGCGGGAGAGGTCATAGAAAGACCTGTTTCCGTTGTAAAGGAATTGGTTGAAAACGCAATAGATGCGGGTTCAACCGATATTACCGTGGAAATAACAGGCGGAGGAAAAGAGAGTATACGCGTTTCCGATAATGGAATCGGAATAGAAAAGGATGATGTGGAAAAAGCATTTCTTCGTCATGCCACAAGTAAAATCTCCAAAACCGAAGACCTTAGAAATCTTATCACGCTTGGGTTTAGAGGAGAGGCGCTTTCTAGTATTGCTGCGGTATCAAGGCTTGAGCTTATAACAAAGACCGAAGATGAAAAGACCGGTCAAAGAATTGTCCTCCACGGTGGAGAAAAACTAACGTTTGAATCAATTGGTTGTCCGCGCGGCACAACTATTATTGTGAGGGATTTGTTCTACAATCTTCCAGCTCGTCTAAAGTTCATGAAAACCGAATCTTCAGAGAGTGGACAGATTATTGATATGGTATCAAGACTTGCGATTACCAGAACAGATATAAGATTCAAACTGATATCAAATGGAAAAACAGTTTTTTCTACGATCGGCAATAATGATTTGAAGGCTGCGATTCTTTCCGTATATAAGGACAGAGAGTATAAAGAACTCATTCCTTGCGAATTAAAGAGAAAGGGACTTGAGATTTACGGTTATATATCAAGACCTTCTTTTTCTAGAGCCAATAAAAGAAGTCAGTATTTCTTTGTTAACGGACGAACGGTAAAAAGTTCCGTGATAGAAAAAGGACTTTCGCTCGGATATAAGGAAAGGCTCTTTGAAGGTAGAAGTCCAATAGCATTTCTCTTTGTTGAAATAGATCCAAATGATGTAGATGTAAATATTCATCCAAATAAGAAAGAAGTTAAATTTGATAACGATATTGAAGTCATATCATTGGTTCAGGATGCGGTAATCGATGCCCTTAACAAAAAGGACGCGGTTTCTACTTCTCAAGACATCTATGTAAAAGCAGAGGAGAGTGTTTCTTCTTACAAAGGATCTCCCGGTAAGGCTTCTTTCAATAATGAAGTAAGCTCCTCCAAAGACAATAATTCCAAAGCGCCAAACGTCATATTTGAAAAGGGTGAACAAGTAGGAATAAGAGATTTCTTAAAGCAGGAAACTCGTGAAAAGAAAACGCTTAGTCCTTCAAATGAAATAATAGAAGAACTTGGAAATCCTGATATTGTTGCGACTGGAGTTCTTCCTTTTGACTTTGATGATTTGACCTTTGGCGAGACGATTTTCAATACTTATATCACGGCGACGGATGAAGAGAACTTCTATCTATTCGATCAGCATGCCGCTCACGAAAGAATCAACTACGAAAAGTTTATCTCTGCTTATACAAATAGTGAGAAGAATAGTCAAATCTTGCTTCTTCCGATAACGATTGATGTTCCTGTGGAGCTTATAGATGATGAAAACTGGGTAGGCATTCTAACAAAGATGGGCTTCTCATTGGAACTCTTTGGAGAGAATAGTTTTATCTTAAGAGAGATTCCGGAGTTTATGGAAATAAGCGAGGCGGAGGATTTTGTAAATACATTTGTTGATGAATATCATGAAGGAAACCCTCTCGGTAATCGCGTGGTAATAGATAAACTTATTACAAAGGCATGCAAGAGTTCCATAAAGGCTCACGACAAGATTACAAATGAAGAAATCAATGCTCTTATATCGCAGCTAAAAGCATGTGGAAATCCTTATTCTTGTCCGCACGGAAGACCTACATTTATTAAATTTAGGCTTTATGATATAGAGAGAATGTTCAAGAGGGTTCAGGGATGATTAAATTGCTCACGCTTTCTGGTCCGACATCCGTAGGGAAAACAAAAATAGCAATGGAAGTCTGCAAGAACTTTGATGGGGAAATCATCTCCTGCGATTCTATGCAAGTTTATCGCGGAATGGATATAGGAAGCGCAAAACCTACGCCTGATGAACAGAAAATCGTTAAGCATCATCTAATAGATATTTGCGATCCAATGGAAGAGTTTACGGTATCGGATTACTCAAATCTTGCAAGGGAAACTATTAAAAAAGTAAACGATAACGGAAAGCTTCCCGTTCTCTCCGGCGGTACCGGCTTATATATGGATTCCGTAATCTATGAGATGGATTTTGCCGCAGCGCCTCCCAAGACATCAAAGCGCGATGAGTATTATAGAATTGCCGATGAAAAGGGACCGGAAGCATTATTTGAAATACTACTTAAGCTTGATCCCGAAGTTGCGGAGAGAATACATCCAAACAATATTAAACGCGTTGTTCGTGCTATTGAAACAATAGAGGAGGGGAAGACCATAAATGACTTCTCTAGAGACCTTAGTTTACGAAACGATTACGAACTTATTATGGTAGGACTTAAACGCGATAGAGAAGAATTATATGATAGAATAAATAAAAGAGTTGATATGATGGTTGAGGCGGGACTTATTGATGAAGTTAAAGCACTTATGGAAATGGGTCTTGACGAAAACTATATGTCAATGAAGGGAATTGGATATAAAGAAATTATTTCTTATTTAAACGGAGAAATATCTTTTGAAGATGCTATAAATGATGTTAAAACAAATTCAAGGCATTATGCAAAGCGTCAGATGACATGGCTCAGAAAATACGGAAATTATGAAGAACGCCCAGAAGGAATCAAATGGTTTGATATAAGCGAAATAGGAAGCGAAGAAGAAACCGCTAAGGTAATTATTGAATGGCTAAGAAAAAGATTGTAGTACATAACAAGAGCGATAAACCGGATAATATCGTAGAGCATGAAGCCCAGATATATATGGAGTGCGAGGATATTGAAAATGTCCTGCCTGCTTTCTTGCGCAGTTTTTTCATTTATCTGCGCGGAAACGTTCTCCCGATGACAAGATGGGCATATCTTCACGACATTAAATTCTTCTTGGAATATATGATTGATTCCGGACTGAGCTCAGCTACCGAGCTTAAGGATATTAGCTTAAAGGAGTTTAATTCTTTAAAGGCATCTGACATCAATGTGTTTATCGATTACTGCAGAAAGTATTCAATAGAAAAAGATGGAGTGCGCTATGTCTATGAGAATAACAACAAAACTCTTGCACGAAAGAAATCATCTCTTTCGGTTATGTTCAAGCATCTTTATAGAGACGAAAAAATAGAAAAGAATATCACTGACGGATTTGATCCCATAAGAGTTCCTAAAGCCGGAGAACGCGAGATAAAGGCATTGCAGGACGACGAAGTAATGAAAATGCTGGATGCCGTTTCTACCGGAGCCGGCTTAACTCCTCATGAACTTTCATATTGGGAGAAAACAAAGAAAAGAGACAAGGCGATTTTGCTTTTGTTTATTACTTATGGATTAAGACTCTCCGAACTTTGGCAGCTTAATATAAGCTCCTTCAATTTTAACAGAGGCGAGTTTAAGATTTACAGAAAGCGCGGAAAAGAAAGCGTAATGCCATTAAACGATTCTGTGACTGCGGCTATTCACGACTATATAGATAACGAAAGAAAGAGATCTGAGGATCTAAGTGAGGATGTAAGAGATGCGCTCTTTCTATCGCTTAGAGGCACAAGAATGACCGAAAGACAGGTGAGGGAACTTGTAAAAAAATACACCTCAATCGGAATGGAAACTGCAAGATCCGCTGGATATAGTCCGCATAAGCTAAGAGCCACAGCGGCGACAAGCCTTATCGGCCGAGGAAATTCTATTTATGATGTTGCCGCGCTACTTGATCATGAACAGGTTACGACAACGCAGCTTTACGCAAAGCATAAACAAGATGTTAAACGAAACCTCGTAAAGGATATGGAATGGGAAAAGGAACGCACTAAAAAATGAACGAAGATTTAAGGCGTAAAATTATATCTATGACAGAAGCTTTGGAAAACGAACTAAAGGATGCCTTTTCTGAAATTGATAGGCTTTCTTTTGAACTTCAGAAAAAGGTTCTGGACGCATTTACCGAGAATCGCATTTCCGATTCGCATTTTGCCTGGAGAACAGGCTACGGCTATAACGACGATGGTCGCGATGCCGTTGAGAAGGTTTATTCCAGCGTTTTCGGAGCCGAAAGAGCACTTGTAAGGACAAATATTGTAAATGGCACACATGCGATTTCTCTGGCGATTTTGGGCGTTCTAAAGCCCGGAGAAAAACTTGTTTATTGCACCGGAGAACCTTATGACACCTTGCAATCAATCATTGGATCCGATGAAAATCCCAATCCGGGCACATTAAAGGAGCTTGGTATTGATTATGAGACGGTCGATTTGATTGATGGTGAATTTGACTTTGAAAAAATAGAAAAGCTCATCAAAGAAGATCGTCCTCGGATGCTCGCAATACAGAGATCAACCGGCTATGGTTGGCGTAAAAGTATTACTGTAAACCAAATTAAAGGATTTGTAACATTTGTTCGTAATCTTGGAAGCGATGCTGTAATAATGGTGGATAATTGTTACTGTGAATTTGTCTCTTCGGATGAACCTTCGGCTGTAGGTGCCGATTTGGTATGCGGTTCTCTCATAAAAAATCCAGGGGGAGGCCTTGCTCTTTCCGGCGGATATGTTGTAGGACGCGAAGATTTAATAGATAGAATCTCTTATAGGCTTACTTGTCCAGGGATTGGAGCTGAATGCGGTCTCACGTTTGGGCAGACCCGCGCTATGCTCCAAGGGATATTCATGGCACCGCATATTACAGCAGGAGCATTAAAGTCTGCGATGCTCTTTGGTAAGGTTTATCAGAAGCTCGGCTATGATATCTGTCCGGATTTCTCTATGGAAAGAGCCGATATAATTCAGGCAATAAAACTCGGATCAAAGGAAGCCGTCTATGCTTTCTGTAAAGGAATTCAATCCGCTTCACCGATTGATTCCTTTGCTTCTCCTGTTGCATCTGAGATGCCCGGATATGATGATGAAGTGATTATGGCCGCAGGGACCTTTGTACAGGGAGCATCTATTGAACTCTCGGCCGATGGTCCAATGAGAGAGCCATATAATGTTTATTATCAAGGCGCACTGACCTACGAACATGGAAAACTGGGCTTAGTTTCTACATTGGAAAGCCTTGCGGAAGAGGGGATAATAACTGTCTAACATTAAAATAATAAAACAAAAGTTCACAAAATTGCGGGTTTTACACCCGCTTTTTTATTTAAAAAAATGTCTATCAGTAATTGTTTAGAACATAAAAGTATTGAAAAATACACGTTTTTAAGATGTGTAAAATAATAAGAACAAATTTTCGTTTTCTATTGACAAAGATATTTTTATCTGCTATATTAGAAAAAGAACAAAGGTTTGTTTTAGAAAAAGTGAGGGAAGAGATGTTTAAGAAATATAGAGTAGAGTCCAAAACAAGATTTATTCTTTTTATCATATCCATGATCCTGATAATCTTTGGAATGGTAAGTTTCGTACTTAGACCTGAATATGTATCCGGTTCAACAGAACCAATCTATGAGACCGTAATTGTTAAGACCGGCGATACGCTATGGGATATTGCATCAAAGTATGTAGATGCCAAAACAGATATCAGAATGTATATATATGATATAAGTGTAGTAAACGAAATCCAGAATGGACAATTGATTCCTGGACAAGAGATATTAATACCGATGTTTTAGACAAAATACTTATTAATATACTTAAAAATTTGCAGCTAATATATAAAAACTATACATAACGAAAATCGCAAAAAAACGTCAAAAAACAGAGGCTCTAATTTTCGATTTAAGCGACTTTTATATACATAGTCGATAAGTAATACCTTGTAAAAAATGGTCATATTGAGCCTGTAATCATTGAAATATCAATACGGGGGGGCTTTTGCCCATCTCTAGTTAAAATAGATATAACATTTCCGAAAATTATGATTTTAGGAATAGTTATATTTCGTAAATCACGCCCATTTTTATACCTTCCCCATAAGGTTTTCCCCATAAAAGAGACTCCATAAAATCCATGGAGTCTTTTTATTGATATCAATTATTCTTCATCATATTCGTCGTCATCCAAGAGATCGTAATATAGTATTTCATCTTCTTCACGTTCTTCTTGGAATCTTTTGTCCAAGGAATTAACCGACTTGGGTCTGGGTTTTTTAAATAAGAAGCACATATATCATTCCTCCTTATTTAAAGTATTTGACTGCAGATCTAAACATTCCTATATCAAAGTTACCTGGAACGTTTTTATACAAATGTTCGCCTATACGCTCAGAATGTCCCATTTTACCGAATATTCGCCCATCCGGCGATGTAATACCCTCTATGGCGTTATATGAGCCGTTTGGATTAAATTGAATGTTATTAGTTATATTTCCTTCTAAATCGACATATTGAGTGGCGATTTGACCGTTTTTAGCCATTTCGGCTATTAGTTCTGGCCTAGCTATAAATCTCCCCTCGCCGTGTGAAATTGGAACTGTATAGATCTCTCCGGGCATTGTATCAGCAAGCCATGGAGACATATTTGATGCGATTCTCGTTCTAACAAGCTTTGATTGGTGCCTTCCTATCTCATTAAATGTAAGTGTTGGGCAATTCGCGTCCATATCCATAATCTTTCCATATGGCACTAGACCGAGCTTAATCAAAGCCTGGAACCCGTTACAAATACCTGCCATGAGGCCTTTTCTCTCATCCAAGAGGTCGCTAACGGCTTCTTTGATTTCATCATTTCTAAAGAAGGAAGTGATGAATTTACCTGAGCCATCGGGTTCGTCGCCCGCGGAGAATCCGCCAGGAATAAATATTATTTCAGAACGTTTGATCGCGGCTGCAAAATCTTCTACGGATTTTATAACATCCTCCTGGGAAAGATTCTTTATAATGAATATTTCTGTATTGGCTCCGGCATCTCTAAAGGCCTTTGCGGAGTCGTATTCACAGTTTGTACCCGGGAATACCGGTATAAGTACTGACGGCCCTTTTCCTGTATTAACATTAAACGATAGATTATTATCTTTTGATCCTGCATCGTTAAATGTAAATTCTGTCTTATCTATTTCTTCGGTTTTAATATTACAGCTATAAACAGATTCAAGTTTGCTTTCGTAAGCGTCAATGATTTCTTCTAAAGCCACCTGCTCATCTAAGAAGGAAATATATCCTGAATCGTCTGTTTCACCGAGGAGGACAGCATCTATCCCCTGCCCTTTAAGGAATGCTCTATAGTCTTCATCCTGATTGAATTTTGTCTGTGCTGCATCCGTAACCTCCAGGATAAACGAGCCATATCTGGATTTGAAAATATCATCAGGATTTATTTCGCTGTTAAATTTGAAAGATATGCCGTTACCCATGCACATCTTCATTACTCCTTCAGCCACACCTCCAAATCCGGGTGTATATGCGCTAAGAGCTTTCTTTGCTTGCATGAGCTCAGAAACCTTATCATATACTGCCTTTAATGATTTTCCGGAAGGAAGTCCGGTATCAGCATCATAAATAGGTTTAATGAGAACAACATTATTTCCTGCGTTCTTAAACTCCGGGCTCTTTATATTCTCAGCATTTGTTGTTGTAACGGCAAAGGATACGAGTGTAGGCGGAACATTTAAATCTTCAAAGGATCCGCTCATGGAATCCTTACCGCCGATTGCGGCTATACCGAGCTCCATCTGAGCCTTATATGCACCGAGTACTGCGGCGAGTGGTTTTCCCCATTTAACGCCATCTGTTCCAAGCCTTTCAAAATACTCCTGGAACGTAAGATAAATATCATTAAACGATGAACCGGTAGCAATTAATTTTGATACAGATTCAACTACCGCAAGATAAGCTCCTCTATATGGATCCTTTTCGGATACATAAGGATTGAAGCCCCAGGACATAAGTGAACATGTATTTGTATGACCTTCTTCTACAGAAATAAGATTGGCCATTGCCTGAATCGGAGTACGTTGATATTTACCACCAAAAGGCATAAGTACGGTTCCTGCTCCAATGGTTGAGTCAAAGCGTTCGGATAGTCCGCGCTTTGAGCAGCAGTTTAAATCTTCGGCGATATTTAAAAGTCTCTCTTTTAGCGATCCTTTTAAATCGCTTTCAAATACCTCTCCCTTTGGAATTTCAGCGGATATATGCTTTTCTGCTCCGTTAGTATCAAGGAATTCTCTAGATAGATCAACTATGCATTTATCGTTCCAGAATAGTTTTAATCTCGGCTCCTCGGTTACTTCTGCAACAGGAGTGGCTTCAAGGTTTTCGGATGATGCAATTTCAGAGAATCTAGCTACGTCGTCTGAAGAAACGACAACAGCCATCCTTTCTTGAGATTCACTTATCGCAAGTTCTGTTCCATCTAGACCTTCGTATTTCTTTGGAACCATATTTAGATTTACAGAAAGTCCGGCAGCGAGTTCTCCAATTGCAACGGAAACTCCGCCTGCACCAAAATCGTTGCAGCGTTTTATCATTTTTGATGCTTCAGGATTTCTGAAAAGGCGCTGGAGTTTTCTTTCCTCAGGAGCATTACCTTTTTGGACCTCGGCACCGCAAGTCTCAAGAGACTCTTCGGTATGTGCCTTTGATGAACCGGTTGCACCACCGCATCCATCTCTTCCTGTTTTACCACCTAAAAGAATAACGACATCACCGGGTTCAGGTGTCATTCTCTTTACGTTTTCCTCTGGAGTTGCAGCGATTACTGCACCTATTTCCATTCTCTTGGCAACATATCCGGGATGATAAAGTTCATCAACCTGACATGTCGCAAGACCGATTTGGTTTCCGTAAGAACTGTATCCTGCAGCGGCAGTTGTTACAATTTTTCTCTGCGGAAGTTTTCCCGGAAGTGTCTCGTTAACAGGTACAAGAGGGTCCCCTGCCCCTGTTAATCTCATAGCGGAATAAACGTAGCTTCTTCCCGAAAGCGGATCTCTTATTGCTCCACCTATACATGTTGCCGCACCTCCAAAAGGCTCTATCTCTGTTGGATGGTTATGGGTTTCATTTTTGAACAGAAGTAGCCACGGCTCAATTTTTCCATCAATATTTACATCAATCTTAACTGTGCAAGCATTGATTTCTTCTGACTCATCAAGCTTGGTAAGAAGGCCTTCCTTCTTTAAATACTTTGCGGCAATTGTTCCGATATCCATAAGGGAGACAGGTTTTTTTCTATCAAGATAATCCCTAGTCTTTAGATACTCCTTATATGTCGCTTCTACGTGTTTGTCGCTGAACTTTATGCTGTCAATCGTCGTATTGAAAGTAGTATGCCTGCAATGATCGGACCAATATGTATCTATTACTTTAATTTCGGTTATCGTTGGCTGACGCTTTTCGCTTTCAAAATATTCCTGGACCATCTTTATATCGTTTATGTCCATGGCTAGACCGCGCGTTTCAATAAAATCCTTTAGACCTTTTTCATCCAAGGTATCAAAATGCTTGATATGCTCAACACTTGTAGGAATTGAATACTCTTGCTTAAGCGTACCATAGGTTGCAATGGAAGCCTCTCTCGCCTCCACGGGATTAATGACGTATTTTTTTATAGCCTTAATATGCTGAGGTTTTAGTTCGCCTTTTAAAATATAGAATTTGGCGGACTTAACGAGCGGTCTTTTGGATTTGTGAAGTAGCTGAAGACATTCTGCAGCAGACTCAGCTCTTTGATCAAATTGACCTGGAAGATATTCAACAGCAAAGACCGTCTCTCCTTCCTTTGCCTCGTATTCCAAATATGTCTTATCAACTTGAGGCTCGGAAAATACCGTGTTTATAGCAGCGTGAAACTCTTCTTCAGGTAGTCCTTCTACGTCGTATCTATTTAAAATACGAAGACCGCTTAATTCAGGAATCTGAAGAAGCTCTTTAATTTCGTAAAAGAGATTTCTTGCTTCGTTCGCAAATTCTTCTTTCTTTTCAACAAAGACTCTATATACCATTGATTTCCTCCAAAGCCTTCTTTCCTATATCTTTTCTGTAATATGAATTGTCAAAATGAATTTTGGAAACTGTATTATACGCTTTTGCTATTGCATCTCCTAGAGTATCTGCGATTTCTGTTACGCCGAGAACTCTTCCTCCGTTTGTAAGTAGTTTGCCGTCATCGGAGAGCTTTGCGCCTGCAATAAATATATTCTTTTCTTTATAGTTTTCTTTTTCATCAAAGGTAATTGGAAATCCTTTTTCGTAATTTAAAGGATAGCCCTTTGCTGCCATAATAACACAGCAGGCTGCGGATTTACTGAAGCTAACTTCTATTTCATCAAGGCGTTCTTCTGTGATGGCCATCATGATGTCGAGCAAGTCTGATTCAAGAAGCGGAAGAACAACCTGCGTTTCTGGATCGCCAAAGCGACAATTATATTCAATTACCTTTGGTCCATCCTTTGTAATCATTAGGCCAAAGTATAGGCAACCCTTGAACCTCCTCCCCTCTCTATTCATAGCTATCATGGTCGGAAGAAAGATTTCTTCTTTACAGATTTCCGCAATTTCTTCCGTATAATATGGGCTTGGGGCGATAGTTCCCATACCACCGGTGTTAAGTCCTTTATCTCCGTCTAAAGCGCGCTTATGGTCTGTTGACGCAACCATAGGAACAAGAGCGTTTCCGTCAGTAAATGCCAGGACTGAGACCTCGGGTCCTTCAAGATACTCTTCTATAACAATAGTATCGCCGCTTTTTCCAAAAGCTTTATCCTCCATAATGGATTTAATGGCATCTTTGGCGGCTTCTCTTGTGTCGCAGATTATTACGCCCTTACCTAGCGCAAGCCCATCAGCCTTGACAACCACAGGAATACTGCAATGCTCAATATATTCGTATGCAGAATCTATATTGTTAAAAATTTCGTACTCAGCGGTAGGAATGCCATATTTCTTCATGAGTTCCTTTGAAAAGGCCTTACTTCCTTCAATTATTGCAGCATCCTTTGAAGGGCCAAAGCAAGGAATCCCCTCTGCTTCTAATAAATCAACAAGTCCCATAACCAGAGGATCATCAGGTGCAACGATAGCATAGTCTATAGCATTTAATTTTGTAAAAGAAAGAATGCCTTCAAGGTCTGTAGCAGAAATATCAATGCACTCGGCGTCATTTGCGATTCCTCCATTACCCGGTAGAGCATAGATCTTCTCTGCTATAGGGTTTTCTTTTATTTTCTTTATAATTGCATGTTCGCGACCACCGCCGCCTATTACCATGATTTTCATAATGCCCTCTTATGCTGTTTATAATTAGTTTTTTATTAGTTAATGATGGAAGAGCCTCATTCCTGTAAAGCACATTACCATATCGTATTTGTTGCATGTTTCTATTACATTATCGTCGCGAACAGATCCTCCAGGCTGTGCAACAAAGCTTACGCCACTCTTATACGCTCTTTCAATATTGTCGCCGAATGGGAAGAACGCATCGCTTCCGAGAGAAACACCTTTGATTTTGGAGAGAAAATTCTTTTTCTCTTCTAAGGTAAATGGCTTTGGTTTTTCAGTAAATACTGCTTCCCATGCACCATCTCTTAGTAAATCCTCAGCTTCCTCACCAAGATAAATATCTATTGCATTATCCCTATTTGGTCTTGCGACATCCTCCCTAAATGGAAGGTTTAAAACTTTTTCCGATTGACGAAGATGCCAAAAATCTGCCTTGCTTCCGGCGAGTCTTGTGCAGTGAATTCTTGACTGCTGCCCTGCCCCTACTCCAATTGCTTGTCCGCCTTCAGCAAAAACAACCGAATTTGATTGCGTGTATTTAAGCGTAATCAAAGAAACTATAAGATCGCGAATTGCATCTTCGGTAAGATTCTTATTCTCTGTCACGATTTCAGTGAAGAGGCTTTTATCTATCTTAAATTCATTTCTTCCTTGGGTGAAAGTAACGCCAAATACCTGTTTCTTTTCTATCGGATCCGGAATATAATCCTTATCTATTTTTACAATGTTATAAGCACCCTTCTTTTTTTCTTTAAGAATTTCTAGAGCCTTATCGGTATATCCCGGAGCAATAACTCCGTCCGAAACCTCACGCTTAAGGATTGTCGCTGTAACTTCATCACATGTATCGGAAAGTGCAACCCAATCGCCAAAAGAAGACATTCTGTCGGTTCCTCTCGCTCTTCCATAGGCTGTGGCAAGAGCCGAATCGTCAAGACCTTCTATATCATCAACAAAGGATGCTTTCTTTAATTCTTCGCTCATTGGAATCGCTACTGCTGCAGAGGTTGGAGAAACATGCTTAAAGGAAGTAGCGGAAGGCAGTCCTGTGGCATTAGAGAGTTCCTTTACTAGCTGCCAGCTATTTAATGCATCAAGAAAATTGATATATCCCGGTCTTCCGTTCAGGATTTCTATAGGTAGGTCTTCTCCTTTTTCCATTGATATTGATGCAGGTTTTTGGTTTGGATTGCATCCGTATTTGAGTTCGAATTCTTTCATTCGTATCCCTTTCTTAGTTTTAAACTTCGTGTCTATTTATCAGTCTATCCTTATATTCTCCTGTACGCATATCCGTATATCTTACGTAGAGAGAAATTCTGTTTTCGGTATTTAAACTATCCCAGATTTCTTCAGTAAAAGCTTCAATATCATCAGGAATGATAATTCTCTCCGGTTCACCTACAAAAGTAGGAAGCGGATTCCCGTCGTTTATATAGGTGTGGAGAAAATGTCCAAGTCCGGGAAGTCCCGCATATTCATAGAAGAAGCGGTTGCATTTTGTTCCTGCCGGGTCTGCACTTTTAAGAATGCTCATTTTATAATCGCCTGTTTTTAGATTCATAAGTCCGCTTATTCTTGGCGTCCAATTTGGAGCGTCCGGTTCAAACTCCCTTGTCTTAAGCGCACGCTCAAAGAAATCCGGACCTTCGTCAATCGCATAAAGAATCGTATCGGTCTGATCGCCGTTAGTGACTATCAAATTGGTTCCGAGGCTTCTTAATGGATAATAAATAATAAGCGAAGGATCTTCTACCTTTGATTCATCAAAGGGCTTTATTACTAGGCTATCAAAATTCTTTTCAAAGATTCTGTTACGGCTGTTCTCGGATCTACCCATTATAAAATAAGCAGAAACCGCAGTCTTTCCGCTTGAGTCAAGCCCTAGAACAATTCCTCTTCCAAGATAATGATTCCATTCCGCTCTTTCTCTAAATGTTAATGTTTCATAAACATCCATATCCCTCACCTCATTCTTTTCTGTCTCTAATTATTGTGGAAAGACCGGAGACAACTTCGGGAAGAATAATCCATTCCGCTTCTTCCATAACCCTCTTTTGAAGTGTCTCTGCGGTGTCGTCATGCTTTACATTAACGGCTTTTTGCGCAATTATTGCACCGCCGTCAGGAACTTCATTTACATAGTGAACGGTGGCTCCCGTAACCTTAACACCATAATCAAGCGCCATCTCGTGAACGTGAATTCCATAGCAACCCTTTCCGCCAAATGACGGAAGAAGTGCAGGATGAACGTTTATAATTCTATCCGGATATTCTTTGATGAATTCAGGAGATAGAATCTTTAGGAATCCTGCAAGAACTATTAAATCAATATCAAGATATTTTAGCTTTTTTAGAAGATCTACTTCTGTTTCAAATACAAATGTCTCAATATCTGCTTTTTTTGCCCTTTCAAGTGCAAATGCCTGTGGATTTGCGCTTGCGACAAGCATTATTTTGCCGTCGGGATTATCTCCGCGCTTTTCAGATTCAATCAAAGCCTGGAGATTTGTTCCGCCGCCCGAAACAAGAACGGCAATTCTGCATAAGGAGTCTATTTCTGGCATATCGTAACTCCTTCGGAATCAGAGATAATATTACCGAGAACATAAGCTTCTTCGCCGCTTTCTTTTAAAACCGAAAGAGCATTATCTACATCCTCAGGAGATACGATTACAATCATCCCAACTCCCATGTTGAAAGTATTGAACATATCTCTTTCGGGGATGTTTCCGGTTTCTGAAATATAATCAAAAATCGGAAGGACCCTAACATCTTTTCTATTAATGCTCACACCAAGACCTTCGGGAAGTGCTCTTGGAATGTTTTCGTAGAAACCGCCTCCTGTGATATGTGCAATAGATTTAACGGTCACATTTTTTAGAAGCTTTAAAATTGGTTTCACATATATCTTCGTCGGAGTAAGAAGTGTTTCTCCAAGTGATTTTCCATTAAGTGCATCTATCGGAGTAGTTAAATCCGTATTCTCTACATCAAAGACCTTTCTCACAAGCGAGAATCCGTTTGAATGAACACCTGAAGATGGAAGAGCTATTACAACATCCCCTTCCTTAACATTATTTTTATCAAGTAGCTTACTTTTATCTACAACGCCTACGGCAAAACCAGCAAGGTCGTATTCATCCTCGCTATAGAAGCCTGGCATTTCGGCAGTTTCACCACCTATAAGTGCAGCCTCGCTTTGCATACAGCCTTCGGAAACACCCTTTACTATTTCCGCAATCTTTTCAGGATAGTTCTTTCCGCATGCGATATAATCCAAAAAGTATAGAGGTTTAGCACCTACACAGAGAATGTCATTAACGCACATAGCGACGCAGTCTATCCCTACGGTGTCATGTTTATCCATTAGGAATGCCATCTTGAGTTTTGTTCCGACACCGTCTGTTCCGCTTACGAGAACGGGATTTGGTGTATCGGAAAGATCCATCTCAAATAGACCGCCGAAGCCTCCTATGTCAACCGGATGACCAAATTGCGCAGTACGAGCAATATGCTCCTTCATCAGTTCAACGGATTTATATCCCGCGGTGATATCTACACCGGCATCCTTATAACTCTCGCTAAAACTCTTTGACATTTCTCCTCCTATTTCTCGCTGATCTTATGTTCAAATCTATTCTTTGCTGTTACTTCAGGCTCCTTTGTCGGATATTCTCCGCTGAAGCATGCGTGGCAATATCCTTCGTTGGCCTTTGTTCCCAAAAGCATATTCAAATGATTTATATCTAAGAAGCCAACGCTGTCCGCGCCAACATGCTTTGCTATTTCCTCGGTTGTCATTTTGCAAGCGATAAGATTTTCTTTTGAATCTATATCGGTTCCGTAATAGCAAGGATTCATAAACGGAGGCGCGGAGGACATTACATGGATCTCCTTTGCTCCGGCTTCTCTAACGAGGTTGATGATTCTTGCTATCGTGGTTCCTCTTACGATAGAGTCATCAACAAGTACAACGCGTTTACCATAAACAGTGTCCTTTAAGACATTAAGTTTTATCATAACCTTGTCTTCGCGGTTTTCCTGTCCCGGAGCGATAAAGGTTCTTCCGATGTATTTATTCTTTATAAATCCAATTCCATAAGGAATGCCTGATTGCTCAGCATAACCTATTGCTGCACTGATTCCGGAGTCAGGAACACCTATTACAACGTCTCCCTGAACAGGATGCTCCATAGCAAGGCAGGCACCTGCCCTCATTCTTGCTTTATGTACGCTTACACCTTCTATAATTGAATCAGGTCTTGCAAAATAAAGATATTCAAATATGCAAATCTTATGCGGTTCTTTGTTCATATGAGTTTCTATGGATTTAACACCATCTTTACTGAATATGACAATTTCACCGGGCTCCAAATCGCGAATGTATTTTGCATCAACTGCATCGAGAGCACATGTTTCTGAAGCTACGATATATGCTCCATCTGCACGCTGGCCATAGCAAAGAGGTCTGAAGCCATGCTTATCTCTTGCTGCTATCAATTTGCTTGGCGACATAATAACGAGAGAGTATGCACCTTCTATTTTATCCATAGCCTTTTCTACGGCTTCCTCAATAGATGCACTGTTAATTCTTTCTTTAGTGATGATATACGCAATCACTTCTGTGTCGTTTGTTGAATGGAAGATTGAACCTTCTAGTTCAAGTGCTTGCCTCAGTTCATAAGAGTTAATAAGGTTTCCGTTATGTGCAACTGCCATACGACCTTTATGATGATTGACGACCATTGGCTGAGAATTGGATTGGGTATTAACACCTGTTGTTCCATAGCGAACATGACCGACTGCCATATTTCCAAAGCCAAGATCTTTTAAATCAGAAGCGGTAAATACATCCTGTACAAGACCAATATCCTTGTGGCTAGCAAATACTCCGTCATCATTAACTACGATACCGCAGTTTTCTTGTCCTCTGTGTTGAAGTGCAAATAGCGCATAATATGCCGTATGCGCAACATCACATGTTTCATTGGCATAAATACCAAACAGTCCACATTCTTCTTTTAAATTACTCATACTACTCCTTAGTTATTAATTGATTCGTTTTTCTTACGTACTTCTTCACTTTGATTTATGCGATGCTCTGCAAGTTTTTCTGCCAGGTCGGCATCTTCAATGGCAAGCATTTCTATTGCGAGTAGCGCTGCATTCTTTGCTCCGTCAATTGCAACTGTAGCAACAGGGATACCTCCCGGCATCTGCACTGTTGACAAAAGAGCATCAAGACCATCCATCGTAGATGATTTAATTGGAATCCCTATTACGGGAAGTGTTGTATATGCGGCAATTACTCCGGCAAGATGAGCAGCCTTTCCGGCAGCGGCGATTATTACACCAAAGTCATTTTCTCTTGCGGATTTGGAGAATGCGCTAACATCATCCGGAGTTCTGTGTGCGGACATGATTTTTACCTCTGTCGGAACACCGAATTGACTAAGCGTTTCAATTGCCTGATTAACAATCGGAAGATCGCTGTCGGATCCCATGATTATTGCTACTCTTTTCATACTCATCCTTTCTATTTAGTCATCAAAATATTCGTTCAGGCTATTTTCACCTGTCTTGTTTGATTCTTTCAATAACGCTTGCTTTTGACGCATTTTCTCCATATGCTCAATTCTGTCCATATAGCTCTGAAGAATCACGATTGCGGCTTGCTTGTCTATTACTTTCTTTCTCTCCTCTCGACTGAGGTTGGCTGCTATAAGAACATCTTCCGCCTCAACGGTGGAATATCTTTCATCCTGCCAATCTACCTGAACGTATGCGAGAGAATTACTTTTCATTTTATTCTCAAGTTTTTCTCTAAATCCTCTAACCTTCTCAGTTTGGATGCTATCCGTACCATCCAAGTTTAGCGGAAGGCCGATTACCAAAGTGCCACAGTCCTTTTCTTTCAGAACAGAAAGAATATAATCCGTGTCTTTCTTTATACCTATTCTGTTATATGTTTCTAAACCCTGGGCGGTTATCTGAAGCTCATCCGTCAAGGCGATTCCAATGGTTTTATCGCCTACGTCGAGCGCCATTATTCGCTTTTTCTTTATCATGGGACTCCTATCAAGTAAAAAAGGCGGGAAAACCCCCGCCTTTAGAAAACAAGTTATTTTTGTAGATAGTCTTTGAGAATTTCCTCCACAAGATCGTCTCTGTCGATTCTGCTGATGAGCATACGAGCATTGTTGTAGCTTGTGATATAGGAAGGGTCTCCAGAGAGGATATACCCTACCATTTGGTCAATTCCGTTATAGCCTCTTTCTTCAAGAGCAGCGTAAACAGACTCCAAGACTTCTCTGGTTGTTTTCTGTTGAACCTTGGTGGTATCAAACATAATAGTTTTTCTTTCCATGAATACGCCTCCCTTCAGATATATAATTAATTATACTACTTTATAAGTGCTTTAGCAACAGAAAAAGCTTCATCTATTTTGCTAATATCCTTGGCACCGGCCTGTGCCATATTGGCCTTTCCGCCGCCTCCACCACCTGCGACCTTTGCTACTTCTTTGACGATATTTCCTGCATGAAGACCCTTTTCAACAAGGTCATCGGCGAGCGAAACAAGGAATGTTACCTTGTCGCCTGTAACAGCAGCAAATACCATTGCTACAGATGAGGTCTTGTCCTTAATTGTGTCGGAGAGACTTCTCATATCATCTGTTGTAGCGCCATCAAGTCTTTTTGTGATCAATTTGATTCCGTTAATATCTTCTGCATTCTCTATCAAAGTAGATACTGAGTCTCCCATGGACTTCTTCTTAAATGATTCAAGTTCGCTGTTAGCTTGCTTAAGAGATGCCATGAGGTTCTCGGTCTTCTGCATGAGCTGGTCCGGAGTGGTTTTTAGGATTGTGGAAAGAGCCGAGGTTCTTTCTGTTTCGTTGTTATATCCCTCAAGAATTCCGGATGCGGTTACAGCCTCAATTCTTCTTACGCCGGATGCGATTCCGGATTCAGAGAGGATTTTAAAGGCTCCGATTTCACCTGTATTTGAAACATGGGTACCGCCGCAGAGTTCTACGCTGAAGTCACCGCAGCTGACAACTCTTACTATATCGCCGTATTTCTCACCAAACAAAGCCATTGCACCGAGCTTGCTTGCGCCCGCCATATCTGTCTCTTGAACAGAAACGTTTAGGAATTCCTCTATGCTATTGTTTACGAGATTCTCTACAGCTTCTATCTCCTCTTTGGTCATAGCTTCAAAATGAGTAAAGTCAAAGCGCAAAACCTTGTCATTTACAGAAGATCCGGACTGCTCTACATGCGTTCCGAGAGTCTTTCTCAGGGCTGAATGAAGAAGATGTGTTGCGGTATGGTTTCTTGCAATCTTATGTCTTCTTCTTGCATCAACTTCAGCATGAACCAAATCTCCGGTTTTGAACTCTCCTTCAACATCTGAAAGAAGATGAGCAAATCTACCGCCATGCTTTGTGACAGAAATTACCATGGCTCGAGCGGAATCTGTTGACATAATACCTGTATCGTAAACCTGTCCGCCACTCTCTGCGTAGAACGGAGATTCATCAAGATAGATTACGGTCTTTTCACCATCTGTTTCGACTGCAAGAACCTTGCTATCAGATACCAAGGTATGATATCCGATAAATTCAGTCTGCTGAATATCCAAATTGGAAGCACCCTTCCAGCCCTCCTCATCGTCTGTTTTACGGCCTTTTCTTGCTGTTTCGCGCTGGAGATTCATATTGGCATTAAAGCCTTCCAAATCAAGAGTAAAGCCTTCTTCCGCTAGGATCTCTTCCGTAACCTCAACAGGGAATCCATAGGTATCGTAAAGCTTAAACGCAAGCTCGCCCTTAAGAACGGTCTCGTTATTTGTCTTCATATCCTTGATATATTCACCTATAATATCGATTCCTTGATCTAGGGTCTGAGCAAATTTATCTTCTTCAATAGAGATTATTCTCTTGATTAATTCTTGCTTTTCAACGAGCTCAGGATATGCTTCTCCCGATACGGTTACGACTCGATCCGAAAGAGCGGAGAGGAAGGCATCTTTGATTCCGATAAGTCTTCCGTGTCTTGCGGCTCTTCTTATGAGACGTCTAAGCACATAACCCCTTCCCTCGTTTGAAGGAAGAATTCCGTCGCCAATCATGAATACCATCGATCTTAGATGGTCAGTTATGATTCTTATAGAAACGTCGGTTGTTTCCGTTCCTTCTTTTTCGTAATCCTTTCCGGATACATCAAGCACGCCGTCGAGAATATATCTAATCGTATCTATATCAAAGATAGAATCTACTCCCTGCATGATGCATGCAATTCTCTCAAGGCCCATACCTGTATCAATATTTGGATGAGCAAGATCAGAATAGCTTCCGTCTTCTTCTTTTGAAAACTGGGTGAAAACATGGTTCCAGAATTCTACGTATCTATCGCAGTCGCATCCGGGCCTGCAATCGTGCTTACCGCAGCCGAATTCTTCTCCACGGTCATAGAAGATTTCAGAGTCAGGTCCGCAAGGTCCGAGTCCGATTTCCCAGAAATTATCCTCTTTTCCTAGCCTTACGATTCTATCCTCGGGCATTCCGAGTTCGCGCCAGATATTAAAAGCTTCATCGTCATCCAGATAAACCGTTGCCCAAAGTCTATCAAGTGGCATCTTGAGAACGTCTCTTATAAACTCCATTCCCCAGGTAAGAGATTCTCTCTTAAAATAATCGCCAAAGGAAAAGTTACCGAGCATCTCAAAGAACGTACCATGCCTACTTGTTTTACCAACGTTTTCTATATCGCCGGTACGAATGCATTTTTGACATGTAGTCATTCTTTTTGCAGGTGGAATTTCTTGTCCGGAAAAGTATTTCTTTAAAGGAGCCATTCCGGAATTGATTATCAAAAGAGATTTGTCACCGGCTTCAGGAATGAGCGGTGCGCTTTTAGCTTTGTAATGCTCTTTTGAAACATAAAAGTCCAGAAAAGCCTTTCTCAATTCATTGAGTCCCATTTTTTCCACGAGTATATCCTCCTACTGTTCTTATTTGAACTGTTCAAAAATCTTTACTATTTCTTTATCTATCGGAGACATCGGATCCGAAAGGAACATATATACCTTTACCTTTGGTTCCGTCCCTGAAGGTCTTATGATGAGCGTGCTTCCGTCATCCATATCAAATCTAACCACGTCTGCAGCCGGAAGACCGGTATCCTCGTATAGATAATCCGTCTTCTCCTCGATATAGAGTTGGCCGATGTTTTCATCAAGACCTCTTATATATTCCATGATTTCATTCATGGTTTCCTGACCTTTGATTCCTTCAAAGGTGAAGCTTCTTGACCTATCTATCAAGAGACCGTAATCCGCATAGATTTCTTCAAGATGATCTATAAGGTCAAGTCCCCGGGCTTTCTGCTTTGCGGCCATTGCGGCAATCACAGCGGCTGAAGTTATTCCATCCTTATCTCTTATAAACGGAGAAATCAAAAATCCGTTGCTGTCCTCAAAGGCAAAATAGAATTCATCCGCGGAACCCTGATGCATCATATTTGCGATAGCTTCTCCGATGTATTTAAAACCTGTCAAAGTGGTTTTTACAGTTAGCCCACTGGATTCCGCAAGCCTATCAAAGAGCGGAGATGACACTATGCTTCTATAACAGGATTGAGAACCCTTTGGCGGTCTTTCTTCCACGAGATGGTCAAGCATTAAGATGCCGAGCTGATTGCCCGTAAGAAGTCTCTTTGTGCCATTATGTATAAGCGCTGCACCTACTCTATCGCTATCCGGATCTGTTGCAATAATTATATCGCTTCCGGTTTCGTCAAGAACCTTAAAGGCCTCGTTATAAGCGCTGAGTCTCTCGGGATTTGGCGCCTTGCATGTCGTAAAGTTTTCATCCTGGTTTTCCTGTGAAGGAACTATATATACATTTGGAAATCCAAGTCCATCAAGAAGTTTTCTCGTAAGAGTATTACCCGCACCGTTTAGTGGCGTATATACAATCTTTAGAGCCGGCGGACTGTTCTTTACAAGCGTACCGGTAATTCTTAATGCATCGCCAAGATATTCGTTATGAATGCTGTCATCTATTACAATGACCTCTTCGGGTTTTCTTTTTATTCCGCTGAAATAATCGCATTTATCTATTTCTTGGCTGATAAGCTCGGTCTCGCTTGGGACGAGCTGAAAACCGTCCGCATTATAAATCTTATATCCATTAAAGATGCAAGCATTGTGACTTGCGGTTATGACGATTCCGTAATCGCATTCAAGCTTAGAAATCGAGTACGAAAGCACAGGAACAGGCGTGATTGTGTCAAATATAAATGTCTTAACGCCATTTCCGGAAAGCACTGCTGCCGTTTCTTCAGCAAAGACTTTTGAAAATCTGCGTCCGTCATAGGCGATTACAACAGAAATCGGTCGTTTTAAAGTCTTTAGATAATTGGCAAATCCTTGGGTTATCTTTTTGATAACGTAAATATTGAGCCTACCGGGTCCGGGGCCCATTATCCCACGAATTCCCGATGTTCCGAACTGTAGCTCTGTGCAGAAGCAGTTGGCGATTTCCTCTTTGTTTCCCTTTAATGCGGCGAGTTCATGCTGCATATAGAGGTCATCCGAGGTCTCTTTTAGCCATCTCTCGTATTCAGTTATCCCCTTTTCCACAAGTTCTTGCATTTCTATAAATTTCCAAAAAATAACGGCAGCGCTTTGGCGCTACCGTGCAGAATCAAAGCCTTGGGTATTATACCCCAAAAACCCCTAAATGTCTATACTTCACAGCTCTCGTGATCGTCCTCGTCGGCATTTGGATCAAAGCCTTCAAGACCCTTGTAAGTCTTGCCATTTTTCTGTGCATAATCGTAAATTGCAGCCTTTATTGCATGGTCTGCAAGTACGGAACAATGGATTTTTACAGGCGGTAGCCCACCCAGTTCATTGACAACGTCCTTATTGGTAATGGCAAGCGCTTCATCTATTGTCTTTCCGATAATCATCTGCGTAGCCATGCTGGAACTTGCAATAGCGCTTCCGCATCCAAAAGTCTTGAATTTGCAGTCCGTAATTACATCATTTTCATCTACTTTTATCTGCATCTGCATCATATCACCGCAGACAGGGCTTCCATAAACTCCGGTTCCATCGGGGTTTTCGATTTCACCTACGTTCTTTGGATTCATGAAGTTTTCCATTACAGTATCGTTATAAAGTCCCATTATTTGCTCCTTATTTCCATCCTTTGTCCGGTCCGAGCGGAGAAAGTTCCCTCAGCCAGCTTACTTCCTGTTTTAATGCATCCATTACATAATCTATGTCTTCTTTTGTGGTAAAGTCTCCTATTGAGAATCTTACTGTACCGTGTATGAGTTCATCCGAAACACCGAGAGCCGCAAGAACATGTGAAGGCTTTAGCGACTTGGATGAGCAGGCAGAGCCCGTGGATACACATATATGATGCATATCTAGTTTTAAGAGTATCGACTCACCTTCTATATATTCAAAGGTTACATTCAAGTTTCCCGGATGCCTCTCCTCCATGGTTCCATTGATATAAACATGGGGGATTTCTTCGGTTATTCTCTTTGCAAGATAATCTCTAAGCTCAGTTAGATGCTTTACGTGATTATCAAAGTTTTCTCTTGCGAGTTGGGCGGCTTTTCCAAAACCTACGATACCCGGAACGTTTTCTGTTCCGGCGCGTTTACCCATTTCTTGGGCACCTCCATGAATAAGGTTTGGAATTCTTACGCCTTTTCTGATGTATAATGCGCCTACGCCCTTTGGTCCATAGATTTTATGGGCAGACATAGAGAGAAAATCTACATTCAAATCTCTTACGTCTATCTTTACATTTCCGAGCGCCTGGACAGCATCCGTATGGAAAAGAACTCCATGATTCTTTGCGATAGCAGCCAGTTCCTTGATCGGATGAATAGTTCCTATCTCATTGTTTACCATCATTATGCTTATAAGGATCGTCTTGTCCGTGATGGCATTCTCGTATTCTGCTAGATCTATTCTTCCGAGTTCATCAACACCCAAATAAGTAACTTCAAATCCATGCTTTTGAAGGTATTCGCAAGTGTGAAGCACAGCATGGTGCTCGGTTGCTGTTGTGATGATATGGTTTCCTTTTTCCTTAAGCGCATCAGCGACCTGAAGGAGAACCCAGTTATCGGATTCGGATCCGCATCCTGTGAAGAAAATCTCCTGAGGAGTGGCGTTAATTAGGTTTCCAAGCTCTTCGCGAGCGTTGTCTATAGCGCGTTTTGCGTCAAGTCCCGGAGTGTAAAGACTGGAAGCGTTTCCATATCTTTCACAGAAAAAAGGAACCATCTCATTGAAGACAGCCTCTTTTACCGGTGTTGTCGCGGAATAATCTAAATATACTTCTCTCATATTTATCTCCGTGAAAATATGTTTCTTTCCCTACTCTTATACCATCATTGTGATATTTTAAACAAAAAATATCAGAATTATGACGTTTTTTCTGGAAATTCAGGCGGTGTATCTACAAATTCGATATTCTCAAGCTGGGCCCTAAGGTTTTCCTTAAACGCGTCAATATATGCACGCCTAAGCATTGCGCGCTCGGCAAGCTCTTCCTCGGTTAAGGTTTCACCCGCCTTTACCCTTCTGGCATATTCGTTTATCTTTGCTACCATTTCTTCAGTAATCATCTTGCGGTAATATATCCTTTCATTTTCTCAAGCGTTTTGGCTCCGATTCCTGAAATATTAGTAAGTTCTTCTATAGAAGAAAATCGCCCATGGGACAATCTATATGAAATAATTTTTTCTGCCGTACTCGGCCCCACTCCCGGTATCTTCTGGAGAGTTTCGCTATCAGCTGTATTGATATTGATAAGCGATGGTCCGGATGAAACAGAATTTGTTCTAACAGCTGATTCGGGGCTTAAATCACTCGTTTCTCTGTCAGACGGTATATATATTTTCGCTTCGTCAAAAAGTATTTCGGCTCTATTTATATAATTGATATCGGCATCCTTTGTCAAGCCTCCTGCAGCCTCAATAAGATCAAAGATACGAGAGCCGTCCTGAAGCATATAGACTCCGGGAGATTCTACTGCCCCTGAAATATCGACTATGATTCTATTTGCCAGTGTTAGGCTGATCTCGGGAGGATCGGTCTCTATAGCCTCATGCACATCTAATTCTGCTACTGATTCGGATTCTAATTCTAATTCTTGTTTTATTTCGGTTTCTTCGGCTTCTCCCGTAACCGAGAGCCTAAGCGCTTCTATCGCATCGTTTCCTTTGAATCCATATAATGAATATATCAAAGGCAAAATAATTATTATGATAAGTACCAATGGTTTAAGACTTATTTTTTCTTTCATTTCCATACTCCTTTCTAGGCATTTTTTGAATGATAAAGTATGAGTATGGGAAAAACAAGTATTAAAATCAGGGTAAATTCTATACAATTATTCTGCTAATTTCATAGAGAGTCTCTCTATTTCTACATCTCCTTTTTCCAATGTGATTCCGGAAAACTTAGAGAAAGATTGAATTACAAGTTCCGGATTTAGGTTTGAGGAGGATCCTGCGTCAAGAAGCATTAATAGTGCAATTCTTTCTTGATAGTTTTCTATTTCAATAGAAATTATCTGCGGCTTTATATCTTTATCTACGTATTTCTTTGTTTTCTTTTCGCGTTTTTGTGCGATTATCTCTTCTTGATTTAGATAATCTTTGATGGATGTAGTAATATCATCTATTCTAGAGCGATAAGATAACGGAAGAACCGCCCTATAAGTTGCAGAAACCACAAGTGATGCAAGAGTTTTATCGGTTGTGGCAGATTCAAGCGATTTTAAAATGATTCCTTCAGGCATTTCATCCTTTAATCTCTCAAGAATAAAATCCTTTCTAAGATTCTCATATGTACTGAACTCAAGATACTCCGCCTCAGAAGTGAATCCTAAAGAAAGCGGCTGAGCAAAGCCCATCTTGGGATGTGGATTATATCCTTTGGAGTATTCTAGTGGAATACCCGTGATTTTAAATGCACGCTTAAAAAGCCTCAGCATATCCAAATGCGAAGTGTATTTTACAAGACCCTTCTTTTGAAATTCTAGAACATACTTAGGCATACACACCTCCAAGCGGACATTTTACACGTTTGTTAATTCCGCAATTGACGCAGCCCTTTCTGCAGTCTCTTGTTGTGATTTCGTTTATTGCCTTTTCGTATTCGGAATTGAGAAAATCTTTTTCAATAGCGCTGTCTATAATATCCCAAGGCAGAACCTCATCCATTTCTCTTACGCGCTGAGCATAAAACTCCGGCGTAATTCCGGATTCAGTTATTGCCCTATCCCAATTTTCTCTATTAAAATGCTCGGACCAGCTATCCAATTTGCATCCAAGTTCGTGGGCACGCTGGATAAGCCTTCCTGTGCGCCTATCTCCTCTTGCGAGGATTCCCTCAAGGACACTCGTGTCATCATCATGATAATGGAAGGTAACCCCCTTTATCTTGAGCTTTTCTCTCAAATAATTATGCTTTTCTCTAAACTCAGCGGCAGTATTCTGAGCCATCCACTGGAATGGAGTATGAGCCTTTGGAACAAAATTGCTTACGCTTACCGTAACCGAAAAACGCCTTCCGCTTTGGCTTTCCCTGCTGATATTTACGATATTTCTAGCTATATTCGCTATTCCGTCAAGGTCCTCAAACGTCTCGGTTGGAAGACCGATCATAAAATATAGTTTTATATGCGTCCATCCGAGTTCAAGAGCTTGTCTGCACGAACTATAGATATCTTCCTCTGTTATGCCTTTGTTAATTACATCCCTTAATCTTTGTGTTCCTGCTTCCGGAGCAAAGGTAAGACCGGACTTTCTGTATTTTTGAATCTCGTCCAGAACCTTAAAGGAAAAAGAGTCGAGTCTAAGCGAAGGAAGAGAAAGTGAAACATTTCTATCCTTGCACATATCCATTAAATCTACGGCCATCTCTTCAAATTCGGAATGATCGCTCGTTGAAAGAGATAGAAGAGATAGTTCTTCATGTCCCGTTGAGGAAAGCTGCTTTTCGGCAATCTTTTTTACGGTTTCTTTCTTTCGTTCTCTTACCGGGCGATAAATCATGCCGGCTTGACAGAATCTGCATCCGCGAGTGCAGCCCCTAAAAGTTTCAACTACTGCTCTATCATGCACGGTTTCAATAAATGGAACCATCATTTCTGTCGGGAAATATATCTCTTCAATTGAAGGAAGTATGCTTCGTTTTACGCGCTTTGGAGCAAAATCATAGATCGGCTTATATTCTGAAATAAGGTCATTTTCGTCATAAATAACATCATAAAGAGAAGGTATATAAACACCTTCCATACTCGATACTTCTCTATAGAAGTCTAGTTTGGATTGACCTTTATCCTTGGACTCCTTATATGCAGATAGAAATGCGGGAAGAAGCTCCTCTCCATCTCCAATTAAGAATACGTCAATAAAATCCGCAAGAGGCTCAGGATTGTAGGCACAAGGTCCTCCAGCGATGATGAGAGGCTCGCTCTCTTTTCTTTCGGAAGATTTAAGCGTAATCTTTGAGAGCGAAAGCATATCCAGAATATTGGTAAATGACATTTCGTATTGGAGAGTAAATCCAAGAACATCAATTGTAGATAGCGGAGTCTTTGTTTCCAACGTGAATAGCGGGATATCTTCATTCTTCATGATTTCCGCCATATCGGCTCCTGGCTCAAAAACTCTTTCGCAGTATAGATTGTCTTTTTTGTTTATAGTTGAATAAAGAATCTGCAAGCCGAGATACGACATTCCTATTTCATATACATCGGGAAATGCAAAACAAAATCTAAGCGCATCGTCTTTTTTATTGAGACATGTGCCCTTTTCGTTTCCGATATATCTTGCGGGTTTTTCTACGCGACTAAGCGCGCTATCTAGTTTTTGTAAAAGAAGAGTCCTTGGATCTATAAAAAGACTGTCAATGGATTTACCGATGATAGCTTCCAAAGAATGAATATACGTCTTTGTTAATTCCTTTGATTTAAGAAGCCTTGCTGTTCTATCAGGGTTCTCGCCCTTTTTATGGATTAGATAATCGATTCTCCTATCAATTCCAACGTATTTATCCTCAAGAACAAGTCTATCGGAAAGGCAGAGAATATCAGTTTCTGTGGCCTTTTTAGGATCGCCAAAGGAATAATGCATATGGTGCTCTATAAGCGCTGCAACCTCGGGATATCCTTCTTCTCGGAGAATCTTTGCGGCAACTTCTCCGTGATTGTCTTTGACTCTACACATATCATGAAGGAGCCCGGCAGTTCTTATCAATTCCACATCAAGAGAAAACCCCGCATCATTTAATGCAGAGGCTATTTTTACGCCGGCATCAGATACGCCCTTGCAGTGGCGCACGACATGAGCCGGGGTATTACACTTCTTATAGAAGTCCTCGATTTTGGAATCGTCAAGTCTCATAAATATCAATTAATACTCATCAAAGTATTCAAATTCAAAATCGTCAATTTTAACGGTATCGCCTTCCTCTAGGCCGAGTCTTTGCATCTCTTTTACCGCACCACTATCCTCAATATATTTAAATAAATATCTGAGAGATCCCGTATCGTTAAAATTGGTTGAGTCAAATATCTTCTGAAGCTGTTCGCCTTCAAGAACAAAGATATCGCCTTCTTTTCTGACTGTAACTCGTCTATAATCTTCGCCCTTAACTTCTTCCGCTTCAAAGTCAAACATTTCATAATCATCAAGAACATCTTCAGGTGCAATCTCAAGAGCATGCTTGGCTGCATAAAGAAGTTCTTTTACACCGTGGTTAATCGGTGCACAGATTGGATATACCGAAAGACCTTTTGATTTTATATAGTCAATAAACTCAAGATATTTTGGATCGTCCTCGTCTATTAAATCAATCTTGTTTGCGGCAACAAGCATCGGTTTATTGGCGAGCTTTTCGCTATAAGAAGAAAGCTCGGTCATGATCTTATCAAAATCATTTATTGGAACTCTTCCTTCGCTTCCGGAAACATCAACAACATGAATCAAGACTCTTGTTCTTTCAATATGCTTAAGGAATCTGAGTCCGAGTCCGGCGCCTTGATGCGCACCCTCAATGATTCCTGCGATATCCGCCATTATAAATTCGGAATCATCAAATTGTACAACGCCCAGGTTTGGATCTATGGTTGTAAAATGATAGTTTTCAATTTTGGGCTTGGCATTTGTTGAAACTGCAAGAAGGCTTGATTTTCCAACGTTCGGAAATCCAACAAGACCCACATCCGCTATCATTTTGAGTTCAAGAATTACTTCTCTTTCTTTTCCCGGAGTTCCTGCCTCCGCAAAATTTGGGGCCTGTCTCACAGAGTTTTTAAAATGAACGTTTCCTTTTCCGCCACGTCCACCTTTTGCCGCGATAAAACTGTCGCCGGCTTCTCTTAAATCGTGCATGAGATGTCCTGTTTCGGCATCAAATACCATGGTTCCAACAGGAACCTTGATGATAAGGTCTTCGCCCCTCTTACCATAGCATTTCTTTTTCATGCCGTTTTGTCCGTTTTCAGCCTGATACTTTCTCTTATATCTAAAGTCCATCAGGGTACGCAAATCTCGGTCGGCCTTGAAAATAACATTTCCGCCATTACCGCCGTCGCCTCCATCCGGACCACCTTCTGGAACAAAGGGCTCACGTCTAAAACTTACAGAGCCATTTCCTCCTTTTCCGGATATAATTGTTATCTTTGCTTTATCGACTAACATTGTAATTCTTTTTGTAACTTTCTATTTGCATAAAGAAAAACAAAAGGCCTCACCTTGAGGCCTTTTTGTTAAGCTTCCTTTGGATAAACGCTAACCTGTTTTCTGGTCTTGTCTTTTCTTTCGAATTTTACATTACCATCAACCTTGGCAAATAGAGTATCATCTCCGCCCTTTCCAACATTGTTGCCCGGGTGGAATTTTGTTCCTCTCTGTCTTACCAAAATGCTGCCTGCGCTTACAAACTGACCGTCACCGGTCTTGACTCCAAGGCGTTTAGACTCGGAATCGCGGCCGTTCTTGGAACTACCTACACCTTTTTTACTTGCCATGAACTTACCTCCTTATTTAGAAGCGGATTCAATGGCCTCAAGGATTTCTGCCTTGGTGGCCTTGGAATCAATCTCTATTCCTTTTGCTTCCGCGATAGCAAGGAGCTCTTCCTTCTTCATGGAAGCATTAGCTATAACTTCTTCGTTAGAAACAGCTTCTTCAGCCTTTTCCTCAGCCTTAGGTGCTGATTTCTTTGGAGCCTTTCCATCCAATGAGAGAATCTCAATCATTGTATATGGCTGTCTGTGGCCCTGTTTCTTTCTGTAATCCTTCTTGGATTTGTACTTGAAGATGACAACCTTCTTAGCTTTTCCGTTTTCTACAACGCGACCCATAATTTTGGCTCCCTGGATATATGGGGATCCAACCTGGATATCGCTTCCTTCGCCAAGAATGAGCACCTTATCAAGTTCTACGTTTGCGCCATCTTCTACGTTGAGCTTTTCAACTGTGATGACATCACCTTCGGAAACTCTGTACTGCTTTCCACCGGTTTCAATTACTGCATACATGATAAATTACCTCCTCTAACCAGTCTCGCCTTTTGGGGTGTTCAATTTAATGAATCTTTGGTACCCTTCCCGAGCGGTCTAACTTAGATATGTTATCATGACAAAATAATAAAGTCAAGCGAAAAAATCGCTATTTTTCAATAAAACAAGGCCGGTAATCCGGCCTCGAAAAAGTATAATTATTATCCGTTAAAAGCCTATTAGTCGTCTATGATTACGCCATCCTCATCTACAAAGGCTCCATCTCCTTCAGGAAGGTCTCCGGCTTCTCCCGCACCAAATGCCTTATCGGAGAAATTCTTCTGTTCTTTAAGCTCTTCCAGGAGTTTTGCGTAGATTTCTTCCATGAGATCCGGATGGTCCTCAAGATACTGCTTCACATTATCGCGACCTTGACCGATTCTTTCTCCCATATAGCTATACCAGGAGCCGGATTTATCCATAATGTCAAATTCCGTTGCGCAATCCACGATATCGCCGGATCTTGAGATTCCGGTACCGTACATGATATCAAACTCAGCCTTCTTGAACGGAGGTGCAACCTTATTCTTTACGACCTTTACTCTGGTCCTGTTACCGAGAACGTTTTCGCCCTTCTTGATTGTCTCTACTCTTCTTACGTCAAATCTCATAGTGGAATAGAACTTAAGAGCACGTCCACCTGTTGTTGTCTCAGGATTTCCAAACATTACGCCAATCTTCTCTCTGAGCTGATTGATGAAAATAATGCAGGTTCCGGACTTGTTAACTGCTCCTGTAAGCTTTCTCAATGCGCTGGACATAAGTCTTGCCTGAAGACCTACGTGGGAATCGCCCATTTCACCCTGTATTTCTGCCTTTGGAACAAGCGCTGCTACCGAGTCAATTACAATAACATCAAGCGCTCCGCTCCTTGCGAGCATATCGCAGATTTCAAGTGCCTGCTCCCCGTTATCAGGCTGAGACACAAGTAGCTCGTCAACCTTTACTCCGAGATTTCTGGCATATACAGGGTCAAGCGCATGCTCGGCATCTATAAATGCAGCTTTTCCGCCTTTTTTCTGTGCTTCCGCAACTATATGAAGAGTCAGCGTGGTCTTTCCGGATGATTCCGGTCCAAAGATTTCTATGATTCTTCCCTTTGGAACTCCACCTACTCCTGTTGCCATATCTAGGCTTATAGATCCTGTTGAAATAACGTCTAGGTCCTGAATCTCAGCTCCCTCTCCCATAATCATTATGGAACCTTGGCCAAAGGCCTTCTGAATGTCGTTTAGTGCCGTTTCCAGTGCTTTTTCACGAGCGGCATTATCTGTTGGAATCGGCTTGATTTCTTTCTTGGTTGCCATGTTTACCTCCATTTATGAACATCTGTTCTAAAAATAGAATACCCCATTATGCATACAAATGCAAGCATTATTTTGTGGAAATATATGGTATTTAAATACTAAAGCAATTGGTAAGTTTTGTCAATCTAAATCCAAGCAAATCTTTCGGATTTCATTAAACATATTTAGCGCGCAGTAGAGCCTATTCCATTCCCTCATATCTCTTCCGGTGCTGATACTAATAACTCTTGCGTCTCCATTTACGGAAATGCCTATCCACATATCTCCTGCAGGGATACCATTAAACTCACCCGGTCCTGCAACACCTGTTGAAGATACGCAAATATTGCTTCCGGTCTTTTCATATAGACCTTTTACCATTTCCAATGCGACTTCTTTGCTTTCTGCGGAATAGGTTTTAAGAGTTTCCTCTTTTACCCCGAGTTCTTCCATCTTGGCTTTGTTTGAATATGTAACAAGTCCTCTATCGAATACCTGAGATATTCCGGATACCTTGATGAGCATTTCTGAGAAGAGTCCTCCTGTACAAGATTCACATGCGGATATGCTGAGATTCTTTTCAAGTAATAGTCTTCCTACTACTTCGTTCATATCAAAGTTGTCTTCGCTATAAATATAATCTCCTATATAGGATTTGATTTTCTCAAGCATTTCAGTTATGGCAGCATCCGCTTCTTCCTTGGTTTTACGCTTTGACGCAATCCTCAGGCTGCATTCCCCTTCTTTTGCATATGTTGCAATAGTGGGATCAGTCTGTGCATCAATTAGCGGAAGCAGCACTGTCTCCATGGCTGATTCACCGAGTCCGAAGGTTCTGATAATCTTATAGCTTATGACGCTGTCCTGCAATTTAAGAAGATATGGAACCGCATGATTCTCCCACATAGGCTTCATCTCGCGAGGAGGCCCGGGCATGGAAATAATAATTTTTGTTACCCCATCTCGCTCCTCGGTTAGAGCAAAGCCCGGAGCAGTTCCCTCGGGATTTGAAAAAACGGTTGCGCGAGTCGGCATCATGACCTGCTTATAATTATTTTCGGTCATCTTCCAATTACGTCTCTCGGCGTAAGCCAAAAGCGCCTTAAGACTTTCCTCATGTCTCTCAAGCTCATCGTGCATCGCAATAGCGATTGTTTCCTTTGTTAAATCATCCTCTGTAGGTCCGAGACCTCCTGTTGTAACAATAAGATCGCATTCATCAAAACTCTTATTAATGATTTCTTCAAGACGTCCGGCATTATCGCCCACCGTATGATGGTACATAACATCAAATCCCATGGCATTAAGCTCACGGGATAAGAATACGGTATTTGTATTTACAATTTGTCCAAAAAGAATTTCTGTTCCAACTGTTAGAATTGTGGCTCTCATATAAACCTCTATCCTTTGAAAACCTCTTTATTCTTAATGATATACATTGCGCCTGAGTATACGGTCATTGCAACAGATGCCCAAAGCACAATTCTTCCGTACGTCCACAAAAGCCCCGGTAATTCATACATAATGCCGGGTCCATTTAAAGAATCAGTATGTCTATATAAAAGTAGCATGGGTACTGCTATCATCTGAAGCACGGTCTTAATTTTCCCTGCCATATCCGCCGCGATAACAATTCCTTCAGATGCAGCAACCGTCCTAACCCCGGCGACTATAAACTCGCGAGCAAGAATTACAATAAGCATCCAAGCAGGTATAGTCTTATCCGCGACCATCAGACAGAATGCAGAATAAACTAGAACCTTATCCGCAAGCGGATCCATTATCTTTCCAAAATTAGTAATCAGATTCTGTTTTCTCGCAATCTGACCATCCAGCATATCTGTAAGGCTTGCAAGTATAAATATAATAAGCGCCAATAGAAAATGTTCCGTCATATACGCAAGTATAAAGAACGGAACAGCTATGATTCTTCCAAGTGTGAGTTTATTAGGTAAGTTCATCTTTGCCCTCTTTGGCTTTCAAACGCTTTACAAAAAAACTACCCGGTGGCTCCGTCAGGTATAATTGACGCCCTATCAATAGATAGGTGGGTATCCTGTCAGTGCATTCTGCCATCCGGTCAAGCCGGCTCGGCATCTTTCACTCGGAACGCGGATTCCCGTTCAAAAAGTGTAGGTTCAATTATGTTCCCCAACGAAAGTCCCAGGCAGATAAAAAACTATTCGTATAAATCTATAGCACAGTTGGTCTGAACCTTCTGTACGTCTTCGTTATCCTCAAGAACTTCTACGAGTTTCTTTAGCTTAGGCACATCGTTTTCTCCCGGAGTTGATTCCATTGACGGAATAAACTCAACATCGCTTTCAACAAGTTCATAACCTGCTTCAGTGAGTGCCTGATGCACATCCGTATAAACCGAAGGATCAGAATAAATAGTAAAGCTGTCTTCTTCTGTAACCATATCGTCAGCTCCGGCTTCAAGTGCTGTTTCCATTAGAGCATCTTCATCTATCGCATCAGTCTTTTCAATAAGGAAATATCCCTTTCTGCTGAACATATACGCAACGCAACCCGGTGTTCCAAGGTTTCCGCCCTGCTTATCAAAGGACGAGCGAACAGACGATGTCGTTCTATTGGTATTATCAGTAAGGCAGTTAACTATAAACGCTACTCCTCCCGGACCATAGCCCTCAAAAGTAAGTTCCTCATATGTTGCACCACCAAGCTCTCCTGTACCTTTTTTGATGGCTCTTTGGATATTATCATTTGGCATAGAGATGGCTTTTGCCTTTTCTATTGCTACTCGTAATCCGGCATTATAATCCGGATCTCCGCCATCCTTTGCCGCTACTGTAATTGCCTTTGCATATTTGGTGAACATTGCTGCACGCTTACTATCCTGTGCAGCCTTACGTCCTGCAATTGTTCCGTGTCTACCCATGGAGACCTCCTATACTACTTTATTACAATGAAATCTTACCACAAATATGTCATTCGTTCAAGATTTCCATATTTACTCAGTATGATGTGTGTATGCCTAATTTAGAAAGGCTTAAGCTCCATATCGGCACTGCAGTTCACCAGGAATTCAGCCAATAAATCTATACAGTCCTGGACATCCTTAAGAGAACCGACTTCAGCAGGATTATGCATATACCTTAGCGGAATCGATACAAGAGCAAATGGAACGCCAATTCCTGTTCTATGCATAGTATCACCATCGGTACCCGTGCGACCGTTTGCTGCTTCAATCTGAATATCCATATTAAGTTTCTTTGCGGCACCCTTAAGCGCCTCATTAACCTTCTTATGGATTGACGGATTGTTACAGATAACGGGGCCTTTACCTAGAGAAATATCTACTGTTATCGCTTCGCTTATTCCGCAATTGTCAGAAGTATATGTAACGTCAACTGCGATTGCAATATTTGGTTTAACACGCGATGAAGTAAAATATGCTCCATTACCCGTTGTTTCTTCTCCGGTCGTTGTAACAGCATAGCAACCAACGGAAGCACCCTTCTTCTTGGCTTCTGCGAGAGCCTCCATAACTATAAATGCACCAAGCCTATCATCAAGACCTCTTCCCGTAATACAGTCATTAAGGAGTTCCCTTACGTCCGTATCAAATGTAGCCGTATCACCGAGTTCCACATATTTAAGCGCATCTTCCTTATCCTTGGCGCCAATATCTATTCTTAAATCCGAGGAGCCCAAATCCTTATTCTTAGCAATATCATCTGAGTTAGCAACAGCACCGTAGATTATTCCGTTCTTGGTATAGATGCGAACTTTATGGCCCGGATAGGTAGTCGTATAGATTCCGCCAATCTTCTTAACCATAAGCATTCCGTCGCTACTTATAGCAGAAATCATGAGTCCGATTTCGTCAGCATGTCCTGCAAGAAGCACCTTGAACTCGGCATCGGGATTTACCGCTGCGGTGACGTTTCCGAGTTCATCCACGGTAACCTGATCAACCTTATCCAGCATATAATCATAAATCTTCTTTTCAAGTTCCGCTTCATTTCCTGATACAGAACCGATTTTAAGCATATCAAATAGAAATTCTTTGTTCATCGTCTAAAACCTCCATAAGAATTATACTATATGGCTCTTATTCAAACAAGAAAACCTCTTCTGCACTCAGCAAAAGAGGTTCCTCATGGTCGGAGCGACAGGACTTGAACCTGCGGCCTCTTGACCCCCAGTCAAGCACGCTACCAAACTGCGCCACGCCCCGATAAATCCGCTGTATCAAACGGCACTAGCAGATTATACAACAATTATTGTCCTTTTACAATGGGGACGGTTCTACTTGCAACTATTTACAACTAGAACCGTCCCCAATTAACTATCATGCGAGACCCTTTAGGCCTTTATCCATATTCTTATGGGCTGTCGCCATCATTAGTTTAATACGATTTAACTGATTGACATCGCTTGCGCCCGGGTCGTAGTCTATAGCAACGATATTGGCCTTAGGATTTAGGTTTCTGATTGCCTTCATCATGCCCTTTCCTGTTACATGGTTTGGAAGACAGGCAAATGGCTGTAGGCAGGCGATATTTTCGCAGCCATTCTTAATGAGCTCAATCATTTCACCTGTCAAAAGCCAGCCTTCTCCGCATTGATTACCTAGAGAAATGATCTCAGTTGCAGCCTTTGCTGTTTCTTGAATATATGAAGGCTCATCAAAGTGAATGCTTTCGCGAAGAGCCTTTCTCATCGGCTTTCGCATCCATTCTATCGCGGAAATCGCTGCCTGATTAATTCTCATCTGCTTATAGGTACCGGAGAGATTCTCATAATTGAACTTCTTGCTATAAAAACCATAGAGGAAGAAGTCAATTAAATCCAAAACGACAGCCTCGCCGCCCTCCTGCTCTATAATATCCACGATATCGTTATTTGCATTTGGATGATATTTTACAAGGATCTCGCCTACTACACCTACTCTTGGTTTATCTTCATCAAAGCGTTCTACTTTATCGAACTCTTCAACCAGCGCTTTAACATTTGATGAGAAAGTGCTCCTGCTAAAATGAAGGACGTTATCTATTATGCGATCGTTCCAAGAGTCAATTATCTTTTGGCAAGTACCTTTAGTCTTTTCGTAAGGTCTTGTGGCATAGAGAAGCCTCATTATGAGATCGCCATATAGTGCTCCCGTAACGAGTTTAAGCCCCATCCCTGCGGTAATCTTAAATCCGGGATTCTTCTCAAGTCCAACCATATTAAACGACACTACCGGAATCTGCTGCATGCCTAGATCCTTAAGTGCTTTTCTTAGAAGTGCAACATAATTACTGGCCCTACAGCCACCTCCGGTCTGCGACATAAATACAGCGGTTTTTGACAAATCGTATTTACCGGATTTAAGTGCGGAAACTATCTGTCCAAGCGTAACTATTGTTGGATAGCAAGCATCGTTATTGATATAAGTAAGTCCCTCGTTTACCGAATTTTTATCTACCGGAGGAAGAAGCACAGCATTATATCCGGAGGCCCTTATGGCCGCCTCAAGATATGTAAAATGAAGTGGAGACATCTGTGGAATTAATATGGTGTATCCTTTGTCTCTCATCTCCTCTGTGAAATACTCTCTCTCGTAGCCGCTGCTATCCTTGATGATTTCAATCTTATTCTTTTCTCGCTCCTCCATCGCAGCCTTGAGAGATCTTATGCGTATCTTAATAGCGCCTAAATTGCTAACCTCGTCAATCTTAAGCACTGTGTACATCTTATTGTGGCTGTTACAGATTTCCTCAACCTGGTCAGTTGTTACGGCATCAAGGCCGCATCCAAAAGAATTAAGCTGAACAATCTCAACATCCTCATTCTTTCCGGCAAAGTCAGCAGCCTTATAGAGCCTGGAATGATATACCCATTGGTCAAGAACTCTTAAAGGTCTCGGAAGTTCTCCGAGATGCGCTATTGAATCCTCAGTTAGAACAACCATATCAAAGGAATTAATAAGCTTATTAATTCCATGGTTAATCTCAGGATCCAAGTGATATGGTCTTCCTGCGAGAATGATTGCTCTTTTGCCATGGTCTCTGGCATATTTAAGGGCATATTCACCCTGCTTTCTCATGTCGGCTTTGAATCTGTTTTGTTCAACTCGCGCCGCTTTTATCGCCTGCTCTATATCGGACTTGTCTATATGAAGCCTTTGTAGTTCCCGTGCGAGAGCGCTGAAGAGGCTCTTATCGTCATCATAAGGAAGGAATGGATGATCAAACCTAACTAGATGCTCTTTAAATATATCGTCCATATTGTTGGCGATTGCCTCAGGATATGTTGCAACTATTGGACAGTTATAATGATTTGGCGCACTTGGGTCTTCGTTTCTTTCATAATTTAGGCATGGATAGAATATCCATTTGATTCCCTGATCAACAAGCCATTTAATATGTCCGTGAACCATTTTGGCCGGATAGCAAGCAGTGTCTGAACTTATGGTTTCCATTCCGCTTTCATAAAGACTTTTGCTTGAGCTTGGTGAAAGAACAACCTTAAACTTAAGCCTCGTAAAGAAGGTAAACCAGAATGGATAGTTTTCGTAAATATTTAGAACTCTCGGTATTCCTACCGTTCCTCTTTCTGCATCAAAATCAGAGAGCGGCTTATATTTGTTAAATAGCCTATCAAGCTTATACTCATATAAATCCGGGATTTCGCTCTTTTTGTTTTCTCCGCCCGCTCCTTTTTCACAACGGTTTCCCGTTATGAATTTTGAGCCATCGCTGAATTTATTTATAGTAAGTATGCATTTATTCTCGCAGCCGTTACAGCGACCGTTGGTATGTTCAACTCTGAATGTCTCAAGTGCATCTTTTGTCAGAATTGAAGAAGCCGTATCCTTTACATAGTTTTCTTTTGCGATTAATGCGCAGCCGTACGCTCCCATAAGACCTGCGATATCAGGGCGTACTACTTCTTTTCCGATTATCCTTTCAATGCTCCTTAAGACGGCATCATTCATAAATGTCCCGCCCTGAACTACTATTTTTTCTCCGGCCTCGTCGGTATTACGGAGCTTGATAACTTTATACAGAGCATTCTTTATGACAGAATAAGAAAGTCCTGCCGAAATATCCCCTATCTCGGCTCCTTCTTTTTGGGCCTGCTTAACCTTGGAGTTCATAAACACCGTGCATCTTGTTCCAAGATCTACAGGATTCTCGGCAAAGAGCGCTTCTTTGGCAAAGGCCTTATTGTCAAGATTTACTGATTTTGCATATGTCTCAAGGAATGACCCACAGCCCGATGAACATGCCTCATTAAGCATGATGCTATAGATAGCGCCATCCTTTATCTTCATGCACTTCATATCCTGTCCGCCGATATCCAAAATAAAATCAACACCAGGAAGGAAATGCTCCGCTGCACGGAAATGAGCCATGGTTTCAATCTCGCCCATATCGGCCTTAAACGCAGCTTTAATTAAGTTCTCACCATATCCTGTAGCAACGGTATTGGCGATATATGCCTTATCCGGTAGCTGGTCATAGAGCTCTCTAAGCATAGTTCTTGTTGCAGCAATAGGATCACCCTCGTTTCCTCTATAGAAGGAGTAAAGGAGATTGCCCTCCTCGTCTATCAAGGTAGCCTTGGTGGTGGTTGATCCGGCGTCTATTCCAAGATAAGTGCGTCCTCTGACGGTTTTTATATCTCTTCTATGGATTTTGTTTTTGGCGTGGCGCTGCTTGAATCTGTTATAGTCTTCTTCATCCTTGAAGAGAGCCTCTATATGCTTGGTTCCGGAAAGAAGATTGGGGTCCGCAGACTTCATTTTCTCGTATAGGTCCGCTAACCTAATTGGTTCAGTTTTTTCAGCGAGAAGCGCCGCACCGATCGCAACAAAATACTTTGAATCTTCAGGGAAGATTATGTCTTCGTCCTTTAATTGCAAGGTCTCAATAAAACGTTTTCTGAGTTCGGATAAGAACGAAAGCGGTCCTCCGAGAAATGCAACCTTTCCTTTTATAGGATGGCCGCAGGCAAGTCCACTTATAGTCTGATTAACGACAGCTTGGAAGATGGATACAGCAAGATCCTCTATCGCGGCACCATCATTAATAAGAGTCTGAATATCCGTTTTGGCAAATACGCCGCAGCGCGCGGCTATTGGATAAATCAATTTATAATTCTTTGCGGCTTCATTAAGACCTGTCGGATCTGTATTTAAAAGAATAGCCATCTGGTCGATGAACGCGCCCGTACCACCTGCGCAGGTTCCGTTCATTCTTTGTTCTACAGTGGCTCCATAGAATGTAATTTTGGCGTCTTCTCCACCGAGTTCTATCGCACAATTGGTTTCAGGTATAAGTGTCTCAACTGCGTGGCTACAGGCTATAACCTCCTGCTCAAACTTAACACCAAGAATATTGGCGAGAGAAAGCCCTCCGGATCCTGTAATAATCGGTCTTAATTCAATATCTCCATAGGCATTAAAAAGCTCGGACATCATCTCCTTAACCTTTTCCATGACATCCGACATATGCCTCTCGTATTTTGAGTATTCAATTTTGCCCTCGGAATCAAGTACTACGAGCTTTACCGTGGTTGATCCGATGTCGATTCCGAGTTTCTTGATATCGTTCATAATTCTATAGATGCCTCAGTTCCGTTGTATAAAGTCTCTTGAGCATTATTATCAAATATGCGCATCCCAGTATCTCCGCTAGTGGGAAGGAGAACCAGGAGAGCTCCGCTCCGCCTATTCTGAACAAAATATAGGCTAAAGGTAATATACCCACAAGTTGTCTAATTAAAGAACTAAATAAACTATAAATGGCATGGCCGGTACCTTGAAAAAGCGTTGACGTCATTATTCCAAATGATGCAGGAATAAAACAAAGGCTTATTCTTCTAAGTGCTTTTACGCCGACCGTCATCATCTCTCCCTGGGCATTAAACAGTTTAAGAAATACCTCAGGTATCAACTGGAAAATGACGAGGCCAAAGAGCATTATTACAAACGCGGCGCTTAGGCCAAGTTTATAGGTTTTCATAAGGCGCTCTCTATTCTTTGCTCCGTAATTATATCCCATGAGTGGCATTGCACCCTGGTTTAAACCAAATACAGGCATAAAAACGAAACTCTGAAGCTTTTGATAAACGCCAAGCACCGCAATAGAAGTATTGTCTCCCGCAAGAATAGTATTGTATCCGATAAGCATTACAGAACCAATCATCTGCATAAAAATCGATGGAATGCTAACCGCATAGATATCCTTAACGACATTCCAGTCCATCTTGAACCCGAACACTTTAAGTTTAATTACACTCTGCTTCTTAACAAAATATACGGCAAGAAGGAATGCAACAAACTGACCAAAGACCGTGGCTATGGCTGCACCAGCAACACCCAGTCTCGGCGCACCGAAATAACCAAAGATAAGTATTGGATCAAGAATTATATTTGTAAAGCAGCCGGCAATTGAGCAAATCATGGGCCCCTTCATATTCCCTGTCGCCTGCATAACCTTTTGAAGAATTACTTCAACAGCAGAGAATATCGCTACGCTTAGAACAAGACGCATATATGTGGTTCCGTACTCAAACACCTTTACGTCCGACGAATTCTTTGTATAGTGAGAGATAAACGGAACAGTAAGGAATACGCCTATCAAAAGAAATATCAGATAATTGAATAGACCAATCCTAACACTGATACTGGCGGCCTTGTTCGCATCCTCAAAATTCTTCTCACCAAGTCTTCTTGATATTACCGAGTTTACCCCCACACCCGAGCCAACGGTAAGCGCTACCATAATTAGCTGTATAGGCATAACAAGAGAAACCGCTGTAAGGGCCAGCGGATCATACTTTGATACAAAAATACTATCAACGACATTATAAAGGGCATTAACACTCATAGAGAGAATCGCCGGCCAAGACATCGCCGCAAGCGTCCTCCCTATAGGCGCAGTCCCCATACGGTTTGTATTGTCATTTTGTTTAATACTTTGTGTACTATCTGGTTTTATCTGGTTTTCTTCACTCATATTATTTTGATTTTCACTGGGGACGGTTCTACTTGCAATTTTTTTCAAATAGAACCGTCCCTCTTGTAAATTTAGAATAAGGGCAGGTCTATAAGCCGGGTTCTGTATTGGACGATCATCTATCTAGACGGCATATTACTATACCGCTCAAGCGGTCCACCTCACGGGCGGCGACGGGCAGCCGCCTAAAATGCCCGATTTCGACCTTGCTCCGGATGGGGTTTACACGGCCGCCTTGTCTCCAAGACGCCGGTGAGCTCTTACCTCACCATTTCAACCTTACCACGGCATTACCCGTTTCGGCGGAATGTTTCTGTTGCACTTTCCCTATGGTTACCCACGGCGGATGTTATCCGTCATCCTTGCCCTATGGAGCCCGGACTTTCCTCATTCCCGAAGGAACGCGACCGTCTGGCCTACCCTTGTATTTAACTATTTATTTAACTGCAATACATTCAATTTCTACCATGCCGTCTTTGGGAAGTCTTGCGACTTCAACGCAAGAACGGGCAGGTTTATGTTCGCCAAAGTATTCTGCATAAACTTCGTTCACAGCGGCAAAATCATTCATATCCTTTATGAACACCACGGTCTTAACAACGTCTGTTTTTTCATAACCTGCCGCCTTAAGAACTGCATCCATATTGGCTAGACTCATCTTTGCCTGATTGATTACACCATCTTTTAGTTCTCCTGTTTCAGGATCAAGACCAAGCTGGCCTGAGCAGAAGAACATGCTTCCTGTATCCACTCCGTGTGAATAAGGACCAACAGCCTTTGGTGCATTGTCCGCAAAAATCATTTTATTCATATCAACCCTCCAACAAACGGATCTTCAACCATTTCACTTTCAATTATATCTATATCCGGTGCTGCGTCTCTTAATAGACTCGCCATATTTTCTGCAAATATCTTTTCGCTTCCAAAATGCCCGATGTCTATTATAGTCATGCCTCTTTCTTTTGCGTCGCGAGCATCATGATATTTTAAATCACCCGTTATAAAGCACTCCGCGCCATCATTATACGCCGAATAGCTCATATCAAAGCCTGCACCCGTGCACCAGGCAATTCGCGAAACTTCTTTATTTGGATTTCCAACCAAATGAACAAATCTCTCATCTATAGAAAGCCTCTCGCAGATATAGTGAATAAGATCGGCGACCTTCATCTTCTTAATATCTCCAAGCCTATACATACCCTCATCAGAAGGCATAGATATACTTTCTATACCAAGTACCTTTCCAAAATAATCATTATTTCCACCCTTAAGACTGTCAAAACTCGTATGGGCGGAATAAACGGAGATTCTATTTTTTACAAGTTCTAAAGTATATTTCCCAATAGTATATTCAGGCGTAATCCACGCATTCCCATCAAAGAACTGCGGATGATGCGTTAGTATGCAATTTGCGTTTTTTGAAACGGCCTCTTTTATAACATCAAAAGTAACCTCAAGCGCAACCAAGACTTTTGTGAGCTCATCTTCTTCAAAGCTAATTTGCGGTCCTGAGTTATCCCATTCTTCGGCAAGCTCAGCTGGACAAATATTATCTATTAACTTCCAAAGTTCTTTTATCTTCAACAGTTATACCTTTGACAATAAATAATTAATTCTTGCAATTCTCGCTTTACGGTATTCTATATCCTCTCCTGCATGAGAGCTTTCATTGCCTTGATGCCCTTCTAAAATCTTATTCAGAATTATTTCTTCCTGAGAAAGTGCCTTCTCAAGAAAAACTTTTGCATCCGGGTTTACATCAGAAAGTATCTCATCAGGAAATTCCCATTCCGCTAATGAGAGGTCTTTGGATTGTGTTGCTTTTCCAGGAACCACCTTCATAATCTCAGCAAAGCGATTCCCCTCCGGAACAATTCTATAGCTTTGAATCAAAAAATCGTTCTCTGAGAGATATTTTCTTAATTGGCCACCATTGTTTCTTGGCTGAAGGATTAGCTTTTTAAAGGAATGGCTTTTTTCCAAATCCCAATCCAAGATATCAATCGTAAGAAGTCCACCAATCCCTGCAAGAACTACGACATCAACTTCACCTTCTTCAATCGTCTCAAGTCCATCGCCCTCGCGTAGAGTGAAATTGTTTTTTATTAGATACTCATTGCAATTCTCTCTTGCCTTTGAAAGCGAGCCCTTGCTTATATCCGTAAGAATCACATGCGGTGAAATCTCCTCCAAAAGAAGATGAATCGGAAGATAACCGTGGTCGGTTCCAATATCCGCCACGGTTTCTCCCTTCTCTATCATATTTGCAATTGTTAACAGTCTTTCGTTTAGATTAACCATTATTCCAAATAATCTTTCAGCTTCTTGCTTCTTCCCGGATGTCTTAGCTTTCTAAGAGCCTTTGCTTCTATCTGTCTTATTCTCTCACGAGTTACATCAAACTCTTTTCCTACTTCCTCAAGAGTGCGTGCTCTTCCGTCTTCAAGACCAAAGCGGAGTTTGAGAACCTTTTGCTCTCTGTCGGTAAGCTCATCAAGAACCTCCATGAGCTGTTCCTTTAGCATTGCAAAGGCTGCAGCTTCTGCCGGCGCAGGAACATTGTCATCTTCAATAAAGTCTCCGAGATGGCTGTCCTCTTCTTCACCAATCGGTGTTTCAAGGGAAACAGGTTCCTGAGCAATTTTTTGAATTTCTCTTACCTTATCAACAGTGATTCCCATCTCTTTTGCTATTTCTTCCGGGGTCGGTTCACGTCCATAGGTCTGAAGGAGTTGCCTACTTACCCTTATGAGTTTATTGATTGTTTCAACCATATGAACAGGGATTCTTATTGTTCTGGCCTGATCTGCAATGGATCTTGTTATAGCCTGTCTTATCCACCATGTTGCATAAGTGGAGAATTTATATCCTTTTCTGTAGTCAAATTTATCAACAGCCTTGATTAGTCCAAGGTTACCTTCCTGAATCAAATCAAGGAAGAGCATTCCACGACCAACATATCTCTTGGCAATACTTACAACAAGACGAAGGTTTGCTTCACAAAGACGCTTCTTGGCCTCTTCGTCACCCTTTTCCATCTTCTTTGCAAGAGTTATTTCTTCATCCGCAGTAAGAAGCGGAACCTTACCAATTTCCTTTAGATACATGCGGACAGGATCGTCAACAGCAACGCCCTTTGGAACAGTAGCATCTACATCGATTTCTCCATCCTTATCGTAGATGACGCCATCTTCATCATTCTCATCCTCGTCATCTTCATTTATTAGAATGCCAAAATCGTCCGGGTCTCCTTCAATACCGACTTCTATCTCAATATCTTTTGAAAGAAGCGCATCATAGATTTCATCTATAACATTCTTGTCAAGTTCAACGATTTCAAGATAATCGGAGATATCCGAATAAGTAATCTTGTTGTCCTTGTGTCTGGCCCTTAATTCAAGACGTCTTAGAACTTCGTTTCTGATTTGCTCCTGAGTAGCATCAGGTGGGAACTCAAGAGGAGAATCGTCGATTGGTTCAAGTGGCGTAAGCTTGGTCTCTTTCTTTAGGTCCTTCTTGGTTTCCGTCTTGGCTTCTTTCTTGGATTCTTTTTTTGCTTCCTTTTTGACTTCTGCTTTTGGAGCCTTCTTTACGTCCGTTTTTTCTTCCTTTTTGGGAGCTTTCTTGACATCATTCTTTGCATCAGCCTTTCCCGCTTTCTTTGGTGCAGGCTTTTCGACCTTTTTGGTTTCTTTCTTTACAGGCTTTACTTTTTTGGACGCCTTGGGTGTCTTTACGCTATTCTTTTTGGAGTCAGCCTTTGCCATTTTCTTTACAGTCTTCTTTTCTTGAGTCTTTGCGGCTTTCTTTGGAGCAGCCTTTACGGTCTTTTTAGTTTCTTTCTTTACAGTCTTTACTGATTTGGACACCTTGGATGTCGTTTTAGCAGCTTTCTTTACATTCTTCTCTTGAGCTTTTGCAGCTTTCTTAGGAGCGGCCTTTACGTTTTTCTTTGTGTCTTTCTTTACCGTTTTGGACGCCTTTGATGTATTTGGAGAAGTTTTAGGAGCGGCCTTCTTTGAAGCAGCCTTAGCAGGTGTTTTCTTTGAAGTAGCTTTCTTTGAAGCAGCCTTAGCAGGAGCCTTCTTTACAGCGGCTTTCTTCTTATCGGCAGTTTTCTTTGCTTCTACTCTTTTGGTCGTTTTCTTCTCGGCAGGTTTCTTTGCCGTCTTCTTTGGGGCTGCGCTCTTTGGAGCAGACTTCTTTGCTACTGTCTTTTTTGCGTCCTTCTTTGTAGCAGTCTTGCTTGCAGCCTTCTTTACATTCTTCTTTTCTTCCTTCTTTGCCTTCGCCATTAATTTGAATCCCCCATTCTTTCCTTATTTATAAGTTCTTGTAGATCCATTTTTCTTTGCATTAACTTTTCTATATCATTCTCTTGATAATCCTCCGTTTGGAGAATCCTATCAATCATTTGGGCTTCCGCGAGAAGGTCTCTTATCCTCATCCTTCTCAGGCAGTCGTTAAACACCTTCTCTTCGTCGCCGGATATGATGACCTTGGATAATACATCAGACAAAGCAGATTTCTCCGGTTCATCCAGTAAGTCCAGTACCCTGTTCATATCCAGGATTTCATGACTCGATAGATCCTTTGCTATTGCATCAAAGATATTCTTTGCGATATCTGTCGTAAGAAGCCCCGGATAGTTTGCGACTTTTTCTATATAGTCTTCGTTAATAGTTATTAGCTTTAGTATGTCCGCTTCTATTAACGTAAGCTCTTCTTTGGTTTCTTCGGAGCGTTCCGAAGGCTTTCTTATATTCCGATTCTGTTCAGCCTCCTTGCTCTTCTTTACGATTTCAAGCATCTGGTTCAAAAGAGCCATTTTGGATAGATTGTAATCCTTGGCAGCTTTTTCAGCATATTCCGCTTGCTCTGCAGGACTTAAGGTTTTAAGCACTGCGGCAATTCTTTTTATTGCCTCAATCCTATCCTGATGATCTTCCATATTTAAGCCCTTGATGGAATAGTCTATTTTATATGCGCCGTAATCCTTTGCGTTACCGACAAGGTTTAGGAAGCTTTGCTTTCCTTCCTTCTTGATGTATTCATCGGGATCCTTTCCGTCCGTTACATGCATTACGCTCACATTACAGCCCTCGGATTTTAGGATATCCATCCCACGAAGTGCGGCTTGTATTCCGGCATTATCGGCATCATAGGATAAAACGACTTTATTGGCATAACGCTTTATCATCTTTGCCTGGGATTCCGTAAGCGCGGTTCCAAGGGAAGCGCCAACGTTTTCCACACCTGCCTGATATAGACCTATTACGTCCATATATCCTTCTACAAGGATGATATAGCCTTCCTTGGAGACTGAATTTCTAGAAAGATTTAGTCCATATAAATTGTTCTTTTTTCTGAAAACCTTGCTTTCAGGTGAATTCAGGTATTTGGGGTTATCATCCTTATCAATGGCCCTTCCGCCAAAGCCGATTACCTTTCCACTGGTATTTATAATCGGGAAAATCACACGATTTCTAAATCTGTCATAGTATTTTCCCTTACTCTCGGATACGAGGCCAAGCTCCATCATATGCTTTTCTTCATATCCGAGGCTCTTTAAATGCTTATAGAGGCTGTCCCATTCTTCATCTGCATAACCGATGCCGAATTTCTTCAGGATTTCTGGCTCAATGCCGCGTTTCTTCATATAGGCATAGCCTTTATTGGGACCCTCGGAAAAGGCCTTATAGAAGAATCTTGCGGTATCTCGGTTAATATTGTAATAGACGTCCAGGTTTTCTCCTCTGTGCGACATTTCCTCCATCTGCACGCCATATTCATTTGCAAGCTTTTCTACAGCCTCGTTGAATTCTAGGTTATAGAATTTTCGTACAAATTCAATAACATCTCCGGAAGCATGACATCCGAAGCAATAATACATCTGGAGGGACTCGTTCACAGAAAAAGAAGCGGATTTCTCTTTATGAAAAGGACAAAGACCTGTATATCTACCGCCTTTTCTCTGAAGAGAGACCGCGCGCCCCACAACATCAACAATATTTACTTGTTCCTTTAGGTTTGCAATTGAACCTTGGGTAAAAGACATAAAAAATACCGCCTCCAATATATTTATTCTCCAAAAAGGCGGTATTTCCTCTTTTTTTATGAAATTTTGTTCGGTTTTAAGTAAAAATCCTTCTATATGCGGTAACGGCATATCTATCTGTCATGCTGGCAACAAAGTCTTTTGCGACCTCGGCTGTGCCGTCGGTTTCAATATTTCTCTGGAAGTCACTAGGAAGCTCCCCAGGATTCTCGCAATAATACGTATAGAGAGAAGTAATGACCTTTTCAAGCATTATGAGGTCCTCTTCTTTCTTGACGTCCTTACTCCTATAGACGTTCTGAAACATAAAGTCTCTCAGGAGATTCATTATGTTCCAATGCTCGTCATCCATAAGGATATGATCTTTCCCATCGCTAAACTCTATTACGTTCTTGACCATGGAATTGATTCTCTGTGAATGTCTCTCCCCGAACAAAGAAATCGCTTCCTTGGGGAAATCATCGAGAGAAATTACTCCGCTTCTAATGGCGTCGTCAATATCGTGGTTTATATAGGCAATTCTATCTGAAATCCTTACTACCTCGCCTTCTAGTGTAATCGGAAGATTCTTTCCGGAATGATTAAGAATTCCGTCTCGCACCTCAAAAGTAAGGTTCATGCCCTGACGTTTGTTGCTGGACTCCAAGATATCTACGACCCTGAGGCTCTGTTCATTATGTCTGAATCCGCCCGGATGAATCTTATCCAGAATCGCCTCCCCATTATGACCAAAGGGGGTATGCCCGAGGTCGTGCCCGAGCGCAATTGCTTCGGTTAGGTCCTCATTAAGATTTAGGGCTCTCGTAATGGTTCTTGCAACCTGTGCAACTTCCAATGTGTGCGTAAGACGAGTTCTATAATGGTCACCCTCCGGAGCAAGAAAAACCTGCGTTTTATGCATAAGCCTTCTAAACGCCTTTGAATGGATAATCCTATCGCGATCGCGCTGAAACTCTGTCCTGAGCTCACAAGGCTTTTCCTCATGAACTCTTCCGCGAGATTCTCTTGATTTTGCAGCAAGATCGGAAAGTTCGTATTCTCTTTTCTCCAAATCTTCTCTAAGAAGCATATTACCTCATCTTCCTGTATGACCGAAGCCACCGGACCCGCGTTCAGTCTCGTTAATCTCATCGCAGAGCTCTATCTCGGCCCTGCAAACAGGAGCAATTACAACCTGGGCGATTCTTTCACCATCTTCAATCGTAAAATCTTCTTTGCTCCAATTTATGAGCGGAACCAGCCATTCTCCTCTATAATCCGAATCAACTGTGCCTATTCCGTTTACAAGACCGATACCATGCTTAATGGCTAGACCGGATCTGGCGCGGATCTGAGCCTCATATCCCGGAGGAATCTCTACAAAATAGCCTGTTGGAACAAGAGCTCTTTCACCTGCCCTTAAAACAAATGGGCCATCAGGAAGGAATGCAGCGATATCAAATCCAGCAGCTTCCTCCGTAGCATAAAAAGGCTTTCTTCCGCTTTTACTTATAACTTTTATTTTCATGAAAGATCTCCAAAACTTACAATGTATTCACTAATTTCGTAATCAGACGCACCCGAGATATCATAGTCCCTATTTTCCTTTGAGAGTTTTGATATGCGGTAGTCGTAAATCGCATCTCTTAAGGAGACGGATGCGGATGTAGCATCATCATGATTTACGATTTCGCAATTCTGCTTTAAAGAAAAATGCTCGTGGAAACGCTCTATCTCGTCAGCAAGTCTATTCAGAGCACCTTCTTCATTTTTATTTGCCGACTCAGCTAGAGCAATCAAATTTCTCTTCTCTGCCTCAAGGATATTATATACATCAATATCGTCCGGCATATGTTCCATTATGTCAAAGAAATAGCTTTCAACAAGTTCGGAAAACACATGCATGTCAACCTCAGAAAGCACCTCGTAAATAGAGTCTGCGCTTATACTTTCATCCGCCTCGAGCATAGATGCGAGATTCTCAAAATAAGTAAATTCTTCGCCGCTCTCTATATCAATGAGATTCATTAGTTCTTCTTTTTTCATCTATTCTCCTATATCCAAATCCTCAAACCCGATTTTTAATTCGTCTTTTTCCTGACCTAAAATCTTTTCTATAAGCGTAACAAAGGTTTCGGAAAGATCGCTTGCATAAAACTCGTCCTTTCCTTCTTTTTGATCGGCCAGCATATCCCTTGCTTCAAGCTCCAGCTCAACTGCCTTTGCGACCTCCTTGGAGGAGCTGAATATTTCAAGGTCCGGATAAAGCTTTTGTATAGACCTCTTTATCAAAGGATAATGGGTGCATCCAAGCACGAGCGTATCTATTTGGTTTTCCTCCACGAAGCCTTCTAAATAGTATTTTGTCGTCATATCCATTATTTCGTGGTCGATTAAACCCTCTTCTATTAAAGGAACAAGTGCTGGGCATGCCTTTGAAAAGACCTTTACGTCCGACCTCATTTCCTCTATTTTTTGCTGATATACGCCGGCATTTACGGTTCCTCTAGTGGCTATTATGCCTATATTTGCGTTTGGTTTACTGATTTTGGATACTTCCTTTGCCGTCGGAGTAATGCATCCGATTATAGGGATATCCGGATATTTCTCTCTAAGCATTGGAACAGCCACGGAGCTTACAGTATTGCAAGCAATAACAATCATCTTTACGTTCTTTTTTACAAGAAAATCGGCAATCTGGAGGCTAAATTCTCTGATGGTGTCCGGAGACTTTGAGCCATAAGGAGTTCTTGCCGTATCACCGTAAAAGACAATTCTTTCGTTTGGCAGCATTTTCATAATATAAGGGATACTTGTTACCCCTCCGATTCCGGAATCAAAAAAACCAATCGGTCTATTGTCCATTATGTCCAATCCTTTCAATATTATGCTATACTATCACTGTATTATACTACATTTCGGAGGAACTATGACTCATAAATTTATTATACATTCCAACAATACGCCCTCGTCCAAAGCGACCGAGGAAACGCTTCGCGAGAAACTCAGACTGGCCGGAATTGAATTGGCCAAGAGCTTGGATGAGAATCCCGAATTAATTATCTGCATTGGCGGAGACGGTGCATTTCTTGAGGCTGTCCATAACTACGATTTCCCCAGTATTCCGTTTATAGGAATCAATACAGGTCATCTCGGCTTCTTCCAGGAAATTGCCCCGGACGAACTTGATAAATTTATTGAGAATTATCTATCCAATAAATACTCTATCCAAAGAATGACAGCGGTAAGAGCTCTTGTTGAGCACGATCATACCATAGATGAATTTACGGCTCTTAACGAAATCATCGTAAGAAGCTCCGGAAACCATTCTATCCATCTTGATATTTCTATCGGTGGAGGCCTAATTGAAAGATTCAGCGGCGATGGAGTTCTTATTTCTTCGCCTGCAGGTTCAACCGCATATAACTATTCACTCGGCGGAAGTATCGTGGATCCAAGACTTGAACTTCTTCAGGTTACTCCAATCGCTCCGATGAATACAACAGCTTATCGTTCATTTACATCAAGCATACTTCTTCCTCCAAATCTGTCACTCGGCATCAACCCCGATGTTGTAAACAGCAAAGGAAGACTTCTTGTTACTCACGATAGCTACGGAAAGGAATACGATAACGTAGATAATATTGAGGTCATGCTCTCAGAGCAAAAAGTTGATCTCCTCAGATTTGACAATTACGACTTCTGGACAAAGGTCAAAAGCAAATTCCTATAAATCATGGAAAAACTAATATTCACAGTCACATCTGAAGAAGCAGGTATGCAGGTTAAAAAACTTGTAAGAAGTAAATACCATCTTTCCTCAAGAATGATGACCAAAATCAAATATGGCGACCTACTCTCTGTCAATGGAAAGACCGAGCCGGGTTATTATGTCGTAAAAGAAAACGATATCGTAAAAATATCAATCCCCGACGAACGAAGCCAGTTTGAGCCTGAGGACATCCCTATTTTCCCCATCTACGAGGATGAGGATTTTTTGATTATCAATAAGCCCGCAGGATTCACAGTCCATCCTACCAAGGGACATCCAAATCACACTATAGCTAACGGAATAATGAAATATATGGATGATACCGATCAATCCTTCAAGGTTAGATTTGTAAATAGACTTGATATGGATACAAGCGGAGTTCTTGTCGTCGCCAAGAATTCAATGGTGCAAGCGGACCTTAATAAGCAAATGATGGCCGATGAAACCATAAAAGAATATATCGCTATTGTAACCGGAAATGTCTCTCAAGACTCTTTTGTGATAGATTTACCTATTGGATCTCCCTCTCCGGGCTTGATAGGAAGAAGAGTTCTAGAGGCGTCCGATGAAGAGGAAGGTTTCCCATCAAAAACCGAGGTCCACGTAATAGATAGAAGGACCTTTAATGATAAAGACTATTCCCTTCTCCGACTAAAACTACTCACCGGAAGAACGCATCAAATCAGAGTTCATCTCAGTCATATAGGACACCCTATTCTCGGTGATCCACTTTACGGAGGAGATTCTACATATATCACGAGGCAAGCTCTTCATGCGGAGCGTTTCTCCTGCACCCATCCATTAAAAAAAGCCCCACTTGACGTTAGGGCTCCTCTTCCTGATGATCTAAAAAATCTTATTGTAAAAATCGGTTTTAATTATTAAAGCTTGGGACGAGCGGTCTTTGCTCTGTCCTTCTTAAACGTCCCGTTGCAAATTCATAGAAGAAAGCTTCTCCTCTATCCATAAATATCGTCGCAAGAAGAATCGGTAGCTGCGAAACGACGTTTACAATATATATAATCGCGGCATTATCCGGAAGAAATCTCATCACTACGCTTGCAAAAACATAAGAAACCATTGCCCCAAGAATCATCCACATCAAATAACTTAGTTTCAATATCACATATCTTCCGACGTTCCTTCGCATGAGCGCAATTGAATCCTTAACAGCCTGCGCGGCCTTTAGTGTAGGATTATCCGACAAGATATAAAAAGTCATAGTAAGTATCACCATGACATATATAGCTACAATTATACCTACTATCATACTGAACATATATAGCATGGAACCAACCACTTGGATGATTGTGCCGCCACTAGAAAGAAGCACAGTAATCAATCCTCCGAT
>JAFSUI010000012.1 GCA_017445315.1 Bacillota bacterium | reverse complement strand
TGCATTTCCTGCGGAAAATGCAAACGTGTTTGCCCGATGAATGTGGATGTGACGGATAATTCAAGGAAACGTGAAAACGGAACGGAATGCATCTTATGCATGGAATGTGTAAAGAACTGTCCGAAAAGTGCATTATGACAATTCAAATTTGTAGAGGAGATGAATTATGGGACTATTTGATAAGTTTAAGAAAACAGATGCAAGTGATTGGGATAATGCATATAAGGCAAATCCACAATTCTATGCCAAAGAAGATGGAAGTCCTTTTTGCGCGTTTACACTTACTGAAGGAACTGAAACTATTCTGCCAAAGGCACCACGCTATGTTATTGAAGGAAAAGAATTATCGGATTATAAACTTGTGCTCGTAAGCACAACAAAGGACAGCATTCTTGGTGAATGTGATTATTTTGAAGCCCTCGAAAAGCTTGAAGCGTTCGAATTGGATTCAAATGAAAACAATATATTAGTTCAAGGGTTGTCGCTTTCCGAATTAGAAGAGATATTAGAATAAATCGGGATTTGCCGCAGTGTTTCTAGCCTACGCCACCCAAATTATGGTCTGAAAATGTATTTTGTTTCAATTTGCGAGGCTGACAGAGCAAAACTTGCAAATTGTCTCGCAAAAGTGAAGAATTTGGCCGATTTGGTGGTCTAAAATGCGTTTTGCACGAATTTGCGAGGCTGACAGAGCAAAACTTGCAAATTGTCTCGCAAAAGTGATTGATTAAAACTGTAAAAGCGCCGATTTGCTAGGCAGAAACGCCATTTTTGCAAAATATGCATGCACGAACGAGCAAAATTGCAATTCTGCCTAGGAAAAGTGATGAAAAGCGCCGATTTGCTTGGCAGAAACGCCATTTTTGCAAAATATGCATGGATGAACGAGCAAAATTGCAATTCTGCCTAGGAAAAGTGACGAAATGCGTCAATTTGCTTGGCAGAAACGCCATTTTTGCAAAATATGCATGCATAAACGAGCAAAATTGCAATTCTGCCTAGGAAAAGTGATGAATAAGAAGTTATAGAGGAAGGATAATTATGAAAGACAAAAGAGATGGCGGAAACAATGCTTCGACAGGTATGCTCTTAGGCATGGCTATAGGCATCGGCATAGGAACGGCCATAGGTGCTGCGACAGGTAACATAGGTTTGTATATGCCGATAGGACTTTCTACGGGAATGGCACTTGGGCTTGCAGTAGGAAGTGCTGTAAATAATAATGACGATGACGATGAGGGTGAGGAATAAGCCGAAAAATGAAAACTATTATATTAAACGGTAGCCCTAGAAATAAAGGAGGAGAACTATGAGTTTTATGGAGAACGATGTCATAAAAGCAATGAAGGACAGAAGGAGCATTCGTAAGTTCAAGGCTGACATGCCGGAAAAAGAGCATCTCGAAACGATTGTTGAGGCAGGCTTATATGCAGCCAGTGGCAAAGGAATGCAAGCCACAATCACAATTGCTGTGACAGACAAAGAACTGAGGGATAGACTCGCTGAAATAAACCGCCAAATCGGTGGCTGGGATGAGGGCTTTGATCCGTTCTATGGAGCGCCTGTAATTCTAATCGTCTTGGGTGACAAGAGCATTCCGACATATATCTACGATGGAAGTCTTGTAATGGGCAATATGATGCTGGCTGCTCACGCTATCGGTTTAGGCAGCATATGGATTAATCGAGCTAAGGAAGAGTTTGAGATGCCGGAATACAAGCAGCTGCTTAAGGATCTGGGAATCGAAGGAGAGTGGGAAGGAATCGGCCATTGCGCTGTCGGATATATGAACTGTGATTTGCCTAAACCTGCGGACAGAAAAGAAGGAAGAGTTTTCTGGATAGAAGAATAAGGAACAGATCAAATGTTAACATGCATTGCTTGTGGCAACGGGGTATATGCTTCTAGAATTGTGCCATCAAGCAAAGGAGGTAGCATGTATGCTAGGTGAAAACATAAGAAATCTTAGAAAACAAAAAGGATATTCGCAGGATACGTTTGCGCAGCAGCTTAATGTCGTAAGGCAAACTGTGTCAAAGTGGGAGAAAGGTTACTCGGTACCTGATGCTGAAACGCTGCGTGAGATAGCCGAATTATTGGAAACGCCGGTCAGCGTTTTGTTGGGCAGTACTATTGAGGAAACTACGGCAGAAAATGCATCGCGCGAGGACGAAATAGCCAAACAGCTGGCGATATTTAATAACCAGCTGGCGGAAAGAACGGCGAGAAGACGTAAGACTATTCGCACTATTCTTATAGTCATAGGTGCAGCGATTTTGATTAATATAATAATAGTAATTGCGGGAGTAATTCAATTCACGATTCATCCGGGTGAGGCCCATAAGGAGGAAGTGGAGACTGTAGATGAAGGCTTGCTGATAGAAGAATATGATGTTTGGGAAAATGTTTGACAGGGTATGATATAATACAGCAAGAAACTATCTTTGAGGCAGGTGTAATTCCTGACCGGTGGTGAAAGTCCACAAACCTTGCGAGGCTCTCGCATAGGCCGATCCGGTGAAATTCCGGAACCGACGGTGTTCATCGCAGAATGCGATGTCAGTCCGGATGGGAAAAGATGGACCAAAGGAATCAGATACCTCTTGTTAGGCGATGATTGTGGTTCATCGCAGTTAATAGGAGGTATTTTTAATGCAAGAAAGAAAAAACAAATTAAGTACCAAGTCGTTTGCGGCACTCGGTATGCTATCGGCAATAGCCTTTATTGCAAAACTAATTTCTGCGGTCTTCCCGATGGTATCGGGGTTTCTATCCTTTGATCTTAAGGACGTAATAATTGTAATCGGCGGATTCATGATGGGGCCTGTAGCATCGGTTCTTATCACGGTCGTGGTTTCATTTATTGAGATGGTGACGATAAGCAGCACGGGACCGATAGGGTTTATTATGAATGTACTCGCAAGCTGCGCGTTCGCATGCACTGCAAGCATCATATACCATAGAAACAGAAAAATGAGAGGCGCAGTTACAGGCCTTATCGCGGGAGTCCTTGCAATGACTGCGATTATGATTCTTTGGAACTGGCTTATAACGCCGCTCTATATGGGAGTTCCGCGCGAGGTCGTTGAAGGCATGCTCATTCCGGTATTCTTACCATTTAACTTGGTCAAGGGAGGTATAAACGCAACTCTTGCGATGCTTCTCTATAAACCGATAGTGGGCGCACTAAGAAAGGCAAAGCTAGTTGATGAGGGAACTTCGGGAAAGCGCACAACCAAATGGGGCGTTATAGCAGTTTCTATGGTTCTGCTTGCGACCTTTGTTTTACTGGGACTTGTACTCGCCGGAGTTATTTAAGAATTCATTAAGATGAGGCCCCAAATATTGCGCGCCCCAATAGGATTATGTATAATTGAAACATAGGATAGATGCGCAATCAGTTTGCGCTTAAAAGCTTTAGATTATAGATAATGGAGGAAAAAATGGACAAGGAAAAAGTGATGAATGAGAACCTCTTTGATGAGGAAGCACCTCAAGCGCCCGAATTCACTTTGGACGAAGACAATCCTCTTAAGTGGGGAGACGAGGTTGCAGAGAAGGTTCCTGAGTTTGAAATGCCTAATGCAGAGGAGTTTATTCCTGAGGAGCCGAAAATGAGTTTTGAGGCGGATCCTAAATTTGAAACCAGTCAGGAAGCGCCGGGATGGAATGCCAATGCTCAGCAGCAATATCAGTACGGAGGACCTCAGCATGGTGGACCCAATTCGCAGCACGGACAGCAGTCGCCATACGGACAGCCTTATGGTCAGCAGCCTTACGGTCAGCAGCCTTATGGATATCCGCAGAACGGCCCGGTAGGCGAGAAAAACAAACTTGTTGCAGGACTACTTGCAATTCTGCTCGGAGCTCTTGGTATCCACAAGTTCTATTTGGGAATGAACCAGCAGGGAATTATCATGCTTGTTGGAACACTGGCAGGCAGCTTGCTCTGCGGTCTTGGGCCGATAGTTGTAGGAATAATCTCTTTGATAGAAGGCATTATTTACCTAACACAGACGGATCAGGCATTCTATGAAGTCTATGAAGTAGGCAAGAAACCTTGGTTCTAGAGGATGCACGGCGGGGATTAAATCCCCGCTTTATTATTTTTTTAAAATTATTAGCACTCACCTCTTGACAGTGCTAACAAAAGTGATATAATAAAGTTGCCGAAAGGAATTCGGCAAATATTATAACGAGAAACGCAATGCTTTGAAAGCGGAGCGCAGGATATGGAGGTAGAAAGATGTTATTCCCAAGTGTATTCAGAAACAATTTTTTCGATGATTTCAACGATTTGATGGATTTCCCGACAGTAACAAGAAAGAGCACGGGAGCCCTCATGAAGAGCGATGTCAAGGATATGGGCGACCATTTTGAGCTTGATATGGATCTTCCGGGCTTCAATAAGGAAGATGTAAAGCTTCAGCTTAAGGACGGGGTTCTCAAGGTATCTGCAACCACAAAGACGGTTAATGAGGAAAAGGACGCTAACGGAAAATATATCCGCCGCGAGAGATTCCAGGGATCCTGTGAAAGAAGCTTCTATGTAGGGGAAAACCTAACGGAAGAGGACATCAAGGCTAGATTTGCAGATGGCGTTCTGTCTGTAAATGTTCCCAAGAAAGAGGCAAAGCCTCAGATTGAGGAGAATAAGTATATAGCGATTGAATAATTCAGAAAGTAATCGTAATGAGAGTGAGGTGGCATGATGCCACCTCATTTTTATTTTCTTGCTTTAATGTGATAGATTATTTCTTTATTATATGGCCGAATTTATGGTATAATTGCCCTATGTTTATATTTTTTTTGCTGATTTGGGTGATTTTCAATGGGAGAATCACGCCGGAGATTTTGATAATAGGCTGTCTTATCAGCGTGGGTATATCGATGCTGATTTATAAAGCCCTCGGATATCCGGCAACAACCGACAAAAAAATCATTCGTAATTTTCCCTTGCTTTTAATGTATGCGGGTAATTTGATATTGGAAATCTTCAAGGCTGCCTTTCAGGTCATCAAATTGGTGTGGTCCAAAGAGGAGAAGCCTGATCCTGTTATGGTTGAATTCCACTCGGGACTTGAGGGTGAATTTTCAAATGTGCTTCTTGCCAACTCGATTACACTTACGCCGGGGACGTTTACTGTACATCAGGAGGGCGATAGGCTTGTGGTTCACTGCCTAAGACCGGAATATGCAGAGGGGATAGAAGAGTCATCTTTTATTCAGCTCTTAAGGAGGGTCAAGGGATGAGTGTAGAACAAGCATATCAGGCCTTATACTCTTTAGCACTTCTCGTTATTTCGATTCTGATAGCGATTATGATTTATCGGTCAATCAAAGGACCGCAAATCACTGATAGAATTCTTTCTGTCAATATGATAAACACCATGGTTGTGGTTGCATTTTTGATTCTCGGTGCGCTTCTTGATGAAGCATATCTCACGGATGTTGCAATCATCTATGCATTAATCAGCTTTGTATCCACGCTGATCTTTGCTTCTGTCTATATTAGAAAGAAGGGGGATCGCTGATGGAGTGGGTTAGATTCTGGCTTACGGCTTTGCTTTTAATAGGTTCTCTTGCTGCTATAGCGTCTGCCGTTCTCGGAAACTATAGATTTGATTTTATAATGAACAGGATACATTCAGCGGGTATCGGTGATACGCTTGGCGTATTTTTGGCTGCGCTTGCCATAATAATTGGCATGGGTCAGCCTTTGGTTATTCTAAAGATTATACTCGTTCTTGTTTTTATGTGGTGCACATCTCCCGTTGCCACTCATTTTATCGGGCAGATTGAATACTATATGGACGACTCACTTGATGAACATATGAGAAGGGAGGATGTAGATGACAACGATTGAAATCTTTAAACTTATTCTACTTCTTCTCCTTTTGGTATGTGCGGTCAGTGTTAACCTAAGTAGGAAGCTTCTTCCTGCGGTTATTATCTTTATGTCTTACAGCATTATCATGGCGATAATATGGGCGCTCATGCAGGCGCCGGATCTTGCTGTGACAGAGGCAGCGGTCGGCGCAGGAGTAACAAGCATATTATTCTTCCTGACCCTGAGAAGATTCAGAAAGCTAGACAAAGATGACGAGGAGGATCAAGGATGAAAGAGATTCTCCGTAAATGGTTTTCTGATGAACTCTCGGGCATGGAAGATTTTCTTGAAACGGAAAAGGCTCCCGATGCCACAAGGGAAGAAGTAAAAGAAAATGAAAAGGTTTGGGAGCATTCACTTGAGGAAAACCCAGATACAGAAGTCAAGGTAGAGAAGAAGCGTAATGAGTTTATCGTTCTCTATCGCGTTCTTGCTGTTGTTAGCTGCATTATCTTTGCTCTTGTGATGCTCTATGTGGTTGCGCACCTCCCGGAATTTGGAAAGGCAAATCCTGCTTATGACGAGGTCGCAAATAGATATATAGAAAAGACGATTGAGGAAACAGGTGCGGTAAATGTTGTTGCGGGAATGATTCTTGACTACCGTGCATTTGATACGCTGGGTGAATCATTTGTGCTCTTCACGGCTCTGATATGTTCAACGGTTCTTCTTCGTCAGGATAAGAAAAAAGAGACGGATTTATATTTTGATACTTCGGGAGATTCTATCCTAAGATCCGTTGGTCTTATCCTGGTTCCATGCATAATGGTATTTGGAATATACGTTGTTCTTAACGGACATATATCTCCGGGCGGCGGCTTCTCGGGAGGCGCAATAATAGGTGCGGGACTGATTATTCTTTCGTCTTCGCAGGGCTTTTCCAAGGCGGATACGATTCTGACATATAAGAGAATGAATTTGATTTCTTTCTTTGCGCTTGGGTTCTATAGCATATCCAAATGCTTTGTATTCCTTATGGGTGCTAATGGAATTCACAATCCTATTCCAAAGGGAATACCGGGAGCGATTCTCTCTGCGGGGCTTATACTTCCGCTGAACATCGCTGTTGGTCTTGTGGTTGCATGCACCATGTACGGCTTCTATTCTCTTTTCAGGAGAGGAGGGATAGGAAATGCTTGATATGCTTCTCAACAATTATCAGGAGGCAATAGCAATAATCCTCTTTGCGATAGGATTTGCGACGCTAATCTTCCAAAGAAATTTAATCCGTAAGATTATCGGCCTTAACATAATGGATACAGGTCTATTCTTATTCCTGACGTCTTTAGGTTACGTTGAGGGAAGAAAGGCTCCGATAATAGTTGACGGGGTAACGGATGCATCTCAATATGTCAATCCAATACCTGCAGGACTTGTTCTCACGGGAATCGTAGTATCTGTTTCGGTTACTGCGGTTATGCTTTCGCTTTCGATTAGACTGTATAAAAAATATCACACCCTGGACATGGACGAGGTCTATAGGCTTATCCAAAAAGAGAAGGAGGACAGAATATGAGTTTTGTCTGGAACCTTCCACTTTTCATGATAATAGGGAGCCTCTTCCTTGCGGCGCTTACGGTACTACTTAAGAAGAACGCGTTGATTATTAGCGAGGCTTGGATTGGCGTTTTAATTCTGATGGATATAATGCTGATTCGCCATACGGCGTTAAACGGAAGCTTCACATATTCCATGGGAGAGTTTCCCGCGCCATGGGGAAATGAAATAAGAGCAGGCGCGCTTGAATGTTTGGTGCTTCTTGCATTCCTGATAGTTATATTATTCTCGCTTATCGGCGGAAGACGCTATATCAAAGACGAGATAGAGGACAGCAAGGAGAATCTATACTTTGTTCTTCTTGATTTATTGGTTGCTGCGGTATGTGCGCTCGTATTCACAAACGATATATTCTCAGGATATGTATTCCTAGAGATACTGACAATGGCGAGCTGCGGTCTAATGATTGTAAGAGAGGTTGGAAAAACTACTCTTGCCGCAATAAGATATATGGTAATCAATCTCTTTGGGTCAGGATTCTTCCTGCTCGGAGTAATCTTGCTTTACAGTATGACGGGGCATCTTCTTATGGTTCCGCTTTCGGAAGCGCTCAGTCTCTTAGCGCAGAATCCTGAGATGAAACTATCGCTTGCTTTTTCGCTTGGCGTTATGACTCTCGGTCTTGCAATCAAGAGCGGACTGTTTCCGTTCTGCTTCTGGATGCCGGATACGTATGGATGGTCAACACCTACTACAGCTTCAATTATGAGCTCGGTAATATCAAAGGCGTATATATTCCTCCTCATCAAGATTTATTATAGAGTCGTTGGTCCAGAACTTTTGGTTGAGCTTCCGATACAGACGATACTTCTTGTGCTGGGCATTTGCGCCATGATTATTGGATCGCTTGCGGCAATAAGGGAGAACAATATAAACAGGATGGTTGCGCTTTCTTCCGCTGCTCAAATCGGATATATATTCATGGCTCTTGGAATGGGATTTGATTCCGCTTATGCTGCGGCAATCTTCCATCTCATAGCGCATTCTGTAACAAAGTCGCTTCTGTTCCTCACAACGCCAAGACTTGCGGAGGTATCAAATGGAAGTTTGGTATTCCATGACTTACAGGGAAGCGGATTAAAAAGACCACTTGAAGGAATTGTATTTACGGCTTGTGCTTTTTCAATGGTGGGCATTCCGATTTTTGCGGGATTCTCATCAAAGCTATTTATAACAGTAGCGGCGTCGGACGCAAATTCAAAAATAGTATTCTATGTTGTCGTCTGTGCGCTTGCAATAAGTGCGGTTCTAAATTCGCTTTATTTTGTGCGTACCGTTATTAGGATTTTCTCGCGCCCCGAAGGGGATGCTGAAATAACCACGGTGAAATCAGAACTTGATTATGCTGTTTCATCGATTGGACTTTTGGGCTCCAACGTCTTACTCGGCGTTGCGCCAATGATAGTTTTTGAGCTTATTACACTGGGCATACTTCAGCTCCGGTGAATTATTAGAATAGCAACGGGAGGGCGTATATGCTAAATCTGATTGCCGTTATGTTTCCAATAATCTGCGGTACCGGGTTATATATCCAGTACCGAAAAAAAGAGAGGGTGCCGACACTGCCTTATATCATAGGCATTGTGATTACGGATATACTTGCCTTGCTCGCAATGTTTTATTCCAAACCGATTACCCTCTTTGCGCTGTCGCCAAAGGTGAACTTTGCGTTTGGGATGGATATAGTGGGACGGTGGTTCCTCGCGACGGTTCTTCTTCTCTATACATTTACTCTGTTCTACGCATTTATATATATGCGAATAGAGGAGCATATACAGACGTTCATGACATTCTATTTTATCTCGCTCGGCGCGTTAATAGCAGTTTGCTCGTCTGCAAATCTTGTTACGATTTACTTTGCGTTTGAACTTACGACTCTTAGCACGGTTCCGCTGGTTCTTCACGAACAGACAAATAAATCCGTTGCGGCAGGTCTAAAATATTTATTCTATTCAATAGGCGGTGCGCTTCTCGGACTCCTTGGCGTATTCTTTGTTTACGGATATGCCGGAGATGAAGTGGAATTTGTAAAGGGCGGCGTTCTAGATGCTGCCAAAGCATCCGGAAACCAGAGCGTCCTTCTTTTTGCATTCTTTATCGCAATCATCGGTTACGGCACCAAAGCAGGTATGTATCCGATGCATGGATGGCTTCCTACTGCACACCCGATAGCTCCGGCTCCTGCATCTGCGCTTCTCTCCGGAATAATAGCAAAATCCGGAGTACTTGTTATCCTTAGATTTGTTTTTTATTCGGTAGGAGCAGATTTTCTTAGAGGAACATGGGTGCAGTATGCATGGATAGGAATTGCACTATTAACAATCTTTATGGGATCAATGATGGCATTTAAAGAAGAGGTCCTAAAGAAAAGATTGGCTTACTCTACGATTTCACAAATCTCATACGTTATGCTCGGCATGGCGTTTTTAACACAGGAAGGTCTCGTGGGAAGTCTTCTTCAGGTAATGCAGCACGCATCAGCAAAAGCCTGTCTCTTCCTATGTGCCGGCGCATTCATTTATCTATATGAAAAGAGAAGGGTTGGAGAACTAAGAGGAATAGGAAAGACATCTCCGATTATTCTTTGGTGCTTATTCTTTGCTGCGATGTCGCTAGTCGGAATTCCGCCGATGGGTGGTTTCACATCAAAATGGCATCTTGCGCAGGCTGCGCTCGGTGCGAATGTTGGATTCCTCTCAATCGTCGCTCCGATAGTTCTTCTTATATCAGCGCTTCTCACTGCGGGATACTTATTCCCGATAGTGATAGATGGTTTCTTTCCGGGCGGAGCTCTCGGTCATGGACATATATATGAACAACCTGAACATCACGAAGAAGCAGAGCGTGATGGCAATAAGCCATTTGAACTTGCACCTGCGATGATGTGGATTCCGTTAATAGGATTGATTATGATTTCACTTTTCGTTGGATTGTTTGGTAACTCGCTTGCAGGACTCTTTGGAGGAATTGTATGACGTCAGTGCTATTGATAATAGCAATCTTAATACCGACGTTTGGAGGCCTTGCCGCTTTAAGAATTCCGTTCAAGAGTAGCAAGAGTCTTCACATATACATAGAAACGGTAGCGCTTATAACTACCGCAGTTGTTTTGTTGCTTGCAATAATATCAAAGGGTAGCTGGGTTACGCTTATGACCTTTGCTCCCGGATTTAAATTTGTGCTGGGATTTGACGGACTCGGAAAACTCTATGCTGTTTTGGTCGCTCTTATGTGGCCCATTGTGCTTCTATACTCCTTCTCGTATATGGAGCACGACAATAGACAGAGATCCTTCTTTGGATTCTATATACTCACATACGGTGCAACTCTTGGAGTTTGTTTCTCCGGAAGTCCGCTTACACTTTTTGTATTCTTTGAGATGCTTAGTATTTCTACGCTTCCTCTTGTGGCACATTATCAAAATCACGAGAGTCTATTCTCCGCAAGAAAATATGCTGCCTATCTCTTTGGTGGAGCAGCGCTTGGATTTGCGGCAGTTGTAATGGTTTCTCTAAATGGTGCGACAGGGGAGTTTAAGCTCGGAGGAGATCTAGTAAGCGCAATCGGACCTGGATGGAAGGTGTTCTACTTACTCGCATTCCTCGGCTTTGGCATCAAGGCTGCTATATTCCCGTTCCATGCATGGCTTCCTGCTGCATCCTGCGCACCGACTCCGGTTACCGCGCTTCTTCATGCAGTAGCAGTTGTTAATACGGGTGTGTTCGCTGTAATCAGGATTACGTATTATAGCTTTGGTACAGATGTTATAAAAGGAAGCTGGGTGCAAGTTTTCTGCCTTGTTCTTTCTTCATTCACGCTGGTCTATACATCGATTATTGCGGTTAAAGAGAGACACGTAAAAAGAAGACTTGCTTATTCAACGGTTAGTAATTTATCATATATGCTTTTTGGAATTTTGCTTTTGACTCCGGAAGGGATGATTGCAGGCACAACGCATCTTGTTTTCCACAGCATAACAAAGATTACTTTGTTTATGTGCATCGGGTCGTTTATGGAGCATACGGGAAAAGCATATATGTCAGATATAAACGGCGTAGGAAAATATATGCCGCATACATTCATTTGCTATACGATATCGGCACTTTCGCTCGTTGGCATTCCGCTTCTTTGCTGCTTTGTATCCAAATGGAGACTTATCATGGCGGGAATAGAAGAGGCGAGTACTGCTGCGTATATAGGAATAGGAGCTCTCATTTTGTCTGCGTTCCTATGTGCAATATATTCGCTCTCCGTGAGCATTAGAGCGTTCTTTCCTTCAGTCGGAACGGATAATTATGAAGGGCTCGAAGAAAGCAACGAAGGTGGATGGCGCATGCTCATTCCAATTCATGCATTTACTGCGTGCCAGATTATTCTCGGTCTCTTTCCGACTCCGATACTTATTGCTATTTCTAAAATTGCGGAGGGCCTGATATGAGTGGAATACATTTCACAATTGATGGATTCCGCATAACGTACGGAATGATAGCGATATGGATGTGGGCGCTTACCACGCTTTTCTCCTTTGAGTATTTCCGTCATGAGCCGGAGCACTTAAAACGCTACGGAGCATTTACGATTCTTACGTTCCTGGCGACAGAGGGTGTGATGTTCTCAGGAGATCTCATGACCACATTCCTATTCTTTGAAATACTTTCACTTACTTCTTTTGTCTGGGTAATTCATGAAGAAACAAAGGAAGCAATACGCGCCGCGAAGACGTATTTCTTTATAGCGATTATAGGAGGTCTTGTCCTCTTTATGGGACTTGCGCTTCTGTCACATGAGATTGGAACTCTTGAATACGATAAGCTCCACGATGCGATTATGGCAGCGCCAAACCGCGGAGTGATACTTGCTGCAGGAATCTGCATTCTTATTGGCTTTGGTGCCAAGGCGGGTATGTTCCCTGTGCATATATGGCTCCCAAAGTCTCACCCGGTTGCTCCGTCTCCGGCGTCGGCTTTGCTCTCGGGAATTCTGACGAAGGTCGGAATCTTTGGTGTTCTTATGACGGCGGTTCCCGGATTCTTGGGAAGAGGGGAATTATCCTTTGACTTTGGTATGATTGTGCTTATTGCGGGCACCATTACGATGACTCTTGGCGCAGTGCTCGCGATCTTCTCCGTGAATCTAAAGAGGACTCTTGCGTGTTCATCTATGTCGCAGATTGGATTTATTCTTGTAGGCATAGGAACAATGACTATGATTTCTTTCCTTGAGGCGGAGGGACTTCCTCATGAGGTAGAGCATCTCGTAGAAGAAGCGATGGAGCTTGCGCATAACGGCGTAGCGCTACATATGGTTAACCACTCGCTTATAAAGCTTGTGCTATTTATGGCTGCGGGCGTCTTTGTTATGAATATACATAAGCTAAATCTAAACGACATTCGCGGATATGGAAGAAAGAAACCGCTATTGCTCGTTCCATTCCTAATCGGTGCAGTCGGAATAGGTGGTATTCCTTTCTTTAATGGATATATAAGCAAGACGCTTCTTCATGAAGGTCTAGTTATTGCGCGCGAGGCCTATGAGTTAAACATGGAGCTTATGGGTAATTCATTTAATGGTTTTCTTCCTGTTGGGCTCACGATAATTGAGTGGCTGTTCCTGTTCTCCGGTGGTCTAACAGTTGCATATATGCTAAAGCTTTTCTTCTGCATCTTTATAGAGGAGCATCCGGAAAAGCAAAGCGAATACGACAACGAGCCACATACGATGACAAAGCTTTCTTCGGTAGTTCTTATGTTGTCTGCGGTCGTGCTTCCTTTGCTCGGACAGCCTGCAATTGTCGGAAAACTTGCAGAGTTTATGACGGGTGAACATGTATTCCATCACTTCCATGCATTCTCATTGGTTAATCTTAAGGGTGCATTCATTTCAATTGGAATAGGCATATTTGTTTACTTGGTCATAGTGAGAAGGGTGCTGATGAGAAAGAACGAGTACCTGGATCTCTGGCCAAAGAAAATTGATTTGGAGGATATGCTTTATAGACCGGTGCTATTAAAAGTTCTTCCTGGAATAGGTGGCACGATTGCGGCATTCTTTGCGAATAATACGATTACCGCGCCTATTGCAAGGGGGATTACTGAAGTTGGAAAGGGCGTAGCCACATTCTTCTCGGTGAGTATGGATGGAGTTTTGATACTGCTTCGCAAGACTATATTTAGGGAAAAGCCTAGGGTTGACGGAAGGCCCGAGCACGGGCACGTTTATTCGGCGCTTAAAGAGGTTGAATATGCAATTAATCCAATGCTGGACAATTTCTCATTTGCGATGATTATGACGGCAATAGGTGTTGCGGCTGTTCTTATCTGGATATTGATTGCGGTTGTAAAATAAGCAAAATAGCATTGTTATTTGCTGGGATAGATGGGTATAATTAAGAACGAAGAAATAAGAAATGGGAGATATGATATGACAAAAGTAGATATTTTTTCGGGTTTTTTGGGCGCAGGCAAGACGACGCTCATCAAGAAGTTAATTGAAGAGGCCTATGCGGGCGAGCAGCTGGTTTTGATTGAAAACGAGTTCGGCGACATAGGAATAGACGGCGGATTCCTTAAGGAGTCGGGCGTTCAGATAAACGAGATGAATTCCGGTTGCATCTGCTGCTCTCTCGTAGGTGATTTTGCGGTAGCCCTGGAGAAGGTAATATCAGAGTTTAAGCCTGATAGGATTCTTATTGAACCATCGGGAGTAGGAAAGCTCAGCGACGTAATCCTGGCTGTTGAGAATATGCATAACGACGAGATTCAGCTTAATGGATTCACAACAGTTGTGGATGCAAAGAAGGCCAAGATGTATATGAAGAACTTTGGCGAGTTCTTTAATAACCAGATTGAGAATGCAAGCGCAATAGTTCTAAGCCATACCAAGGGACTTTCTCAGGAGAAGCTTGATCAATGCGTCGAACTCATAAGAGAGCATAATAAGGACGCTGAGATTATCACAACCGAGTGGGATGAGTTGACAGGAAAACAAATATTGGAAACCATGGAGAAGAAGAGCGGTATCGCTAGCGAGCTCGCTCGTCTTGCTGAACAGGTGGAGCACGAGCATGATCACTGTGAGCACGAGCATCACCACCATGACCACGATCACGAGCATTGCGACCATGAGCATGAGCATGACCACGAGCACTGCGACCATGAGCATGGACACTGCGAGCATGAGCATGAGCATGAACATGAGCACGAGCACTGCGACCATGAGCATGGACACTGCGAGCATGAGCATCACCACCACGATCACGACCATCATCACCATCATCATGCTGACGAAGTTTTCCAGAGCGTTGGCATAGAAACGAGTCATAAGTTTACAAAGGAGCAGATAGAAGAGGTTCTCTCTGAACTTTCTGACTTTACTCAGTATGGACAGGTGCTTAGAGCAAAAGGTATCGTAGAGGCGGAGGATGGAAGCTGGATTCACTTTGATTATGTACCGGGTGAGGCCGACGTGAGAACGGGTACGGCCGCAACTACCGGTATGCTCTGCGTAATCGGTGCGGGAATTGAAGAGGAGCCCATCAAAGAACTCTTTGGTCTTTAGTTTTTGAAACATGCATTTTGTTTTTAAGGAGTAATTATGGAGATTCCTGTTTATCTATTCACGGGATTTTTAGAAAGCGGTAAGACAACTTTTATTCAGGAAACCTTGGCAGGGAGCGACTTCAACGCAGGAGAACGCACCCTGCTTCTTATGTGTGAGGAGGGCGAGGTTGAGTACAATCCCGATGAATTCTTTGGGAAGAATGTATTCATTGAAAGTATAGAGGATGAGGCCGATTTAAATGCGGAGCATCTCGCAGAGCTTCAGCTCATACATAAGGTGGAACGAGTTGTAATAGAATATAATGGTATGTGGATGATGGATAAGCTTTTCTCATCGCTACCTGAAGGCTGGGTGATATATCAAGAAACAACCTTTGCTGATGCCGAAAGATTCTTAAGTTATAACCAGAATATGCGTCAGCTCGTCTTTGATAAACTCAAGACTGCAGATCTTGTTGTGTTTAATCGTTGCGACAATCCTGACTTCACGGAAGATGCAAAGCAGGAGTTCCACAAAATCGTAAGAGTAGCAAACAGAAAGAACCAGATTGTATATGAATACGGTCCGGATAATGCAATCCCGGATACAATAGTAGATCCGCTTCCGTTTGATATTGAAGCGGACGTCATAGAAGTTCCGGACGATGCCTTTGCTGAATGGTATCGTGATGTAAATGACGAGGCCGAAAAATACGACGGTAAAACTGTCAAAATAAAAGGCAGATGCGCCATGGGTGCAGGGATTCCCGAGGGAGGCTTTGTCTTTGGTAGGCATGTTATGACATGCTGTGTTGAGGATATTCAATTTGCGGGTCTTCTTGCCATGTGGCCTGATGTAAAGAGACTCAAGCATGGCGGCTGGGTAGAGATAACTGCAGAGATAAAAATAGAAAACACTCCTGTCTATGGCGAGGCAGGACCTGTGCTATATTGCAAATCGGCAAAGGCGACAATTCCTTGCGAGCCTGAGGTCGCTACGTTCTAAGTGGGTGGAAAGATGTCAAAGTATAAAAGGCATTTCACGGTCATGTCCTATGATGTGGATGCAAACAACAACGCAAAGCCAACCATAATCGCAAAGCTCTTGAACGAGACGGCAAACCTTCATATGAAGGATAGACGTCCGACTTATTATGAACTATTTTTTAAAGGGCTGAGTTTTATAGCGGTGAGGATGGCCTTTGAAATAAAGGAGCAGCTCCACCCTTATGATGAAGTAGATGTATATACTTGGACTGCAGAGGGGAAGGGCGCGACATTTTTTCGCTGCTATTCTATTGAGCGAGACGGCGTAGAAGTAGTAAGAGCATATAGCGAGTGGACTGTTGTTAATCTAAACACAGGCAAGCTCTGTCATAGGGATGAAATAGATCTTTCAAATTATGAAGTTGATGATATCCATGAGCTTGATACACCTGTTAAGTTTCATTTTCCGAGCAACCTTGAGTTTGAGAAATGTGGCGAGCATGTCGTAGAATATACCGATACCGATATGAATGGGCATATGAATAATACCATCTATCAGAATATGATTTGGGATTTTGTGCCTGATGTTGAGCATAAGAAGCTAACGGCATTCAGCTTAAGGTATATGGCGGAGGCTCCTATGGGTTCTACCATAGAAATCTATAGGGCAAAGGCTGCAGAATACGACGAGGGGTACTATTTCAAGACGATAGTGGGTGGAAAAGCCAATACGGCGGCCTTGGTACGCTGTGAAGAAACGGAAAGATATACTGAGGTGGATGGGCCAAACATGGCCTAAAATGCATAAAAAAAGCATAAAACTCTATATTGGGTATATATATGGGCGACATACAATATATTGTGTGTCGCTTTTAATTTGCCCTGAGAAAGTGGCTTGAATTGCCCAAAATTTGTCGATTTTGACACAAAAAACCCCAAAAAGTGTTGTTGGGTGGAGGGAAGTGGTGTAAACTTACGGTAACTTATTATCGGCTAAGTGTCTATGGAGGCATGGGTTTATGTTCATGGGAACATATAACAATTCAATAGATGCCAAGAATCGCATGATTGTTCCTGCAAAGTTGAGGAGTCAGCTAAAGGGCGATAAATGCGTAATTACCGTAGGCTTGGACAGCTGCCTTTGCATTTATTCCATGGAGGATTGGGAGAGACTGGTCCAGAAATTCATGGGAATTCCGGAAGCCGACCCAGAGGCTAGAGCTTCTATCAGAGCGGTATTCGGACAAGCTCAGGAGTGTGATCTAGATTCACAGGGGAGAATCGTCATTCCGGAGCAACTGAAGGCACATGCCGGTATTAAGAAAGAGTTGGTGACAATTGGCGTATTGACCAAGATAGAGATTTGGTCAAAGGAAGTTCTAAACTCTCCGGAAAACAACGGCGCAATTGATGCCAAGGCGGGAGCTGAAGCGCTTCTCCGCTACGGTTTCTAAAAAAAGTTGGATTTTGGCGATATGGAATTTAGCCATAAACCTGTACTCTTTAAAGAATGTATTGATGGCCTTGCTATCAAGCCTGATGGCATATATGTGGACGGTACGCTGGGGGGCGCCGGCCATGCGCAGGGGATTGCAAATAGCCTAGGACCAAAGGGGACTCTAATCTGCATAGATAGAGATGATGATGCGATAAAGGCATCGGGTCCAAGGCTCGCAAGCGCAAAATGCCGAGTCGAGATAGTAAAAGGCAATTATGCGGATATCAAAGAAATCTTATCTGAATTGGGGATTGATAAGATTGACGGAGCACTTCTGGATTTGGGAGTTTCTTCGTACCAACTGGATGATCCGCAGAGGGGTTTTTCATACATGAGTGACGCGCCGCTTGACATGCGGATGGATCGTGAAGAATCCGGCGGCGCAAAAGACGTTGTAAACGGCTATTCAAAAGAAGATCTTGCGAGAATCATAAGGGAATACGGCGAGGAAAAATTCGCTACCCGAATTGCCTCCTTTATAGATGAGGCACGCAAGGAAAAAGAGATTGAGACAACAGGGGAGTTGGTTTCAATCATCAAGAACGCCATCCCGGCTGCCGCAAGGCGAGATGGCCCGCATCCGGCAAAGAGAACATTCCAAGCAATCCGAATAGAAGTAAACGATGAGCTTGGGGGTCTAAAAAGAGCCGTAGAGGATTTCTGCGACGTACTTGGACCGGGTGGCAGACTTTGTATCATATCTTTTCACTCTCTGGAAGATAGGATCGTAAAAGAAATATTTAATAGGAGAGAAAATCCGTGCACATGTCCGAAGAATATTCCGGTATGTGTATGCGGTAAGAAACCGGATGTGAAGAAGGTGAACAAGAAACCGATTCTTCCGTCCGAAGTGGAAGAAGCAGATAATCCGCGTGCAAGGAGCGCAAAGCTGAGAATCTGCGAGAAACTGTAAATAATGCCTTGATTGGGGAACGGAGAAAGTGTAATGCAAGTCAGGGGACAGAAAAGCATAATCGCAACAATTCTATTTATCGGTTTTATGTGTCTTGTTATGGTAGTACTAACGGCATATGCAGCCGAGCTTAGAGTTGACAATAACAAACTGATTAGCAGCAATAATACACTTCAGGGTGAGATTGACACTTTAAACGTAAGAATTAAGGTTGCTAACAATATTGAAAATATTGAGAACATAGCCAAGAACCAACTGGGGATGGTATATCCCGAGGCGGGTCAATATGTCTATATAACGGACAAGGATGTTCCGCTCGGTGATCTAGCCCTCCGGATTAAGGAGAAGGCTTACAACTAAATCCGTTTTTTAAGAGACTTCAGCCGGACAGCCGAAAGCATGCTTCCCGGCTTTTTTTCATAAAGGAGATAATGCAGACATGTTAAAAGAAAAGAACAAGGTCAGCGTCAGAGGGAAAAAGAGGGTTCTTTTTGTGTTTGCGATACTTCTTTTTTTGATGGTGCTTCTTTGCTTTAGGACTGCTTGGATACAAATCGTAAAAGGCGAGGAGTATAAAGAAATAGCAATAGAGCAGCAGACGAGCGATATCCCGATTAATGCAAAGCGCGGTACAATCTATGACAGAAACGGAGAGATACTTGCATCGAGTACAACATCTTATAATCTCTGGGCAAGACCTGCGCAACTAAAGGAAAACTATAACAAGGAGAGATTGGTTGAAATTTCAAGTCTCCTTGCGATGGATCTTTCCATGGATGCAAAGGTAATTCTTGAAAAGCTTACCTCGGAAGACGCTCTTATAAAAGTAACAAACGCACTAACAAAGGAAGTTGCAGATAAGATAAAGGCTCACGAGATTTATGGTCTTGAACTTGCGGCATATACCAATAGACTTTATCCGCTCGGAACAACTGCCGCAAATTTATTGGGTAGCGTAAGCGTAGATGGCATCGGTAGATCCGGAATAGAATACCAGTACAACGAATACCTCAGCGGAGTTGCCGGAAGAACAGTGCATGGTCAGGACCTTGTTGGGAATCTTTTGGCCTTCGGTGAAACAAAAACCTACGACGCACAGGACGGATTAAATATAGAGCTTACAATAGACGAAGTTCTTCAGCATTATCTTGACGATGCGATTTCGGTAGGAATAGAAACAAGTAAGGCGGATAAGATATGCGGAATCGCAATGGATCCCAGAACGGGAGAGATTCTCGCGATGTCGGTTTTCCCGACATTTAATCCGAACCAGGCGACTGTTCCCGCGGACCCACAGTTAAAGGAAGAGTTCGACAAGATGACAGAAGAGGAGCAGCTCAATGTAATCTTTGATCTTTGGAGAAACCCGATTGTAAATGACGTATATGAACCGGGCTCAACCTTCAAGCTGATTACGTCTTCTGCAACGCTTGAATCCGCACTTGCAAATCCAAATACAGAATACTACTGCGGAGGTTCAATAGAGGTTTACGACGCAGAGATACACGACGCACTTGATGCGGTTCATGGAGTGCAGACTTTGACGCAGGCAGTAGGTAACTCCTGCAATATCATCCACGTACAGATGGCGCAGAATCTGGGATTGGAAAGATTCTATAAATATCTTGATCTATATGGATTCACAAGTAAGACCGGAATTGATTTTCCGGGTGAGGTAAGCTCCATCGTTTACGACAAAGAAGATTATGGTCCTGTAGAACTTGCAACCACAGGGTTTGGACAGGGAATCGCCATAACACCTATACAGCTTATAACAGCGATAAGTGCAATCGGAAATGACGGAATGCTCGTGCAGCCGCATCTTGTCAGAAGACTGATGAATGACAAGGGCGAGACTGTACTTGAATATAGAACAGAGGAAGTTAGAAAAGTTATATCTGCCGCAACAGCACATGAGATGCTAAGCATCATGGAACAGCAGGTAGAGTTCTACGGCGGAACAAGTGCAAAGATTCCCGGATACAGAATGGGTGGAAAGACGGGAACCGCAGAACGTGTCGTAGCCAATAGTGAAACTGGATACGACGAACTCTATTACAATACGTCCTTTGTTTCTCTGGTTCCGATAGATAACCCGCAGCTTGCGGTTTTGGTAGTATGCTACGCACCAAAGGAAGGAAGATTCGGATCTGCTATTCCGGTAGTAAAGGATTTCTTGGTCAAAGCACTTCCGTATATGAACGTAGAGCGTACCGATGCCGAGGCGCAGGAATATGAAGAGATTGCATATAGCTATGTTCCTGACATAACCGGAATGACATATAAAGAAGCGGTTGAAATGCTTACAGCTTATGGACTCAAATATGCAGTAAGACCGGAGTCATCAGAGGACGAAGTTGATGACGATATGGACTTTGTAGTTGTAGATCAGTATCCAAAGGCCGGCGAGAGAATATCGATAGAGGATATAGTATATATTTACAGAGAATAGAGAAGGCGCATGGATAGATTTTATGTAGGCGATGTAGTAGTTGCCACAGGCGGAAAACTAATATGCGGAGATCCAAATGCTGCGATAGACAGCGTTTGTATGGACTCCAGAATTGTAGGTGAGAATTCGCTTTTTGTTGCCATACCCGGAGAGCGTACGGACGGACATAATTTTTTAGAGTCTGCTCGCGAGAAGGGTGCATCATGCGCGCTTGTATCAAGAGAAGTAGAAGTTCCTGATGGCATGGCATGCGTTCTCGTTGAGGAATCCGTATATGGTCTTCAGGAACTGAGCCGCTGGTATATGTCCTCGCATTTGGACATGAAGAAAATTGCAGTGACGGGAAGCGTCGGGAAAACTACGACAAGAGATCTTCTCTTTGCTGCAGTAAGCAGCACATTTGTCTCCGGAAAGAACGAAAAGAATTATAATTCTGAAACAGGACTTCCGCTCACAGTTCTTAGTTTTGATCATAAGATGGAAGCGGGGATTACTGAGATGGGAACGGACCGCGGAATGGATGAGATTTCGCGACTTGCAGATATAGTTAGACCGAATGTTGCCGTCATAACAAATATCGGCGTCTCGCATATAGAGTTTTTCAAGACGAGAGAAAGAATCTTTGAAGCAAAGATGGGAATAGCCAAGTATTTCTCTGAAGGAAATACATTGGTAGTAAACGCAGATGACGATAAGCTCTCTTCGCTAAAGAAAGAGAATCTGCCGTACGATGTAGTCTTTGTCGGAAGTGAAAAAGCTCTATGCGAAGTTGATTATATGGTTTCCGATGTTAGAGAAAAAAGTCTAGAGGGACTTATCTTTACACTTTCACATGATGGAAAGACCTACGATGTTGAACTTCCGATTCCGGGCGAACATAATGCGATAAACGCCGCACTTGCGATAGCGGGAGCAAACGCCATAGGAGTATCTATAGAAGATGCAATCGGTGGCATGAAGAATATGACGACCACCGGAAGCAGACTGAAACTTATAAAGGTCGGCGGTTTTGAAATCATAGACGATTCATACAATGCCGCACCTGAATCAATGAAGTCTGCCGTATCAACATTGATGCGTGGAGACGGGGAGAGAAAGATTGCCGTGCTCGGAGATATGAATGAGCTCGGAGAAGAGAGCGAGAAGATGCATTTTGGCGTTGGAGCTTTCGCGGCAGAAAAGAATCCGGAATATATCATAACAGTCGGAGAAAAAGCGAAGGCGATTGCGGAAGGTGCAGAGTCAGTAAACAGCGCATCAACAAAGGTCATTCGTTGTAACAATCTGGACGATGCGTTCCAAGCAATAAAGGGGATTATTAAAGCAGGGGATTTGGTTCTCGTAAAAGCATCGCGCGGCATGGCGCTTGATGAACTTGTGGCGAGAATTGAGGAAGAGTATAAAAACTAGTAGGGTAGAGAGATGGATTTTTTGCGCGTAGTATTGGTAGTTCTTTTGGGGGCAGTTGTTTCGGGATTATTAACTTTTCTTGAGATCCCATTCTTAAAGAATCATCAGTTCAAACAGTATATTCGCGAGGACGGACCGTCGTCGCATCAGAAGAAGGCAGGTACGCCGACCATGGGCGGACTTGCTATGATTGCTGCACTTGTAATTGTAACATTCGCAATGGTTGGTATTTCCAAGATATCAATTCTTATGCTTGTAGTTACTTTACTCCTTGGTGGAATCGGATTTATGGATGATTATATCAAGGTTGCGGCAAAGCATAATCTTGGACTTACGGCAAAACAGAAACTTGCACTTCAGCTTCTTCTTGGAATCGCACTAGGCGTTTATATCAGATTCTTTACGGATCTTGGAACCGCCGTATATATTCCGTTCTATGGAAAACAGGTTAACTTTGGAGCATTATATATACCGTTTGTTGCATTTGTTCTTGTTGCGATGGCTAACAGCGTAAATCTTACAGATGGACTTGATGGACTTTGCTCCGGAGTAACTGCGATAGTTGCATTCTTCTTTGCACTCATGGGACTAAAGCTCGGCCAGGCATCGCCGACGAGCTTCAGCGCAGCGCTCTGCGGAGTTTGCCTAGGATTTCTTGTATTCAATAAGAATCCTGCAAAGCTCTTCATGGGAGATACAGGCTCAATGGCGCTCGGCTCTGCGGTTGCAGTAATAACCATAGTAATGAAGATGGAATTCTTCCTATTGATAGCGGGCTTCATCTATGTTATGGAATCACTATCGGTAATCATTCAGGTAATCAGTTTCCAGACCAGGGGAAAGAGAATATTCCGCATGTCACCGATTCATCATCATTTTGAACTCGGCGGCATGAGCGAAAAGAATGTTGTTTTTATGTTCTGGGGAGTTACACTTGTTTGTTCGTTGCTCGCATACGCCATATTCTTACTTAGGGCATAGCGAGAGGATTGGAGTAGGTCATGCGTACAAATTTGGATAATTTACAGGGGAAGAAAGTATTGATTGTTGGTCTTGCGCGCACAGGAATCGCTGTGTGCCAGACGCTTCTTGATATGGGGGCAATAGTAAGTGTGCATGACGCAAAGGCAGAGAGCACATTTGACAAAAATCTAATAACCTTTCTAAAGGGCAGGAATGTAGAATGCTATTTTGAGCACATTCCCGAAGATATGTCACAGTTTGACATGCTCATCCTGAGCCCGGGCGTAACGCCGGAACTTGGATTTATCCAGGACGCCGCAGCAAAGGGCGTGGAGATAACCGGAGAAATCGAACTCGCATACAGAGTCACCAGGGGACATATTGTGGGAATCACGGGAACAAACGGAAAGACCACAACCACCACTCTAGTCGGAGAGATTTTTAGAGCATCCGGAAGAAAGACTCATGTTGTTGGAAATATAGGAACAGCTGCAATTGCAGATGCAGCAAAGGCAGACGAGCAGGATTGGCTTATCACGGAGGTAAGTAGCTTCCAGTTAGAAACAACCAAGTATTTTAAGCCACAGATATCGGCGATATTAAATCTTACGCCGGACCATCTTAACAGGCATCATACAATGGAGGCCTATGGGGCAGCAAAGGCTAAGATTTTTGAAAATCAGACAGAATCAAATTTTTTAATAATCAACTATGACGATAAGAATTGCTATGCACTTTGTGAGAACTGCAAGGCCAGAATAGTGCCGTTCAGCAGAAAGGAAGAGCTTGACTATGGTGCATTTGTAAGGAACGGCAAAGTATATATAAAAGACGACGAAAAAGAAGTAGAAATCTGCAACCTGGATGACGTTAAAATAATCGGCGATCACAATGTTGAAAATATACTCGCGGCTTCCGCAATCGCTTATTTTGCAGGAATTGAGCCTGATGTTATAGGTAGGGCAATAATAGTATTTGCAGGCGTAGAGCACAGAATTGAGTATGTCGGAATGGTTGACGATATAATGTATTATAACGACTCTAAAGGCACCAACGTTGACGCCGCGATAACAGCCATTAAGGCGATAAAAGAGAATATTATCCTGATTGCAGGAGGAGACGGAAAGGCTCAGGACTTTGATCCGTTTATCAAGTCCTTTAACGGAGCGGTTAAAAAAATGGTTCTTTTAGGTAGGGATGCTCAGATAATAGCGGACGCTGCGGAGAAGAACGGTTTTACGGACTATGTTTTCTGTAAAGATATGCCTGAATGCGTTAGAAAGGCAGCTGAACTTGCAGAGCCCGGTGATACGGTCCTTCTTTCACCGGCGTGTGCGAGCTGGGATATGTACGATAATTTTGAACAGCGTGGAGATCACTTTAAGGACTGCGTTGAAGCACTGAGGAGATAGGATGACCAAGGCTACAGCTAGACAAGACGGAACAATTAAATTGAATCCTGTGAAAAAAGGAATAGTAAGAGGAAACGCAGATTCTGTCTTGATTATTCTAACTACGATTCTTTCCGTTTTTGGAATGGTCATGGTTTTTAGTGCAAGCTATTACAATGCCATAAATGATAACGGAACACCATACTCTTATCTCTGGAAGCAGGCATTCTTTGTATTCAGCGGATTCGTTATTATGTATATCGTATCCAATATGAACTATAACGTCTGGAAGGCTTTTGCATATCCGATGGGAATCATCGGTGTAATAATGTTGGTGCTTCTTTTTACACCAATGGGTAGGACGTTTAACGGAGCAACAAGATGGCTTTATATAGGAGTAGGTAATGTTGGTTTTACAATCATGCCGGGAGAACTCGCAAAGCTCTTTTTGATCATCGCTTGTTCAACATATTTTGCGACCGATATGAGTAGAGGAAGAAGTCTTAGAGGAATCCTTGGTGTATTTCTTTATACGGCGATTGTTGGCGCACTTATTATCAAGCAGCCGAACCTATCAACTGCAATCACTGTTGTTATAATATCTGTGGGGATAGCCTTTGTTGCGGGTATGCATTGGAGATATCTTGTGCTCATGGCAGGTGGTGCCGTAGCAGGGGGATACTATCTCATGTTCATTGATGACGGATACTGGCATGAGCGTGTTACGAGTTTTATGGATCCGTTCCAGGATGCGCTTGGAAGTGGATATCAGGTTGTGCAGGGGCTTCTTGCCCTAGGTTCCGGTGGCCTTTACGGCAAAGGACTTGGACAGAGCGTTCAGAAAAATCTATATCTTCCTGAACCGCAGAACGATTTTATACTCGCGATAGTAGGCGAGGAGCTGGGTTTCATCGGGATACTTGGACTTATGGCCGTATATGCTCTTCTCGTATGGAGATTATTCTATATCTGCATTAGAAGCAAAGATAATTTTGGAATGCTTCTATCTGCAGGTGTTGCCATAATGGTAGCTTCACAGGTAATACTGAATGTTGCGGTAGTAACATCATCTATGCCGCCGACAGGTATTGCACTTCCGTTTGTAAGCTACGGCGGAAACTCACTATGGATATTCATGTTTCTGATTGGCATTGTGTTAAACGTATCAAGATACAGAAATATTGACGAAGAGGATGAGGTATGAGAGTAGTGTTCACAGGCGGCGGATCCGGTGGACACTTCTTTCCGGCGCTTGCCATAGCAGAAGAATTTATGAAGAATAATCCGGAAGCGGAGTTTCTCTATATCGGTCATCATGATGCGATAGAGACGAGAGAAGCGCCAGCGCACGGAATACCGTTTAAGTCTGTACCGTCAAGATGGCTTCAGCTTGGTGGCGGATTCTTTTGGGATTTACGCGAGGTATTTAAGTCATCAACTTCAATGCTTGCGGGAATAACAAAGTCGCTTTACATCTTAAAAAGGTTTAGGCCCGACTTTGTGATAGGAACGGGAGGATTTGTATCTTTTCCGGTAATAACCGCTGCCGAAAGGCTCGGAATCAAATGCTATATACACGAACAGAATGCGTCTCCGGGAAGAGGGAATAAACTCTTGGCAAAGAAGGCCAGAAAGATTTTCATAGGATTTCCCGGCACAGAGGATGCTCTCGGCTATCCGGAGAAAACACTTTATGTCGGAAACCCCGTTAGAGACGAGTTTAGAAATCTTGACAAAAAAGAATCGCGAAGGAAAATGGGAATCCCTGAAGACAATTTTGTTGTTTTCTCGGTAGGAGGAAGTCTCGGCGCAATGGTTCTTAACGATATAGCATTGGAATACGCAAAGAGAATCAATAACGACGAAGGCTGCACATTAATCTGCGGAACAGGTAAGCAATATTTTGAGGAGTATAGCGATAAGGCAGGCTTTGCCGGAATAGAGCTTGGAGGACATATAAGGTTTGAAAGCTTTATAAGCAATATCAAGGACTGCATAGGCGCCGCAGATTTGGTCATCTGTAGGGCAGGGGCAATGACGCTTGCGGAAGTACTCGTTGCAGGTAGGCCAATGATAATAGTTCCTATTCCGGATTCCGTAGGGAACCATCAGTATTTTAATGCAAAGACGATTAGAGACGCAGGCGGTGCGATTCTATATGAGCAAAAAGATGCGGATCCTTCAGTCGTTTGCGAAAAGATAGAGGAATTAAAGAACAATCCGGAGAAGCTTAACCTGATGAGTGAGGCAAATCTCAGAATCGCACCATCAAAGGTTGCATCCAGGATTTATGAAGAAATAATGGCTGACTATGAGAAGTAAGAAGAATGCAAATTTTGAAATACACGATGAACCCGTCGTAAAGAAGAAAAAACGCAAATCCCATTTCCTAAGGAATTCGCTGATTATTCTTCTGCTTTTGGGTGCGGCGTTTCTCTTCGTTAAGTCGGATTATTTCCTCATCAAGAATATAGAAGTTGAGGGGAACACCTATTATACGAAAAACGGGATTATAAGCCTTGCGGATGCCAAGACCGGAAACAATATTATCTTTGATGCAGAGATAAAGCAGATGGAGGAGAATCTAGAAAAGAATCCGTTCTTCAAGATTATTGAGATAAAGCGTAAACTCCCTTCAACGATAGTTATCCGCGTTGAAGAGAGACAGCAGATGGCGGCCATCCAGTTCGGCGATAAATACATAGTAATGGACGATGAGGGCGTGATTCTTAGGATGACAGAGGTTGAGCCAAAGGTTACACTCCTCACGGGCCTTACGATAAGCAAAATGGATGTGGGAGAACCACTTGAGGCAGAGGAAAAAGAAAACCTCTCCATGGTATTAAGAATGCTAAAGACCATGCAGGACGGTGATCTTTACTTCAAGAAGATTGATGCATCCAAGGCGGTAATAAAGGCATATATCTATGACACGTTAATAGTAAAGGGAACAGCTTCGGAAGTATTTTCTGCTATAGAGGCAGGAGAAGTTCAACTTGTTGTAAGCGATCTTTTTGAAAAAGGCGTGAGCAGGGGAACAATCAAGATGGGCGGAAGTGGAAATGTAATATTTACTCCGGACATAGAAGACGGAGATTGATACAAAGACAAATTCGTAAATGCTTTCTTATAACAAAAATGCCTTGAAGACCGATTTAGGCTCAAGGCATTTTTGTTATCATAATATGTTTTATTGCAAACCAAATCGGTGGAACATCCTCAAAAAAATGGCGAAAAACCCCAAAAAATACACAAAAAAGTGGTGCATTTAAAATTTCTATATAGTATAATTAGGTATATTTGTGAATGGAATATAGGAGGCATAATATGCTGCAATTTGAATCCGAAAGAGATAACTCGGCGGTTATAAAAGTAATTGGCGTAGGCGGCGGTGGCTGTAACGCCGTTAACCGCATGATCGATGCCGGCCTAAAGGGTGTACAGTTCATCGCTGTAAACACGGACAGACAGGCACTTAACAAATGCAATGCCGACACCAAAATCCAAATCGGTGAAAAACTCACCAGAGGACTTGGTGCAGGCGGAAACCCTGACATTGGACAGCGCTCCGCTGAAGAGACAATCGACATCATCACGGATGTACTTGAGGGTGCCGACATGGTATTCATCACCGCAGGCATGGGTGGTGGTACAGGTACAGGAGCAGCTCCGATTATCGCAAAGCTTTCTAAGGATATGGGAATCCTTACAGTTGCTGTTGTAACCAAGCCGTTTACCTGTGAGGGCAGAAAGAGAATGAAACAGGCAGAGCTTGTCCTCGACTTCCTCAAGATGTATGTTGATTCTCTCGTAGTTGTTCCTAACGACAAGCTGATTGAATCCAGCACAGAGCATACAACAATGCTAGAGGCATTCAATATGGCTGACGATGTATTGAGACAGGGTGTTCAGGGTATTACGGATCTCATTTCCGACTACGCGCTCATCAACGTGGACTTCGCAGATGTCAAGTCTGTAATGACGGATCGCGGTATAGCTCACATGGGAGTTGGTACAGGAAAGGGCGAGACAAGAGCGCGCGACGCAGTTGTTCAGGCTACAGAGAGCCCGCTGCTTGAGACATCCATCAACGGAGCAAAGGCAATACTGCTTTACATCTCCGGCGGATACGATATGGGAATGCTCGAAGTTAACGAAGTTGCACGCATGGTTGAAGAAAAGGCCGATGACGATGCAATCCTCATCTTTGGTGCTGCCATTGACGAAAACGCAAAGGACAGCCTCTCCATTACTGTAATTGCTACCGGATTTGAAGACGGTACAAGAAGAACCTTTCAGCCAAGCCGCAAAGAGGAAGCAACGGTAAACACAGAGATTATCACTGAAGAAGGACTTACCGCAAGGGAAGTAACCCTGGGCGAACTCTTTGAAGAATCAGGCGAAGAACCAGAGGTAGAAGAAGAGGATTCCATATTCGGCATTCCGAAGTTCCTCAAGAAATAAGAATCCAGCGTATAAGCCGGACTCGTTCCGGCTTTTTTCGCATAATGGATGTGTATGAAAGATAGATTTCCTACTCTCAAGAAAATAACTTCCGCAGAAAACGGAAAATATAAAACCTGGCAGAAGCTCCTCTCTCGCAAGTACAGAGAGAGGGAGGGCAGTTTTTTGGTGGAAGGCGAGCTGCTTATTAAGGATGCTGTTTCTAGTAGTGCGAATCTAAAAGAAATTATTATTCGTAGCGGCTTTGACTATACCGATTTCTTAAACGATATCGTTTTGGCAGACAATCCGTCGATTGAGAATATCTCTTTTTACGAACTTAGTGACAACCTCTTTGATAAGATAGCAAGCACAGAGAACGGAAGAAGTATCATCGGTGTTTTTTCTATTCCGAGATGCGGTATGGAGTCCTTCAAACATGGAGACCTTGTCGTACTCGATAGACTTCAGGATCCCGGAAATGTCGGAACGATAATAAGAACGTCAGACGCTGCCGGGGTTTCCGGAATAATAGCAATCAAAGGAACGGTGGATGTCTTTTCTCCAAAGGTCGTTCGCGCAGCAGCAGGCTCGGTCTTTAGGGTTCCGATTGCTGAAGTAGAAGACGCAAAAGAACTCGTGGATGTACTTAAGAAACTCGGTATAAAGCCGATATCCATAGACCCACGAGGAGGCAAAATGTTCTATGACATGCCACCCGATGAAAGGCTTGCGATTATCGTCGGAAACGAGGGCGGAGGAATAAGCAAAGAAATACTTGAGATATCGGAAATGAATCTTATGATTCCGATGAGAGAAGGAATAGAGTCCCTAAACGCCGCAATGGCACTTGGGATAGTAATATACGAAAGAGTGAGAAGAAGATGCAAGAAAGATTAAATCAAATCTTGGAGGAAGCGAAAAAGAAGATTGATGAAGCTCTGTTAGAAAAAGATACAGAGGACATTAGAATTCGCTTTTTGGGAAAGAAGGGGGAGGTAACAGAGATTCTTAAGTCGATGGGAAACCTCTCACCTGAAGAAAAGAAAGAACTTGGTCAGGCGGCCAACAAGGTAAAAGAAGAGATTGCTGAAGCAATCGCAAAGAAGGCTTCAGAACTGAAGGAAAAGGCAAAGCAAGGTCGATTTAAAACAGAAAAAATCGACGTAACAGAGCCTGGAGTGAAGGTCAAGATCGGAACCAAGCATCCTGTAACTCAAGTTATAGAAGAGATTACGGAATTCTTTGAGACCTTGGGTTATTCGGTTTATGAGGGGCCGGATATCGATACGGTATTTAATACCTTTGATGGACTCAATTCTCCGCCGACGCATCCTGCAAGAGATTTGACGGATACATTCTATGTCACACCTGATATAGTTTTGAGACCGCATACTTCTTCTGCAGAGATAAGAGCGGAGCAGGGGCTTCCTGTTCCATACAAGATTGTAATTCCTGGACGTTGCTATAGATGTGATACTCCTGATGCAACACATTCACATACATTCCATCAGGTAGAAATGATGGTAATAGGTGAGGGAATTACCATGGCGGATCTTAAGGGTACGCTAGACATGCTCGCAAAGAAACTCTTTGGTCCGGAGACAAGAACAAAATTCCGTCCTCACCACTTCCCGTTCACAGAGCCTTCGGCTGAGATGGACGTAAGCTGCTTCAAATGCGGCGGCAAAGGATGCAATGTCTGCAAGGGTTCGGGTTGGATAGAGATACTCGGTTGCGGCATGACGCATCCTCATGTTCACAGAGCGGGCGGAATCGATACGGATAAATACACCGGCTTTGCAGTAGGCATGGGCGTAGAGAGAATAGCGATGCTCAAATACGGTATAGATGATATTCGTCTGCTCTACGAAAACGATATGAGATTTATAGAGCAGTTCAAATAGGAGAGAGAAATGTTAGTATCCATCAATTGGCTGAAGGATTATATAGATGTTCCGGAGATGAATGAACCGATGGCAAAATCATTCTGCGACAGAATGATTATGAGCGGTTCCAACATTGAAACCACAGAGGCAATCGGTAGCGGAATAAAAAATGTAAAACTGGGCCGAATAGAAAAAATAGAAAAGCATCCTGAGGCAGACAAGCTTGTTGTTTGTCAGGTTAACCTCGGCGACAATGTAAAACAGATTGTAACCGGTGCTCCAAATGTTTATGAAGGAGCTTATGTGCCTGTTGCTATAGATGGTGCGCATATACCCGGACCGCTCCACGGACAACCAAAGGTTCCGGAGGGCGTTGATATCCACGCAGGCGAACTTCGCGGAGTTAAGTCAGAAGGAATGATTTGCTCGGCAGAAGAACTGGGACTAAGCGATAAGATTGTTCCGATGGCATCAAAGGACGGAATCTGGCTACTTCCGGGAAACTGGGATGACAAGCTGGGAATGGACTTTGTTGAAGCCACAGAACTTTCTGATGTTGTAATCGATTTTGAAATTACACCAAATAGACCGGACTGCCTATCTATGTTAGGAATGGCAAGAGAGGCTGCTGCGACATTTGGAACAAGTATGAAATATCCTGAAACCGAATGCGAAAAGACAGACGAAAAAGCTTCTGACTATATTGCGGTAGAAGTTAAGTCCGATCTCTGTAAGCGTTATACCGCAAGGGTTATAAAGGACGTAAGAATTGAGCAATCGCCATGGTGGCTTCAGAAGAGGCTCATGGGTGCAGGCATGCGTCCGATCAACAATATCGTAGATATTACAAATTTTGTAATGATGGAATACGGTCAGCCGCTCCATGCATTTGACATAAGAGCGCTCGCCGGAAATAAAATCGTTGTCGATGTCGCAGCCAAGGGAGACAAGTTCACTACGCTTGACGGAGTTGAGCGAGAACTGGACGAGACAATGCTCATGATTAACGATGCAGAAAAGCATATTGCGCTCGCAGGTGTAATGGGTGGACTTAATTCTGAAATCCTTGAGGACACCAATACCGTAGTTATAGAATCCGCAAACTTCCTCGGTTCATCCGTAAGACAGACATCAAAGAAACTCGTTTTAAGAACCGAGGCTTCCGGAAGATATGAAAAGGGGATAGATCCGAATCTCTGCGAGGCTGCTGCAGACAGAGTTTGCAAACTGGTAGAAATGCTGGGATGCGGAAAGATTCTGGAGGGTTCCGTAGATGTTTATAAGGTTCCTGAATCTGCACCTACAGTAACCGCAAGAGTAAGCAGAATCAACAAAGTTCTCGGAACGGATTTATCGAGAGATGATATGGTTAAGATTCTCTCAAGCCTAGAAATGAAGGTGGAGGGCGAAGGCGACAATATGGTTGTCACACCACATTCAGTAAGACAGGACCTTCTTGAAGAAGTTGATTATGTCGAAGAGGTTGCAAGAATCTACGGCTACGACAATCTACCAAATACTCTTCCTGCACTTACAACAAAGGTAGAAAACAGCAAGAGTTGGGAAATGAGAAAGTTTGCTCGCAACATACTTTCGGGAATGGGAGCAAATGAAATACAGACATTCTCATTCATCAGCGAAAAAGAATTTGATGCACTTGGCATAGATGAAGATTCTTGGGAGAGAGATACCGTTAAGGTGATAAATCCTATGGGAGAAGATACATCTGCCGTAAGAACGATTCTTATGCCGGGCATGCTAGAGGTTCTCGGACGCAATTATGCACGCGGAATAGAAGCCGTAAGAGCATACGAAATCGGAACAGTATTTGCAAAGAATTATATAGATCCAAACGGACTTCCGGATGAGAGCCTGGATCTCTCTATTGGACTCTATGGAGAAGGGGAAACCTTCTTCACGCTTAAGGGCATGCTGGAGACATTGTTTGAGAAGATGGGAATCGATCGCATTTCATATGTTGCCGAAAGCGAATACGGAGTTTATCATCCGGGAAGATGCGCACGCATTTTGTATAAGACCGCTGAAGGCGACGATATAGAACTTGGCATCATAGGTGAGATACATCCTGATGTGGCGGAGAATTTTGATATCGATGTCAGGGCTTATGCGGCAGAATTGTTCTTTGATAAGCTAATCGGATATACGGATAGAGAAGTGCATTATACACGTCCTCCGAGATATCCTGCAATGGTAAGAGATATTGCCATGATAGTGGATGAGGACGAGACTGTTGCCAAGATAGAAGATGTCATCAAAGAGGCAGGATCTTCTCTTCTCAGGCAGATTAAACTCTTTGACGTATATAGAGGTGAGCAGGTAGGGGAAGGCAAGAAGAGTGTTGCGTTCAGTCTCACCTATAGACATGATGACAGAACCTTGACGGATGAGGAAACGGAGAAGATGCATAATGATGTACTCCGCGCACTCAAGGATAAAATCGGTGCAGTTATAAGAGATAATTAGTTATATAAGTGGTTTAGAGACGGAGGTCAGGATGAACAAGGTTACGGTACAGATTTATGGGCAGGATTACACCATAACAGGAAGCCGCAGTGAGTCGGAAATCAGAAAAATTGCGGACAGAGTAGATCAGCAGATGAAGGCAATCAGTAAGGCCAGTTCCTATAGCGGAACCAGCAATATTGCCGTGCTCTCCGCCATCAACATCAGCGAGGCGCTTCTTGACGCTGAGAAGGAAGTTAGAAAGCTTAATAACGAAAAAGAAAAGATTGCTGCAAATGCCAGCTATTATATGAATATGCTGGACAAGGCAAAAAAGAACACCAAGCAGACAAAGGAGTCCGCAGGTGAGCAGGAGCAGAAGGTCAAGGAATACGAAGAAATGCTGAGACAGGCTAGCGAGAAGTGCAAAGAATACGAGAACAGCATCTTTGATCTCCAGATGGCTAACGTTAAGCTTAAGAACGAGATAGACAGACTGAAGGGTGAACAGTGAAAGAAAAGTCACTAAAAGTACTTGAGTATCACAAAATAATCGACGAGTTATCAGACTTTGCAGCCACGCTTGGTGGAAAGGAAAAGGCAAAAAACCTTAAGCCTTATACTGCAATCCAGGATATCGCGGAAGAGCTAAAGAGAACCTCGGAAGGGGTTTCTCTGATAGTGCGTAAAGGCCCGCTGCCAATCGGCGGGTTTTACGATATAAGAAACAGTTTATCCTTTGCGGGAAAGGGTGGCACTCTTAGCATGAAACAACTTCTGGAGGTGCATTATAACCTCTCGGTTGTTCGTCAGATTATCAGCTTTATGAAGAGCGAGGAATTGCCGGACCTTCCTTTGATAAAGGCGATGACTGATCTTTTGGTGGCGCTTCCGAGTTTGGAAGAAGAAATCGATAGGTGCATTATTTCAGAAGATGAAATGGCGGATGCCGCATCGCCAAAGCTAAGAGATATCAGAAGAAGTATCCGGCTAAAGGGTGAGGAACTTAAGAATAGGCTCAGTCGCATAATCGCATCCTCGGAAAACAAAACATATCTACAGGACTCGCTTGTTACAATGAGGGACGGTAGATACGTAATCCCTGTAAAGCAGGAGTATAGACAAAAATTCCCCGGTATGGTTCACGATCAATCAAAAGGCGGACAGACGCTTTTTATTGAGCCACAGGCCATCGTGGAAATGAATAATAAGCTTCGCGAGCTTGCTGTAGAAGAACAGGCGGAGATTGCTCGCATTTTGGCAGAGCTTTCCGCTGAGGTTGGAGAGAATCATCACGCGATAAGGAACAATCAGGGCCTCGTCGAGGAACTTGATTTCATAATGGCAAAGTCCAAGTTGTCCAGAAGAATGGATGGCGAGGAACCAAAGATGAACGAAGGAAAGCACCTAAAACTTGTGCAGGCCAGACATCCTTTGATAGATCCCGACAAAGTCGTTCCGATAAATATTGAAATTGGAAACGGCTATAGCACGCTCATAATAACGGGACCAAATACAGGAGGAAAGACCGTTAGTCTAAAGACAGTTGGACTTCTTTCTCTTATGGCAATGAGCGGACTTCATATTCCGGCATCCTCGGAAAGTATGCTTCCGATTTACTCAGAGGTTTTTGCGGATATAGGAGATGAGCAGAGCATAGAGCAGAGTCTATCTACTTTCTCATCGCATATGAAAAATATCGTAGAGATAATTGACGATGCATGGATTGACTCGCTCGTTCTACTTGATGAGCTTGGTGCGGGAACGGATCCGACAGAGGGCGCAGCGCTTGCAATTTCAATACTTGACAAGCTTAAGAGAATGGGTGCGAGCGTATTTGCAACTACACATTATACGGAGCTAAAAAAATATGCTCTTTCCACGGACGGAGTAAAAAATGCGTCTATGGAATTTGATGTAGAGACACTTTCGCCGACATATAGGCTCCTAATAGGAATCCCGGGCAAGTCCAATGCCTTTGAAATATCAAAGAAACTAGGATTAAAGCCGGAGATAATAGAGTATGCAGAGAATCTTATAGAAGGCGGCGATATGGAGTTTGAAGATGTCATAAGCTCAATTGCCGACGATAGAAAGGCCGCTGATCAGGATAGAATGGAAGCCGCAAGGCTCGCTGAGGAAGCGAGAGCCATAAAGGAAAGCGTAGAATCCAAAGAACGAAAGATTGAGGCAAAGCGCCAAGAGATAATCGATAAAGCCAAGGAAGAAGCGCGCGACATCTTGAGAGAAGCAAAGGAAACAACAAAGGAACTCCAAAAGCAAATAAAAGAACTCCAGAAAACAGGACTCACGGAGGGTGCTCAGGCAAGGCTGGAGGAATCCAGAAGGCGTCTTAAGGATGCGGAGTCAAGATTCAGCACTCATGTAGTAAAACAGATAAATAGCGCTCCGGTAGATGCCAAGGATCTCAAAGTTGGAGATAGGGTAAAGCATATAACTCTGGATCAGAACGGCGAGATAATAAGTCTTCCGGATGACAAAGGCGATGTAATGGTGCTTATCGGTGCACTTAAGCTTTCTGCTAATGTGGGCGATCTCATGCTCATAAACGAAGGCAAAGAAAGAAAGGCGCCCGCAAAGAAGGCCGTCGTAAAGATGGCGTCTAAGTCGCGTACTGTTTCCGCAAGCATCAATGTGGTCGGAAAGAATCTTGAGGAAGCGCTTGCGGATGTAGAAAAATATATAGATGATGTATATATTGCCGGACTGGAAAAAGCGACAATCATTCACGGAAGAGGAGAGGGAATCCTAAAGAATGGAATACGTGATATGCTTAAGCATAATAAGCTCGTAAAGTCGTACCAGGCCGGAGCATATAATGAAGGCGGAGAAGGCGTCACTATCGTGACGATGAAAAAGAATTAGTAAGAGGTTTGTTATGAAGGATTTTAAATCTGAAATTGCCAAAATCATTTCCGAAAAGGTGAGTGAACTCTCATTTGATGAAGTAAAAGAAATGATTGAAATCCCACAGGATTCAAAGATGGGAGACTTTGCATTTCCCTGCTTTAAGCTAGCTAAGGTGATGAGAAAGGCGCCGCCACTTATCGCTCAGGAGGTTGCGGAATCTGTAGAATCAAGCGGTATCTTTGATAAGGTAGAAGCAGTCAACGCCTATGTAAATATCTTTTTGCCGAAGGCGGAAATCGCAGCCGAAACATTAAAAACAGTTCTTGATAAGGGCGATGCGTTTGGAACTACGGATAAGGGCGCAGGAAAAACAGTTATTGTTGAGTACAGTTCGCCAAACATAGCAAAGCCTTTTCATATAGGACATATCAGATCTACCGTCATAGGAAATTCAATCTATAAAATCTATAAAGCACTTGGCTATGACATGATCAGGATAAACCACCTCGGTGACTATGGTACGCAGTTTGGAAAAATGATTTCCGCATATAGACGCTGGGGAAACAAAGAGGATGTAGAAAAAGCTCCTATAAAGACGCTTCTCGGTTACTATACAAAATTCCACGAGGAAGCAGAGAAGGATCCTTCACTTGAAGAAGAAGCAAGACAGATTTTTGCAAAGCTTGAACACGGTGAGAAGGAAGAAGTTGAACTTTGGCAGTGGTTCAGAGACGAGAGCCTTAAGGAATTCAATCGCGTTTATGGAATGCTCGGTATAGAGTACGACTCATATAACGGCGAAAGCTTTTATTCCGACAAGATGCCGAGAATAGAAAATGAATTGGAAGAGAAGGGTCTCATGGTTGAGTCAAGAGGCGCACAGGTTGTGGATCTTGAGGAGTATGGACTCGGCACAGCTCTTATCAAAAAGAGTGACGGAAGCTCTCTATACATCACTCGTGATATAGCGGCTGCCGTTTATCGTAAGGAGACATACGATTTCTACAAGAATATCTATGTGGTTGCATCACAGCAGACGCTTCACTTCCAGCAGCTCTTTAAGATTTTGGAACTAATGGGTTATACCGAAGCCTCGTCTGGATCGATTCATGTACCTTTTGGTCTTGTAAGTCTTGAGGAGGGAACAATGTCCACGAGACAGGGAAGAGTCGTATTCTTAGAAGACGTTCTAAACAGCGCCGTAGATAAGACGAGAGAGATAATCGCAGAGAAGAATCCGGATGCGGACAATGTAGATGAAATAGCTTCTCAGGTAGGTATAGGTGCAGTTATATTTAACGAACTTTCAAACAATAGAATCAAGGACTATACGTTTAAATGGGATACCGTTCTCAATTTTGATGGCGAGACAGGTCCTTATGTTCAATATACGCACGCTCGTTGCGCAAGCCTCTTGAGACGCGCAGGTGAGGATATTGTATCAAAGGCAAAGGATATGGCTATCAATTTTGATTATATCTCCTCTGAGAATGCGCATGAGCTCATCAAGCTCATTTATGCATATCCAAGTTATGTGGAACTTGCAGGAGAAAAGTATGAGCCATCCGTTGTTACAAGACATATTATAGATATCGCTCAGGGCTTTAACAGATTCTATCACGATGAGCATATCATCACAGAAAACGAAGATGAGAAGATTGCCAAGATTGCCCTTACTCTTGCAACAAAGACAGTAATCAAAAATGGCCTTGCGCTTCTTGGAATAGAAGCTCCTGAACGCATGTAGTTATAAAAAAGTTAAGGTATGGACAAGAAACTAAACAAAAACGAAATGAAGGCCGTAACAACAAACCGCATCAAGGACTATCTTCTTCCGTTCATGGATGAATACCTTTTTGATCAGCTTACGGATGATTATCTGGATAAGATTGAGATGAAGGATATATTAAGCGGTGTTCCGGTTCCTTTTAAAAAGACCGAGCTTGCCAATCTTACGGGAATCAATCTTGCAAGGAGTATGGCGGCTGTCATAGGCTGCGATCCCGAGTTTGAACATGCCACTGCGTATAAAGAATTTATAGACCGCGCGTTTAGGGGAGAGTTTGTGAAGCCGCTGATTGGTGAGGGCCTTGACCTTGCTGAAAAGGGTGAGTTTAAGAGAGCGTGTCTTCTCTTTAGGGCTGCAGTGAATATTGCCCCGGAAAGTAGCGATGCTCTATATTGCTATGCAAGGGCGTGTAGGGACTGCTATGAAACGGGAGAAGGCGAGGAGTATGTTGGAAGATTCAAGGCTGAGTCGCTAGAGTCTTTTGAGCGACTAACCATGATGGCTCCCGACTTTGAGATGGGATATTATTATCTCGGCTATGCTTACCTTAATCTTGGGCTATATCTAAAGGCAAAGCTGACCTTTGATACATTTATGAGCTTGACGGATGATGCGCATCTTGAAGAGGCGGCAAAGAGAATTCCGGAGGGTTCTTCCGTAACGTCCGCCGCCATCAAGGAGGAGTGGGACAACCTAAGAAAAGAGGTCTCGGAGTGGCTAGGAAAGCTCGATGAACCCGTCAAGATAGAAAGGGCATATAACGAGGTTCTTGCCGGAAGATATGAACAGGGGATTGAACTCCTGGAACCTTATATAGATGACGAGGCCTATAACAAATGGTGGCCACTCTATTATTATCTTGGGATCTCGTATGAATCGATCGGTAAAACCGAGAGAGCCGAATGGGCATATCGTAAAGTGCTTGAACTTTCGCCGAGCAATATAGATGCAATGGATGGCATGATAAGAATTGCCAAGGAAAAGGGTGACGATGAGCTCGCGGCAAAATACGAAGAAAAGATCAAGGTTGTCGAGAGAAACAGAGAAGAGGACAGAGCCTCCAAGAACAAAGATTATAATTAAAAAATTAAATAACAAAAGAAAAACACCATGTCGCCATGGTGTTTTTTTGTACTATTCTATCGTAACCTGTCCGTTGTAGTTTGACGATCCCCAGCCAATCCAGGTCTTTCCTGGGTTCAGCTTGACGATTTCATCATCCATAGTCTTAAGAACGAGCTTTCCATCTTCTATCGACCATTTGATGTCGATAACTGTTCCAAGGCTTGCTAGCTTTCCTTCGCCGCCGGAGAAGGTGTAGTTGCAGTAGGTTACATTACCTGATGACTTATGGATATATTCTGTAGTATCAAAGAGTACGAGGAGGTTGTCTCTTGTGAGATTGTTGTTAAAATCGTCGGTGTGATAGAGCTTATCCTCTTCTGAATATGTCCATGTCTTAAGCCAGCTGTTACCGGAAATCAGCATCTGCAACGTATTGCAAGGTGTTTCGCTTAGCGGAGTTGGCTCCTCGTTGAACTCAAGGACACTGCATTTTTCCGGATCTATTTCATCTCGATAACCGTATTCGGCGATAACTGCAGGAAGGTTTGCTCCGAAGAGAATCCCGGTATGTTCTAAAGCTACATTTCTCTCGCTCGAACGGCCAAATAGTTCTGTACTTGCGCGGAAGGCCATCTGGTTGATATTGTTTACGCCGTCCTGGCTGATTACGCTGTCGGCACCCTGGTAGTCACTAGTTGTGCCACTCTGTCCCCAGTGAATAAAGATACTGTCAAAGAGCTCAGAGAATCTTACAAATGGAGGACGCGCGCTTCTGGTTGGTCCTATAGTCTCAGGAAGAGATGTATAGTCGGCATAGAACCAAAGCGTTCTTGTGATTCCATATTCCACTTCGCCCTCTAGGATTATGTCCGGAGAGAATTCTTCGTCATCCATTCCCCACTGTGGGCGAGCGTCGGGAGAGTTCTCTACAACGATTGCAACGATTCTCTTGCCTGAGGCTTCTTCTTTTATATCAAGGCCGGTGAGGGGGTTCATGATCTTTTGTTCGGGTTCGGGTTCCGACTCAGGCTCTGGTTCCGGTTTGGGTTCCGGTTCGGGTTCTGGCTCTTCAGCTACTACGGGCTCCTCTTTCTTTTTACAGCCAGTGAGGGCAAAGAGTGAGAATGCCATAGCGAGTATGACTAGTAGCGCAATAATTCTTTGGATGTTTCTTTTTTTCATAATAATAGTCCCATTTATCCTTTGTAATTATTTTACCCTCTGCGGCGAGGCATAGGGTAATCTATTTGAGATAATTATACACCCTTTTACCATATATAGCAAAGGGCTGCTTACTGGGGCCCAAAATATTGGATTTTTCACAATTTTTATAAAAATCCCACAAAACCGTTTTTAGAACAACAGTGCGCTTGAAATTCCGAAGAAAACCAGAAGAGACATCGCATCAACCATTGTTGTGATGAACGGACTAGCCATTACCGCGGGGTCAAATCCTAGCTTCTTGGCGCACATCGGAAGGGTGCAGCCTACAACCTTTGCCATAAGGACTGTGAGTGCAAGGGTTGCGCATACAACGGCTGCGACCATGATGGTTACGCTGTCATTTCCGAGCAATAGTCTATCCACAAGAAGTATTTTTACAAAGCAGGCACATGCCAGAACAACGCCGCACATAACCGCAGTTTTGATTTCTTTCCAAATTACTGTCGGTAAATCAGAAAAATCCAGTTCACCAAGCGAGATGGCGCGGATTACGGTTACCGAGGACTGGGATCCGGAGTTACCGCCTGTATCCATGAGCATTGGGATAAAAGCAGTAAGTACAACCTGAGCGGCTAGAGCACTTTCAAATCCGTTGATAATCATGCCCGTAAATGTAGCGGATACCATGAGGAGCATGAGCCAGGGGATACGCTGCTTAAACAGATCAAAGGAATTTGATCTGATATAGCTTTTTTCTGATGGCGTCATACCACCCATGATTTCGATATCCTCGGTAGCTCCTTCTTGGATAACATCGAGTGCGTCGTCGAAGGTTACGATACCTACCATTCTATCTTCCTGGTCCACAACAGGGAGGGCGAGGAAGTTGTATCTTGCAAGCTTCTGGGATACTTCTTCGCTGTCATCGAGGGTATTAACCGAAATGACGTTCGGTTCCATGATTTCCTCGATAAGGGTGTCGTCATTTGATACAAGGAGCAAATCCTTAAGTGAAATTGAGCCGAGGAGCTTTCTGTGGTCCGTAACATAGCAGGTATATATTGTCTCTCTGTTTACAGCCGTTTTTCTGATCTTTGTTATAGCTTCAGATACGGTCATATCAGGTCTGAGAGAGATATACTCGGTTGTCATTATGGAGCCGGCGGAGTCCTCAGGGTAGCGGAGCAATTCGTTGATCTCCTTGCGCATTTGGGGGTCTGCCTGGGCGAGAATTCTCTTAACTACGTTTGCGGGCATCTCTTCAATAAGGTCAACCGCGTCGTCAACATAGATCTCTTCAAGAACTTCTCGGAGTTCGTGGTCGGAGAAGCCTTTGATAAGGGTTTCCTGCATATCGGATTCCATTTCAACAAAGGTCTCGGCGGCCTGATCCTTCGGTAGAAGTCTAAATATCAGGGTGACGCTTTCCTCGTCAAATTCCTCAAGGACGAGGGCGATATCCGCAGGGTTCATTGTTATGAGAACGTCTTTTAAAGTTCGGTATTTTTTCCCTTCGATAAGTGCTTTAAGCATATTTTCGATGGTTACAACTACGTCTGCCATTTTCCTCCTCCTTTCAGATTCAACGGGAATAACTTAATATATAAAAACCGCGACATCCGGGTAGGTGTCGCGGCAGAAAAATCAAAGCCAAAACTTTGCTATATCTACCGTACAAGCTTTAGCGTCGCGGGGCGATGAAACTGCATTAGATAATACCTTGAGTTCGATATCACCTGCTCAAACCAACTCGTAGTGTCTCCACTACTTCGCGGCAGCAGCCCTTATCCCCGGCGGTGGCCTTACCTACCGGATAAACTATTGAATTGCCAATAGGTAGTTTATGCCAAGAACGTTGACATGTCAATAGTTTTGGGAAAAGCCTGAGCAAAAAATGCTTTGAAAGAGAAGGTTTTTTTGATACAATGAAAGGCGGTTTTTTCTTTTGTATGAGGATGTTTAATGCGTTACGAAGGAGATATATATAGACCACCCAGCGAGGCATATAGCTATCTCGTACAGGTGACGATTGGGTGTGCTCATAACAAATGCACGTTTTGCAGCATGTATAAGGCCAAGCGCTTCAGGGTAAGACCGATAGAAGAGGTGATTGATGACCTTGAACTTGCAAGGCGTACATATAGCAGGGTGGAGAGAATCTTCCTCTGTGACGGAGATGCACTTTGCCTAAGCACCGATAAGCTCATAGTAATTCTGGATAAGATCAAAGAGCTCTTTCCTGAATGTGAGAGGGTCGGAGTCTATGGGCGGTCCAGCGATATACTGAGAAAGACCGATGAAGAACTGAAAAAGTTAGTGTCTCACGGGCTCGGCATCGTCTATATAGGTGCGGAGTCGGGATCAGACGAGGTCCTTAAGAGAATCAAAAAAGGTGTGACCAGAGAAGAAATCAAGGAGTCCGTGCTTAAGAGCGAGCGCGCGGGATTAAGAACCTCGGTTACATTTATCTCGGGAATGGGCGGAAGCGATCTTTGGCGCGAGCATGCTATTGAAACCGGAAAACTGATTTCAGAAATGGGTGCATCATATGCTTCGCTACTCACTTTGATGATTGATGGAGCGGCTCCGATTTATGAGGAGATAAGAAACGGAGAATTTAAACTTCTTTCCGCAGAGGATATAATAGAGGAGACCATACTCTTGCTTGAGAGCACGGAGCCGTGGCAACTGGATGCGGAAACGGTTTTTAGAAGTAATCACGCTTCCAATTATTTTTCGCTGAAGGGCGATCTTCCGAAGGATCGTGGAAGGATGCTCGAGCAGCTAAGGTATGCAAGAGAAAACAGTGGAGTGCTAAAGGACGAGCGCTTTAGGCTTTTATAAATATAATTTGAGTGTTTAGAGAGGGTACAGGTAGAAGGAGGATAAAATGTCGCTAAAAAGAATATTGGTGAAAATCGGAATGATGCTTCTTCTTTGGGGTGCGCTCTATGGAATGTTCACCCTAACGCATGGAGTTTCGCCGTGGATCAGGGTGGCTCTCGGTTTTGTGATTTGTGCCATCTATGTAGTTGCGCAAGTTGCAATTAACAGAAGACAGTATGGAGAATCCGGACCCAATAAAAATACGGACCCGAATATAAAGAAGGAAGAGAAATAAGAAATGAAAAAGATGGATTACGATGTAATAATTATCGGTGCAGGCCCAGGCGGAATATTCTCTGCGTATGAGCTTATGACCAAAGCACCGAACCTTAAGGTTGCAGTCTATGAAGCGGGAACCTTTCTTGAGGACAGAATTTGTCCGATAGATGGCGACAAGGTAAAAGAGTGCATTCATTGCAAGACCTGCGCGATCATGCGCGGTTTCGGTGGCGCGGGAGCATTCTCGGACGGTAAATACAATATAACAAACGATTTTGGCGGAACGCTCTATGAGTATATCGGTCGCGACAAGGCCATAGAACTCATGAATTACGTAGATAAAATCAATATGGCTCATGGAGGGGAGGGAACAAAGCTTTTCTCTACGGCAGGAAGCAGTTTTAAGCGCCTCTGTATGCAGAACGGTCTTAATCTTCTTGACGCATCCGTTAGACATCTCGGTACAGATATCAATTATGTAGTTCTCGGAAATCTCTATGCGGAGATGAAGGATAAGATTGATTTCTATTTTAAGACGAACGTAAACAAAATAAATGTAGAGGAAGGTGGCTTTAGCATAGATTACGAAGGACCTGATGGCCCTGGAAGTTCATCTTCAGAAAAATGCATAGTATCCGTTGGAAGAAGCGGAAGCAAATGGATGGAGCAGATCTGCGAAGAACTCGATATAGAAACAAAGAGCAACCGCGTGGATATCGGTGTTAGGGTGGAACTTCCCGCAGAAATCTTTTCACACATAACCGATGAGCTCTATGAGAGCAAAATCGTTTATAGAACAAAGAAATATGAAGACAAGGTTCGTACGTTCTGCATGAATCCAAATGGTATAGTTGTAAATGAAAACACCAACGGCATCGTTACGGTAAACGGCCATAGCTTTGAGGATGCGGAAAAGAAGACGCAGAATACCAATTTTGCGCTTCTAGTTGCAAAGCATTTTTCTCTTCCGTTTAAAGACAGCAACGGATATGGTGAAAGTATAGCAAGGCTTTCAAATATGCTGGGAGGAGGAGTCTTGGTTCAGAGATTTGGCGATCTTGAGAGGGGACATAGAAGTACCGAGAAGAAAATCAATGAATGCTCCGTAAGACCGACGCTAGCTGCAACCCCGGGAGATCTCTCCCTTGTCCTTCCAAAGAGAATATTGGACGGCATAATTGAGATGATTTATGCACTCGATAAAATAGCTCCGGGAACAGCAAATGACGATACGCTGCTCTATGGTGTTGAGGTTAAGTTCTACAATATGGAGGTTAGCCTAAACGAGAGGCTTGAGACACGATATCCCGGACTCTATGTAATAGGGGACGGAAGTGGGGTTACTCACTCGCTTTCCCATGCGTCAGCAAGCGGTATCTATGTCGCCAGGGACATAATAGGATAGGCTTAACTGCCATCATATTGAGCTGATGCGCAGTATAATCGCGATATATAGCGTGAACACAAATCGGTTCATTTTAATGATTTAATAAAATAAAGTAAATCAAGGCTTGGCAAAACCTTGTAAATAAAGAATTGCTTATATAAAATAGAGATAAGTTATTATCTCTATTTTCTATTTTAGGAGGAAAGATAAATGGCAGAAGAGAAAAAGAGAGGTTTTAAAGTTCCTCACGTTTTCACACTGCTCATGCTAATCATTTTAGTATGCGCAATCCTCTCCTACATTGTTCCACCTGGAGTTTATGATCGTGTAGAAGATCCAGGCACAGGAAGAATGGTAGTAGATCCTAACTCATTCCACGAAGTGGAAAGAACACCGGTAAGTCTCATGACACTGTTTGCAGCGCTAAACGGTGGTATGGAACAGGCTGCAGGAATTATCTTCTTTATCTTCGTAGTAGGTGCATCAATTGCGACACTTTCTGCAAGTGGCGCAATGGAAGCCGGAATCATGGCTCTCGCTCGTGCACTGAAGGGTAAAGAAATCCTTGTAATTCCAGTTATGACAACCATCATCTTTATCATGGCTGTTGTAATCGGTACAACAGAGGAAATGATTCCGCTGATTCCGTTCTTCATCGCACTGTCGCTGGCTTGCGGATTTGACTCACTGGTTGGTCAGGCTATGGTAAGCTTGGCTTGCGCAGGCGGATTTGCTTGTTCAATTCTTAACCCGTTCAACGTAGGTGTTGCTCAGGGTATCGCACAGCTTCCTGCTTTCTCAGGATCTGGCTTCCGTCTCGTTATGGCGGTTGTTTACCTTGCAGTTACGCTCTTCATGCTCATGCGTTATGCGAGCAAGATTAAGAAGAATCCGGAACTCTCAACAATGTATGAAGAGGATAAGCTCAGAGAAGCTGTAGATGCTTCCAATGCTCCGGAATTCGACACAAAGAAGAAGCTTTCAATGCTTGCATTCCTCGTAACTGTTGGCGTAATGATCTTCGGCGTTATCAAGTATGGTTGGTACTTCCATGAGATCTCAGCTATCTTCCTAATCATGTCCGTAGTAATCGCTATCATCAACAAGATGGGATTTGACGGATACGGAAAAGCTATGGCAAGCGGCATGCAGGATATCGCTACAGGCGCTTTGGTAGTCGGTGTTGCAACAGGTATTCTTTGGATCCTGACACAGGGTAACATCCTTGACTCCATCCTCCACGCAGCTGCAAGCGTACTCACCAAGCTTCCTTCACAGGTAACAGCAGTTGGTATGTACATCTTCCAGTGCTTGATGAACTACCTCATTCCATCCGGTTCCGGACAGGCTGGTGTAACAATGCCGATTCTTGCACCTCTTGCAGATCTTACAGGCGTTACACGTCAGACAGCAGTTATTGCGTTCCAGCTTGGTGACGGTATCTCCAATGCTATCACACCAACATCCGGACCTCTCATGGCTATGCTTGGTCTCGCTAAGATTCCATGGAGCAAATGGGCTAAGTTCGCTATCAAGTTCATACTTGTACAGTATCTTGTTGGTCTCGTATTTGTAATTGTCGCTCAGGCAATTCAGCTTGGACCATTCTAAAGAGATCCTTACAAAGAATAACTTTGTAGTATCAAAGACCGATAGGATTTCCTATCGGTCTTTTGTTTATACTTAGGTGGTTTATGGGATATATATGTTATAATAGTTTTAGCAGTTTGGCTGATTGTCTCAGCCGTAAAATTCGACTTTATCAGTGAACTAAAAAATCTTTTATAAATGTTTTTTCTGTTTAAGAAGTAGGTGAGTAGTATGATTTATTTTAGATCGGATTATAGCCAAGGAGCGCACCCAAAGGTAATGGACGCCTTAGCAAAAACAAATATGGAGCATCATGACGGATATGGTCTTGATGATCATTGTTTTAATGCTGCCGAGATGGTGAAAAGCCTTATTGGAAAACCCGATGCGAGCGTTCATATGATGGTTGGAGGAACGCCCTGCAATGTAACGGTTATAGCCGCGGCACTTAGACCTTATGAAGGCGTAATTGCACCGAGATCGGGCCATGCATATTTTCATGAGACGGGAGCCGTTGAGGGAACCGGGCATAGAGTAATCACCGTAGATGGAATAAACGGAAAACTCAATCCATCTATGATAGATAAGGCCTTTGACGAATACGAGGATGAGCATACAGTGGTTCCCAAAATGGTCTATATTTCTCAGCCTACGGAAATAGGCTCTATTTATTCAAAGGAAGAAATCACAGCGATCAAAAATAAATGTGACGAGCGTGGACTCTATCTATATATTGACGGGGCAAGGCTCGGAGCCGCGCTTACAAGTAAATATAATAATCTGTCAATTCAGGAGCTCGCCGGATTATGTGATGCCTTCTACATCGGAGGAACAAAGAATGGCGCACTCTTTGGAGAAGCACTTGTAATAAACAATCCCGCAATCGACGATCATTTTAGATGGATGATTAAGCGTCAAAACGGAATGCTTGCAAAGGGAAGACTAATAGGCGTTCAGTTTGAAGCACTTCTCGAAGGTGGAGAAGAAAGCTTGTATTACGAGCTCGCTCGTAAGTCAAATGAACTTGCAGATAAACTGAAAACCGGTTTAGAAGAACTCGGTGTGGAGTTCTACAGTGAGTCCCAGACCAATCAAATTTTTCCGATGTTTGCGGCACCTGTAGTAGAAAAATTAGAAGAAGAATTCTTCTTCTATAGATGGGCGCCAGAAGAAAACGGAAAAATTCCGGTGAGATTTGTTGTCGGCTGGGGGACAACTGCTGAAGACGTTGATGCGCTTCTAGACGCAGTAAAGAAGTTTTAATAGTTATTAGATGCTCCGCGTGAGGTGGTTAGATGAGTAAGGTTATAAGAAATGTTCTTGCATATAGAGATGGTGCATGGAAGAAGACGGATATCCTGATAGAAGGTAACAAAATTGCTCTTGTCGCAGATAGCATAAATGTCACTATAGATGCTGCGGGGAGAGAGACTTCAGGTATGCAAACAGTAGGTGATGAAACAGCAAGCGGGGAAGCAAATGTATTAACAGAAAGCAAACTAGTTGAAGAAATAGACGGTGCCGGAATGAGAATTATTCCGGGATATATCGACCAACATGTCCATGTTCTCGGAGGAGGCGGAGAGGGTAGTTTTATCACCCAGGTGCCACCGCTTAAGCTTAGCGATCCTCCGCTTGCAGGCGTAACCACCATTGTCGGAGTTCTTGGAACAGATGGAACAACGAGGAGTGTAAAGAATCTTGTCGCCAAAACCAAGGCGCTAAAAGAATTTGGCTTAACTGCGTTTTGTCTCACGGGAAACTATATGTATCCATCGCCGACATTAACAGGAAACGTTGCAGACGATATAGTTTTTGTTGAAGAGATAATAGGCGTAAAGATTGCCATCTGTGACCATAGAAGCAGCAATATGAGCGTAGAGGATTTAACAAAACTTGCATCTGATGCAAGAGTCGCGGGGCTCCTTTCCGGAAAAGTAGGAGAAGTCCATCTTCATACCGGAAGCGGAAAAGAAAAACTCAAGATTATATTTGATGTGCTAGAAAAGACCGACATACCGATTTCTGTATTCAGACCTACTCATCTAGAAAACAAATATGATGAAGCCATTAAATTTGCCAAGATGGGTGGATATATAGATTTTACCTGCGATCCAGACATGGACTGGCTTGCGAGCACTGTTGTAAAGGCGCTAGATGAGGCACCTGAGGGACTTGTTACATTCAGCACAGACAGCAACGGCAGCATGCCTATATGGAACGAAAAGAAAGAGATGATTGGCATCGAGGCAGGAAAGATTAGTTCTCTTCACGAGACTATAAAGTATATGGTAGAAAAGCTCGGTTGTCCGCTTGAAAAGGCGATAAAGCCTGTAACAGAGAATGTAGCAAAGGCACTTAACCTTGGAGATAGAAAAGGTAAGATAGCCGAAGGCTTTGATGCGGATCTTGTGATTTTAGATGATGAATTAAACATCAATACTGTATTTGCTATGGGTAAGCTCATGGTGAGAGAGGGTAAGCTCGCGGTTAGAGTGCCATTTGAGAAACTAGCATAATTACCATTGACAGAATTCTATTTATCGACCGGAAGGAGGGGCTTATGAAAGAAAGGGGTAAACGTGGATGGCTTGCGAGGGGACTCATAGCTATAGCGATTACAGTGCTGGTAATCATTCTAATAATCGCGCTTATAGTTGGCGGATTTCTCCTGTGGGATCACCATAAGCATGCGGAGTTTGATAAGTATAATGGTCATGGCTTCAGATATATGTATGGCTTTTCGTCAACGGACTTCACTGGCTATCATGTTTATGATGGAGAAAAGCTTGTAGAGCTTGACCATCCTGCGAGCCTGACAATAGAAGGTATAAAAAATATGCCTGTGCTAGACGGGGCCGAGGCCTGCTATCCAATTTACACTGCAGTAGCAAAGGCCATATACAAGGACATAGATATAATAGAATCTGAAGTATTTGATCTAATTAAAGAAGCTGAGAAAAAGGAATGGGGTCTAGAATACGACCACATCTTTTCATGGAAGTATAACAATGGTAGGGTTGTTCGGTTCACCAATTCGGTTGAGGGATACGGAGCCTTGATAGAGCATGACGTGGATCTTTTCTTTGGGGCAAGACCGTCCGCCAATCAAAAGGAAATGGCGACCATATATAATGAGCAGATAATATCACAGCCGATTGGTAGAGAAGCATTTGTATTCTTTGTTGAAGAGGATAATCCTGTAGAAAACTTGACCTCTGAGGAGGTTCGCAAAATCTATAGCGGCGAGATAACCAACTGGAAAGAAGTTGGCGGAAAGAATCAGAAGATTATAGCGTTCCAGAGACCTGAGGACTCGGGTTCCCAGGTTATGATGAAATATTTCATGGGAGAAGTTCCTTTGATGGAGCCTGACACCATTACAATGGTTAATGCCATGGGTGGTGTAATAGAGAACGTCAAGCAATACCATAATGAGGCCGGTGCGATAGGATATACGTTCAGATATTTCTTGGAGGGTCTCAACCAGGAGAAGGGTGTAAAGATGCTCTCTGTGGATGGTGTTTATCCATCTGTGGAGAATATAAAGACAGGGGCATATCCTGTGCTTGCGAGCTTGGTCTGCGCAGGACTTGCGTCTAACGACAGCCCATATGTTCAGCAGGTTTTGGACTTCTTGCTTTCGGATGACGGACAGAAGATTATAGAAGAAACCGGCTACGGACCACTTCCGAGAGACAGCGAAGGAAAAGTGCAATCCGAGCCTATAATTGAAAATGAAATAGAAGAAGGCAGAAAGTTCATGCTTGTGAAAGATTCCGTTAGGGCTGAGATTGTTTTGACGGAACATGCATTTGAACTTACTTACGGTGATATATTCACAAGAGGCACATACAGTCAAAACTACGAAAATCAAGGATATCGATTCTATCCAATAGGTGAGCGTATTAGAGAAAATGGCATTGAATCTATAGACTTTAGGATTGATAGCGAAGATGGACAAGATAAGATTATTATACTGGATATAAATGTTTGGCCAGAGCATATCAGAGACGAAGAAGGTATTCCACTTGGTTATACGGAAGCGGATATCGATTACGGAAAGCTTCCTCAAAAAGGAGACACATTCGTTACGGTACCGTAGAGTAAAGAAAAAGCCTGCAGCGTGCTGCAGGCTTTTTGGTAGGGATTAATTAATAGTTGTTAAATTCATGCGGTTGCACATATGAATAAGGGCTGGATGAATGGCCTTTTCCGTATTTTACTGTCACATATCTGGTTTCATCGCCATAATGCACCTGGATGAAGCATACTCCGTCCTCATTGAACATATCTGTGATTTCGATGGCTTGATTATGGTAGTATAGCCAAACAGAGCCATCATCAAGATAATCTACATCCGGTTGATTTAAATGCGCAATCATTTCTTCTTCGGTTACAGGACGCACTGTTCCATCCGGATTGGTCGCAACGCCACCACCGCTGAACTCTTCGGTTTTGCCATCAGGAGTTTGATATGTTCCTGAGTATGTTCCTTTATCAAGGTCAAAGGTTACAGTGGTCTGATCTCCGCGGAAGAACACCTGTAAAGACCTTTGGATTCCTCCGAGATTATTAGCGTAGGCTGCAGAGCCGCTTCCCAAAACTACAACCAATGCCACGAGCACGATAGCAACGCGTGGGATATATGTTCTTTTCTTCTTGCTCATTATTCTGTCCTCCAATGTTAATTTTTCGGAGGCATGCAGTGCTGAAAACGTCCTCTGATAATTTTCCTTATTCGTCATCTCTCCATTCCTCCTGTAATTCTTCTTTTAATATTCTTCTTCCCCGGGTAAGTTGACTCTTCACAGTTCCTTCTCGCCTATGAAGGATTCTTGCTATTTCTTGCACAGAATACCCCTCGTAGTAAAACAAATGTATTACAATGCGGTATTTTTCAGGAAGGGCCATCACCGCTTCAAAAAGGTGTTTATCGGATTCTTCAGTAAAGTGCAGATTCTCCATGTATTCTTCCCATGGCATCCGGTTCCTGTTCCAAAATGACAAAACCAAGTTTTTGGAAAGGTTGATGCAAACTCTTATCAGCCATGCACGAATATGCTCTTCGCTTTCAAAATCCTTATTGGACTGATGATATTTTATGATAGTATCCTGGACAATATCCTCGGCATCCTCGGCGCATCGGCATATCGAAAAAGAAGTCGCAAACAGCCGATCCTGATATTTATTAATAATGTCCTCTGTAGATAGTCTCATTTAATCTCCTGAAAAATAAAATTGAAGGTCCTTCGCTAATTATACAATCCGCATAGGGAAAAGGTTGCATGGAGTCTTGAAATTTTTATAGTCTAATAAGCGGAATCAAAAATGCCTTGAACGTATATGAAAAAAATATTACAATTCGGTTTTTCCTGAAGAAAAGTAAAAGCCTTGAAATCATTGAATTTCAAGGCTTTTTGGTTGCGGGGGCCGGATTTGAACCAGCGACCTCCGGGTTATGAGCCCGACGAGCTACCAGCTGCTCTACCCCGCGTCGTATGAAGTTTTGCGATCTACCGAGTTGGTGCCGGTGACCGGGGTCGAACCGGTACGATCGGTGAGGATCGCGGGATTTTAAGTCCCGTGCGTCTGCCAATTCCGCCACACCGGCACATCAGGCAGAAATTAAATGGCTCCGAGGGTGGGGCTCGAACCCACAGCCTACCGGTTAACAGCCGGTTGCTCCACCATTGAGCTACCTCGGAATGCCTTTTGCCATTAAAAACGGCAAGGGTTATTATACAATGTAATTATAGTCTTTGTCAACCATAAGGATGCTATATCAAATTGCTAAAAAACGCAGCACTTAGTAAGCCTGAATGATTGACAATATACAGTTTAACAGATTATATTTTTATTAGAATAAACTGAATTTTCTGTAATAAACAGGGTAGTTTTCTTTTTAATAATGCGGAGGTGTGAATATGGACTTTACAAATCAGGTTGCGATTGTTACAGGTGCCGGTGGCGGAATAGGAAAGGCTGTAGTTAAAGAATTCTACGATAAGGGTGCAAATGTTGCACTGGTGGATATTAAAGGAGCAGAAGAAGCAGCTTTTGAGCTTGGGCTTTCTGAAGATAGATTCATCTGTCTGACAGACTCTATTACCGAAGAAGAAAATGCGATTAAAATAGTAAATGCGGTAAAAGAAAAATTCGGAAGGATTGACATACTTGTTAATGCCGCTGGAATCTGCGGAAGATATCAGATGACCGCTGATATGGACTTTGATAATTTTAAAAACATATTTGCGGTAAATGTTGATGGAACATTCCTAATGATGAAACATACGATTCCTGTTATGCGTGATCAACAGAAGGGTGCAATCATTAACTTTGCCTCAATCTCAGGAATGACCGGATATAAATACGAGGTTGCGTATGGCGGAAGCAAATGGGCGATTATCGGAATGACAAAGGTTGCGGCCAAAGAATACGGACGCGACGGAATAAGAGTTAATGCGGTATCTCCGGGAATTGCTGAGACCGAAATGCTTTGGTACACGCTTGATTCATACAGAAATGACTTTGGTGCGGATAATCCTGAAGCAACGCTTACATCTGGCCCGATTCCGCATGCAGCAGCGCCTTGGGAGGTTGCAAAGGTTGTAGCTTTTGCAGCGTCTGATGATGCATGCTATGTGACAGGAGCAAACCTAGTAGTTGACGGCGGAAAACTGATGTAACTGGTGCAACTAATCTAAATCATCGAAGTTTATCTGGCGATGCAGTCTATTCTGACAGATTTTCCTGAATAAGAAAAGGTAGGTTTTATGCCTGCGAGATAAGGTCCCTTCGGGGGCCTTTTTATTATTAATCTTCTTGGGTTTAAGGATAATGCTGCGCCAAGAAGTTCTTCTTCGTCATCGCAGGGACTCTCTAGCTGTTGCAAGATTTGAAGCTTTTTCCCAACAAGAGAACTTTTCTTGCGCTCGGGGAACATCGGATCAAGGAGAATAACATCAGGCCTTAGGTCTGAAGTCTTTTTAAGATTGTTCATGGCAGCTATGCTGTCTTCGTTTGATATCTCCATGCGAGAGACGGCTTGCCTAAGTACGGCATATTCTTCCTCATCGGGAAGTTCAATCGCACGTCTAACCGCATCCTCAAGAAGAGAGAAAATTATTTCATCGCGCTCATAAAGCTTAACCCTAAATCCTGCTGCAGCAAGGAGAAGGGCATCTTCACCGAGGCCAGCGGTTGCGTCAATAGCAAGAGGGGGCGGGGATTCTTCTAGTGGCAGTTGAATATTTTGATTTATCTTCGCAGCTTTCACGATAAGCTCCTTGGGAAGATTTACGGAGCGTATTCTTGGGATCATTTCGGTAAAATCGCCACGTAAAACCATGTCCTTCCATATAAGCGAGAGGACATCCTCGCGCATGGCAAGAAAGGGCTTTTCATCACGCGAAATAGCCCTAGCGGAATCTTCGCCACTCAATGCCGACACCGGGCTTCTCTCGCCTACTATTTCTTTTGTTCTTTTCTCTGAAAACTTTGATTTCACAGCATCTCTACCTATAATCGTTGTGAGTTTATAGTATCATTATATCACAGCTCACATTTACACCAATTGTTAAGAATGATATAATAATCCCTGTAAAAACGCTAGAATTTGTGAGGGTAATATGAATATACTTGTTTGTGACGACGACCGCGAAATCGCGGGAGCGGTGGAAATCTATCTAAGAAACGAAGGTTATGACGTATTCAAAGCCTATGATGGAATAGAGGCTCTGGAGGCGCTTAAAAAGAACGAAATCCACCTGATTATCATGGATGTAATGATGCCAAATATGGACGGCATACAGGCGACTATGAAAATCAGAGAAGAAAATAATATTCCGATCATTATGCTTTCCGCAAAGACGGAGGATTATGACAAAATTACCGGTCTCAACGTGGGTGCCGATGATTATATAACAAAGCCATTTAACCCGCTTGAACTTGTTGCGAGAGTAAAATCGCAGCTCAGAAGATATACAAATCTCGGAAGTCTTGAGACGGAGGACGGAGAGGGAATATATCAAAGTGGAGGTCTGGTTATAAACGATAACGAAAAGACTGTAATAGTTGACGGAGAGCAGGTTACGGTTACGCCGACTGAGTTCGGTATTCTTAAACTTCTCACCAAGAATGCCGGAAAGGTTTTTTCAATAGAGCAGATTTATGAAAACGTCTGGAACGAGCCTGCGTTCAATCCGGAAAACACTGTTGCGGTTCACATAAGAAGAATCAGAGAGAAGATAGAGATTAATCCAAAGAATCCCAAATACCTCAAGGTTGTTTGGGGAATAGGTTATAAGGTAGAGAAACTATGAAAGAATATTTTGTTATAGATTTAAAAAGCAATATGGAGTTCATCAGCTTTTTCATGGTGAAATCTATTGACGTTAGAGTAGGTACAAATAAAAAGCAATATCTGGACATGAATCTTGCCGATTCTACAGGAGAGGTGAACGCCAAGAAGTGGGATCTTGCAGAGGCGGAGCTTCCTGCACTTTCTGCCATCAAAGAAGGCGATATCGTAAAGGTAAAGGCCCAGGTTTCTGAGTGGAACAACCAGACTCAGCTAAGAGTTTTAAAGGTCAGAAAATCCAACGAGACGGACAATCTCAACATGGAAGACTTTATCAAGGCTGCGCCGGAGGATTCCGAGGATATGTACGCATACATCTTTGCTCGCGCAGAGGAAATCCAGGATGAGGATTTTAGAAAACTTACAACTCATCTCCTGGAGAAGAACAAGGATAGGCTCATGTATTATCCTGCGGCGGCAAAGAATCATCACGCGGAGTACGGTGGGCTTCTTTGGCATCTCAAGCGCATGCTGATGAGTGGAATTGTGCTTTCGGATATCTATGGTTTTTTGAGTAAGGATCTCGTTGTAACGGGAGTAATCATTCACGATATAGAAAAGCTTAACGAAATAGACGCCAATGAAAACGGTGTAAGCACCGGCTATTCTATGAAGGGTCAGCTCCTTGGTCATATCACCCAGGGCGTAACCTTGGTGGATGAAATTTGTAAGGAACTTGGCATTTCTGAAGAGAAGGCTATTGTGCTTGAGCATATGGTTTTGTCGCATCATTATGAGCCTGACTTTGGAAGCCCAAAGAAACCGATGTTCCCGGAGGCTGAGCTTCTTCATTACTTGGATATAATGGATGCACGTATGTATGATATGGAAGAGGCGATAAGCAATCTCGCGCCCGGTGCATTCTCGGAAAGAATGAGAACTCTGGATAACAGAAGGATTTATAGACCGTCGTTTATGCCTTTCTATCCGGAGAGAGAGTCCGAAGAAGAATAGAGAGAAGAGCCCGATGCATGACATCGGGCAAATTTTATTGATGGATTGGCTTATGGAAGAAAGAGTCGGCAGCATAGTAGAAATAATCTTTAGGAATGAAGAAAATGGATACACCGTAGCTGTTATGGAAACGGATACGGAGTATTTTACTGTTGTCGGAAATCTTCCGGATTGCCATAAGGGTGCGCATTTTAAACTGAGAGGTTCATTTAAGAATCATTCCACATACGGCGAACAGTTTGTATTTACCGAGTTTGAAGAAGTGTTACCTACCGGAATAGATGCCATCTTTGATTTCTTGAGCTCGGGAATGATCAAAGGCGTCGGACCGTCAACTGCAGCAAATTTGATTGCGGCATTCGGAGAAGATACATTGCGCGTAATAGACGAGGAACCCGAGCGACTTTTAAAGGTCAAAGGAATCGGCGCGAAGACTGCTGAAACAATAATAGAGTCCTTTGCTGAGAAGCGAGAGTTTTCAAAAATAAGTCTGGCGTTCCAAGAGTATGGACTCTCTGCGGCGCAGGCCATGAGGCTTTATAAGGCCTACGGAAAGGATGCACTCGCAATCATAGAAGAAAATCCTTATAGGTTAATTGACGAAGTTCCGGGGTTTGGTTTTAAGAAGGCAGATAATATCGGACGCATCATGGGTGTAGAAGAAGATAGTCCGTTCAGAATAAACAGCGGAATAAAATATGCGCTTCAGTTTGCTGCAGGAGAGGGGAACACCTATCTTCCTCGCGAGCAATTAAAGAATATGGTGTCGGAGCTTCTCGATGTTTCGGGCGAGCGAGTTGACGATGGAATAGTTGAGGTCGCATTTAACGGTGACATCAAAGTAGATAATCTTGACGGTGAAGAAGTCTGCTATCTTTTTTATTACTATGCCGCAGAACTACGAGTAGTGTCAAATCTAATAAGATTAAGTAATGGAAGTCTAAAGCCTATCGCAACAAATCTGGACAATATGATACGACAGGCAGAGGTTGAAAACAGAATTGAACTCTCCGTAAAACAAAAACGTGCGGTTACTGCGTCGGTTGCGGATGGTGTTTCCGTAATAACGGGTGGTCCCGGTACAGGTAAGACGACGATAATAAACGCGATAATTAATATCTTTGAAAAGAGCGGACTTAAGACCGCAATCGCAGCACCAACAGGAAGAGCAGCAAAGAGAATAACAGAAACCAGCGGAAGATTTGCGCAGACCATCCATCGTTTGCTTGAGTATTATTACTCTGAAGAAATCGACGACATGCGTTTTAAGAAGAACTCTGAGGATCAACTTGACTACGATGTGATTCTTATAGACGAAACATCAATGATAGATGTGATGCTCATGGCAGGACTTACGGATGCGATAAAAACCGGAACGCGACTTATATTAATCGGAGATAGCGACCAGCTCCCGTCTGTTGGCGCGGGAAGCGTTCTTCTTGATGTTATAGATAGCGAGTTTGTAGGAGTTACGAGGCTCACGGAGATTTTTAGGCAGGCAGAGGAAAGTCTAATCGTAGTAAATGCTCATAGAATAAATAAAGGCGAGTATCCTTCTGTCAACGAGAAGGGAAAAGATTTCTTCTTTATGGAAATGGCAGGTGAAAGTGCCATTTCGGATTTGGTCGTGAGCCTGGTTGAAACGAGGCTTCCTGCATTTTTCAAAGAGGCAGATCCAAAGAAGGACATTCAGGTTTTGACGCCGACGAGAAAGGGAGAACTCGGTACCGTTTCTCTAAATAAACTTCTACAAGCAAAATTAAATCCACCTGCACCAGATAAACCCGAAAAGAAATCCGGCGACAGAATCTTCCGTAAAGGCGACAAGGTAATGCAGATAAGAAACAATTATCAGATAGGCTGGCGCAGGCGTCGCGATTTATCCGAGGGTGAGGGCATATTTAACGGCGACATGGGATATATCAGCAATATCGATAATGAATATGGAAAGGTCACTGTAATCTTTGATGAAGATAGATATGTAGAGTACGATGCCGCGGGACTGGAAGAACTTGAACTCGCTTATGCGCTAACCGTTCATAAGAGCCAGGGAAGTGAGTTTCCAATTGTGGTCATGCCGATTGCAAATGTTCCTCCGATGCTCGCAACGAGAAATCTCCTCTATACCGCGGTCACGAGGGGAAAAGAAGCGGTGGTTCTCTGCGGTTCGTTCAGACGTCTTCAGGCAATGGTTGATAACAATAGAATCAAAGAAAGATACTCCGGACTACGCGTAAGGCTTGCTCAGGTTCTTAGCGGAGAAAAGAGTATCTAAAAAAATATAGAGATACTGAATAGAATAGAATAATATGTTAGCGTATGTTGAAATGGAAGGAGTACGAAGTGTCAAAGAGAAGTTTGTATTTTGAATGCAATACCGGAATAAGCGGCGATATGACCGTTGCGGCACTTCTCGATGCAGGTGCATCGGAAGCAGTTCTTATGAATGCGCTTGAAGGGATAGACGATAGTAGTTTTGAGGTTAAAATAAGCCGCGTTAAAAAATCGGGGCTAGACTGCTGCGATTTTGATGTCGTGCTTGATGTGGATCACGAGAACCACGATCACGATATGGATTATCTATATGGTCATGAGCACCAACACCATGACCATGAGCATCACCATCACGATCATGATGAGCATCACCATCATCAACACGACTATCATCGCCATCATCATCATGAACATAGAAACCCAGATGACATAAAAAATATAATAAATGATTTGAATATCACGGATAATGCCAAGCATATCGCGTGCAAGGTCTTTGATATTCTTGCTGAAGCAGAGGCAAAGGCGCATGGCACATCTATTGATGACGTTCATTTTCATGAGGTCGGCGCAATAGACTCTATAGTTGATGTAATTGCTGCGGCGGTATGCCTTGATAATCTTGCGGTTGACGAGGTTATTGTAAAATCAATAAGTGAAGGCACGGGTAGCGTGAGGTGTCAGCATGGCGTAATCCCTGTTCCTGTACCTGCGGTTACCAATATTGCTGCGGCGCACAAGCTTCCTCTCAAGATAGTCGATAGAGAAGGTGAGTTTGTAACTCCGACAGGAGCGGCTTTTCTTGCGGCAACCATGACAAAAAATGAATTACCTGGATCATTCACGATAGAGCGCGTTGGAATGGGAGCTGGAAAGCGCGATTATGACCCGCCGGGAATTTTGAGAGCAATGATAATTAACTCGGATGAAGAGTAGATAATAATAGGCATTTGTATGGGAAAATCTCATACAATATTTGACACAGAATCCACACATTTTTCGGCTACACTTTAAGAGTGAAAGCCGACAAACAAGAAAACAGTTTTTTAACCTCGGCGCAGGATATTATGCAGGGTAGTTCAGATGAAATTGCAGAAAGACTATTTCATGGCGTAGAAAAAATCGCTAGCGTGATTTCAGAGGTAGTTTTTCCGCATCAGCTATATTGTATCTGCTGCGGCAATATTATCGATTCAACTAGGAGCTATTCCTTATGCGACCACTGCATGGAGCATATTAGATGGAATGTGGATGAGCCGAGAAATATTGATGGCATGAGGGTAATGCGCTGTGCGGATTACGGTATCTACGAGCGAAGCATAATCTTTGCCTTCAAATACGACGGTCATAAATATATCGCAAGAGATATTGCACGCATAATGGCGGATAGACTGCGGATAGAAGGTTTTAAAAGTTCCGACGAGAATATGCTTATTGTTCCGGTTCCTCTACACGAGAACAAATACTTGGTAAGAGGCTTCAATCAATCCAAGCTAATTGGAAAGTATCTTGCAAAGGAAATGGACCTAAAGCTTTCGGATGTTCTTTTAAGAGTCCATGAGACCAAGGCGCTGAGGGGACTAGGTGCTGCGGAAAGAGCAGAAACCATAGCCGGGAGCATGGAACTTATTAAGGCCAGTATTGATTTGGTCCAAGATAAGGATATAATGCTCGTAGATGATTTTTTCACCACGGGAAGCACCGCGAGAGAGTGTAGGCGTGCCATTGAAAAGGGAAAGCCAAAGAGCGTTAGCCTTATCGCCTTTGCGGGAAGAGAGTGGCGCGAAGCGATTAAGCTATCTGAAGAAGTCATCTGAAGAAAATATATCAAGAAAAGTCTTTTTATAGAGCTCCTTGGGACTGCCTGTGTCTGTGGTTGAAAATCCAAGCCAGCTATGGGCAAAGGGATCCACGTAAGCTACGGCGAGAGGCTGTAGTGATCATGGCATAGTTTAGAAGTAAGTCCTCGGGAAACCCGATCAAGGCAAGTGTGGGGGCAAAGACCAGGTCAGGCAGGCAGTCCCAAAGGGCTCTATGTGAAGAAATCTTGAAGAAACATGTTTTTTTGTTGAAAAGTCGCGATTTTCTAGGGGTCGCGTCTTTTGTTTTTATTAAATATATGATAGAATAGAAAAAAGTGTCGCTCCATCAGGAGCAAAGTAAAGGAGGTATCGGATGAACATCAAAATTACCGGTAAAAATTTCAACACATATCAGCATTTGGAAGATACCATTGACAAGAAATTGGAAAAGCTTGAGAAGTATTTTTCTGATGACATCGATGCAAAAGTAGTTTTATCCCAGGAAAAGAACAAAGAAAAAATCGAAATCAATATCAATGCCAAGGGTGCGCAGTTTAGAACAGAGCAGGTGGCTGACGATATTTATGAAGGCCTCGACAAGGCCATAGATAAGCTTTCTCGCCAGATGTCAAAATTCAAGGGCAAGCTCCAGAAAAAGTATCAGGACAACCAGTCCGTAAGATTTGAGGAGATTCCTGCGATAGAAGAGGAAGAAGCAAGGGTTGTAAAGACAAAGAGACTGTTCTTGCAACCGATGAGCGTAGAAGAAGCAACTCTAGAGATGGAAATGATCGGACACGACTTCTACGTATTTGAGGACGTGGATACACATTCAGTAAGCGTTGTATATAAGAGAAACGACGAAGACTACGGTCTTTTGACAACTGCCGAATAATCAGGCGAGTTGATGGCAAGGGGAGGCCATAAGATATTTAGTTATAACTAGGGGAAGTAGAAATCATAAGGGTACAGATGAAGGACTTTTTTGCCAACATAATAAGTGATATAGGCATTGCTGACGTCTTGGACGTACTTGTTGTTGCCTTCATTATCTATCTGGTACTGGGATTCATAAAAGAAACAAGAGCGCAGCAGCTCGTAAGAGGCCTTATAATGCTTGCTGCGCTTTTCTTGTTGTCGGATTTCCTGGAGCTTAACGCTCTTAACTGGATTCTAAAGGGAGCAACAACATTTGGATTGATTGCCATAATCATCATCTTCCAGCCGGAACTTAGAAGGGCCCTTGAATACATGGGCCGTGGATCCATGATTTACGGACGACTAGCCAAACTCGACAAGAACAAAGCCAAAGAATTGATTGACGCAATCGTAGAAGCCGTAGATAGTTTTTCGGCAACCCGTACAGGTGCGCTTATAGTTATAGAAAACCAGGTATCTCTCGGAGATATCGCTGAGAGTGGAACCATTGTAAATGCCGATATTACGGCGGAGCTTCTGGGAAACATCTTCTACAAAGGATCACCGATGCATGACGGCGCTGCAATAATCAGAAACGACAAGCTTTATGCCGCAGGCTGCGTACTTCCTTTGTCCGGAAGATTGGATTTAAACAAAGAACTAGGAACAAGACATAGAGCCGCAATTGGTATTACGGAAAACTCCGATGCCATCGCTTTGATAGTAAGTGAGGAAAACGGTGTTATATCCATGGCCAAGGAAGGCAAGTTAAATCGATTCCTTGACGCAAAGGAACTTGAGAAGATTCTTCTTAACCTGTATCTGGCTGAGCAAGAAGAGAGTGCCGGTTTCCTTTCCAGAATAAAGAGTGTTCTCTTGGGAGGTGATCAGAATGCTAAACAGTAAAACAGTAAGATTGATCATCTCGCTCCTCGCGGCCGTGCTTATTTGGGGATATGTAATCGGTGAGGTTAATCCATCAAAGACAAAGACGATAAGAAATATCCCGATAACCTATACGTACGAGGAAACTCTTAACGAGAGAGGACTTGCGATTGCGGGTGCTGAGGAAGAGTTTATAAGCCTTGAGGTATCAGGCGCAAGGGCAATCTTGGGTTATATCACTCCAAATGACATCTCAGCCACAGTAAATGTGGCATCCGCGCAAAGAGGAGATAATGAGATGAGCATCACCATAAAGGTTCCGAGTGGAATAACCGTAAACAAACAAAGCGTGTCCAGGACCATAGTTACGGTAGAAGGTCTTGCTCAGAAACCTGTAGGTATAACTATTTCGTATTCAGGAACATTTGGCCTCGGAGAGCAAGGAAGCACGGTAAGTATGAGTTCATCTCATGTGCTCGTAAGCGGTGCTGAATCTCTTGTGGAACGTGTGGCGATGGTTCAGGGTGTTGTAGATGCAGCGAGCGTCGGAGAAACGCTTTCGGCTACTACATGCCAGCTTGTACCGCTTGATTCCGAAGGAAGAGAAGTTCAGGGTATAAGACTTGCGCAGAAGAGCATCTCCGTATCATCTATACTCGCAAGAACAAAGACTGTTCCTCTTGAGGTTTCCTTTAAGGACAATACGGAGGATAGATTTATAAGAGAGGCTACAGCACCGGAGAACGTAAGGATATTCGGAAATGTGGATGTATTGGACGGCATTGAAAAGCTTGTTGCTCAGGAGATAGATCTCTCATCCTATAAGGCTGACACAGAAGCCAATCTCAAATTCACATTCCCTGATGGTATAGCTCTTGCAGAAGGAGAAGAACCCATAGCAACAATTACGGTTGCTCCGGTTGAGGACAAAGAATTCACCTTTGATGCAAGCGAAGTTACCATAGAAGGTATTGCAAATGGTTCTGTCTATACCTTGCCGCAGGACGCAGTAATAACAATTAAGGCTTCGGACAAGAAGAACGTTCTGGATCTACTGGTGAAGAATAATTTCAAGCTTTCCGTAGATGTAAGCAAGATGGGAAATTCCGGTCAGGCAGAGATTCTGGTGGATTGTTCAAGAGAGCTTTACGGCATGGAAATTGAACCTAAGAGCTTGCTTGTTGAGATTACGGCAGATAACGGAGAAAATTCCGGCGAAGGCGCAAGCGAAGAAAATAGCGGAAACTGATTTTTATTAGGAGTCTGGACAAAGGTGCGTTATGCACCTTTGTCCGGATTTTGTGCGTATAGGAGAAGTATATGGGGACTTTATTTGGAACCGACGGAGTAAGAGGAATTGCCAACTATGAATTGACTCCGGAACTCGCTTTTGAACTGGGTAGGGCGGGTGCAACCGTTCTTTCCAAGAACAATAAGCATACGCTTTTTATCGTAGGAAAGGATACGAGAAAATCCGGTGATATGCTTGATAATGCACTCTGTGCAGGGATACTCTCGGTCGGTGGAAATGTAATAAAGGTAGGCGTTCTTCCTACGCCTGCAGTTGCGTATCTAACCAGGTATTATGGAGCGGATGCAGGAGTTGTCATCTCTGCTTCGCATAACCCATTTGAATACAATGGCATTAAATTCTTCAACGGCGACGGATATAAGCTTGACGATCTCATTGAAGAAAAAATTGAAGATATTATTGCTCGTAGTATCAATGTGGCAAGTAATATCACGGGAGATGGTATTGGTCAGTGTTTAAGAGAAGAAGCAAGTGCGACAGATCTTTACTGCGATTATCTTCTTACGACAATAGACGAGAGACTGGACGGAATGACGGTTGCGCTTGACTGCGCAAATGGTGCGGCATTCCAGACAGCACCAAAGGTGTATAGAGCACTTGGCGCAAATGTTCATGTTATAGGTAATGAACCCGATGGTGTAAATATTAATAGAGACATTGGTTCAACTCATCCTGAGAAACTTCAAAAGCTCGTTAAAGAGGTGGGTGCCGATGTAGGCATGGCTTATGACGGCGATGCGGATAGACTGATAGTTGTTGATGAAAACGGTAATGTAATCGACGGAGATCAGACAATTTGTATCTGTGCCAAGATGCTAAAGGATCAAGGAAAACTTGAAGGAAACAGAGTTACAACCACTGTGATGAGCAATATCGGCTTCCATAAGTATTGCAAGGAAGTGATAGGATGCAATGTTGATGTCACTCAGGTTGGTGATAGATATGTAATAGAATCCATGCGCGAGACGGGAAGCATGGTTGGAGGAGAGCAGTCGGGACATATTATCTTTGCTGAATATACCACGACAGGCGATGGCACTCTTTCATCGCTCCAGTTTGTAAAGGCAATGCTAAACTCCGGAAAGAAGGCGTCCGAACTTGCGAGCGAGATTGAACTCTTCCCGCAGGTTCTTGTAAATGCGAGAGTGGATAATGAAAAGAAAAAGGCATTTATGCATAAGGACGAAATCAGAGACCCGGAGATCAGTGGAGCTGTCAAAGAAGTTGAGCAAAAACTTGAGGGCGAAGGAAGGGTTCTCGTAAGAGTATCCGGAACGGAGCCTCTTGTAAGAGTAACCATTGAAGGTAAGGATATAGACGTAATTAAGGAAATGGCTGAGGATTTGGCGGTGCTTATCAGCCGAAAATACAGCTAGTTAAACAGCTAGTTAAAACAGCTAGTAATTTTAAAGAATTTGAGAAAGCGATTTGAAAGGGCAAAGGTTTAACTATGTGCGGTATAGTTGGATATGTCGGATATGAACAGGCTTGTGATGTAATACTTGATGGTCTGAAAAAACTTGAGTATAGAGGCTATGACTCAGCAGGTATTGCAGTTCAGGGAAAGTCCGGAATAGTTCTAAAAAAGAAGAAAGGCGAGATCAAGGATGGCCTAGAGAAGCTTATTATGGGAAGGCCTCCGGTAGGCACCTGCGGTATAGGTCATACCAGATGGGCAACCCACGGTGTTCCGTCAGATGTTAATTCGCATCCACATAAGGATTATTATGATGAGCTTGCGATTGTTCACAACGGCATTGTAGAAAACTATGCGGAGCTCAAGGCCAAGCTTTCGTCAAAATACGGAATCAAGTTTAAGAGCCAGACGGATACAGAAGTAATCGGAAACCTGATTTCGCTTGAATATAGGCAGAACGGACGCGATCTCGAAAAGGCCGTCATGAAGGTCGCAAAGGATCTAAAGGGAGCGTTTTCCATTGCAATCATAGCAAAGGATGTACCGCAGAAGATAGTTGCATATAGAAAGAATGCTCCGCTTATAGTTGGTGCGGGAAGTAAGTTTAATCTTCTTGCCAGCGATATACCGGCGCTCCTAAAATATACGAACGATATTTATCTCATAGAAAATGATGAGATGGTAGTTCTTACTCCTGATGAAGTAAGAATAATAGATAGCAAGGGTAAGCGCGTAGCGAGAAACACCATGAAGGTAACCTGGAGCATGGAGGACGCAGAAAAAGGCGGATACGATCACTTTATGCTTAAGGAAATCTATGAGCAGCCCAACGCAGTAAAAGAAACCCTTATGAGAAGACTCGACGCAAATGGCAAAGTTGTTCTTGATGGTATTTCAATAACAAAGGCCGATCTTAAAAAATTCGACAAGGTTTGTATCGTTGCTTGCGGAACAGCTTATCATGCAGGTCTTGTTGGAAAATATGCGATTGAGAAGATTGCAAAAATACCAGTAGATATAGATGTAGCATCTGAGTTTAGATACAGAGATCCTTTTGTGGATGAGCATACTTTGTTTATCGCAATAAGCCAGTCCGGAGAAACAACCGATACGCTTGAGGCTTTGAGAGAAGCAAAGAGAAAGGGCGCAAGAATTCTCTCTGTCGTAAATGTAGTAGGAAGCTCAGTTGCGCGTGAATCAGACGACGTATTCTATACTTGGGCAGGACCTGAAATTGCGGTTGCCTCCACCAAGGCATACACCACTCAGCTTATCTGCATGTATCTGATTGCTCTTTATCTTGCCGACAAGAAGGGTGTAATCAGCGCTAAAAAATACAATCACCTAGTAAAAGAACTGAAGGCCATTCCAAAGAAGATGGAAGAAGTCCTAAAGTCATCTCGCGATATAGAAAAGCTTGCAAAACTCCTCTATAACAGAACGCAGATGTTCTTTATAGGAAGGGGCCTGGATTCTGCAGTTTCTTATGAGGGCTCGCTCAAGTTAAAGGAAATTTCGTATATTAACTCCTTTGCTATCGCAGCCGGCGAACTTAAGCATGGCACGATAGCACTCATGGAGCCGGAAACAATCGTAATCGCCCTTGCCACGCAGGATGCTCTCTATGACAAGATGTTCTCCAATATTGAGGAAATCAAAGCGAGATATTCGCATGTTGTATCAATAACAAAAGAGGGCCACACCGATATAAAGAAAAAGAGCAACGAAGTAATATATATTCCACAATGCGATGACGAGGTAACGCCAATCCTCTCCGTAGTTCCACTTCAGCTCTTTGCCTACTACGTAGCAAAAGAAAAAGGCGAGAACATAGACAAACCCAGAAACCTCGCCAAAAGCGTAACCGTAGAATAATTCACAATGGGGACGGTTCTACTTGCAAAAATCATTTACAACAGGGACGGTTCTACTTGTAAAAAACAAAAATAATTATGATATAGGATGGAATAGTAATGATGACTTATGAAACGATAAAACAGCAGGCAGAAAGTGCGCTCACAGAACTCCTGGAAAAATCTTATTTGGAGAAGGGCGATATATTTATTGTCGGCTGTTCTTCAAGCGAAATCAAGGGCAAGCAAATCGGCCAGGGCTCAGATATAGATGCCGCAAAGGCCGTGTTTGACGCAGTAAAACCGCTGCTTGACGAGAGAGGCATATATCTAGCGGCGCAGTGCTGCGAGCATTTAAACAGAGCCGTAATAATAGAGCGAGCAGCGCTTCTTCCGGGACAGGATATCGTTAATGTAGTTCCAAAGCTTCACGCAGGAGGTTCATTTGCTGTTAGCACCTACGAAAACCTAACGGACCCGGTTGCCGTAGAAACTGTTAGAGCAGCAGGCGGTATGGATATCGGCGATACCCTTATCGGTATGCACCTAAAGCCTGTGGCTGTTCCCGTAAGAATTGCAACAAAGGAAATAGGTTCCGCGCATGTTGTCTGCGCAAGAACAAGACCAAAGTTTATCGGCGGAAGCCGCGCCGAATATGACGAACATCTCTCGGGTGGCGATATCCCAAGATAATTGACAATGGGGACGGTTCCACTTGCAAATAGGAGCCGAGTGATTTGATTACAGATTGCGAGAGCTAAAAAAGTATTGAATCTTTGGCGACAAAATTTACAAGTAGAACCGTCCCCAATGAAAAAATTTGCAAGTGGAACCGTCCCCGGTGAAAATGAGGAGAAAGATGTATAGATTTGATGCGGAAAGAACGACGGGCGAGATCGTTCGTTGGATAAGAGAGTTCTTTGAAGAAAACGGAAAGGGTTGCAATGCTGTTGTTGCAATAAGCGGAGGAAAGGATAGCTCGGTTACTGCTGCGCTCTGCACGGCTGCGCTAGGGCATGATCGCGTATTTGGTGTTCTTCTTCCGAATGGTGAGCAGCATGATATAGATAAGGCTAAGCTTCTTGTGGAGCATCTTGGGATAGACCACACCGTTATTAATATCAAAGAGGCCTATGATGCTGTGATAGCTGGTCTTAAAGAAAACATGGATTCTGAGATAAGCAAGCAGACGATAGTAAATCTACCGCCGCGCATCAGAATGGCGGTGACCTATGCGGTTTCTCAGTCAATGAATGGAAGGGTTGCAAATACGGGAAATCTTTCGGAGGACTGGGTTGGTTACTCTACAAGATATGGCGACGGAGCAGGGGATTTCAGTCCTCTTTCAAAGCTCACGGTTCAGGAGGTCAAGGCCGTAGGTAGAGTGCTTAAGCTTCCTGAGGAACTTGTTGAGAAGGTTCCTATTGATGGCCTTCAGGGACTTACTGACGAAGAAAATCTCGGATTCACATATGCAGTGCTCGACGAATATATAAGAACAGGAGTCTGCGAGGATCCCGAGATCAAAGAAAAAATAGATAAAAGGCACCGCTTAAACAAATTCAAACTAGAAATTATGCCATCATTTCCATTCGATGCCCCAATAAACGCTGACGACTAACATCGCTTTTTATTTTCGTGTAATTGTCCGCTGCGAGGACGAGTGAGTCGAATGACTTATACTTACGGAAAAGAAAAAGCGATGGGAGACACTCCATCGCTTAGCTCTTCGTATGTGTATTTAACTTATACACGGGTGGGGACGGGTGAGCTTACTTTGCTGCCTTTGCAGCGTTGAATCTCTTTGTAAGACGACTTACCTTGCGGGAAACAGCGTGCTTGTTGAGCGTTCCCTTGCTTGCAGCCTGCTTGAGTTCCTTCTCAGCTGCTACGAGCTTAACGGAAGCTTCATCATAATTCTCGGATGCCATAGCATCTTCAAACGCACGAAGGCTTTCCTTTACATGGTCCTTGACACGCTTATTTCTAGCGGTCTTCTTGTCGATTACTTTGATTCTTTTCTTTGCTGATTTAATATTAGCCACGATTCATCACCCCACTTTATAGATTCTCTGGCATTTCCTATACAAAATCAACGTGCAGGTGAAATTATATACGAGCTCGGCCTAAAAATCAAGAAAAAACTTGATAAATCAATGTTTTCTTTTGCTTCAATTGTGATATACTATACGGAAATCGCTTTAATGCGTTAATGAAAACAAGAGAAGGTGAGAATATGCCGATTAAAGTACCAAACAATCTACCTGCAGTTGAGATACTGACAAAGGAAAATGTATTTGTCATGACGGATACCAGGGCTATGACCCAGGATATTCGTCCGCTTCAGATACTTATTCTTAATCTGATGCCAACAAAGGTAGAAACTGAGACTCAGCTTACGAGACTTCTCGGAAACTCGCCGCTTCAGGTTGAGCTTGAGTTGCTTCAGACGAGCACGCATAAGGCCAAAAACGTTTCTGAAGAGCATATGATTGCCTTCTATAAGACCTTTGATCAGGTCAGAAACAAATACTATGACGGTATGATAATAACCGGAGCTCCTGTGGAACTCATGGAGTTTGAAGAAGTTGAGTATTGGGATGAACTCTGCGAGATAATGGAGTGGTCCAAGACTCATGTTCACAGCACTTTTCATATCTGCTGGGGAGCGCAGGCAGGACTCTATTATCATTATGGGATAAAGAAAAAACGTCTCCCCGAAAAGGCCTGTGGAGTTTTCCTTCACACGCTTGAATATAAGACAGGTATGCTTTTTAGGGGATTTGATGATGAATTCTATGTTCCGCATTCTAGATATACGGGGCTCGATGACGAGGCGGTTTTTTCACATCCTGATCTTCGCGTAATCTCTATTTCACCCGAGGTTGGAATTTTTGCCCTAAAGTCTATCGATGACAAGCAAATCTTTATTACAGGTCACTCCGAGTATGACGCCGACACGCTTAGAAACGAGTATCTAAGAGATCTCGCAATAGATCCTAACACAAAGATTCCATACAATTATTTTCCTGATGACAATCCCGAGGCGGAGCCGCAGGTTTCATGGAGGTCATGCGCAAACCTTCTATATTCAAACTGGTTAAACTATTTTGTTTATCAATCTACGCCGTTTGACCTTAATGATATCAAAACCGGCGCAACGCCCAAGCATGAGCTCGTAACGGATAACTTTGATTTAATAACTGTTAAATTTGGCGGAAGTTCGCTTGCCGACGCAAATCAGTTTAAGAAGGTTTCGGGAATTGTAAAATCAGATCCAAGGAGAAGATTTGTCGTGGCGTCAGCTCCGGGTAAGAGAAATTCTGATGATATAAAGATTACGGATCTTCTTCTTAAGTCTATGAACGCAGGGGATGATGCTGATAAATATCTGGATTTGATAGAGGAAAGATATAGTGGGATTGCGGAAGAACTCGGTGTTTCCTTTGATGCAAAGGCTGAGGTTAACCTGATAAGGGATAGGATAAAGAAGGAGAGCAAGGAATCACTTCTTGACTATGTTCCGAGCAGGGGAGAATATATCGGTTCAAAGCTTCTTGCCAAGTATATTGGATTTGATTTTATCGATGCGGGCGAGTTTATAAAATTTGACGCTGAGGGTAATTACGATAAGGATGTCACGGAAAGACTTTTAGGAGATGAACTTCATAAGCATGATTATGCGGTGATTCCGGGATTCTACGGATCTCTTCCGGATGGAAGAATCAAGACCTTTAGCCGTGGCGGGTCGGACATCACGGGTGCGATAGTCGCTGCATCCACGGGTTCGGATCTATACGAGAACTGGACAGATGTTTCGGGTCTACTCATGGCCGACCCGAGAATTGTGGAGAAGCCGGTTTCGGTTCCTTTGATTACTTATAGAGAACTTAGAGAACTCTCGTATCTTGGCGCTGAGGTCTTGCATGCAGATACCGTATTCCAGGTTGCCAGCAAAGGAATTCCAATCAACATAAAGAATACGAATGCGCCGGGAGATGCGGGAACTCTCATAGTAAACAATGCGAGGTATTATAGCAATGCACAGGATATTTCGGGGCTATCGGGTGCTAGAGGCTATATGAATGTTACGGTCCAGCTTGCGCATCTTAATGAGAAGAGCGAACTGAGAGAGCATGTTCTGGATATCTTTGAATCAAAGGGCATCAAAATAGAAACAATGATGACTGGCGTTGATTCTATGAGCTTCCTTGTGAAGGAGTCGTTTAAGGCGGACGTAGAGGATGCACTTTCTGAGATAAAGGAAAAAATGCCGGGAGCATCAGAGGAGACATTAAGCGATTTAGCCATGATAGGCGTGGTAGGGCGCGATATGGGAACTTCACCAAATATTGCAATCAAGATACTTTCTGCGCTTGCTGCGCTTAAGATTAATATCAAATTCTTGGATCACGGAGCAGGGAATCTTCATATGATTCTTGCAGTGGATGATAAGGATTATGAGAACGCAGTGAGGGCAATCTATCAGCAATTTGCATAAATAGACATGTGCACGGAAACCTAAAAAGCGTAAAAGGGTTGAAAATTCAGCCCTTATTCTTTTTTATATTAAAATTGTCAGAAAAGTTGAAATAATCACTTTACTTTTTGTAAATAAAGTGTTACAATAAGTTCAAAGAAAGGGACGAGTAAGAACTGGATGCCATCGGGGCATCCGAAAAATAACTTGGTACACTGAGAAGTATCAAGCCAAGATAGGAGGTGGGTCCAAAGGAAGTAGCAAAGAATTACAGAAGATGATGTCGATTGCAAGAGTAGGGTCGGTCGCCTGTAGTGATAGGTATCAGAGCGAGGCCAAGGCGTATGAAACGCAGAATATATGCAATCGGCATCATTTTTTTTATCTTTTTGCGGGTCAAATTGAGCATCCGATTCGGGCCTGACTCACAGAAAAACGCAAGGCTCATAAATCTAAAAAAAGTGCTTAAGCACTTCCATTTATGATTTTCATAGGATATAATCAAAGAGTATTCTCTGAAGGAGGATAATACAAGATGTATGATGTTGCGACTAACCGCAATACCATCATTAGTTAATGGAGGATTAAGAAAGCATGAAGAAGAAATTGATTGTAGTTCTCCTGGTATTGGTTCTCGTACTTGCTGCATTCACAGGATGCGCAAAGAAAGAAGATCCAAAGCCAGCAGAAGGTGGAAGTGAAACTGCTGAAGGCGAAGCTGAAGGCGGCGAAGCTGAAGGCGGCGAAGTAAACAAGAAGATTGAAAAGCTTACATGTATGTTTGTTCCATCAAGAACACCGGAAGAAATTCTGGCGGCCACATCAGGACTTGGCGATCTCATCATTGCTGAGATGGCTAAGCATGGTTATGAAATTGGTTCAGTAGAAATCGCTGTATCCGATTCATATGAAGCAGCCGGTGAAGCACTTGCTGCCGGTTCAGCTGAGATAGCTTGGCTCCCAGGTGGTACCTATGCTCTTTATAGGGATGATACACAGGTAGTTCTAACAGCAACAAGAGCGGGTCTCTCCTGCGATTCAACCAATCCTGCTGATTGGAACGGCGAAGCAAACAAGGTATTCAGAAGCGAAGACGATGTTACTTTCTATAAGGGACTCATCTATGCCGGAACATCCGAAAAGGGTAGAGCTCTTGCAGAGAAGGTTAACAACGGCGAGGAACTCACATGGGAAGAGCTTGCTGATTGCTCATGGGGTATTGCTAACCCAACATCATCCGCTGGATATATTTATCCAAACCTTTGGCTGAATGAAAAGTATGGAAAGAGCCTTGCTGATCTTCCTACAACAACAGAAGTTAAGTATGTTGCTGGATTCATGCAGGCAGCTGCAGGACAGCTTGACATCATCGTATGCTATGCAGATGGACGTACAGACTACGAAGAAATCTGGAGCACACCGACTGATCAGGAAGTTGGCGAAATGGGAGCAGGCTGGGGCAGAGAAGATAATATTTGGAATGAATGCAGCGTAATCGGCGTTACACCAAATATCTATAACGACACTGTTTCCGTAACAAAGGCTAATCCGGACATCTATAATGATGAATTCATAGACGCATTCCAGCAGTCACTCATCAGCATTGCAGGAACAGATCAGGGTAAGGAAATCATCAGCATCTACACACATAGTGGCTATGTACTTGCTCAGGAATCTGACTACGATGTAACAGTTGCTGCATTGGAAGCTATGAAATAATCATACGCAAGTTGTTTTAGTATTAAAGGGGGTTGTTCTATTAAGAATAGCCCCTTTCTAGCTTATATAGCTTATAAATGAAGAAAAAATTATGATTGAATTTAAAGACGTTTCAAAAACTTATCCAAATGGAACAAAGGGACTTCAGCATATAGACCTGACTATCGATCAAGGAGAGTTTATCGCTATAATCGGTCTTTCAGGTGCAGGAAAATCCACTTTGATCCGTACAATCAATCGTATGATTGATATAACAGAAGGACAGCTGATAGTTGACGGAACCGACGTTATGTCTCTCAAGGGAAAAGACCTTAGAAGATTCCGTAGAAAGATTGGCATGATATTTCAGTCCTTCAATTTGGTTACAAGGTCAACCGTAATCAAGAATGTTCTCACGAGCAATGTTCCGGATATGCCTTGGTGGAAGACATTCCTAGGCTTATATTCCAAAGAACAAAAGATGCAGGCACTTGCAGCTCTTGACAAAGTTAATATTCTGGATAAGGCATACAATAGATGCGATGAACTTTCGGGTGGACAGATGCAGCGTGTTGCTCTTGCTCGTACGCTCAATCAGAATCCGTCAATTATTCTGGCGGATGAACCTGTAGCTTCGCTGGACCCGATTATCGCAGATATAGTAATGAGCGACTTTGCGAGAATCAATAAGGATTTGAATATCTCTATTCTTATCAATATTCACCACGTGGATCTTGCATTAAAATACGCAACCCGTGTTATAGGAATTCGTGCAGGCGAAATCGTATATGACGGACCTGCAGAAGAGGTAACACAGGAAGTTCTGAATCTTGTTTATATGGGTAAAGCAGTACCTAAATCTACCGATCAAGTAGTAGTGGAAGGTATGGTGGTCAATAATGGATAAGTCCAAGACTGAAAAAAGACCATTGTTTGACCGAATTTTTAAACCTGAGGTCATTACGCTTGACAGTGGTCATGTTGTAGAAAGACCAAAGAGCAGAACTCCGCTCATTTTACTTGCCTTAGCCATTACTATATATGTTTCGATATTGCTCACAAACTTCGATATCGGTTTGCTGATGCGAAGGATACATGAGCTTGGCTTTATCCTTGGGCAAATATTTACTCCAAACTGGAAGTATTTCCCCAACGTGATTCCGCTTCTTATCATAACGATTAAGATGTCGATCACGGGAACGCTTATAGGATGCGCCTTTGGGCTTCCGCTAGCGATTTTTGCCTCGAGCAATATCAATCGTAACAAGGCAACTCTTTCGATTTGCCGTTTTATCCTGTCGATTATTCGTTCCATACCAACTCTTATATATGCACTTGCGTTTTCTTTGATCTTTGGTCTTGGAGCGTTTGCAGGTACCATTTCAATTGCGTTCTTTACGCTTGGTATCGTCGCAAAAATGCTATATGAGAGTATAGAGACAATCGACATGGGTCCTTATGAGGCGATGCAGTCCTTTGGTGCCAATACCCTGCAGTCCTTCTGGGCGGCTTGTATGCCACAGATTCTGCCTCAGTATTTGGATAACTGCCTATACTGTTTTGAATTAAATGTCCGTGCATCAAGTATCCTTGGATATGTAGGGGCAGGCGGCTTGGGTATTCTTATTAGCCAAAGAACGAGCCTTCGTGCGTATCACGATTTGGGATGCATACTTCTTACGCTCTTTATAGTGGTATGGCTTATTGATTTGTTGAATGATTGGATTCGTTCCAAGATTATATAGGTGCCTAGTTATGAATGAAACTAATTACAAAGAAAATGTTTTAGAAAAACTATATAGCGAGCCTAAAAATCTTTGGAAGAGAATCCTGATTTTCATTATAGTGCTCGGAATTGCTGTTTGGGGCACTTCTAGCATGGATTTCAACGGAGTGACCAAGGATGGTCTTGCGATAGGTTTAAGTATCTTCAAGGGTATTCTGAACCCGGACAAATCGATTCTGTTCAATTTAACAACAGGCGGTGTACCGTATCTGACGCTCCAGACAATTGCTATTGCAATACTGGGAACGCTTATAGGCGCTATAATCGCAATACCTGTTAGTTTTCTATCTTCTACAAATATTGTGCCAAAGCCTGTTGCTTATGTTTTTAGAGCGTTTACGCTTCTTGTTAGAACGATACCATCCCTGGTTTGGGCATTGGTTTGGATCAGAGTTACCGGACCTGGCCCGTTCTGCGGAGTAGTTACTCAAGGCATTTGCTCCATCGGTATGGTTTCCAAGATGTATATTACGGCGATAGAAAACCTTGATACCGGTGTACTTGAGGCACTCGACGCGAGTGGTTGCAATACTTTTGAAAAGATCCGTTGCGGAGTTCTTCCGCAGCTCAGTGCAAGCTTTATATCCACAGCGATATATAGACTTGATATTAACCTTAAGGATGCAACGACACTTGGTATCGTAGGCGCAGGAGGTATCGGCTCTCCACTTGTTCAGGCAATAGGTGGAGCGAGATGGAAGAGAGTAGGATCCTTCCTCCTTGCGCTGATAGTGCTCGTTATATTAATAGAATGGGTATCGACCAGAATCAGAAGAAGATTGGCTCACGGAAAGCAATAAATAAAAAATGCTATTTAAAAGGGGCATCCTCATGGGGTGCCCCTAGTGTTATAGGTATTTTGACTTTATTCTAGATATCTTGTTCGGAGAGCATCTAGAGCTTCGGCATTTAATCCGAACTCGGTTTCCAAATATTTTTCCTTGCTACCGTATTTGGTGTTGATTTCGGAAATGATATTTAGGCCTATTTTTTCAGAGACACCAAACCACATGGTAAGTAGTTCCTTTGCTTCAGGGTGCTTTTCGATTTTTTCGGCGTTATCCATCATTGCGCGCTCAATTGCTTCGCGATGATAGTGATTGCTAAGCATATAATCATTGAACACGGTTTCTTCATCCACGCCAAGAGCCAGAAGGAGAATTATTGCAAAGACGCCGGTTCTATCCTTACCGGTATAGCAGTGGAATACAATCGGCGCAACGCCACTTACGATTTTTTCCATTAGGATTTTGAAGGCGGGATTACCAAATGGAATCCTATTATAATAGTCGGTGAGGAGAGCGAGCTGCTCGATTCCTTCTTTTCCGATTCTGCTCATGCCGATAGGTGAAAAGTCTATTTCATCGCCGTTGGCAAAGGATAGACCGCTATATTGAATCATTTCTATACCCGGAAAAACAGGGTCGGGACGAACAGTGGATTCTTCTGTTGTACGAAGATCCATGATGCATTTGATTCCGAGCGAAAGAAAGTATTCTCTTTCTTCTTCGTTCATTAAATATAAGCCTCCGCTCCTAAAGAGGAGACCGGGTTTTATATGGCGACCGTCCTCAGTTATATATCCGCCGAGGTCACGGAAATTAATATGATCTCTAAATTGCATAATATTAGTCCTTGATATTGTTAAGGCGAGAGTTAATTATAATCGTAACTATACGATAAAAGAAAGAAAACGACATGTCAAACAAAATAAGAATTATTACAACTTCAGATGTGCACGGAAAGGTATTTCCTCATGAATATAGCTATGAAAAAGCCTACGCTCTTGAATTTGAATATGGGTTTGCAAAGCTTGCGATGCTTGTTAAGAACCTAAGAAATGACAAGAGTATTTCTGATAGCATTCTTATAGATAACGGAGATACGCTTGAGGGTTCGCCGCTCCAGTCGTTTTATTATAGAAATTTGGGGAATTGCGAAAGCGACGCCCAGGAGGGTGGTGCGTATAGATATCAGGCTTCTCCTGTTTCCTATGCGATGAGCCTTATGGGCTATGATTATATAAACATTGGAAATCACGATTTTGATTTTGGAAGGCAGGAGCTCTCAAAACATATAGAGGCGTGCGGCGCAAAATGCATAAATCTTAATATTGGATATGATTACGACATCAAAGAAATTGCAGGATATAAATTTGCTTTCTTTGGTGTGCTCACTCACTTAACCACCAAGTGGGAATCTCCAGAAAAACTTGGAGATGCTTTTTTCCCGGATACATTCACTCTTACCAAGGAGACAGTAAAGAAAATACAGGAAAAAGAAAAACCTGATTTTATAGTTTGCTGCTACCATGGTGGCCTTGAGAAAAACCCGGAAACAGGTTTAGCTCTCGGAAGAGATGATGGTGAAAATCAGGGATATAAAATGCTCTCGGAAATTGACGGGCTAGATGTGATTGTCATGGGTCATCAGCATACGCTTAGCGCAGGCGTCTATAATGGCAAGGCCTACTGCCAGCCTGGAGTTGACGGAACGCATTTATCCGTAATAGATATTGACCCTGAAACGAGAGAGATGGAGGTAAAAAACATTTCTCTTAGGGATGAAGAGATGCTTATGGACGGAGATATAGTTATAGATCTCGCGAGGGTGGAAGATGCATGTCAAAAGTGGCTGGATAAACCAATAGGAACAAGCAAAATATATCTCAGAATCTATAATGAAGACAAAGAACGACTTGAAAAGTCTCAGTTCATTACTTTCATAAACAAAGTTCAGATGGATCGGCTTAATGGAGATATTTCTTCTACAAGCCTCTTTAAGGGCGCAACGGGATTTAAAAAGCAGATTACGTTAAGGAATATAGTCGGCTCCTACGCTTTTCCAAATACTCTAGTGAAAAAGAGAATAAGCGGAAAGGTGCTTAGGGAGTATATTGAAAAAACACTGGAGTTCTGGGATGTTGAAGATGGACATATCATAATCTCGCAGGACTATTTGGAGCCCATTCCTCAGCATTTCAATTATGACATCTTTGATGGTATTGAGTATGAAGCGGAGGTTTCGCAACCGAGAGGGTCTCGTCTCATAAAGCTTACAAGAAACGGAACTCCAATAATGGACGATGACGAGTTTGGCATAGTGATAAATAATTATAGAGCGGCAGGCGGTGGCAATTATCCGATGCTTGCGGAGCTTGAGACTCTTTCAGAAGATCTCACCAATATGGTCGATATCATTGCTGAGTATATAGACGAGCATGGTGAAATAGATTTTGAACCGGTATATAATGTCAGTATCAAGGTTTAATAATGCGTAAAGCGTATAGATAATAAGATCAATCACAGAAGAGAGGAAGAATTATGAAACCTGAAAGCGGAGTTTTTAAGACAGTACTTCTCGTGGCGCTTCCCGCAAGCGGAAAATCAGAAGTAAGAAATTTTATGGCCAATATAGAGGCTGAGCGCCTGAAGGAGGAGTTCCATATCGGAGAGAATCTGCAGCTAGACGATTTTCCATATGTTCACTTTATGAGGCTGATTGATAATGCCTTGGAAAAGAGGGGTGAAGAGAGGGTATTCTATCAGTCCGATGACGATCCATTCTTTAACGATTACGATTGGGGAACATTAATCATGCTCCTTAATGAGGATTATGACAGAATGATGGCAAGAAAGGTAATAAATCCCGAGAGCTATGCCATGGAACTCTTTGAGCGTATGGATAGGGCAGCAAAGGGTGCAGGAATCGAGCCAAGACTCGCAGAGCTTGATGAAGAACTCCTTCTAGAGCTTGCGTCCGAACTAGAAGAGGAGGCAAAGAAGATAACCCTATTTGTTGAGGAGCAGTATTCAGATAGCTATGACGGAAAGACGCTTGTAATTGAATGTGCACGCGGAGGCCCCGACGGATCATCTATGCCGCTTACGGGAGGATATGGCTACCAGTATTCACTACCGATGTTCTCAAAAGAAGTTCTTGATGACGCAGCAATTCTATATATCTGGGTAACCCCAGAGGAATCCAGAAGAAAGAATAACGAGAGAGCAAATCCTGACGATCCGGGCTCCAATCTATTCCACGGCGTGCCTATCAATGTAATGCTTGGTGACTATGGCTGCGACGATATGGAATACCTTAGAGAGCAGTCAGAGGTTCCGGGAACGATAACCGTAAAGAAAGAAGACAAAGTTTGGCATATTCCAATCGGAGTATTTGACAATAGAGTGGATAAGACTTCTTTCTTGAGGGCAGATAAAGCCTGCTGGAGCAAGGAAAACATTGAAATTATGACCGAATCCGTAAGAGAAGCTACGGATGCGATGTGGAAGAATTATAAAGAAGAAGTATAAAAAAATATAAGATTTTATGGGGTTAGGATATTGACACCGTGGTTAGTCTATGCTAACATATAGCTACAGTTAGTTGTCAGTCATCCTCATACTAACATGTTCTACAATTCTACAATTCAAAATCGCGTAAAAAACCGCATCGATGATTGCGGTTTTTTCGTTTTTTTGATTTTTAATTCTTGTATTTTCGATTCTTGTATTTCAAATTCTTTTATTAATGCAGATAGAGCGATGTAAGTATTGTTGCCGCTATTGGAAGAGTTATGAGCGACAGAAGTGTAGTGAGCGCGATTCCTTCTGAAACAAGGGTAGCGTTTCTTCCTTCCTTTGCTGCAAGGCCGGCGATTATTACCGCACAGGGGAAGGCGGATGCCCATATTATTAGCAGCTTAACGTCGTCCGTAAGGAACGGAAGCCAGTTAACCATAAGGAATGCACAAAGCGGAGCAATCAGCACGTTGAACAAGGACGCTATAATAAGGTCGCGATTCTTTAAAACAGAATCAAATTTGCTATTTGCGAGACGCATACCTACGATAATCATGGATAGAGGAGTGGTTACATTTCCGAGCATCCCTGTGATATCCATGACGGGCTCCGGCATCTTGATTCCGGTAAACAGTATTACCATGGCGATGAGCGAAACGACAACGCAAGGATTCATAACAGATTTTATGATGCTCTTTATGTCAAATTTGCTTTCGCTTCCATAATTCATCTGAAGAACCGCAATACCAAATAGATAGATATTTAGGATTATATTCTGAACAACGATTAGGAAGAAGAAATGATCTCCGAAGATGGCCTTTGTTATAGGGAATCCCATAAAACCTGCGTTTGCGGCAACCATGATAGCCATTAGAACGCCGACGTCTTCTTTTGGTGTGTGCGTAAAAATTTTGCCTAATGGAAGCACCAGGATAGGCATGATAATAAAATAGGCGAGGCTTACAAGGAGAACCAAGATGATCTTTTCAGATATTGATGAGTCGAGCTCCTTGCTAACTATTGAACTAAATGCCATGCATGGAGTCGTGACAAGTATCAAAAGATTGACCATGGATGACTCCGACTCTTTGGTGATTATATTAGTCTTGGTTGCAATATATCCAACGACTATTATTGCAAATATGCCTAGTATTTTAATTAGAACGGTTAGCATATCAAACCTCACAATTCAAATTGGCGTCAGGTAAAGCTAAAATTCCCATATAGTCCGCTCCTTTAGACGCAATGAAGAGTATATCACATTTATAATAGGAAAAAAAGACGATGTGAACTAGGCTCTATTGTGATAAAATAGCCGATGTATAATAAATTTATCATAGAAAGCCATAGGGTGATTATTATGGAAACAATTATAGCTGCATCGAGAAATGCTGACAAAATAAGAGAGATAGAGGCCATAACGGAGCGCTTTGGGATGAAGGTTATCTCAAGGGATGATGCCGGGCTTCCCAAGGACGAGGTTGAGGAGAATGGAACGACCTTTGAGGAAAATTCCTATATAAAGGCAAAGGCGATATGGGATATTTCTCATAAGACGACTATAGCCGATGACTCGGGCCTTGAAGTTGAGTATCTTGACGGAGCTCCGGGGCTTTATTCCGCGCGCTTTGCGGGTGATGACTGTAATTATGCCAGAAATAACGAGAAATTACTTTCTCTTATGGAGGGTGTTCCGTATGAAGATAGAAAAGCCAGATTCGTCACGGTCATAACTATGATTTTTGAAGATGGCGAGGTTTTGGTTGCAAGAGGTGAGTGCTACGGGCATATCGCTGAAAAGACCCTTGGAGAGGGAGGCTTTGGCTATGATCCAGTATTTGTTCCGGATGGATATGAAGAATCCTTTGCCGAGATGGGGACGGACGCAAAAAACAGGATAAGCCATAGGGCAAAGGCGCTGGAAAGGTTAACGGAGCTTCTTTCGGAGAGAAAGTAGCGCTTAAACCTTCGGCTTGTAAGCGTGATAGATTAGTACAGACTAAAAATAAGCAATAAGGATAAGAACTTTTTTAAATGGGAAAACGTTTTAAGAGAATGATATATATGGGGTTCAAGCAGCTCTTGGATCCGTATTATCAAGGCATCGCAGCGCAGATAGCCTTCTTCTTTATGCTGTCCATTGTGCCGACGCTCATACTTCTCTCTCAGCTTCTTAGCCTTTTCAATTTTAGCTTGGATACCATAAACGCATATCTTGATACCGAGATTGCGCCTGAGATATTAACGAGCTTTCAGGAGAGCCTGTCCTTTGATCCTCAGCCCGGAACAAATATAGTCTTAATCATCACGGCTATATGGGCTGCCTCCAGACTCCAGTTTTCACTCATGAGAATAACCAATTATACGCTTTCCGGCGGGAAGGATCCGGGTAGCTATTTTAAGGACAGGATAAGGTCAATACTGACGGTAATACTTACGATACTTGTTATGATGGCCATGGTTATTATTCTTGCTTACGGGCAGCTCGTTATGAACTATCTATCAAAGAGATTCCTCATAAGCAGCGAGCTGGACTGGGCCTGGGTAGTGTTTAGATGGCCTGTTGCGGGGGCTTTGTTCCTGCTTCTTATATCATTTAGCTATTATGTGCTGCCGGCCAATAAGAATAGGAGGAGGTTCAGGGAGATTCTTCCGGGAAGCATATTCTGTGCTATAGGCATGCTCCTCGTTACGATGGTTTATTCCAGCTATACGGCCCATGCAGTAAATCAGAACGTGCTATACGGCTCCATGGCAAGTATTGCGGCCCTTATGTTTTGGTTCTATTTAATCTCATGGGTCATGTGTCTGGGAATCCTGGTTAATAAGGTTTGGAAGGACTCAAAAATCGAGTAGAGGACTTAAGAAAAGGCATTTATTAAGAAACTTAAGATAAGCCTCTTAATTCTTAAGAGGGGTTAAGAAATAATATGAAATACCCGTATTTATGTATATTATACGCATAAAATCACGGGTATTTTTTATATTTATTTATAAATATACATGTAGAGGGACATATTTCTTAGGAGATTTTAAGAATTATAAAACACGAATAAATGTTGAAATATCAACGATAATCACGATTTTGCTTTGTGAATTCTATGTGAAATATTCAAAAAAGCATTGACATCTTCATGCATATAAAATACCATTTTTCTTGCGATGGGCGCCTAAACGAAATCGCAAGCTGCACAATGGGGTGCAGCTGGAAAGGATATTTATATCAATGGGTGTTTTGAAGAGCGCAAAGCTCAAAGGAATTAGAGCAGGCATATTAAGCCTAGCAGTAACAATAAGCATAGCCGGTTCTACACTTACGGCATACGCCGATCCGCAGCATTATTCCGATACAGGAAGCCACGAAGTGGGCGAGATGGCCGTAGAGGTAGTTGAATACAAGGAAGAGAAAATCGAGGAGATTCCGTATAAGACCTTATACCAATACAGCTCAGACCTCGGAGGCGGAGAGAGCAGAGTAGCGGTTGAGGGTGAAAACGGGACCCAAAAGATTGTTGGCAAGGTTATCACTATAGACGGAGTAATCACGGAGAGAAGTGAACTCGAAAGAACTGTGATAAAAGAACCAGTAAACGAGATTATCCAGATAGGTGGCCTTGGAGCCCTCCCTGAAACCAGCTATACGTTTGAAAATGGTGTTTCTCTCATAGACACAACCCGCGACAAGTCGGTATATATAAGCCTATCTGATGAGAACAAAGGAAAGAAGAACGGGCGAGAGATTGTTGAGTTTGCTATGCAGTATATCGGTTCGCCGTACGTCTGGGGAGGCACGAGCCTTACAAATGGATGTGACTGTTCCGGATTTGTATATGCCGTATATAATGCATGTGGCTACGAGATGCCAAGAAACAATATGGAATACGTTTATCCAATCTCTGTAGATGAGATGCTTCCGGGAGATATAATTGCTTATCCGTCACATTATGCAATCTATATCGGTGGTGGACTTGAGATAAGCGCACTGAACTCTTACGATGGAGTATGCATTACACAAGTAGGCGCAATAGACGGGTATTATAACGCTGTTAGAGTAGTGCAGGAATAACCAAATAAAGGGGTTAAAAATAGGGGATGGCTTGGACCATCCCCTTAATACTTTTTTGAAAGTTTGTAGTGGTACGATGAGAGTGTAAATAATTCTGTGTAAACTAAATACTTAGTAAGTATGAATCCTCCTGGATGAATGGTAGAATGAAACCAAGCCAGGAGGATTTAATTATGGCAAGAAGAAGAAAATTATCACCGGAGCGCAAAGAATTTATCG
>JAFSUI010000011.1 GCA_017445315.1 Bacillota bacterium | reverse complement strand
TTGAATGTTTTTTCGGGATGTTCTTCCTTCATCTTGCAGATATGGAGCTTGAAAGGAACATCATACATTGCATACCTCCGTTTCTTGAGTGCATTGTAGCATACACTGCTACACGACTCTACGAAACGGGGTACGGGTCAAAAGTATGTTTGGCTGAGCAAAACCTGTGGCAAACGGGCGAAAGCATGCCGCTGCCACGGGAAATTGAACAAAAGAGCGCGTCTGCCACAGATAATCAAGCTTGGCAAAGCAAAACCTGTGGCAAACGGGCAAAAGCATGCCTTTGCCACGGGAAATTAAGCAAAAGAGTGCCTTTGCCACAGAAAAGCAAGCACCATTATGGTTGATTACCTCTCGTTATGTATTAGCGGGAGGTTTTTAATTACATCAAAATAAATTTAATTTAATCATTTATAGTAAAATGAGTAAATTGAATGCTTGCTTGATTATTTTTATCATGGTATAATCAATTTAATCATTTAAGCACATAATGACTAAATAAGGATTGAGATATGAGAGAGTTTAATTTTAAGGAAACATATAATAAATTACTGACACCGGAGATTGTAGCGTTGCTTACAGACATCCATGAGCTTAAAGGTGAACAGAATGTTGTTACATCGATGAAGTCAGATGTTTTGGAACACTTAATTGAGATTGCCAAGATCCAAAGTACGGATGCTTCCAACAGAATTGAAGGCATAGTTACAACTAGAGAGCGAATCAAGAAACTCGTTATGGATAAGACTGCTCCTAAGAATAGAAGTGAGGAAGAGATTGCAGGATACAGAGATGTTCTGGCAACCATTCATGAAAGCTATGAATACATCCCGCTTACACCGTCAATGATTCTACAACTACATAGGGATCTATATAAGTTTAGGTTTGGAGAAGAAGGCGGGGTATTCAAGAGCTCGGACAATGTCATAGCGGAGGAGCACCCGGACGGAACGGAGACCGTAAGATTTGCACCGCTTTCTGCATGGGAGACTCCCGAGGCGATTTCAAATTTATGTGATGCATATCAAAGGGCATCCAGGGAGTCAGAGCTTGATGATCTTCTTCTTATCCCAATCTTCATTCTGGACTTCCTATGCATCCATCCATTTAACGACGGAAATGGCAGAATGAGTAGGCTGCTCACATTACTTCTTCTATATCGCAGCGGATACGATGTTGGAAAATATATCAGTATTGAGAAGATAATTGCAGATAGTAAGGAAACATATTACGAGGTCTTACAGGATAGCTCTTTTAATTGGCACGAAGGAAGCAACGACTATCTCCCATTTGCAAGATATCTTCTCGGAACAGTAATAGCAGCATATAGAGAGCTTAAGTCAAGAACGGCATTAATAGAAAACAAAGAGCTTTCCAAGCCAGGCCAAGTTAGAGAAGTGATTAAAAACAACCTGGGCACAATCACCAAAACCGAGCTAATGGAGAGGTGCCCGGGAATCAGCCAAGTGACAATTCAGCGCGCACTTGCGGATATGTTAGACAAGAACGAGATAATAAAAATCAGCGGCGGTAGATATACCAAATACGCATGGAACCAAGATAAGGAGTAAAACATGGTAACTGGAGAAATCAAAAACAAAATCGACAGCCTATGGGATGACTTTGCGGCAGGCGGTCTAGTAAATCCTCTTGATGTAATAGAACAGGTTACATATTTAATGTTCATTCATGACCTGGATGAATCCGATGACCTTAGAGCAAAGGAAAGCGCCATGCTCGGTCTCAAGTATAAGAGCATCTTTGCTGATGAGGTTGAGATAGGTAGCCGTAAGGTAGATGGAAGAAAACTGAAATGGTCAGTCTTCAGAGATCTCCCGGCAGGAGAAATGTATTCAACCGTTCAAGAATCAGTTTTCCCATTTATCAAGAATCTGCACTCTGATAAGAACAGCGCATATTCCAAGTATATGGATGATGCCATCTTTAAGATTCCAACACCTCTTCTTCTAGACAAGGTGGTAAACAAGCTTGATGACATCTTCACCATGATATCTAAAGCGAAGTCCGCAGAAAAAGCAGACGATAGTAAGCCAGATATCCGTGGAGATGTATATGAGTACCTGCTATCAAAGATTTCTCAGTCCGGCCGTAATGGTCAGTTCAGAACACCGAGGCATATTATCCGTATGATGGTTGAGATGATGGATCCACAGCCCGATGAAGTAATATGTGATCCGGCTTGCGGAACCTCGGGCTTCCTTATCACTGCCGGTGAGTACCTAAAAGAAAACTATAAGGACAAGATCTTCTTCGATAAAGATAAGAAAGACCATTACATGAACCGCATGTTCTATGGCTATGATACCGACCGTACCATGCTTAGAATCGGCGCCATGAACATGATGACTCATGGAGTGGATAATCCGTTTATAGAGTATAGAGATAGTCTCTCTGATCAAAATCCGGACAGCAACAAGTATTCTTTGATACTTGCCAATCCGCCGTTCAAGGGCAGTTTGGATTACGACATAGTGTCCACCGATCTTCTTAAGGTGTGCAAGACCAAGAAGACGGAGCTGCTATTCCTCGCGCTCTTCCTTAGAATGCTGCAAGTTGGCGGTCGCTGCGCTTGCATAGTTCCCGACGGTGTTCTGTTCGGTTCGTCCAACGCTCATCATGCGATCAGGAAGGCCATCATAGATGATAACCGCTTGGAAGCCGTCATATCAATGCCATCGGGAGTGTTTAAGCCATACGCGGGAGTGTCAACGGCTGTTCTGGTGTTTACCAAAATAGGCCACGGCGGAACGGACAATGTCTGGTTCTATGACATGAAAGCAGACGGATATAGCCTGGATGACAAGCGCTCTGAAGTAAAAGAAAATGATATTCCGGACATCATCAGACGCTTCAAAAAGCTTGATGAAGAGAAAGACCGCAAACGCACCGAACAAAGCTTTATGGTTCCGGTACAAGAGATAATTGATAATGGCTATGACCTATCAATCAACAAGTACAAAGAAACGGAATATGTTCCTGTAGAATATCCACCGACATCAGAGATATTGGCGAATATCAATGAGTTGGAAAAGGAAATCCAGAAGAATTTGAAAGAACTGGAGAAGATGCTAAAGGAATAAAAGGGGATTAGCATGGATAATAGTGATACGAACAAATCAATTGTTGAAGAATACATAGAGAGCGTTGACACAGAAATTGTAGAATTTATTAATAGTGTTATAGAGGGGAAAGCAGCGAAGAAGTATGTAAGAGTTGCAGAAATATCAGACCGCCTAGCAAGTGATATCTTCGAGTTGACAGGCAAGCAGATAAAGGAGAATTTAGTTATCCTTGATTCAAATGCGATTAAGCATATTGTGAAGCGTCATGGTATTGACGGCGCCCAGGATCAATCAATGGCTGATATTCGCGATATTGCCAGAATGGGATATGTTATTAGGAATTATGATCAGGTTTTATTTGATGGACGAGCATCAACGGGCTACGTAGATGAAAACCAACAAGCATCTCCTATGATGACGATAAAAAAGCGAATAAATGGAACCTATTATATAATTACCGCAACAGGTTCTGTTGCAAATAAAAGAAGCTACATAGTCTCGGCTTATATTACGAAAGCATGAAAAAAGCAGCCATCCAATCCCTGTTAGATGTCTTAAGACCCCCAGGTTACGTCCGAAACGTAGTTGGATATAACTGCCTATAGCTTAATTCTAATATATATATATTTGAAATGTCAATAAAAAAATCAATATTTACAGGAGGATCATTGTGATGAACTAGTGACTAAATGTCGGCAATTGGCAAAGATATGATTATCAAAGATTATAACGGTGATGAGTAGTCGATTACAATGCGAGGCGTCAGGGTGACACGAAAGAAGAAACATAATGGTGAGGGGTTTTCTGAGAGGCGGTCAGATGGGTATAAAGTGTACCCATCTAAAGACTCAATGATTGAATTCGGGAAGAATACTCAACTGATTGATAGACGAGATTGGCGAGGTTTGGCCAGGATGGCGATTCGGCAGTGTAATAATATAATACGAGAAGAGTGCTCGTATTATAAAGAGAGTAGGGGAAGAAAACGATGGGAAAAAACAGGAATAGTAAAAAACAACAAACTGAAGCTACGGAAAACAAGAGATACATAGGCGGCAGAATAGAAAAGGTGAATGCATCAGTAGTTAAATTAATTAGTGAGACAAAAGAGACAAAAGAGAGTTTGCGTAGCGTGGAGATGCATCTTAATAAGGAAAACCGCTCATCCATATTAAAATGGGTAGTATCATTAACCACACTCGTTGTGGCGATTGTAGCATTAATTGTTTCGTGTAGTGCTTTTTCAATGGAAAGAAAAAATTACACAGCGATAGTGAATTTTGATGAGGCGGAAATGCGTGTAGAAGAAAACCCTTTGATTTTTCATTTTTCAGTATCTCAAGGCAATATTGCAAAAGGGTATTATGCAATGATTGTTGAAGAAAACATAGAATATAGAATCATCAATTTGGAGGGGCGAAAAGGAAATAGTTTTACTGTAAATCTTGAAGAAATGATGGATGAATACAACAAAAATAAACAAATACAATTTGCGTTGGTGTTGTACGATAATAATGGAGACGCAACCATTAGATATTATTCGAGGATGCATCTCGACGAGTTGGAAGGAACAGCTCTGCATTACACCCTCACGAACAACACGACGGGAGATATTGTTGCGAGTGGGATTCATAACTGGAGCGACAATCTGGTGGCTTTTGATTGTACGTTGTGTAATGAGTATACAATTCGTAAGCGCTTAGAAGAGGAGAGTATGCGCACCCGAATTATAATGGGTGGGAAGGAGATCCATATGAAACATTTGAGCGCTGAAGTAGTGTACTCTTTTATCGAGCAAATACGAGCGGATGTTGGATGTATGGATTAACCAAAGAAGCACAAATGTGATAATTAAGAAGGGTAAGGAAGTTACGTAACTTGTAATTTGTGGAGATGAGTATGATCAAGTCTTTTGACGATATTTTTGAAGATAGAACCAAGAATGGCTGCAAGATTAAAACAGATGAGTATTGTGATAGTGGATTGCATATTATAATAGATCAAGGGCAGGACCAAATTGCTGGGTATACTGATATGGAAGAGGGGCTATTTGTAGATGTCCCGGCAATAGTGTTTGGCGATCATACGCGGATAATAAAATATGTTGACGAGCCATTCTTTCTTGGCGCAGATGGTGTAAAAGTGCTTTCTAGCAAATTAGAGGATGCGAACTATAAGTATTTGTATTACGCCTTAAAGAATGTAAGGATACCTAATACGGGATATAATAGGCATTTCAAGTGGCTAAAAGAGGCTTCCATTCGATATCCCGGTAGTTCTGAGCAGGAAAGCATAGTACGGGTTTTAGATAAAGTGTCGTCTATGATTACTTCACGTCAAGAGATGCTAAAAAAGTTTGACGAACTAATCAAATCCCGATTTGTCGAGATGTTTGGTGATCCGAAACTAAATCCTAAAGGATTTCGAACTTGTCAGATGGGAGAGCATATAGAGTTCCTTACTTCTGGATCTAGAGGATGGGCAAGGTACTGTGTGGAAGATGGAGCTGAGTGGTTTATTACAATAAAGAATGTCAAGGATTGCCATATCTTATTAGATAGTATTCAACCTATCAATGCACCGAATAGTATGGAAGCAAAGAGGACGCGAGTTGAAGAAGGAGATCTCTTAATAAGTATTACTGCGGATTTGGGAAGAACGGGTGTTGTTACAAAAGAAATAGCAGATTATGGTGCTTATATCAATCAGCATTTAACATGCATCAGGTTAAGTAAAGACGTCTTAGAACCACTGTATGTGGCTTATTATATGGAAAGTGAAGCAGGGAAAGAACAATTTGCCGCCAGAAATCAGACGGGAGTAAAAGCCGGTTTGAATTTTGAGGCAATTAAGTCATTGAAACTTATTGTTCCACCCAAGGGCCTTCAAAAAGACTTTGTGTCGTTTGTTAATCAAGTCGACAAATCAAAAGCCGACGTACAGAAATCGCTTGACGAAATGCGGTTGGTTTATGATAGCTTAATGCAGATTTATTTTCAATAACGTAATGGATGAGAAGGTTTGAGACTTTGATAGGTGTGAGAATGAAGAAAATACAAATAATAACAAATAATATGCAGATTAAAAGTGAAGAAGGAACTATAATAGTTTCACCATTATCCACACCCAAATCCTTAGATGAGTTTGATGTAAATGTGGTGGATATAGCATACGATGGTATTTGGAAGAATAAACAGAACAGCTATAAAAGCGTTAATTGTAAATCTGACCTCAAAAGTATACGTGAAATGGTTGAAGGAATGAAAACCTCTACGGTTGTTTACGTTCTTCCTCAGAATGTTAGCCTGAACTACCACTATAATTATGTTGGGCGTGGTGTACATCAAGATTATAAAGATAAAGTGTTCCTTAAAGACATTTTAAATGAGTTATGTGTTGATATTATTCCGTTGGCAGTGCCAATAAATAGCAAAGTGCGTTTTTTGAGTTATGAAAACACTGAGACCATTATATGTGGTAAAAGGTATAAAGCGGCCTTTCATTTCATAGAACTTATCAAGGCGCCAGTTACAGTATCAAGGGCGAGCGAAAAGACGACAACGATTAAACTTTGTGACCGCATTTATTTGACAACCGTAAATATTGTAAAACAGGAAAGCGATGTTTTGCTCTTTGTGGAGGAGATAATAAATGGCAATGAAAAAACAAGCGCACCTGAATGGGTTGATAGCGTTGTTTTTGCTGATGATGAAAAACAAAAAAATATTATAAATGAGAACAATGCCATCATTGGCGAAGCAAAAAGAAGGATCCATGAAGCTGATAAGGTGCTAGAGGAAAACGCCAGATACAAGTCTATTTTGTATACGAGTGGGGAAGAGTTGGCTGATATAGTCCGAGATATAATGTGTCAGATTACTGGGGTAAGTCTTAATGATTATAAAGATAATAAAAAACAAGACTTTCTTATACGAGGAGAGGACTATACTTTTATTGGGGAGATAAAGGGCGTATCGGATAATGTAAAAAGAGGAAATGTAGGGCAGATAGAGAGGCACTATCAAGATTATTTAGACAAACTTGAAGAAGAGGGGATTAATGAAAACAATGTGAAGCAGTTGCTGATTATTAATCCTCAAAGAACGCGTCCACTGGAGGCAAGAGATCCTGTTAATGAAGAGGTGGTTTCCACGGCAAAAAGAAATAATTGTTTAATTGTTGAAACGAAAACACTTTTAAGAATGTATGAAAAGTATAGGCAAGGTGAATTGTCGATCGAGGAGAGCGTTGATTTATTGCTTAACAATAAAGGTTTATTGCATTTTGAGTAAGGAGTTGTAATGTCAAATTTCGATTTCCTAAAACAATATCCGCAATTCGGAAGCTTTTCTGAGATTGCAATTGCTGCGGAGCAGGTTTTACCTAATGATTCTGCGGAGTGTGTGCTGAATTGCAGAAAGGCTCTTGAGGCTGCGGTTAAGTGGATGTATTCTGCGGACGATGAACTGACAATGCCGTACCAAGATAAACTGGTTACGCTTATCAATACGGACGAGTTCCGTAAGATAGTCGATACGGATCTTTGGAATGAGATAAATCTCATTCGTAAGATGGGGAGACTTGCGGAAGAACATCCTAAGAAGGTTACGAGGGACAGGGCTGAGCTTTGTCTGTCGTATCTGTTTGATTTCATAGACTTTGTTGCATATTGCTATGAAGAAGGATATGTTGAGCAGGAATTTGATAGCAAGCTATTAGCAGACTCAGCTATTAAGATGGATCAGTCATATGTCTTTGATAGCGAGATCGATTTTGAAAAGCTGGTTCAAGATAATCAAGGGAATAAGGATGCATTTACTTCCAGAAGAAAGAACAGACAAAAGACCTATTCGTATAAGAGAAATCCAAGCGAGTACGAGACTCGTAAAATATATATAGACACTCTTTTGATGGATGCCGGCTGGACGGAAGGCGTTGATTGGATAAATGAATATGAACTCCAAGGAATGCCGAACAAAGCTGGCGTTGGATATGCAGATTATGTTTTGTTTGGTGCGGATGGTAAGGCAATTGCGGTTATAGAAGCGAAGAGAACTTGTGTTGATCCGGTGCAGGGAAGACATCAAGCCAAGCTCTACGCAGACCTCCTGGAAGAAAAGTTTGGTCGCAGGCCAATAATATTCCTTTCCAATGGATATGAGACGAAGATAATAGACGGACAGTATCCGGAAAGACCTGTTGCTGCATTCTATTCCAAGAGAGATTTAGAGAAGATCTTTAACCTTAGGGTTATGAAAGAGGATCTTAATCATGTTCATATAAATAAGAATATCGCGGGTAGATACTACCAAGAAGGTGCCATTAAAGCGGTTTGCGAAAGCATGGATAAGAGGAACCGCAGAAAAGCACTTCTTGTAATGGCTACTGGATCAGGAAAAACAAGAACTGTAATTGGACTCGTTGATGTTCTTCTGAAGAAGGGCTGGGTTAGGGATGTTCTTTTCTTGGCTGACAGAAATTCTCTTGTTACTCAAGCCAAGAGAAGTTTTGTAAATTTTCTTCCGGATTTATCCGTAACCAATCTAACGGAATCAGACAGGGACTTTAGCGCCCATTGTGTATTTTCTACTTATCAGACAATGGCCAATCTTATAGACACCGCCAAGGTGGATGATGAGAAGGTTTACACATGTGGACATTTTGATCTTCTGATTTGTGATGAAGCACATAGATCGATTTATAACAAGTATAAAGATATCTTCAATTACTTTGATGCTCCGCTGGTTGGACTAACCGCAACACCAAAAGACGACATAGATAAAAACACCTACGAAGTATTTGAACTGGAATATGAGAATGGTCAAGGTGTTCCGACATACGGGTATGATTTGGCGCAGGCTGTAAATGATGGATTCCTAGTGGACTTCCTTTCTGTAGAGACGGAAACTAAGTTCATAGAGCAGGGTATAGTCTATGATGAACTAACCGAGGAAGAAAAGTATGAGTATGAGCAGACCTTTGTTACGGAAGATGGAACTCTTCCCGAAAAGATTGAGTCAGGAGCTCTTAATGATTGGGTCTTTAACGAAGACACCATTCGCAAGGTTTTGCGCACGGTGATGAAGGACGGCATAAAGATTGACTATGGTCAAAAACTCGGAAAGACAATTATATTTGCAAAGAATCATAGGCATGCGGAGAAGATACACGAGATATTCTATAAAGAGTTTCCGCACCTTATTGACTATGCAATGGTTATAGATAACAGAACATCGTATGTTCAGAATGCAATAGACCAGTTCTCGGATCCGAAGAGACTTCCTCAGATTGCAATTTCTGTAGATATGCTGGATACAGGAATTGACGTTCCTGAAGTTCTTAACCTTGTGTTCTTCAAAAAAGTTATGAGTAAAGCTAAGTTCTGGCAGATGATAGGAAGAGGAACCAGGCTATGCCCAGGGCTTCTTGATGGTAAGGACAAAGACAAGTTCTATATATTTGACTTCTGTGGAAACTTCGAGTTCTTCAGAATGAATAAGGGTAAGCCGTCAGCGAACCTTATCGCGCTTCAAGGGGCGCTCTTTGGTCTTAAGTTTGATATTGCGTATAAGCTACAGGATATAAATTACCAGACAGATGAACTAAGGTCATTTAGAGAAGAACTTGTTGATGATATGTCCGGCAAAGTGCAGAAACTCGACCGTGATAATTATGCGGTTAGACAGCACATAGAATATGTCGATAAGTATTCACATAAAGAAAGCTATCAGACATTAACATATCCGGACACTCTGGCTATTAGGGAAGAGGTTGCGCCATATATTCTTCCGGAAAGTGATGAACCGAAAGCACTCAGGTTTGATGCGCTTATGTATAGAATTGAATTGGCGTATCTGGCAGGCCATAGAGATAACAGAGCAAGAAAGGACTTAATGAAGAAGGTGGCCGGTATTGCAAGCGTCGCAAATATTCCGGTTATAACCGCTCAGAAAGATTTCATAACTAAACTTATGAATACGGATTATCTTGAGCGTGCCGGCATAAATGAGTTCGAAGAGATAAGAGAGAGACTAAGAAATCTCATTAAGTACATACCGGCAGGAAAAGAAATCTATGATACGAACTTCGAGGATCAGATACTTGAAATTAATTGGAACGAGGCTGACCTCGATAGCGATGACCTAAGAAACTATAAAGAAAAAGCCGCGTTCTATATAAGAAAGCACCAGGATAATAGAGTAATCGAAAAACTCAAGTCAAACATCCCGCTAACCAAGGAAGACATTGCAGAACTTGAGAACATACTCTGGAGTGAAGTCGGAACCAAGCAAGAGTACGAGGCTGAGTACGGAGCCAAGCCACTTGGTGAGCTAGTTCGCGAAATCGTTGGCATGGATATGAAGGCTGCCAAGGAGGCATTCTCTAAATATCTGGATGATGCTAATCTTAATGAGCACCAGATATACTTCGTAAATCAGATAGTAGAATACATCATGCAAAACGGTGTAATGAACGACTTGTCGGTATTACAGGAGTCTCCATTCACAGATCACGGCAGCATAGTAGAACTGTTTACCGACTTAAATCTCTGGAATGGAATAATGGGAGTAATTAATCAGATTAATCAGAATGCGAGAGTGGCAGCATAGATAAAAACGGAGGTATTGAATGGCTTTACTGATGTATGTAAGGGTTGGGAAGAAATCGGAGAATAATTAAGCGAGAGGTGAAACATGGCCAAACTAGAAACAACACTAACAGGATCCTTTGATGAATGGCTCCGTAGAATTGAAGAAGGAATAATAAGTGGTAGCGCCTCCGCTGACTTGGAGGATGCCAGCGATTTCCTTTCTCCTGATGGTAGGAGTAGATGTAGCGTAAGAGTGTTTGAAAGATACAGTATGATTGGACAGAATAGGGTGAGCTTAAGTGTCACTTTGTTCCAGTCAGATGGTGGACCAATTCAGTGTTCGGCCATAACTTCCGGAGGAAGTCAAGCGGTATTCTTCAAGATTAATACTTGGGGTGAGGATACATTCCTAGAGAAGTTTGAGGAGCTGGTGGAGTAGGTTGATTGGGGCCTCTCGGCGTGTGTCGGGAGGTTTTTGTTTGTAGTAATTTCGACACTTTATGGGGCGTGTGGTAAAATGAGGCAAACGGCACACCCTGTAAGCTGCATAGGAGGAATAAGATGGGCTTGTTTGACCGCATAAAGAAGGCTGTTCATGCGTCGGCTAATAAAGAGCAATTAAGAAAAAATGTAGAAAAAGAGATGTACGATAATAACCTATACGGATACAGAGACCTCAAGGATTCGCTAGAGTATCAAGATAGCTTGCTTAAACGGGTTAATGAAGCACAGCTAAAGTATAAACAGGATGGCGATATTGAAGCTGTTATCAGGGAATTGGAATTTGCTTTTATTGAATCGGACCCGCCATGTACAACTTCTCAAAACATTGATCTTGCCAAGTATTATGTAAAGGCGGGGTTGAAAGACAAGGCGTGGGGATACTTAAATCGCCTGCAAATGAAGCGAGAAGCTCCGCTGAAAGATATTAGGTTCGCGCAAGCTAAGATTCTGAAAGCAGAGAAGAAATGGATAGATGCAATTGATATGTTTATGAGAGGTTACTTAGCAAAGTCAGAATGGAACAATTCTTTCCAAGAGGAAATGTTCTTAAGAGACATTAAGCCCTTAGCAAGTAAACTTGGTTGGGACGATAGAACAATGCTTCAGTTATCAGAAATGGTGAAAAGACATGTTGATAATAAAGATTATAGCGAAAGGTCGTTGATTGACGAATACAAGAAGTTTTGTTCAGAAATGTCTGATTAAGAAGAAATTCGTTTTAAGTAGAAAAAGGGGTGAATTAAGCAATATTGACAGATAATCCGGAGGGAAATTTGATGAAAATACTTGTCGGATGTGTATCTTGGATAAGGCGGGTGGCAAAAAGAGCGTATCTTATGATTAAGAAAAACCTTGTCTTTATTCTTTTTAACGTCATCATGGTAATAATCATTGCTGCAGGGATTAAGTGGTCCTATTTAGGGGCGCCTAGTTTCTTAGAACGGATTTGTAATCATACGCGGGTAGGAACAATGCTTCAGGTTACGACCACATTAGTAGGCATTTTTATTGCCGTTATTGCTGTTTCCTTTACAGCCCAAGACACTCGGTTTATTGGAGTTGCTATAAGGGATCTAAGGAAATTGCGGGCACGGTGGCAATACAGTTTGCGCCTAATCATCATTATTCCTTTAGTATTGAGCTTAATAAACCTAATCTGTTTCTTGTCACAATTATATTACGTCTGTATTTCAGTATCGTTGACCATTATTCTCTTTTGTATTCATGTATGTTGGACGGAAATACCACTGCTTGCAAAAGTGGACGCGGCGGGAATTGGTATTATTAAAGAAAGCATTATAAATACGATTTCGCAAGACGAATTCTTACAAGAAGTACAGGATAAAGCGCTAGCGTATATGCTTACAGCGAAGAACTTGAAGACTACATATGAGAAGTTAAAAACGGAAGATAAAGGTGTAAATGCTCGAATCGTAAGGAAAATTCTTGATGTACAGGCGACTGTTGCAAGTGAAATACCGTATTACGCGGAGAAACTGGAACGTGTGAAGACGGTGGATGCTTTGTTCGGCAATGTGCAAAATGCACTGTTTCATGATGATGAATTTGTAGATGTTCTACCAGAGGAAGAATGGGTTAATTTTGGTGCTTTAATAAATCAATTATCCCGGTATGAAGAATCTAAATGGCATCTAGATGGTTTCGTCTCAAGTGTACTGTCGCATCTTGATTATAATACGAGATCCAAGGAAAAAGAGCGGATACTTATTTTGGTTTTGGTTTATGCTGTGGTGACAAGTGTTAAAGAATCTCGCTATAATATAATTAAATCTATTTGCCGTTACTATAGAGATTACAGCTATGTTTTTGAAGACGGATTGCCTTCATCAAAAGTGTATGGATTACTTAGTTTGTATTTTTACTATCTATGCGTTTTGGAAGGTTATTTTCCTGCAGATATGAAAGAAGAAGTCCAGAAGGTTATTAATAGCGATTCAAACACAAATTACGAAACCATATACGGTTGGACTCACTTTTTTCATCACTATTTAGAAACTCCTATAGAACCGATTTCCGAATTTTTTTCACTGTTTAAATTGTGTATGCGACACATGGAGTATTTTAGGCTTGATGGAGAGGCGAAATTCGTGATAATGGACTATTCGATTGCGTTCGAATGGTTTATTACAAGGATAATTGCCAGAAGGGGGCTGAAAAAAATAGATTACGAAGCTACGATTGACGAAGAGGATAATAAAGTGCTTCACGAGTTGCGTAAGTTGCATAGAGAGTGTTTTGATGAGGAGAAAGAATTCCACAGATCAGAATACATGAATAGGATATTAGAGTTTTTTAACGCAAATAATCACCCTTTGCATTGGTTCGATATTGAGGAGGGCCAAACACATGCTTTGTTTGAGTTCTTGAATCGCAGATTAAAAAGTAATCTGAAGCAAGAGATAAGTGGTTTAAATAGAATAGACGATCAGGAATTATCTAACGACATCTTAAATGGGGTTAATTCTTACTTGTGCGAGCAATGGGGTTATAAGAATTTCCAAGGCGAGTTGAAAAATGATGCACATATGAGAATTCCATTGCATAAGGTTGATGCGTATAATTTAAAAGAAATATTAGTCGAAGCAACAACTAGACGTATCATGAACCGCGTTAAGAGTTTGCTTAAGTTTGAAGAAGCAGCAGTTGAATCCATAGACGAGCTTATCAACCTTATAAGAGAAAGGGATATTAAGTATGTAACGGCATATGCGAAGGAAACAATGCCTTATGTTATTAGTGATCCTGAAAAAAGGAACGATTACCATAAGTTGATGGAAGAAATGACCATAGTGAATAGTGGACTTATTCCGCCAATAGCGTTTATTGACGAGAAAGCCTTTTGCTATGATATACAAATAGATAGAGTTGAAGTTTCTAGCCCTGCAAGAGATGAAATAATAGCATCGAAAGACAACTATAAGAGAGTAGATGGACAATATATATATGAGGGAGTCTTTGTGGAGGAAGAGGAACTAATGCATATTCTTGAAGAGACGGTGAGATTTTTAAATATCGATATTAAGTATTCTGTTGAACAAGGTGAGTCTGCGGTAGTTACGATTGATTTCGAGAATTGTATATTTATGAGTTAGCGACCAAGGTGAGAGCAAAGTCTGCGGCAGATAGTGCGGGATGCCCGTTCCCCAAAACTGCAAAAAGGTGATTTTGGGGAATAGAAGTGATACATATAATGGAGCAGAAACTTGGGTGCATAAGAGATAAATGTTTCGAGAGAAAGGGGCTGAATTATGCGTAAAATAATAAGAAACGCTATACAATGCAAGCACTGCGGCGATGTGATTGAATCAACACATACGCACGACCTTAAAGCATGCTCCTGTGGGCGCGTACATGTCGATGGCGGTCTCGATTACTTAAGGCGAGGCTTTGTTGAAAATGATGATTATGTTGAATTGAGCGAATATGCTGAGGAAGAAAATAGCTAAACCACGGAGGTACACATGAAAACTTTAGTCACATATTTTTCGGCTGAGGGTAATACCAAGGCTTTGGCGGAGAGGTTTGCGGCGGCCATCGGGGCGGACGCTTTTGAAATCAAGCCGGAGAAGCCGTACACGAAAGAGGAAATCAATTGGAAGAATCCTTTGTCCAGGTGCAACAAAGAAAAGATGGGCAAGAAGGATGTTCCGGTTGTCGGCCGCGTAGAAGGCTGGGACGACTACGACATAATCTTTATCGGTTTCCCGATTTGGTATTTTGCGGCGCCGAACATCATCAATACTTTTGTTAAGGGCTACGATTGGGGCGGAAAGAAGGTCGCGCTCTTTGCCACGTCCGGCGGAAGCGAGATGGGAAAGACAGTGGAGAAGCTCCGACCGTATCTATCCGGAAACCCGGAAGTGCTGGATGCAAGAGTGTTCTCGGTCGGCGCTTCGGAAGAGGAGCTGAAGAGCTGGGTGGAGAGCCTGTAGAAACGGAATATTCACTTCTATGTGAACCGATGCGGCTTCCGCATAGTTGAGTTCTTTAACGAAATGCATCCCGACCCAAAGGACCCTGATGCACTGCCGGAAGAGCATGGCGACCTTGACGGTATGTTTAGATTTGAAAAGGTGTTAAAATAAATAATGAAAATTAGAACCGTATATTTTAGTCCAACAGGTGGAACGGAGAAGATAGCAAAATTATTTTCGCAGGAACTTTCACGTAGCATTTCTATGATGAATGGGCGAGGCGATGCTGAAGGCGAAGTAGAGTATTTTGATATCACCCGTCCGCAAGCCCGGGAAGATGAGTTAAGCTTCTCGCGCGATCTTGTGGTTGTGGCAATGCCGACCTACGCGGGGCGGCTCCCCAACAAGATCCTCCCTGACCTAAAGAGGCTCATTAAATCCGACGGCTCATCTATCGCGGTGGCGATTGCCGTCTTCGGAAACAGAAGCCCGGGCGACGCGCCGAGGGAGCTCGCGCTTTTGCTTAAAGAAAACGGATTCAAGGTGGTCGGGATGAATGCCTTTGTTTCTCGCCACGCTTTTTCGGACAAGGTCGGAGAAGGCCGCCCGGACGAGGAAGACGAGAAGGTCATCAAAGCCTTCGCGGCGGAAATAGCGGAGAAGCTGTGCGGAGCAGGAGATGGTGCAAGAGCAGGAGCGGGCGGCGGAGTTGCCGATGGAACTGGAACTGAGTCTGAAGATGGTGCAGGAGCAGGAGCCGGCGATGCAGCATCCTGCGCGGCCATTGAAATAACATGGGATGAAAGCGACCTCCTTCCATATTACACACCTTTAAAAGAAGACCTAACACCGGCGTCTTTTCTTAAGGCCAAGCCTGTGCTCGATCCGGAAAAATGCACCGGCTGCGGAATCTGTAAAGCAAGCTGTCCCGTTGGAAGCATAGAGGAGGTTGCGATAGACGAGACCACGCTAGAAGAAACCGTGATAAAGAAGACGATGATAGAGGAGAGCAGATTAGACGAAGGAAAACACCGAGGTAAAATAGTTTTTGAAACTCCCGGGATCTGCATTAAATGCCAAGCCTGCATCCGAAAATGCCCAGCTGGCGCAAGAGAATTTAAGGATGAAGAGTTCCTCTCTCACGTAAGGATGCTGGAAGCGAAGTATTCTGGCAGGGAGAGGTGATTTGAGACATTTAGCTTGTGCAATGCACCGGAAGAAAAGATATTAGAAAGGAGAGAAAATGATAGTTAATAGTTTTTATCCCGTTTTCTATACAGATGACATAGAGGGTGAAATTAAGAAATTCACAGAAGACCTTGGATTTCAACTGAAGCATAGACCGCCGATTGAGTTCCTAGATTATGCGGTTTTAGAAAATGCCAACGGAAACAAACTGGATTTGGTATGCTCGCGTTTTCCTGCAGACAACTTCCAGAATGGGTTCCTGGGTATGCGCGCAAACGTTAACAACTTTGATGAAGGGGTATCGTATTTTGAATTGCAAGGCTATTCTTTGTTCGGTGAATCTCATGAGACGTCTTCATCCATAACGGCGCTTCTGACCAAGGATAGCAAAGAGTACATTATTCTTTTTCATCACAAAAATATTAAGGAGTAAGAACAAGTCACTAGCTTCTTAATATAGGGACGTTTGCTATAGTATAATTGTAATCCTGATACGTAGAAAAGAGGGAGAGTCTATGTGTACATGTATTAGATTCAGCGATAACAACGACAATATGTTTTTTGGAAGAAACCTTGATTGGTCCGTTGGGTACGGACAGGAGGTTATAGCAACACCGAGAGGGTACCGGCTTGACTCTGCATTTATGGGACAGATACTGACCGAATATGCACTTATCGGTATGGGCATAGTTCAGGAGGGAGTTCCGCTGTATTTTGATTGCGGTAATGAAGCTGGGCTCGCAATTGCAGGGCTCAATTTCCCGGGCTATACGGATTATGAGAATGAAGCCGTAGAGGGTAAGGTTAATATAGCCGCATATGAGTTCCCGTTGTGGATTGCAATGAAATTTGGAAGTGTAGATGAAGTGGAACGGGCCCTGGCGGATGTGGCAATTGTTGCAAAGCCCATCAACGACAAGTATCCGGTATCCATGCTGCATTGGATGATCGGAGATTCCAAGCGCAGTATCGTTGTAGAGTATACCACTAATGGGCTGGAAGTATTTCATAATGATGTTGATGTACTTACCAATCAACCCGGGTTCGCATGGCACAGGGAGAACCTTCGCAATTATATGAATCTCGAGAGTGAAATGCCTGAGAATGTGACCTGGCGGGAGGCTGAGATGAAGCCCTTTGGTTCAGGTGCGATGATGAGAGGGCTTCCGGGTGATTATTATTCCACATCGAGATTCGTCCGCGCTGCATATTTAAACACTCACTATCCGGCAAAGTCCACAGAAGAGGAAAACGTTTCAAGGCTCTTTCACACACTTTCCGGAGTGGCAATGATAGATGGTGCAGCCAGAATGGCGGATGGAGAATACGAGAAAACCATCTACACAGGTGGCTTTTCATCTGCGACTCAGACATATTACTATAACACTTATGAGGACCCTGAGATCAAAGGGGTTAGCCTTAAGGAATTCGAACCGGACGGAAGAGAGCAAGTCGACGGCGTAGTTCTTTTTTCTCCTGATGCCGGAAGCAAAAGAAGCATTAAAAATAATTTGTGATTTTGTATCTTGAGCAAATGCCCCACTTACCGAGTGGGGCATTTTTGTGAAATGAAATATAGAGATGTTATGAATGGGTGTATATCAAAGTGTATATCAAAGTGTTGAAAAAAGGTAAGGCAAAGTCAACCTGTTGTGGTTCATCCGCACCTGTGAAATCAAATAAGATTAAAGATAGAAATGAGGAACATTATCCATTCAAATATCATTTAGGTATTGAAGGAATGAGCTGTAGCAATTGCGCTGCCCGTGTAGAAAATGCATTAAATAGTGATGACGATATTTGGGCGAGAGTTAACCTTAGTGAAGCGAGAGCAGAGGTTCTATCCAAAGTGAAGAAAAGCGATGATACCCTAAAAAACCTTCTGGATAATACGGGATACAAAGTGACTGAAATAAGTCAAACTACATAGGTCTTAAAGAGACCTTGATATTCCGTTGCCGGAGAAACCCAGCTAATCGTTTTTCATCTCCTCCTTTGCCACAGAAAATCAAGTTTGGCAGAGCAAAACCTGTGGCAAACGGGCAAAAGCATGCCTTTGCCACGGGAAATTGAGCAAAAGAGTGCCTTTGCCACAGAAAAATATGTTTGGCAGAGCAAAACCTGTGGCAAACGGGCAAAAGAGTGCCTTTGCCACGGGAAATTGAACAAAAGAGCGCCTTTGCCACAGAAAACCAAGGTTCAAGTGCCGACTCCTGTGAAAGGGGGTCGGCATTTTGTCTTTGTAATATCTATAAAAGTGTTGCGAATCGCAACACTTTTGTTTATAATATAGTAAAAGAATCATAGAAAGGAAGAGTATTGTTATGGCAGCAATAAAGGATGCAAACATACATGCCAAGATAAATAGCGAGGTCAAAGAAAATGCGGAGGCCATTTTGGATGCAATCGGCATTCCTCGTTCAGTTGCGATAGATATGTTCTACAGGCAGATCATTATGCATAACGGGCTTCCGTTTCCCGCAACGCTTCAGCAGCCGGTGCCGGCGCGCGACAGCATGACAGATGAAGAATTCAATATGATGATGGCCACAGGATACAAGCAGGCAGTTGAAGACATTTCGTATGCCGCAGAGGATGTTTTTGAGGAACTGAAGAAGGGACTTTGATGAAAACATATTCCATCAAAATAACTGAACAAGCTAGATTGCAATTATTCTCTATACGTCAGTATATAGAGCTTTTTCTCATGTCGCCAATTGCTGCTAAAAACACGATTGACAGTATCTTTGACGCAATTCGGTCCCTTTCTACAATGCCCAAGAGAATTAAAACAATAGAAGAAAAACCGTGGGGTGACTACGGCATTCGCAAGATAAAAGTGAAAAACTATTACATCTATTTCTGGGTGAATGATAAAACTGATGTAGTGCAAATCATCGCTGTAATATACGTAAAGAAAGATCAAGAAAAAGAACTAGTGAAGATGTATGGCGTATTGAATGAGAAAGCAAGAGCGAAGTATAGACCGTAAGTGGGGTAATAAATATGGCGCGAGTTACATTTATTAAAGACGTAAGAGTTATGTCAAAAGGACAAGTCACAATTCCTAAAAAGGTGAGAGAAGTCCTCGGCATAGATGAAGGCGATAGAGTCACGTTTATTGTTGAAGGAAATAATGTTAAGGTTATTAGCTCGGCGGTTTATGCCCTGGAGCAATTCCAGAAGCAGATGAAGGGCAAAGCCAAAAAAGCTGGATTTGCTACTGAAGAGGAAATCGCCGACTGGATCACTGAGAGCAGGCGCAAGAGCAAGCGTAAATGAAGGTAATGATCGACACCAATATATAGCTATAACACCGCGCATAATATCGGTTGTAGAATTTCTGGAATTATAGTAAATGGTGCAACCTACTTTATCTCAAACAGCACAAGGCCGCTTTTCGAGCAAAACCTGTGGCAAACGGGCAAAAGAGTGCCTTTGCCACGGGAAATTAAGCAAAAGAGTGCGTTTGCCACAGAAAATCAAGTTTGGCAGAGCAAAACCTGTGGCAAACGGGAAAAAGCGTGCCGTTGCCACGGGAAATTGAGCAAAGGAGCGCGTCTGCCACAGAAAATCAAGCGCGGCAGAGCAAAACCTGTGGCAAACGGGCAAAAGTATGCCTTTGCCACGGGAAATTGAGCAAAAGAGCGCCTTTGCCACAGAAAACCAAGTTTGGCAGAGCAAAACCTGGTTTACATACCGGTCTTCGTGTGAAGAGGGCCGGTATTTTTAATTGTCTAAATAATTCCCCTAGAACGCTATTGACTTCCCCATAGAAGGATAGGAAGATAGGAGCACAAAAAACGTTCTTTGACATTATGCGCATTATACGTATAATTAAATCAAGCAGGCATAAAAGATTAAAGGAGATATGTCTTATGAAACTTATATATCCAGCAATTTTTATACCGGATAGAAAAGGTGAGGGTTATACGGTTGAGGTGCCGGATCTTCCAGGGTGCGTGACGGAAGGTGAGACACTTGCGGAAGCTATTGAAATGGGAATTGATGCGGCTTCGGGATGGATTCTTTCGGAGCTTGAAGAGGGCAACGATTTTCCGGCGCCGAGCAAACAACAAGAAATCGTGGTGAAGAGAAAAGGCGCATTTGTGAATCTTCTCCTTTTAGATATTGATGCGTATGCAGAGAAGTATGGCAACAAAGCCGTCCGAAAGAATATAACTATTCCTGCGTGGCTAAATACTTATGGTGAAAAGAACCATCTGAACTTTTCCAAGGTGCTTTCGGATGCCTTGCTTGCGCGAGCAGTTATATGTGAGTAGGAATAGTGTTTTATCTAAGGAGGACCCATGCCTTTAGAAATAATAAGAAATGACATAACAAAAGTTGAGGCGGACGCTATCGTTAATACGGCTAATCCGGAGGTCGCCTACGGTGCGGGTGTGGATAGCGCTATTTATGCTGCGGCGGGTGCAGAGGAGCTTCTTGCTGAGCGTGCCAAGATAGGACGGATGGTGCCTGGCGCCGCTGCTGTAACTCCTGCATTTAAGCTTTCTGCAAAATATATCATTCATACTGTCGGGCCTGTTTGGCAGGGCGGTGACCATGGCGAGGCGGAAACGGTCGCATCATGCTATCGCAACGCTCTCAACCTTGCGAAAGAAAATGACTGTGAATCGATTGCGTTTCCGCTTATAGCAACCGGGACGTACGGCTTTCCAAAAGACCTGGCTCTTAAGATTGCTATCGCGGAAATCAGTTCGTTCTTGTTTGAGAATGATATGACCGTTTACATGGTTGTTTATGACAAGGAGGCCTTTGTTCTCTCCGGTAAACTGTTCAGCGATGTGACGGAGTACATAAAAGAAAATGAAATTCTGCAGCGCCAAGAACGCGAGTATCCAACTGAATCCTCGTATCCGTTTGCAAAACGGAGGCGGAGGCTTCTAGATGCTGCAGCGAACGTGCGAGAGAGAGAACCGCGCCTAGAGCAAACTGTTTTTGATGCGCTTTCGGAATCTATGAGTCCGGACCTTTTGTTAAGTGAGCTTGATGATTACCAAGAGCTTTCATCTCCGATAAATATGAGTGTGGATGCAAGCGCAGGTGCAATCGTGGATGCAAGCGCAGATGCGATCGGTATCGATGAGCGCCTTAAGAACAAAGGGGCCACGTTCCAAGAAAGCCTGTTTCGCATCATTGATCGTAAAGGACTGAAAGACTCGGTTGTTTACAAGAAGGCAAATATAGATAGACGGCTCTTTTCAAAGATTAAGAGCAATGTTGATTATAAGCCATCCAAGCAGACCGTGCTTGCGTTTGCGATTGCGCTTGAGCTAAATCTGGATGAGACTCTGGATCTTCTTGGTAGAGCGGGCATGACTCTTTCTAAAAGTAGTGAGTTCGATATCATTATGGAATACTGCATAGATAATCGGATTACAAATATCATGGATATAAATTGTATTTTGTTTGACCACGACCAGCCTTTGCTGGGTGCCTAAACAAGAGCCTAAAATTGTCGCTTTATGGGCGACCTTTTTAGTTTTTGAGATTGCTATCATTACCTCAAGATAAAAAATGTAGTTCACAGGGAGGTAATGGACATGGCAAAGAAAAGTGTAAAAGAAGTTAAGAAGAATGAATTGGTAGAAGTCGTTTTTATCCTGGACAGAAGTGGATCAATGGGAGGCCTCGAAGCTGACACAATCGGCGGCTTCAACTCAACCCTTGAAAAGCAAAAGAAAGAAAAGGGCGAAGTGTATTGGTCAACTGTGCTCTTTGATAACGAGCACGAAGTGATACACGACAGAGTTCCTATCCAGAAAGTGGAGAAACTCACGGAGGACGAATACTATGTCAGAGGATGCACAGCGCTTCTTGATGCAATTGGTAGGGCGATACATCACATAGGTAATGTTCACAAGTATGCCAGAGAAGAGGATGTTCCATCAAAGACTTTGTTTATCATCACCACCGATGGCATGGAAAACGCTAGCAGAGAATACACGTATAGAGGCATTAAGCAAATGATCGGCCGTCAGCAAGAGAAGTACGGTTGGGAATTTCTCTTCCTCGGTGCAAATATGGACGCCGTAAGCGAAGCTGGAAGACTTGGTATAAGCGCAGAAAGATCAGCGAGCTATCATAACGACAGTGTGGGAATTGAAACCAATTATATGGCAGTAACCGAGGCAATCACAGAACTTAGAGAATGTGGTTCAATCAGCGGAGATATTTTAAAGAGCGTAAAGAAGGACTTTGCGAAGAGAAGCAAGGGGGCGAAATAATATGTATGGTGCGATAATCGGGGACATGGTTGGGAGTGTTTATGAATTCCATCCAACAAAGAAAAAAGATTTTGTTTGGATGGCCCCTCATAGTGCGCCGACAGATGATTCGGTAATGACGGTTGCCGTTGCAGAGGTTTTGATCGGGTTAAATGGAACGGAATCGGATGAGGAAATTAAAGATATGTTTATTGAGTCCATGAGGCGCTGGGGGAATAAATATCCCAGCGCCGGATATGGCGGCAGGTTTAATGGTTGGTTACGCTCGTCAAGCATGGAGCCGTACAATAGTTATGGCAACGGATCTGCTATGAGAGCGTCCCCATGTGGCTGGTTATATGACAACATGGAGACCACAAGAAAGATGGCGCGTCTCTCTGCGGAAGTGACACATAATCATCCGGAAGGAATTAAAGGAGCAGAGTCGGTAACTACCGCAATATATATGGCAAGGAACGGCTCATCAAAAGAGGAGATAAAGGAATACATCGAAAGTGAGTTTGGGTATGATCTTAATCGCACCTGCGCCGATATCCGCCCGGGATATAGGTTTGATGAAACATGCCAGGGTTCAGTGCCAGAATCAATAATCGCATTCCTGGATGGAGACTCGTACGAAAGCGTTGTGCGAGAAGCTGTTTCCCTTGGCGGCGATGCCGACACCCAAGCTGCGATTGCAGGATCGATTGCGGAGGCGTTTTATGGGATACCGGTTAGTTTAATTAACGAGGCGGATCTATTAATCCCATCAGATTTGAAGGATGTTGTAGGAAGGTTTTATGTTGCGATAGGGATATATTTGGTGGATTATTGAGTGGGTGTTTGTTAATGTAGACTGTACGCAACTGTGGCTGTGCCTCTCGCGAGTGATCGCGGGAGGTTTTTTGATGCAGAAAGCCCGTAAAGGGGCAAAAAATGGGCGCTTGGTTGTATGGGGAATTGTCTGAAAATAGGGCGGATGGTATAATAAGACATGAAACTTTAATGTAAGAATAGGTGGCCTTATGCGGAAAAATCCGAGATGCCTATACGATAGCAAAATAGATGCTTTTCTTGCAAAGGAGAAGGAAGCTATTTTTGGCGTGCTTTGCGATAACTATCATGGAGACGCGGGAACGAACACCAGAGAAGCATGGATGCAAGAGATTGAAATACTTAAGAAGGTACTTGCTCCAAGGGATAAATCTGATGGACGCATTGTGTTTGAGTATGATATTCCGCGACTTGGTAAGAGGATAGACGTAGTCCTACTTCTACATGGCATCATCTTCTGTCTCGAGTTCAAAGCGGGACAAACAAAAGTGCTTGAGAGCGATATAGACCAAGTGCTTGACTATGCGTTGGATCTAAAGAATTTCCACAAGTTCAGCGAGGACAGAAAGATTGCACCAATTCTTGTTGCAACAAAATACAATGATTCATCTACAGTAGTTCAAGAGTCTGTTTATGACGACGGAGTTATTAACCCGCTGATGACAGGGGAGGATGGACTTCAGAATCTAATACATCTTGTATTGAACAAATATCCGAATGAATCGCCAGTAAACACTGATTGGATTATAAGCCCATATGCACCGACACCTACGATAATAGAGGCGGCTAGAACTCTTTATGAGAGTCACTCTGTTGAAGACATTGTCAGGCACGAAGCAGACGATGTATCAACGGATGCTACGATTGCATATATTCTGGACGTTATTCGTAGGAGCAAAGAAAACAGAGAAAAGAGTATTTGCTTTGTGACCGGTGTACCCGGAGCAGGCAAAACACTTGTCGGCCTTGATGTTGCGGTTAGGCAGACTTATCAAGGCTTTGATGAGCCTGTTGAGGATGAGGGTGCAGTATATCTATCTGGAAATGGCCCGCTGGTTGCTGTTCTTACTGAAGCTTTGGCAAGAGATAATTATGCAAAGTGCAAAGAAAGAGGCGAAAAGAAAAATAAGTCAGACTCCGAACGTGAAGTAGGAAAGTTTATACAAATAATCCATCGCTATCGTGACAACATGCTAGCAAAGATAAAGAACCCTGTTGAGAATGGCATTCTTGAAATTGATCCTGATAAAGCGGTTAAGCTGCAGGATGCCGGTTATGGAGAGGTAGAGCATGTTGCGATTTTTGATGAAGCGCAGCGCTCGTGGACACACAAGAGACTCGCAGATTATCTGAAGAGAGGTGGGACATACGGCAATAAGCTCAAGGTTCCAAACTTCCCTGTTTCTGAAGCCGCATTTCTTATATGGTCTCTGGACCAAAGAGAAGATTGGGCGACAATAGTATGTCTCGTAGGCGGTGGTCAGGAAATCCATACAGGTGAAGCAGGAATTGCTGAATGGATTAAGGCGCTTAATGAAATATATACTCATTGGAAAGTTTACATTTCTCCGCAGCTTACAGAGCCAGAATATGCAGAAGGCAAAGTCAATGAACTCTTGGCGAACAACAAAAATGTAACATATTCTGAAAGCCTCCACCTTGGGGTTTCTCTTAGATCGTACAGAGCCGAAAAAGTTTCTGCCTTTGTTCATTCGCTTCTTGCTATAGACGGAAGTGCGAGAAATATATACGAGGATATTAAAGAAAAATATCCGATAGTTTTAACTCGTGACATGGAAAAGGCAAAGGCGTGGCTACACGATAGAGTTAGAGGTTCTGAGCGAACAGGAGTCTTGATAACCAAAGAGTCTGCAAGATATAAACCGCTTGGGATACATGTATTGCCTGCAGGTGATAAAGACGCTGTACATTGGTTCCTAGAGGACAAAATTGATACAAGGTCATCAAATTATTTGGAGGACGCAGCCACAGAAATTCAAGTTCAAGGACTGGAGTTGGATTATACATGTCTTCTTTGGGATGCTGATATGAGATATGAGAATGGCGAGTGGCATTTCTATACCTTTAATGGAAAAACAGAGTGGAACGAACTTATAGCTAATTCGGAAAGCAAGGCTGATAGACTGAAGTATATGCTTAACGCATATCGTGTTTTACTTACACGTGCAAGAGCAGGTATGGTTATATGTGTGCCTGAAGGTAATAGTAATAGAACCTCGAGTGGATTCCCTGAGGACAGCACAAGGCTTCCGGAATTCTATGATGGTACATTTAACTATTTGAAGAGCCTAGGCATAGAAGTATTGGAATGAAAAACATAAGAGTTGTTGCAGCAATAATAACAAGAGAAAAAGAAGGACAGACAGAAATCTTTGCCACGCAGCGAGGATATGGCGAGTACAAAGATTGGTGGGAGTTTCCCGGAGGGAAGATAGAAGAAGGGGAACTACCCGAGGACGCTCTTGTTAGGGAAATAGAAGAAGAACTGGATGCCACTGTATCTGTTGATGATTTCCTGTGCACCGTGGAGTATGATTATCCGGAGTTCCATCTTTCAATGGATTGCTTCTTTTGTCACTTAGAAGATGGAGAAATAGTATTACTTGAGCACGAAGCGGCCAAGTGGCTATCTGCTGAGAATCTTGACAGTGTTAATTGGTTACCAGCGGATATAGAAGTTGTTGAAGAAATAAGAGAGAGGATGACTTATAGCGCTTAAAGGAGAACTAACGCGACCGTCCGCTTTAGAAAACGCTGAAACTCAAACATAAATCGGCCAAAGGGCCGATTTTTTGCTCTTTGTTACGGCCGGAAAACATTCCGCCTTTACAAACGTTTGTTCGTGTTTTATAATAACCCTACCGAACAAGGAGGTGGGCAAGATGAAGGCGCTTAGAACGACTGTGGATATGATTGCGGTATTTAGGGCTGGCGAGATTCCGGAGCCTATTAGGTTTAGATTTAGAGATAACACGGGGAAGGAAACGGTAATCAAGGTGGATAAGGTTACCGATCTTTCTATAAACAATCGCAATACGCCTAAGGACATCACCTATACTTGCCGGAGCATTGTTGGGAGGCGGCAGATTCAGTACGACCTCAAATACGTGGGAAGAGATATTAGGTGGGAGCTTTATAAGATCGGAGAAATCTGAACCCTTTGTTTACATCCCACCCAAAAGAGGTATATTTCTTCTAACGGAGGTAGAATTATGAGAAATATTGTTACTTATGAGACACAGCACGGAAGCGCCAAGAGGCTGGCGACGATTATTGCTGAGAAGCTCGGTGCTCTTTGTATAAATGTTGATACGCCTTTTCAGGCTGAGGATGAAACTACATACGATAATTTAATTTTGGTCTTCGGTTTCCGTGGGCCATATACTGCGCAGCTTACAAAGCTCTTTGTTGAAAAGATGAAGGGCAAGCTGAACTATAAGAACCTCGTTGTTGTTGGCGAAGGACTGTTCTCCGAGAAGGAGTTTCCGTCTGTAGCTGAGGGACTCAAGAATCTTGCGGAGCCTGCAAGCTTCAATTCTTTCTTTATGAAAGGGCAGCTAAGGGTTGCGACTCTCACACCTGAGGAGCAGGCGCTTCTTGGAAAGTTCAGTGAGCTTACGGGCATGACGATTACGGACATGGGTGAGTTCAGCGAAGATGATGCAAGAAAAATCGCGGACGACATATCAAAGCTTCTTTCGGAGCTTCCTGTTCCGGAGGATCCAAATGCCGGAAAGACCAGGTGGATCTGCACGGTTTGCGGATGTGTTCACACGGGTGATGAACCACCTGAAAAATGTCCGGTATGCGGACAGCCCGCGAGCGTGTTTAAGAAGATGTAAATAAAAAAATTTAATAAGGGAGAGAAAAAATGAATACAGTTTATGATTTTACGGTAAAGGACAGAGCGGGAAATGATGTTAGCTTGGCAGAATATAAGGGTAAGGTACTTTTGATTGTGAATACGGCTACTGGCTGCGGGTTCACTCCGCACTATGAGCCGCTTGAAGCGATGTATAAGGAACTAAGGGATCAGGGCTTTGAGATTCTTGACTTCCCTTGCAATCAGTTTGCCAATCAGGCGCCGGAATCCGACGAAGAGATCCACGAGTTCTGCACGCTCAAGTTTGGAACTGAGTTTCCGCAGTTTGCCAAGATTGATGTGAACGGCGAGACGGCTGATCCGCTATTTGCTTATCTTGGGACGGAGAAGCCGTTTGTTGGCTTTGGTAAGGGCCTCAAGAATGCCGCCCTCAAGAAGTTTGCCGACGCAAACAACAAAGCATACGGCGACAAGACATACATCGGCTGGAACTTCACAAAGTTCCTTGTTGATAGAGAGGGAAAGGTTGTCGCTCGCTTTGAGCCGACTGTAGATATGGCGGAGGTTAAGGCGGCTGTCGTGGCAGCGTTGTAATGAACTACACTTTAGAAACCAAGGACGCGGAGACGCGTCCTTTTTTGTTTAGGCATGTTGGCGGAGTGGTATTATTCAAATATGAACGAAGTAATATTAGGATTGATAATTCCTTTCATTGGAACTGTGGGCGGCGCTGCCTGCGTGTTCTTTATGAAGGGCGAAATGAATAATCGCGTCCAAAAGGCTCTCACGGGGTTCGCTGCCGGCGTGATGGTTGCGGCATCTATATGGAGCCTGATTATTCCTGCGATTGAGCAGTCTCAGGGCATGGGTAAGATGGCGTTTCTTCCTGCTTTTGTTGGGTTCTGGATAGGCGTGTTGTTCCTTCTGGTTCTGGACAATGTCATCCCGCACTTTCACGTTGCGATTGATGAGGCCGAGGGCCCTAGAACAAAGCTCGCCAAGACGACCATGATGGTTCTTGCGGTTACGCTGCACAATATACCTGAGGGTATGGCGGTTGGCGTGGTCTATGCGGGGTATCGCGCTGGATCCACAGAGATAAGCATCGGCGGAGCGCTCGCGCTTGCGATAGGAATTGCGATACAGAACTTCCCCGAGGGAGCGATCATCTCAATGCCGCTTCACGCGGAAGGAACGAGCAAAGGCCGGGCATTCATGGGGGGCGCGCTGTCTGGCTTGGTTGAGCCGATAGGAGGTCTCCTTACGGTACTTGCGGCGGGATTATTTATTCCATTTATGCCGTATCTACTAAGCTTTGCAGCGGGAGCCATGCTCTACGTAGTCGTGGAGGAACTTCTTCCGGAAATGTCGGTGGGAGAGCATTCACATATCGGTGTTTTATCTTTTGCGCTCGGATTCTCCGTGATGATGGTGCTGGATGTTGCACTTGGGTAAGGGAAGGGAAATTCGTTTTCTACACCCTTGCAACTCCGCTCATCCTTGCGGCTTCTGCGACTGCCTTTGCTACTGCGGGGCCGACGCGCTTATCGAATGCGGCGGGGATTATATAATCGGCGGAGAGTTCTTCGTCTGATACTAGGTCGGCCAATGCTTTTGCGGCGGCCATTTTCATTTCTTCGTTTATGTCTGATGCTCTTACGTCAAATGCACCTCTAAAGATTCCGGGGAATGCGAGTACGTTATTGATCTGGTTTGGATAATCGCTTCTTCCTGTTGCGATGACGGCGGCTCCGCCTGCTTTTGCATCTTCAGGAAAGATTTCCGGTGTCGGGTTTGCGCATGCAAATATGATTGCATCGCGCGCCATGGTCTCTACCATTTCTTTAGTGAGTGTTCCGGGTGCGGAAACTCCGATGAAAACGTCGGCGCCTTTGATGGCGTCTTCTAATGTTCCTGTTTCTTTATTACGGTTCGTCACGCGAGACATTTCTTCTTTGATCCAGTTTAGGCCTTCTCGTCCTTCGTAGATGATTCCGGATCTATCTGTCATCACGATATTATTAAATCCCGCGGAGAGTAGGAGCTTTACGATTGCGATTGCGGCAGCTCCGGCTCCTGATGTTACAATCTTTACGTCTTCCTTATTTTTACCTACGACTTTTAGGGCGTTGGTTAGACCTGCGAGTGTGATGACTGCGGTTCCGTGCTGGTCGTCGTGGAAGATTGGGATATCGCATTTTTCTTTTAGCTTTCTTTCTATCTCAAAGCAGCGCGGTGCGGAGATGTCCTCCAAATTAATTCCGCCAAAACTTCCGGAGATGTTATATACGGTCTCTACAAATTCATCTACGTCTTTTGTTTTTACGCAGAGCGGAATTGCATCTACGTCGCCAAAGGATTTAAACAAAACGCATTTACCTTCCATGACGGGCATTCCGGCCTCGGGACCGATGTCACCGAGTCCGAGAACTGCGCTACCGTCAGTTATTACGGCGCAGAGATTGTGGCGACGAGTTAACTCGTAGGATTTATTTATGTCCTTTTGAATTTCAAGGCAGGGCTGTGCAACGCCGGGGGTATAGGCAAGGCTTAGGTCTTCTCTATTTTCTACGGGGACGGTTGCGACAACTTCAATTTTTCCCTTCCACTCGCCATGGAGTCTAAGGGATTCTTTTGCGTAGTCCATACTTTTCCTTTCTGCCTAAGAGGCGAGGGGTATGATTAATTATTCATATAGTTTTCTAGCAGTTCTTTGACGTATTTGATTGAGTTTGCGACTGCACCGGGTTCAAATGCCGGGGTGAGTTTGGATAGCTTAAGTGACTCTAGGTAGCCTTTGCTTCCTCCGATGTCCGTAAGCTCAAGATACTCTTTCCATGCGGTGCCCGGACGCTCCTCGTATTTTTGATACATCTCAAGAGCGTTGATTGTCGCGAACGTGTATTCAATATAGTAGAAGGGGTGGAAGAAGAAATGTGCCTTGTGATACCAGTATCCACCTCTATTCATAAACTCATCTTCGTCATCGTATTTACGCCATGGCATATATTTTTTCTCAAGGTCGTGCCAGGCCTGGACTCTTTCCTTTGGCGTCATGTCAATATTTGCGTAGCAGATATGCTGGAACTCATCAACAGCGACGCTGAATGGAATGAACGTTACGTAGTTATGCAAGAGCGAGAAAATATATTTCTGTGCATCTTCACCAAAGAACTTCTCTGCGTATTTATTCGCAAAGAGAACCATGGACATCGCGTGGATTTCCATGATGTCGGATGATGATGCGTAGTATTCTTCAAGGTGCTGACGGCGGGATGCCTTGTATGCGGCAAACGCATAGCCGAGGCCCTCGTGAAGACGGCGGAGGCTTGCGGGTGTTCCGTCAAAATGATAAAAGGCAAACGGCGCCTTACGAGATGGCAGGATTGTTGCATACTCTCTCATGGATTTTTCCGGTCTTGTCTCGTAATCGATGAGCTCGTGATCAAGCATGAAGCTTATGAATTCGTCGGTTTCTGGACTCATGTCGCGGAGCATGCTGACGGTTTTGTTGAACATATAGTCTCTGTCGCCGATGGGCTTTGCGTTTCCGTCGTTAAAGAGAACTCTCTCGTCATAAGCTTTGACCTCGTCGATTCCAAGATTCTTGGCCTGGAACTCATAGATCTTGGCACAAAGCGGAACGATTTCATCAACTACCTGCTGTCTGAAGGCAGCGACTTCTTCCTCGCCATATTCAAGGCGGAGTCTTTCTAGGTATGCAAGTGGAATATAGTTATCATATCCGAGGTTCTTTCCCATCTGGTCTCTGACTTTTAGAAGTTCGTCCCAGATTTCTTCTAGCTTTTCTTCGTTCTCTGCGAGGAATTCAGAGAAGGCTTTGAAGGCAGCCTGTCTTACGTTTCTGTCCTCGTGACCGAAAAGCTCCTGCAGTCCGATGAAAGATGTTGGCTCTCCGAGAACTTCCTTTTGGCAGGAGTCTATGAGCGCATCATATTCACCGAGAAGCTCGGACTCTTTTTGTTGAAGAGGGAGGTTCTCCTCGCAGAATGTTTTTTTCTTGACATCGGACTTAACAAAGAACATTGGGCCGATTTTCTCGCGGATATAGTCCTTATATGGGCTGTTATAGATTGCGTCATTGAAATCCAAGAGGGACTTTACGAATAGGGGCTGGTTTTCTTCGTACCAGCGCTGGTCCTGCTCATAACGTTCATCGGTGGTGTCCAATGTATGACGAATCATTGTGACTGTTAAAAGATCTGTGATTTTTCTGGAGAGGCCATCGACTTCGTATAGGACTTCTATGATGTCATCTCCGTCTGTGGCCTGTTGGATTCTATCTATCGCGTCCTTATAAAGATGTGTAAAAACGTTGAGATCCGGTCTTGGAAACTTCAGTTCCTTTAAAGTCCAGGAATTTTCGCTCATAATTACCTCTGGCTTTGAAAAAAGCCTAAATAGCTACATTAACTACCGGGCACATACCAAAGAATATTCTACCACATCGGTAACACTTTTTACAAATGATTTTTCAACGTTTTTAAGTAGATTTTATTAGAATTTTGCCTTAAGAATCTCGCAGGCTGCGTTGTCGTCTCCCATCCAAAACTCTTTTCCGTTTGCTCGGTCCTGATATGTCTCTGCGCCTTTTCCGAGGATGAGGATTACGTCGTTTTTCTGGGCATTATCTATCGCATATTTAATGGCCTCGTATCTGTCGGTTATGATCTCATGCGGGAAACCATCTGGGAGGAAGGATGCGATTTCTCTAGCGATATCCTCCGGTTTTTCGTCGCGAGGGTCTTCTTCTGTCAGTACGGCAAAATCCCCATACATTCCAATCCATTTGGCGTAGGACTCTCGGTTTAGCTTATCTCTTTTTCCGGGTGCGCCGTTAACTGTGATTATGCGGTTAACTCCGGGGATGTCTTCTTTGACATAGCGGAGGAGCTGCTCGTAGCTGTCGTCGGTGTGGGCGTAATCCACAATTACCTTAAAGTCTTGGCCCTCGTTGACACTCGTCATGCGGCCCGGAATCGTTGGAATATGAAGGAATTCAGCGGCTATCTTTTCAGCCGGAAGTCCGGCCTTGTGGAGCGTCGCAAATATCGCAAGAAGATTATATAGATTATATGTCACGTGCATATCGGTCTTTACGTGGCAGGTGGAACCTGAGTATTTGATATCAAATTCCATGCCGTCAAAAGAGTATTCAACATTTGTTGCCATATAGTCAGCAGGGGTCTTGGATACTCCTTCTATTCCGTAGGTAAAGACCTTTCCGGTGCAGAGGTACTTCATCCTCTCGCCGTATTCGTCGTCGATGTTTATAATTGCAACGGCCTCGGGCTTAAGCATTTTGAAGAAGAGGGCTTTTCCCTGGAAATAACTTTCCATATCGCCAAAATAGTCAAGATGCTCTCTCGTGAGATTGGTATAAATAGCATAATCAAAATCCACGCTATCTACTCGGCCCTGGGCGAGTCCGTGTGCGCTTGCTTCTATTGCGGCGGCTACTGCGCCTTCTTTTCTCATTTCTGCGAGCGTTGAGTTCATGGAGATAGGATCCGGCGTTGTGAGATCTACGTGTGAGACGTTTTTCTTTTCGCCGTCATATGAAACCTGGCTTCCTACGGTTCCGACATAGCCGGTTGGGCCTGCGAGCTTGGAATAGATATCTGCCAGCATATATGCGATGGTCGTTTTTCCGTTGGTTCCGGTGACACCAAACATTTTTAGTTTTTTACTCGGGAATCCGTAGAAGCTGTCTGCGGCTTCGTTAAGGGCCTTTACTGTGTCATCGACCTTGATATATACGGTTTCTTCGGTATCGGAAAAGGGAATATCGTGGCTATATACTATTACGGAAGCTCCTTTTTCTGCGGCACTTGAGGCATAGTCGTGTCCGTCCTGGGCAGTACCTTTGATGCAGAAAAAGATATCTCCTTTTTCAACTTTTCTTGAATCTATTCTTAGGTTCATGGCTTTCTCCTAAACATTTTTATCCTAATTTATGGGTATTTTATCATATCTTTATTTCTGCTGCAAAATGTGGTAAAATAACTATGTGTATTGTTTTTTGATTAAAGGAAAAACGGATGGATAAGGACACTTGGACATTTAAAGATTTAAAATTTCCAAAGCCTGACTTAAGGGCATTTGTGGATATGAATCAGGATGCCATAAGAAGGGTAGAAGAGGCCGAAGACGGCGAAACTGTCCTTGAGATTATATTTGAGCATAATCAGTTCCTTAGGATGATTAACGATCTTCTTGAGGTTACTTTTATTAGACAGACGCAGGACACAACGGACGAGTTCTATGCGGAGGAACATCGCATTGCGACTGAGAACGCGCCGCTGTTTGACAAGGCGAGGGTTGAGTTTAATGAAGCGCTCTACAACAGCCGTTTCAAGGACTATATAGAGGAAAAACTCGGGCCCATGTACTTTGTTAATCTTGATACGAGAAAGAAACTTTTCTGCGAGGAAAATATTCCTCTTGCAAAGCGCGAGTCTGAGCTTATGTCAGAGTACCAGCGCCTTATTGCAACATGCAATGTGACGATAGATGGCGAAGAGAAAAACTTCCTGGCGCTCCAGCGTATGTTTGCGCACGAGGATAGAAATCTGAGAAAAGAAGCGTTCAAAGCGTTTTCTGGTTTTCTTAACGGCATCTCGGAAAGACTTGAAGAAATCTGGGACGAGCTCGTAAAGATCCGTACAGAGATGGCCAAAAACCTTGGATACGAAAACTATATTCCTGTTGGATATCTAAAGCGCTGGCGTGTGGATTACGGTCAGGAAGAAGTTGAGAACTTTAGAAAGCAGGTTCTTGAGGAGATAGTTCCTTTCTGCAATAAGCTGTTTGAGGCGCAGGCCAAGAGACTCGGAATAGACGAGGTTATGGCATACGACGAAGCTATCGTGTTCCCGGATGGAAATGCAAAGCCGGTTGGCGATATGGAGAGCATGAAAGAAAAGCTCGTGGAGATGTTCCGAGACTTCAGTCCCGAGACCGACGAGTTTATCAGCTTTATGCTGATGCACGGCTTGATTGATGCTGATGCCAATAGACCGGGAAAAGCAGCTCGTGAATATGCGACCATGCTTGCATCAAAGAAGGCACCTTTTGTATTTTCTTTCTTTGATGGCTCGGCCAAGAGCCTAAAGAATATTTGCGGAAGCCTTGGGCATGCATTTGCAACCTATAGATCGTCCCGAAAGCAGCCTATAGAGGAGTATTACACATCGTCTGCGGACATCATGGAGATTCACGTAATGTCCATGAACCAGTTCTCCAATATGTATGCAAAGAATTTCTTTGGAGACGATGCATCAAAATACGAAAGCTATAACTTGCATGAGATTTTAACGTTTATACCATTTGGTGTTGCGTACGATGAGTTCCAGCATATTTGCTATTCAAGGCCTGAGATGACACCAAAGGAAAGAAATCTCGCGTGGAGAGAGCTTGAGAAAAAGTATATGCCTTGGCGTAAATACGATGAGGACGATACGTTTATGGAGTGCGGCGGATATTGGTATCACAAGCATCACTGCTTCCTCTATCCGTTCTATTACATAGAGTATCCGCTTGCGTCTGTTAACGCTATGGAGATGTATAAGAAATTTATTGAGCATCCGGGAAAGGCGTGGCGCGACTATCTTGCGCTTGCAGATATGGGTGGAAGCAATGGATATCTTGAGACTCTTAGGATAGCAAAACTGACGCCGCCATACGAAGATGGCGCTGTTGCAAGAGCGATAAGCTACGGAAAGAGCGTGCTAGAGGATTATATAGAAAAAGCATAAAATAAATTAAGAAAGGGCGATCACAGGTCGCCCTTTCTTCTTGCTATTGGTTTAATGGCCGGATGTTTCTATAGGGAAGAATACTCTTATCTTTGTTCCGACGCCTTGAGTGCTTTCTATTTTTAGATCGGCGTTTGCCATTTCTTTTAGACGGAGGATGATATTTCTCATTCCTGTAGATTTGTGGGTTTTGGAACCGTTTCCGGTAAATTTATGTCTTGTGGAGTCTTCCTCGGAGAGAGAGCCTTTTTCATTTAGACTTTCAAGGAATTCAGGAGAGAATCCGATGCCGTTATCCTCTACCTCTACGACATAGTGATTTCCTTCTACATAGCTTCTGAGCCAGACGGTTCCGCCCTCAGGCCGTTTGCAGACGCCGTGCTTGATGGCGTTTTCTACTATGGGCTGAATGGAGAGTGGCGGCACGTTAAAATCTGTAAACTGGGGATCGTACTCAACCGTGAGCCTCTCTCCAAACCTTACTTTTTCAATGTTTACATAGCTTTTTATATGCTCAAGCTCCGAAGAAAAATTGATGCCGTTCATATTGGTCATATTATCTACATTGGCTCTCAGATAGTTGGAAAAATCGTAGATCATATTGTAGGCGAGATCGGGCTCAACTTTTACGAGGGTTCTTATTGAACTCAGCGTATTAAATATAAAATGCGGCTGAATCTGGCCCATCATTAGTTCTAGCTGGCTATTGTGCAGCTGGCCTTTGATCTCTTCACTTTCGATTACGTTGTTATAGCTTCTGTAGATGTGAATAGAAATCTGCGTGATTGCGTAGATGTTCAAAACAATTTTGGAGATTGCGCCGATATCCGTCCAGAGCCTGTTATTGTTCATGAAGAAATCAAAGATGATTCCTATGACAACACCAAAGGTCATTATATTGGCGGCGAAGAATTCCATTCTGTTGGTGGTCCGCTGGCGCTGGCTCAGGCGCTTACTTTCTTTTCCGAAGGCCACCGGCCAAAGCATAATCAGCATATATAAAGACGCAAGGAAAATAGACTCATAGACGTATTTGACCATCTGATCGAGCGGGTAGCCCATGGTGAGAGAGAATATTAAAATTGCGGCAAGATAAACGCTTGCGATTATTATGAGCCGGCCTGTTAGAGGCTGTTTTTTATCTTTGAATTTTTCCCAGACATAGAGAAGTATGAGCACCGTCTCCAAGAGAAGGCTTATGAACGCAAGGAAATATTTTATGCTGCTTCCGGTTAGGAGGAGCGGCATTTTGGATCTATTTGTGATCCAAATTCCTATCGTTACAAGCATGAGACCGGAGATGATTTGGGTGCGGTCTTTGTTATATTTTGAATAGATGATTCCGAGAACTATAAGGGTTATGCCGAGCGCGATTACGCTGATGCTCATGGCGTAAGGGATTGCGGTTTCTGCTCTGATATATTGGACTATGGTGTTATCCTCTCCGAGATAGACGGGGTTGATGTTTCCGGAGAAGCCGTAGGCTCCGGTTTGGAACTCTATTTTTAGGAGTTTTCCGGACATATCCTCGTTTAGGCGGATTAGGTTCCAGTCGTCGGTTATTGCGGCGCGGCTAAAAATCCTGCTATCCTTTGGAAATTCATAGATTAGCTCGTCATCTACATATGCGAACATCTTTTGGTGGTAGTTTCTGCTTGCTGTCGCATAGAACTGCGAAATGGTGGGAAGTTCCTTAGAAATCGTGATGGTCTCGTTGGCGCCGACCTCAACGTGGACGGGGAGGGTTACGACCTCCGTGGAATCGCCGTGGGTAAGCGTCCAGCCGTTACTAAAGGACTGGTATCTATCCTGGATAGCCATGGTGCTATCTTCTGATTGTAGATTAAGAGCAATGAAAAGAAAGGTCAAAAAAAGGACCAGGATAATGGCCGTGACCCCTAACATATCCCTTGTTGTTATGGATGCACCTCTGCTGTTCTTCTTCTTATTATTATTGTCGTTCATATTTTTGTCGTTCATATCGTGATTATATCATATTTATTAGAGAAGGTGATAGCAAGTTCTTGCTTTAGCACAATAAAGTAAAAATACATATCCCGTTGTTATATTTCTACATATATTGTATAATATTACGGACTATTGTAATAATTCATCCAGGGAATTTACTTGCGCTTATGAACTGCGCAGGGGAGGTATATATGTATTGTAAAGTTTGCGGCAAAAAACTAGAAGGTACCGAGAAGTTCTGCAGCGATTGCGGTAATCCAATCGACTATTCGGACATTTCTGTTACGCCAAATGATGCGCCATCAAAATCTTCCAAGAATGACGGATTTACGTTCAGTAAGTCCTCCTTCCACATGGACGGAATGGACTGGGATCTTGAGGGTTACCCGACTGACGAGAAAAAGACCGACAGAGTAGATTTTGATTGGGCTTCCGTTCTTGAGGGAAAAGAAAAGAAGGCTGCCGAGGAGCGTAGGCGCGCAATCACAATGACGGAAGAAGATATTTATGAGCGCATTCAGTCAGACAGGCATCATGATGAGTTTGATTGGAATCTTGTTCATACAATGAGACTTGATAGACATGGTCGCTCGGACCTTTCTTTGTTCCACGACGATGACGAGGAACTTTTCTCGGTTGACTTTATACCGCCGCTAAATACCGCAGATAGTTATGAAAATATGGTTCCTGAAGAGAAGCCTGCACCTGCACCTTCTCCATCAAAGGGAACGATTGTAATAGACAAAATTGACAAGAGTGGAATTGAGGCTGCAGCAAGCGAGGCCGCAGGAATCAAAGAGAGAGACTACGCCGCTCTTGGAATTAATACTGATGCTTCGGCACCCAAGACATCTTCTCGTCCTGCAGGAAGAAAGATAGAAAAATTCTATACTTTTAACCGCAAGAACGAAGAGTTCCAGGCGCTGCTTGACGAAGAGTACGAGCGCATCAGAAAGAAGGTTCAGGAGCAGACCGAAAAAGAAGAACTTAAGGCTGCTGTTGAGCATGCGTTTGAAAAGGGAGTAGATGCGGCTGAAGCTGAAGGCGCTATTGACGCCGAAGTTCAGGCCGAAGAAGTTATAGCAGAACCTGCTCCGTTGACGAGAGGAGAGGTTGCCAAGGCATCCGCAGAGGCTGAGGCCGACGAAGCAGAGAGACTCGCTGAAGAAGCTGAGCGTCTCGCAGAGGAAGCAGCGGCAAAGGCAAGAGCCGCAGAAGAAGCGGCAGCAAAGGCTGCAGCTGAAGCCCAGGCAGCAGAGGAAGCGCTCAAGGCTTTAGAAGAGGAAGAAGCAAAAGCTGCAGAAGAGGCTGCAAGACTCGCAGCAGAGGAAGAAGCTAGAGCAGCCGAGCAGGCTAGACTTGCAGAGGAAGCTGCTAGAATTGCTCGAGAGGAAGAAGCTAGAGTAGCAGCAGAGGCAGAAGCCCAGGCTGCAGAGGAAGCAAGGCTTGCAGCTGAAGCCCAGGCTGCAGAAGAAGCAAGACTCGCCGCAGAAGCCCAGGCAGCAGAGGAAGCAAGACTCGCCGATGAAGCTCAGGCAGCAGAAGAAGCAAGGCTCGCCGCAGAAGCTGCAGCAATCGCAGCAGCCGCAGCAACGCTTACACCGAAGGAACCGCCTGTCGCAGAAACACCTGTCGAAGAAACACCTGTCGCAGAAACATCTGCGCCTGAAATCACTTCCGAAAGATATGCTGAGGTTAGTGAAGACCTTAGACTTAAGACTGCACTTGCAGAGCAAGCCGAGAGACTTGCCCAGGAAGAGGCAGCAATAGACGCCGAACTCGAAAAGCTTAATGCATCGCACCGCGCACTTGAGGTTGAGGCCGCAAGACTAGAAGCAGGAATGCTCGCGGCGGAAGATGAAGAAGATGAAGAAGTTGAAGAAGAGCAGGCGGTAGAAGTAGATAGAAAGAAGAAGTACGAAGACATCTTTGATGACGAAGATGACGATGATTATGATTACGAAAAACGCGGCGGATGCAAGACTCTGCTTCTTGATATCATAATCGTTATCCTTCTCATCATCGTAGGAATTTCTTGCCTACTTATCTTCCTTCCGGATCATGCGATCTCAAAAAAGATAAAGAGCTATATTCCGTTCTTTAACCAGAGTGCAATTGAGCAAGTTGATCCTGCACCTGAGACTCCGGTTGATGAAGATCCACAGCCTGAACCTGAATCGGAACCACAGATTTCGGATACGGCTGCAGCAATTAACAAGTATAGCGCAGGCATAACAAATCTTGGAGCCGTTTCAGAGGATCAGTCAATTCTCTTTACATCGGGAACCGACTACGGTATTGAAGGAATCGAGCAGGCAGCGCCATTCACAAACAGTGCTTGGTATTCTGCAGAGGACGGAACCGAAGTGACATATGTAGATGCAGCGGTAGATACAGTTTTGTCCTATTATTCAAAGCTCATGGGCAAGCTGAACGAGGATGACTCCGCAGTAATGGAACTCATCTCTGAAGACTCGCAGCTCTATGGATCGCTCAGTGCGATTTCCGCAAATCCTGATATCGTCTATTCAATAGAGGATCTCAAGATTGGTGAAATAAGATCAAGTGAATCTGACTTCTATGTTCTGGTAAGAGTTACGGAAAAACTCAGTACAGAAGATGCGCCGGAAGTTAGAACAGAGCTAGTACATATGCAGGCAGATGGCGCAAATACAATGAAAATAATGGATGTTGTTCATATTCAATAGGAGCGTCAATTGATTAAAACGATTAATCTTAACGATATTCTTGCCAAGAGCAAGAATATGAAGAATGCAAAGAATGTAAAGAAGGAAAAGAAGGAGGTCAGCGACAAGAAGCGTAAGGGATTGTCCCTACTAATTCTCATACTGGTTGTAGTTGTCCTCGGCTTTCTTTTGGCGGTCAATTTTCTGACCGACTGGCTTTGGTTCAAGGAAGTAGGATATGTAGACGTTTTCTTTAAGCGTCTATTTACCAGACTTAAATTCGGAGTACCGCTAGCAGCGGTGCTTTCCGTTTTAATGTGGCTTTATCTTGCGGCATTAAAGAAAAACTACTTCAAAAAAATAGAATCAAAGGAAGAGACGGACTTAAAAAAGCTGAATAGATTTACCGCGCTTATTTCTATCGCATTTGGTATAGTGATTGCGATTTATTTTGTAAGCAATCTATGGTTCCAGCTTCTTCAGTTTGTGAACAGCACGGACTTTGGTATCAAAGATCCGCTGTTCAATATGGATGTATCATTCTATATTTTCAAATTTGAATTCCTTAATGAATTAACCCAGCTTCTTCTCGGGGTAATAGTTCTCTTTGTTATCGCAACGGTTCTCTATTATTCCGTGCTTCTTGTGATGCATAGTCCGGACATGTTTGATAAGGACGAGGCAATTCCGCTAGACGAAAACGGAAGACCGATAAGAGAAAAAGGAGTCTCAAAGCAGAACCTTTCGGAGCTCGCCAAAATGGCAAGCGGACAACTCATACTATTAGCAGTTGTATTTTTCTTGATGCTGGGAGTGCATTTCTTCTTGCGTCAGTTTGACCTTCTTCATGCGCATACGGGAGTTGTCTATGGTGCGGGATTTACGGATGTAAATATTACGCTCTGGGCATACAGAATTCTGATTGGACTTTCTGTTATCGGAGCAATCTTTACAGCCATATGCATTAAACAAAAGAAGTATAAGAGAATGCTCGTTATACCGGCACTCATGGCAATCGTTTTCATCGCAAGCGGCGCAGTTGCACAGCTCGTTCAGAATATGATTGTTTCTCCGGACGAGATAAACAAAGAGTCCGAGTATCTTGCAAACAATATCAAGTTCACGCAGTATGCCTACGATATAGATGATGTAGATGTTAGAGATTTTGTTGCGGATCAGTCGCTTAATGCTGAGCTTCTTGGAAACAATCTTGAGACGCTCACCAATATAAGAATCAACGACTATCCACCGGTTAACACATTCTACAATCAGACGCAGAGCATAAGACAGTATTATGCGTTTAACGATGTTGACGTAGATAGATATATCTTGGATGGCGAATATACGCAGACATATCTTTCTGTCAGAGAAATAGACGAGAACAAAGTAAATGACACCTGGCTCAATAGACATATTAAATATACTCACGGATACGGCGTTGCTGTTTCCAGAGTTGATACAATTACCGCAAACGGACAGCCGAGCGTAATCGTAAAGAATATTCCGCCGCAGACAACGCATGCGGAGCTTAGTGTTACGAGACCTGAGATTTACTTTGGTGAGCTTAGCTCGGACTATATAATCGTTGGAACAAACGAGACAGAGTTTGACTATCCTGATGGACAGGAGAATAAATATACTTCTTACGAAGGAACCGCAGGAATCAAGCTTAACTTCCTTAATAGACTCATGTTTGCGATAAGAGAAGGAAGCATGAAGCTTCTCGTAAGCACCAACGTAAACAGCAATTCGCGCATCATCATAAACAGAAACATCAACGACAGAGTGCGGCTTATCATGCCTTATCTATCTTATGAGGACGACCCATACGCAGTACTCGTTGATGGAAAAATCTATTGGGTAATAGATACATATACCACGAGCTCATACTATCCGTATTCCGAGCCATATACGGGACAGATTGGATCCACCAACTATCTCAGAAACTCAATCAAGATTATAGTTGATGCATATAACGGATCTATTGATTACTACATCGTAGATAAAGAAGATCCGATTGCGCTTACATATCAAAAGATTTATCCGGACCTCTTTAAGAATTTTGAAGATATGCCGGAGGAACTTAGAAATCATATGAGATATCCGCATGCGCTCTTCCAGATTCAGGCGGACGTATATGGAAGATATCATATGAACGACGTAAATGTTTTCTATCAGGAAGAGGACATCTGGTCGGTTGCACACGAGTTGTACGGAACAGAAGAAAAGAAGATGACATCTAACTTCTTTGTTCTCAAGCTTCCGGGCGAGTCCAGCGCAGAGTTTGTAAGTTCGCTTCCGTTCACGCCGAGAGGAAAGCAGAATATGACTGCGCAGTTAATCAGTAGAAGTGACGGAGAGCATTATGGCGAACTCGTTCTCTATCGTTTCCCAAAGAGCAAGACCATCTATGGTCCAATGCAGATAGAAGCGCAGATAGACCAGAACACAAAGATCTCGCAGGACTTCTCGCTGTGGAGCCAGGCTGGTTCAAGATATAGCAGAGGAAATCTCTTTGTTGTTCCTATAGAAAATTCGCTCCTCTATGTTGAACCGATTTATCTTGAGGCATCAAACTCAGCGATACCTGAGGTAAAGAGGGTAATAGTTGCTTATGGCGACAAGATAGCTTACGAGGCAACGCTTACAGAGGCGCTTAGAAGTCTCTTTGGAGATATCCCGGGATTCACAGAAGGTACAGCCCAGGGCGGAAGCGCTGAACAGGGATCGGAAATCTCCGGAGAAACAACCCAGGAAGAACTCATATCAAAGGCTGTAGCCGCATACGACAGGGCTCAGGAAGCTCTTAAGAGCGGCGACTGGGCAGCCTACGGAAGACATATGGAAGACCTGGAGAAACTACTTAAGGCACTTGAAAATATGAATTAATAACGCAAGCTTGTGAAGGAGGAAGCTTATGTTGGGATTCGATATTGATAAAATGCTTTTCACCATCCATCCCGAAGAGCATGATAACAAAAAAATAATAGCGATTCTAAAGAAGCATCCGGAGGTTCAGTTTGTTTCCTTTGTTGGAATCGATATCGGTGGACACGATACGGATGAAAAGATTCCGGTTGCGCTCTTTATGGAAGATATCGGCGAGATGCTTACTCACGGCGTGCAGACTGACGGATCATCGGTATCGCTCCCTGGGATCGCAGAGCTTAACAACGCAAAGGTTACAATCGTTCCTGACCTTTCGGTAAATTGGTATGTTGATTACAACTACAGAAATGTAGATAGCGATACCAATCTTCCTGTCGGAACACTGAGAATACCTTCTTATCTCGTGCATAACGATAGCTACGAATGCGGATCAAGAGTGATACTTAGGGACGCGATAAACTGCTTCAAGAAAACGCTTCGCGATGAATTGAAACTGCATCCTTATGTATTTAAATATCTCACCGGCGCAAAGAACGCAAACGATATAGATGACATTCTTATCACATCTGCTACAGAGCTTGAGTTCTGGGTAAAGACGCCGGACGACAAAGGAGATAGAGAGCAGCTCTTTGCATCACAGGTTCTCAAGGAACAGTATTGGAAGAGAACCTACGGCGAGGTAAGAACTGCTCTTGAGGACACGCTAAAGATTCTTGACAAATACGGCTTTGGCGTAGAGATGGGCCACAAGGAGGTCGGCGGCGTAAAGGCTCATATGGGAACGAGCGGCCACTACGACCATGTAATGGAGCAGCTTGAGATTGACTGGAAATACGCCGATGCGATTCAGGCAGCGGATAACGAGAACCAAGTTAAATATGTCGTAAGAGATATTTTCACAATGCATGGCTTGGACGTTACGTTTATGGCAAAGCCGTTCCCGGGCGTTGCGGGTAGCGGTGAGCATACGCATATCGGTCTTTCCGCAAAACTGAAGAGTGGAAAGATTATAAACCTCTTTTCGGCAAAGGATATGAAGAAACATTTCATGAGTCCAATTGGATTTGGTGCACTTATGGGACTTCTCAAGAACTATGAGGTTGTTAATCCGTTTGTGAGCGCAACGAACGATGCGTTTAATAGACTTAAGCCCGGCTACGAAGCTCCGGTATGTATAGTTACATCGCTTGGAAAATCTACGCTTGAGCCATCAAGAAACAGAACTGTCCTTGCGGGACTCATAAGAGATAGTGCAAGCAGCCTTGCTACGAGATTTGAATTAAGATCTCCTAACGTAAAGAGTAATACTTATCTTGTAATCGCGGCCTCATACATGGCTTGCCTTGACGGAATCAAGAAGGTTCTTGAAGCAGAGAAAACTCCGGAAGAGCTGGAAGCGTCCATCTCAAAGAAATGCGGAAAGAAGGATTTCTATCTTGAGAAGGATAGGGAGTATAGAAGCGAGAACAATATCTTTACGGATTATACGCAGGCTGAACGCGACAAGCTCTTTGGAAGAGCTCCGGAAACGGTCTGGGAAAACCTGCAGGCCTTTGATGAGTATCCGGAAAAGACAAAGGTGCTTAAGGAAGGCGGCGTCATAGACGATCTCACGCTTAAATCGTATAAGGAGCAGGTTATCTCGCAGTGGAAGACAGAACTTCACGACAGAATCATTCCTGCTCATATGAATACGATAAGGGGATGCGTAAAGCTGCATGACGATTCTGATCCGCATGCCAAGCTCGACAAGAAGACATGGGAGAAGATCGACGCGCTAAGACGCGAGATAGGAAAAAACACAGAAAAATACACCTGCCTTTTGACCGAGGTAAAGGATGCCCTTGATAGAAACGATTATAAGAAGGCATCAAAGCTGCAGATCAAGACGCAGGAAAAGATATCGACATTGCTCGATATGTACGAAACATATAAGAAGAACATTTTTTAGAGGTGACAACATGCTGGATATCAAGAGAATCAGAGAAGATTTTGAGGGTGTAAAGGAAAGAGTTGAGTTTAGAGGAAAGGGCGATTTTGGTCTTGACCGCGTTAAGGAACTCGATGAAAAGAGAAGAACTCTTCTTGCTGAAGTTGAAGCAATGAAGAATAAGCAGAACACTGTATCAAGAGAAATCCCAAAGATGAAAAAGGCGGGAGAGGATACGACTGAGATTATGGTGGAGATGAAAAAACTCTCCGACGAAATCAAAGACCTAGACTCTAGAGTAGCAGAGGTAGAGGACAATCTCAGAATCGCAATCTTAAACGTGCCAAATACTCCATATAAGGATGTTCAGTATGGTGACGACGATGCGGCAAATGTAGAGATGAGAAAATTTCTTGAGCCGACAGAGTTCTCCTTTGAGCCAAAGCCACACTGGGAAGTAGGAGAAGCTCTTAATATCTTGGATGTTGAGAGAGCAACAAAGATTGCAGGAACAAGATTTACTATCTATAAGGGTCTCGGTGCAAGACTTGAGAGAGCGTGCATACAGTTCATGCTTGACCTTCATACGATGGAGCAGGACTATATAGAAATTCTTCCGCCGTTCATGGTTAACAGAATGGCTATGACGGGAACGGGACAGCTTCCGAAGTTTGAAGAGGATATGTTCTATCTACCGCAGAAGGACTTCTTCCTTGTTCCGACCGCAGAGGTTCCTGTAACAAATATGCGTGCACAGGAAATCATGGATGAAGAAGAGCTTCCGGTTTATTACACAGCATACACACCTTGCTTCAGAGCAGAAGCAGGCTCCGCAGGAAGAGATACAAGAGGTCTTATAAGACAGCATCAGTTCAACAAGGTTGAGCTTGTAAAATTTGTTAAGCCTGAGACTTCATACGATGAGTTAGAAAAGCTCACTCAGGATGCAGAGGAAGTTCTAAAGCTTCTCAAACTCCCATATAGAGTCGTAAGACTGAGTTCCGGAGATCTCGGATTCAGCAGCGCTATGACCTACGATATAGAGGTTTGGATGCCGAGCTACGGTCGCTATGTAGAGATAAGCTCCTGTAGTAATTTTGAAGACTTCCAGGCGAGACGTGCAAATATCAGATTCCGTCGCGGAAAAGAAAAGCCGGAATTTGTTCATACTCTTAATGGTTCGGGACTTGCAGTAGGAAGAACCGTTGCCGCAATACTTGAGAACTTCCAGCAGGAAGACGGAAGTGTAATCGTTCCTGAAGCACTCCGCAAATACATGGGAGTAGATGTCATAAAGTAATAGAGTCAAAACGGCTATGAAGTCAATCAAGCATATCTTTGGAAAACTATTTGGGCGATTCACAATCACTGCCGTCATCATCTTGGTGCAGGCGGCTTGGTTTGCTTTGCTCATTCTGAGGCTCAGAGACTATGCTGAGTTTCTAGAAATTACTTTTACCGTTCTATCGCTTTTTCTTGTTTTATTTGTAATTTACAGAAACGATACAAGTGCCTATAAATTGGGATGGATACTGCTTATACTACTCATCCCGATTTTTGGTGCGCTCATGTATCTATTCTTTGGAAACAAGCGGCCATCAAGGCGAATCAGAGAAAAACTGAATCCCGTGGTTGATGCGCATAAAGAGGACTTAAAACAGATTTATGAAATTGACGGAATCGGAAGCAGGCTCAAGAGGACTGTAGATTATATCTTAAAGAAGGGACCGTTCCCTGCGTGGGACAAAACAGAAACAAAATATTATAAGCTCGGCGACGACGCGTTCCCGGAACTACTTGAGGATTTGAAAAGGGCAGAACATTTTGTTTTTCTGGAGTACTTTATAGTCGGTCGCGGCAAGATGTGGGATGCGATCCATGAGATTCTTGTGGAGAAAGCAAAGGCCGGAGTTGATGTGCGTCTCATCTATGACGACGTCGGAAGCATGGGAAGAGTTCCGATGGGATTTCCTGCAAAGCTTGAATCCGAAGGAATAAAGACCGTAGTTTTCAATCCTTTAAGACCGATTCTTTCTCTTGTATATAACAATAGAGACCACAGAAAAATCTGCGTAATAGATGGATATATTGCGCATTCCGGCGGATACAATCTCGCGGACGAATATATAAACGAATACGAACGGTTCGGACATTGGAAGGACAGCGGAATTAGAATCGAGGGTAGGGCCGTTTGGAATTTTACCGTCATGTTCCTTGATATGTGGAATGCGTTCAGACCTACCGAAGCAAACTACGCACAGTTTGCTCCCGAGGTATTCCATGAAGCAGAGTTTAACTCTGACGGAATAGTTCAGCCGTTCTCCGATTCACCACTAGACGATGAATCGCTCGGCGAAAATATTTATCTTGAAATAATAAATCAGGCAGAGGACTATGTTTATATCTTTACGCCATATTTGATTTTGAACAACGAGATGATGTCTTGCCTAAGGCTCGCCGCAAAGCGTGGTGTTGACGTAAGGATAGTCGCTCCAAAGATTCCGGATAAGAAAATAGTATTCCGTGTAACGCGTTCATATTATCGTCCGTTAATAGAGGACGGTGTAAAGGTTTATGAATACACGCCGGGATTTATACATTCAAAGAATTTTATCGCTGACGGAAAGATCGGCGTCGTCGGAACGATAAACCTTGATTATAGAAGTTTGTATCTCCACTTTGAGTGCGGAACGCTTCTTGTTGGATCAAAGGCGCTGGATGGACTAAAGGAGGACTGCGAAGAAACATTTAAGGTTTCCGACCAGATTGCACTCAACGAAATCAGGCCGGGGTTCATCGGTGTTTTAATAGATAGCTTCCTGCGTGTTTTGAGTCCGCTGTTATAGTTGGATTTAGTCGGTTATGAACTATACTGAATTTATAGAAAACCATATATCAAAGGGCATGGTGTCCTTCCATATGCCGGGACATAAAGGAAGGCGTATTTTTGATGTGCACGGAATGGGCGATCTGCTAAACGATTTTGTAGAGGGAGATATCACGGAGATTCCCGGGTCAGATAATCTTTCGCAGCCGCAGGGAATAATAAGAAACGTGATGGATAGATATAAGGCTCTCTATGAAAGCGAAGAGAGTTTTATATCGCTCGGCGGAAGCACGCTCGGACTAATGGCTGCGATACTCTGCGCCTCTGAGTATAGCGATGCGCGCGCAAATAGCAACGCGCGCCAGGCGAGCGAAAGCTGCCGCGAAAGCTTCGTTGCGATCGCCAGAAACAGCCATAAATCAATATTTAACGGCGTTACGCTTTCCGGCTCAGAGCAGAGTTATCTCTATCCTGAGATTCATGAATCGGGCCTCGTCGGAGAGATAAAGCCCGAGGAAGTTCAGAGGGTATTTACGGAAGCAGAATCAAACGGAGCTGCGATTTCCGCAGTGGTCATTCCAAATCCAAACTACTACGGCGTCTGCAGCGACATAGAAGAGATTGCAAAAATCGTTCACGCGCATGACTCAATTTTGATCGTAGATCAGGCGCACGGTGCGCATCTTAGATTTATGTATCCGGAGCTTTCCGGCGACAATAAGAATGCGGATATAGTTATAGAGAGCACGCATAAGACGCTTGCGTCTTTTACGCAGACGGCGATTGCAAATGTATATAACAAGAATCTTGTTTCTACGATGGAGGAGAAGGTTAAGCTTCTTCAATCGACGAGCCCGTCATATATTCTCATGAAGTCCTTGGACATGAATGCCGAGCTGATGGAGAAGTACGGAAAGGAACTCTTTGAGTCTTGGAAGTTGAATCTTGAGAATACATATAAGGCTCTTCGCGAGCTGGACATAGACTTCTTTACTCACCCGGCGCATGATATGAGTAAGATTCTTATAGACATGAGCGATTATGGTCTTGGTGGAGAGCAGCTTAGCAGAGAACTCTTTGAAAGGGGAGTTATAACTGAACTGGATAGCGGAAGATTCTCCATGTGCATGACCGGAATCGGAAATGGAAAGCCTGATTACGAGAGGCTCCTGATTGCACTTGAGGATATAAAGAAAAGCCGGGGAGAAAAGGCTTCATCCCAAGGGCAGAAGCAGAGCATTGTGAGCGAACTCTTTTCTCTCATGAATAAACCGAGGGACAGAGTAAAGACCGGCGATTCTTGGGAGCTAATATCTGCGAGCGAGGCGGAAGGCAGGGTTTGTGCGGAGAGCATCATCCCGTATCCACCCGGAATTCCGCTAATTGCAACGGGAGAAGTCATGGACAAAGAGAGCCTTGAGTGGGCCATAGCCTTCAGAAAAGGCGGGGAAAAGGTCTTTGGAATGACCGAGGACTTCCTTGTAAAAGCCAGAAAAGAGAAGGCCTAGCGGCGTAGAAACATTGAAATATCAATAAAAACACCCTGTAACACAATTAGCACACTGAATATAGGACAATACTAGGGAGATAGATCTCCCCAAAGGGTATCTATACTAAGGCATTAGGAAGGGTTATAGCATTCGCTCAGCGGGTGCTATAGCTCTTTTTTGATGCTTTTCCTAGTCGTTTTTCTAGCGCGCTTTTGACTTTACACTTTGTCAATGTTGAACCGATGTCGGCGCGGCCGGGGAAACCTTGAGAAACCGCTGACTTTGTTAATTTTTTAATGAATTTTTGCAACTGTTGTTGTATAATATATCAGTATGATTATGACTACAATGAAAGGAAGGTTTTTGGTATGAGTTCAAGTGCCAAGCACTTGCCAAGCATTGACGCGGGCCACTATAAGAACACCGCATCCTCTGCTACACAAACTATGCCGATTCCGGACGTGGTTAAGATTTCCATGTCGCAGCATATCGGTGCACCATGTAAACCTCTCGTAGAGAAGGGCGACAGGGTGCTAGTGGGTCAGCTTATAGGAGACACCGATGCTTTTGTAAGCGCACCAATTCACTCCAGCGTATCCGGAACAGTCAAGGATATAGAAACCCAGCGTAACGCAATGGGTGGACAGGACACGCTCGTAGTGATAGAAACAGACAAGCTTCAAGAAATGGATCCAAGTATCAAGGTTCCTGAAGTAAACAATCTTGAAGAGTTTGTCAAAGCCGTAAGAACCAGTGGACTTGTTGGACTGGGCGGCGCATCGTTCCCGACGCATATTAAGTACAACCCGAAGAACATCGACGAGGTACACACTCTGATCGTAAACGGCGCAGAGTGCGAGCCTTTTATTACTTCGGACCATCGTACTATGCTTGAGGACACACAAGACATTATCGACGGAATGCTCCTCATCATGAAGTACCTTAATCTTGACGAAGGCTTCATCGGAATCGAGGACAACAAGCAAGACGCAATTGCAAAGCTTAACGAAGAGTTTGCCAAGCAAGGTCTAACAAACCTGCACACATTCCCGCTCCAGGCGAGATATCCAAAGGGTGCAGAGCGTGTACTCGTTTACGAGATCACAGGAAAGACCATGGACGCAGGAGTTCTTCCTGCAGAGCTTGGAGTAATCCTCTCCAACGTTACGTCGGTTGCATTTGTCGGTCAGTACTTCCGCACAGGCGTACCGCTAATAAACAAGCGCATGACAGTTGATGGAGATGCAGTTGCAGAACCAAAGAACATCGTTGCGCCGATCGGAAGCCTCGTTAGCGACGTAATCGCTTTCTGCGGCGGCTACAAAGAGGAACCAAAGAAGATCCTCATGGGCGGACCGATGATGGGAAGAGCAATACCTTCGGATTCAATGCCGATCGTAAAGAACAACAACGCAATCCTGGCATTCAGCAAACAGCAGGCACTTATCCCTGAGGAAACAGCTTGCATCAACTGCGGAAGATGCCATAAGGCTTGCCCGTTCAAGCTTCTTCCTACTGCATTTGCTGATGCATATCAGGCAAAGGACGCAGAAAGACTATCGTACCTCAAGATCATGCAGTGCATGGAGTGCGGAAGCTGCTCGTTCGTTTGTCCTGCAAGAAGGCCTCTAGCCTTTATAAATAAGCTCTCAAAGGGCGTAGTAAAGGAGGCTGGTCTTTAATGGAAAACACATATCGCAGTAATTTAACAGTATCCGCTGCGCCGCATCTAGTCACATCGCTGGATACTCAGAAGACCATGATGTGGGTGCTCATAGCACTTGCTCCTGCTCTTGCAGTAGGCGTTTATGTATTTGGTATAAACGCACTCATCATGACTGTAGTATGTATCGCAGCATGTGTATTCTTTGAATGGGCGTATGAGAAGATCATGAAGAAACCGAATACGGTTAAGGATCTTTCGGCTGTAGTAACAGGAACTCTTATCGCATTCAACGTTCCGTCAACACTTCCAATTTGGATGGCTGTTATCGGATGCTTTGTAGCAATCATTCTTGTTAAGCAGCTCTACGGTGGACTCGGAAGAAACTTTGCTAACCCTGCAATCGTTGCAAGAATAGTTCTTCTTGTTTCCTTTGCAACACAGATGACAACATGGCCGCTTCCTATTGCTCAGCAGACAGCTGATGCAGTAACAGGAGCAACACCACTTGCTGTTGTTGGAACTGTAAGAGTAGCAAGAGGTCTTCCAAGCCTTATGAATCTCTTCATAGGAACAATCGGCGGATCAATCGGTGAAGTAAGCACACTCGCTCTTCTCATCGGATTTGGAATCCTCCTTTGGAAGAAGATAATCGTGCCGCATACGACTGTTGCCTTTGTTCTGACAGTATTCGTATTCGCATTCCTGTATTACACATTTAACCCAATCAAGGGTGTATCTGCTGCTCACATGGGACTCTTCCACGTGATGGCAGGTGGCGTAATGCTCGGTGCGGTATTTATGGCAACAGACTATGTTACAAGCCCGATAATGCCACTTGGCAAAATCATCATGGGCGTAGGATGCGGACTCTTCACGATGATAATCAGGTTCTTTGCCGGTTATCCGGAAGGCGTTTCGTTCTCAATCCTTCTCATGAACATCATGACACCGCTTATTGACATGCTATGCATCAAGCTAGCTTACGGAGGAGGTGCAAAGAAAGATGAATAATAACAGTGCTTTCAAACAATACATTGCACCTATCGTAGTACTCGTTGGAATTTGTCTTGTTGTATCCGCTGCACTCGCTGCGACATACGGCATAACAAATCCAATCATTGAGGCTAGAGCAAAGGCTGATGCCGACGCTGCAAGACAGGAAATTCTTCCTGCAGCAGAATCGTTCACAGCATATGATGGTGCACTTTGGAAATCAGACGACAACAAGGTTTCCGTTCAGGAAGTCTATGTTGCGGATAACGGAAGCGGAATCGTAGTTACAGTATCGACAGGTTCCTTTGGTGGAGCGCTTATAGAGATGGTAGGTGTCGGTTCTGACGGTGCCATCACCGGCGTAAAGATTAGCTCACACGCTGACACACCGGGTGTTGGTACAAACGCAATGACAGAAGCTCATCTTGCTCAGTACATCGGAGTTGCGGAACTTACATCAACAGCAGCAAAGTCTGAGCCTGCAGTTGACCACGTAACAGGCGCATCTGTTTCTTCAGACGCGATTCACTACGGAATCTACGCTGCACTCCAACAGTTTAATCAGATGGGAGGTGCTCAATAATGGAAGAAAAGAAAAGCAAGCTTTCTATTCTGACCAACGGAATAATTAAAGAAAACCCGGTATTGGTACTTCTTCTTGGTTGCTGTTCGGTACTCGCAACAAGCTCTGATGCCGTAAACGCGCTCGGTATGAGTGTGGCATTCTCAGCAGTAATGATTATGTCCAACATAGTTATTTCCGCAATCAGAAAGATCATTCCGGATAACGTACGTATCCCTTGCTTCATAGTAGTAATCGCAGGATTCGTAACAGTGGTTCAGATGATGGTTCAGGCATTTGCCCCATCGCTTTACCAGTCACTCGGACTCTTTATACCGCTCATCGTTGTTAACTGTATCATCCTTGGGCGTGCGGAGATGTTCGCAAGCAAGAACGGAATCTTTGATTCACTCCTAGACGGAATTGGAATGAGTATCGGTTATACAGTTGTACTCGTAGCCATGGGTCTCATCAGAGAATTCATCGGCAAAGGAACACTCTTCACAATGAGAGTCATTCCTGAATCCATCCCGGGTGTAGGAATCATGAATCTTCCTCCGGGCGGATTCTTCACCTTCGCAATCCTAGTTGCGTTAGTAAACTATTTCACAAGAGACAAATCCGTAAAGGTTAGAGACTTTGGTGAAGAGGACGCTGCAATAATCGCTAGTGCAAAGGCTGCAGAAAAGGCAGCGGCTCAGGCAAAGGCTGAAGCCGCAAAGGCCGCAGCAAGTGAAGAGAAAGGAGCATAATTATGAAGATAATAGCAATAATCATAAGTATGATCCTGGTAGATAACTACGTACTTGCACAGTTCCTTGGAATCTGTCCGTTCCTGGGCGTATCCAAGAAGCTTGATTCTGCAGTAGGTATGGGTGGCGCTGTAATCTTTGTAATGGTACTTGCAACAGCAGTTACATGGCCAATCCAGCAGATACTTAACAAATTTGAAATCGGATACATGCAGACGGTTGTATTCATCTTGGTTATAGCCGCTCTTGTACAGCTCGTAGAAATGATGCTTAAAAAGTTTATGCCATCGCTATACAGCGCACTCGGCGTATATCTTCCGCTCATCACTACAAACTGCGCAGTACTCGGTGTATGTATCGCAAACATCGATGAAGGATATGGATTCATTGAGTCGCTCGCCAATTCATTTGGTGCGGCTGTAGGATTTACACTTGCACTTGTGCTCTTTGCCGGTGTAAGAAGTGGAAAGCTCGTAAACGAAGAGGGCGTTCCTCAGGCCTTCCGCGGTGTTCCGTTAGTTCTCCTGTCGTCCGCAATTCTGTCCCTTGGATTCATGGGATTCAGCGGACTGTTCCAGTAGAAGGGAGGCGTAACCATGGGAATACCTATTATATTGGTAGTAGCGGTTGGTCTCGTATGCGCTGTCATGCTGACCATAGCCTCCAAAGTTTTCTACGTACCTGTTGACGAAACAGCAGCTGCCTTAAGAGAAGTTCTTCCGGGAGCAAACTGCGGTGGTTGCGGATTTGCAGGATGCGACGATTACGCAAATCAGCTCGCAGCAAATCACGACACACCTTGCAACAAATGTCCGGTAGGAGGACCGACTGTCGCCGCAAAGCTCGCTGAGATTCTTGGAGTAGAAGCAGGTTCTGCAGAAAAAGAAGTAGCTGTCGTTCAGTGTAACGGTAACTGCGAAGTTGCAGGAACACTTATGGAATACGAAGGCATGAGCACATGTAAGGCTGCCAGCCAGCTCTTTGGCGGACTCAAGGCTTGCGCATTTGGATGCATGGGACTCGGCGACTGCGTAGCAGCATGCGAGTTCGGAGCAATCAAAGTCGTCAACGGCGTAGCCAAGGTTGACAGAAACGCATGCGTTGCATGCGGAGCTTGCGCAAAGGCTTGCCCGAAGGGACTTATCAGAATCGCACCTGAATCCAATCAGGTTGTAGTATTCTGCAACAACAGCGACGCGGGAGCAAAGACACGCAAGGTTTGCTCGGTAGGATGTATCGGCTGCAAACAGTGCGAAAAGGCTTGCAAGTTTGATTCGGTTCACGTGGAGAACAATCTTGCAAAGATAGATCCTGAGACATGTAAGAACTGTGGCATGTGCGCCAAGGTTTGTCCGACAGGAGCAATCATCAATCTGAAGCAGCTCGCCAAGCTAAAAGAAAAAGCTGCTGCAGAGAAAGCTGCACGGCTGTAGCTATAGCTACTGCTGAAGCTTCAGGCGAAGCAGCAAACGCATAAATACCAAAAACATTATAATAGTAAAGGCGCCTCTATATGGGGCGCCTTACACGCGGGCGTAGTTCATCGGTAGAACACGAGCTTCCCAAGCTTGAAAGGAGGGTTCGACTCCCTTCGCCCGCTCCACGCCAGGGCCTAAAACGTTGAAAAACGGTTAGGCCTTTTAATTTCAACAAATATGGCTTGAAGCAAGTAGTATCAACAGCTTCAGCCATTTTTTTGTAGGTGCACATAAGAGTCGTACAAGTGCATACAAGACCCCACTTCCCAATAAAAAACTTGGGAAGTTTGCGGTTCTGGTCCAAGGGATCGGAGCGAACTTTTCACACATTTGTTTTGGTGCTACATGCCGGCCGGCGGGTTTTTTGTTTGTAGAAAGAGGAGGTGACTATATGTCAGAAAGAAGATTAGAAGAGATTCCAATCTATATGATTGATCCTTTTCCGGACCATCCCTTTAAGGTACAGGATGATGAAGATATGGACAATCTGATTGAAAGCATCCGATCAAAGGGGGTTCTGATGCCCTGTATCGTAAGGCCTAAGAAGTGTTGTAAAGCAGAGGGCAAGAGTATACATCATCTGACAAAGGGTAGGAAAGAGCGTGTAATAAGCATTTGTAATGATGAAGTAATTGAAAGTGTTATAAAAGTATATGGACCACAAATTACGATAATGTCATCGAGCGGGTTTTGGATAATAAAGGGGTTAGTTATAAGGAAATAGCAACATATAAAGACTTCAATCATCTCTCTAATAACAGATTATTTCTATATAAAATGAATGGATCATGTAGAAATCCGGATTCAATCGTCATAGATAAGGATGATTTTTTGGAGTTCGAGTACTTACATGAAGGTTTTAGAATTTTATTAAAAAGAGAGCTACTTTGTAATAATATGCTCTTTGTAGGGTGTTCTTTTAATGACGATATTTTAAGAAAATGTATAAAAGATATAATCCGTTGTACCAGTATCCTTAATGATGCAAATTATAATAATGAGCACTTTGCTATAATTGCTGAATCGAATAATCAATTATTGGAATATGTTGTAAGTGATCTGTCTAGTAAATATAACATATCATGTCTGGCTGTTTCAAACCCTAAAAAATCATTTATTATTGCGGAGATTCTCTCATCAAAAGTGCGTAGTGAATCAGTTTTTATATCTGGTGCGAAATCGTTTTCTTCTGAATCCCAAGAACTGGATGCTAAAAACTTCTGTAGACAATTATCCTTGATGTTAAAAGAACGTCGTTACAAAGTTATTTCTGGCATGGGAATGAGTATAGGTAATTTTGTTGTAGGACCAATTATTAAACGTGCTCATGAAAAAAACGAAAATGTTGATAGGTTTATCTCTATAAATCCATTTCCTTTTTCGACATACAAAGAGCATTATATACATAGGAAATCTATGATAAGTATGAGCGGCATCTCTATATTCATATATGGGGATTATCGAGATGATTATGAAAGAACCGGAATGTGGTCTGAGTATTTAATATCGAAAGAGCAAAAAAATATAATAATCGCTATACCAACATCATACCCGAGTATTTCTAATACTATTTTTGCAAATGAACTAACAGATGATAAATCTTTTTGTTCAAGACATGAGCGCTTACTTAAATCTTTTACAAAAAACACGGATATCCGTGACAGTTTGGAATCTTTAATTTGTCAACTATATGCTTACTCAACAAAAAAATATGAAGAACTCATCAATCAAGCGTACTATAATTACAATCACTAATCGACCATTTTCTTTGAAGATTAATAAGAAAAATAGATTCTGCTGCTTTATACAAATCAAACCCAATAACCTGTTTTTCGAATACTTTATATGAAATGTATCGTAAAACTCCACTGTATTCTATTTCGGTAAATGTGTTTAATAGACATATAATCGCTATAGTTTTGTTTGTATATTGTGTGGTATCAAAACTATTAATCATATGTAGTGCATTTCTATAATCAATACATCGAAATGCGTGCGATGTATCAAAAAAACGGATTGCTTCTTCTATTGATTTTATCGTACATTCCGATAAGACCACGTCATGAAGAATCCTATTAAGTATTTGGTCGCATACATGTTCTATATCCTCTTTTTTAAAAATAAACTGGTATTTATACTCTAAAATCTTCTTTATTTTGCTTTTCGCAACCTCATCCTTCGTAACATTTAAGAGCAATGGAAAAAGCGCATTGTATTCTAGTTTTCTTATCAATAGTTCTGCCTCTTCCATAGGCCAATGTCGTTCTAGAAAACTTTTATCTATTAAAATAATTCCATAATTAGATTTATTTATTCCTTCGGATATAATAGTTGCATATAATTGATCTCCAATGAACAATTCTTCATGGTCGTACCAACACTTTAGCCCAACCTTAGAAAAGTAATTAAGAAAATGAATTGCATACTCTTCACGTTTAGCTCCTGAGAATGATAGAAAGACCTGCATACATATCACCTGTTTACCAACGATAATTACTGATTATCATTGGTATTTTATCACATTTTGGCCAAAATATCTACGAATTTAGGAGTAGCTATTCTAGATAAACTTCGATTTGTGATATTACAATTAGTCAAAGATTATCGTCAAAAGTAGATTTCTTATAGGGGGTGGGTGATTATTCAATTGACTATAAGGCTTATCCAAGTGCAGGTATCGATTCTTATTCTTTGATTGGTTGTCCATCACTGAGAGATTAAAAGCGGTTACACATAATAGGTATTGGCTATGATTCGGTAAGAACAGAGGCATTATTATCAATTCTTGATCCAGATATGTATACAGTCTGTAGTGCGCACTATTCACAGGATAGTGAAATGGAACAGAGAGTTCATGTGAAAAATAGAAAAGTTCTGGAGCGTGCTGTTTCAAGCGCTAGTTTTTTTACCGATGATTTTTCATTTCTTGTGGCAAGGTTATGTGAAATGGCAAATGAATACTTACCGCTTGGAGACGTGATTCTTGTTCCTGATGGACCGAAACCATTAATTATGGCAATATCTCTTGTACCGCAGATAATAGGCAGAGAAGGCGTTGTATGTATGCATGTCTCCAGAAATCGGGAATGCTATGAGCCGAGTGAGGTGCAGGCAACAGAAAACGTGCTCTGCTTTGGGTTCACACAAACAGAGGATAGAAACGCATGATTTTGCGTAAACTCTAAGGTTTGCATACGTTTGACTGGTTAGGATAGATATTGTCGAACTGATGACTTTGCTAGGGAAGGGGGGTCAAATGATTAAACCACTGAACAACGAGGCGTCGTGGTGTTTTTGCAGTCTTGATCATTCTTGAGTTTGAGGGATACAATGAACATGATAATTGAAAACATTGGAGCCGCTACAATATGTGGCATCATTTTAAATTGGCTCCGCATCAAATGTTGAGGTAGAGCCGTGTAGAATATGTGGTTCTTGGGTATAGTGAAAGTAGTCAGGAAGCGCATGTCCATTAAAAAAGAACCAAAAAAGAACACGTTTTCCTAATTGACAAGAGGACAACTTTATGGGAAACTAGTATTGTACTATGCTCTAATATATATCACAATAAAAGATGAATGTTCTGCCGGGAACGTATATCGGCATAATATAAAAGGTACGTATCCAAATGTTGACCGCCACCCAGTATGCGGTATATAAAAGGCTGGGGCGCAAATGTTTTGCCTCGCTTTTGCGGGGCAATTTTATGTAAGGAGACAATATGACAACTGGACACTTCTATTTCATTACCGATGCATTCTATGATGCACTTCCAAATTGCAATCTAATGACCAATAAAGGTGAGGTTTTCAATCGCGGGGAGCATGGCCGCCCCTGTCATTATTGTTTTGAACATAAAGGGTATTATTGGATGGTGCCAATTTCATCTAAGATCGAAAAGTTTGAAAATATATATAATCGTAAAGTTGAGAAGAGAGGATATTGTGACACTATTCGTTTTGGGTATGTCAACGGCAAGAAGAGGGCTTTTTTAATACAAAACTGTTTCCCTGTAACTGCAAAATATATAGATGAAGAATATAAAATCAACGCCAAAACAATTCCTGTCGTTGCGGATGCAAAACTGTCAGAAGAACTCAATAAGCTTTTGCTGAAGGTGATAAGACTGCACGCACAAGGGATAAACATGCCTTTAACAGATTTAACACAAATAATAAGTTTTCTTAATTCCTGATTGTATTGCCAATAAAGCGCTTGAGATATGCAATATTATATTCCTCAATATCTCAAAGTTACTTCAGCCTTAACCCGTTCTCCTTATAATCCTATTAGCCAGATTCTGTTGTCTTTCTAAGAGAAGTTTCATGGGGTTTTTTCATATACACTCTGCTTTGGTCGCACATAATTAGAATGCATCCGCTTACAGACATTTCCAAAAGCCAAAGGTACTTTCCTTACGACTGAGTGTCGCAGCTTCATTGTAATGGGGGTTTCAGCCTACGATCAGTTCTTATGCAATAAAAACGTTGGAGCCTCGTCCGAAACCACAACATTTACTATAGATCCGTTTATTTAGAGAAGGCTATGACGCATTCTTTTTTCGTTACAATAAAGAATCGAGATACAGATTCATTGACCGATTTACTTTAGCACAGATAAAACAGGGAGGGCTTTATTTTGGACCCGCCCCACTATTGGGATAGTTTGTGACATTATGTCCGCCAACTAGTTATCGATTGCTTTCTCATAAACAGAGTACTTTGTGGTTCCGTCCGAATCAATTTTGGCATATATTATATCTGGAGCGTCTTTATCGTAATAGATTGCACTCCCTACAGGGAGACAGTTTGAGTAAAAGTTTTCGTTTACCATGGGCTTATTCTGAGACACCTTCTCTAATATGGAGCCAATAATCTCTGCTTTGCTTGGAATTTCAAGAAGCACATCAGCTGTTCGCATAAGATTTTCTTTCCACGCACAAGCCTTTGTTTTACAGTGGAAATCTTACAATATATCAATTTTGCTGTTTGCGGAATAGATAAACCCATCACAAAATGATAATACATAACTTCTCTGTAAATATCCTTTAGTTGTTCCATTGCCGATAGAATCCGCTCATACTCAATAGTATTACATATTCTTTCAACAAAATCATCATCTGTCAAAGAAACTGAACTGGAGATATCCGATTCAATTTCAATGTCAGAACTAATCTGCTCGTTTCTATGTTTATGCAAATAGTCTAGAACTGTATTTTTGGTTGCTTTCAACAGATAGTTCCTTAAATCCGTATCGTTCCTAATCTTGCTTATTGTCGCCATGTGTTTCTTTGCGATTTTCAAGAAAACATCATGGACAATATCCTCGGCAGATGAGTCGCTTCTGAGTACCGTTTTTGCCACAAGAAACATCCGTTTTCGATAGTTCATATATATTTCTTCAAATAAACGGAGATCTGATTCGTCTTCTATGGGGAAATAGTAATTGTGATACCCCACGCATTTTGGTAAAATATACGTAAATATCAGAGGCTTGGAGGTAAAAGGTTATTTGAAGGGAGAGCCCTGATGAAACAAGAAAAAGCCCAATATAAATTGAGGACGCTTGTCGAGATAGTGATTTATGCGATTTTTTCATTTGCGATTAT
>JAFSUI010000010.1 GCA_017445315.1 Bacillota bacterium | reverse complement strand
TTGAATGTTTTTTCGGGATGTTCTTCCTTCATCTTGCAGATATGGAGCTTGAAAGGAACATCATACATTGCATACCTCCGTTTCTTGAGTGCATTGTAGCATACACTGCTACACGACTCTACGAAACGGGGTACGGGTCAATTTTGATGAAAATTGGGCGATTTGACCATAAAAATGATGATTTTTCATTGTTTTGCAAGTCAATTTCTATTTTTTACGCAAAAAGTACCTCATTTTGATGAAAATTGGGCGATTTGACCATAAAAACGATCTTGTTTGCGGAGAAACAGCAGTTTTTCTAGGCAGGATTGGCATTTTTTCAAAATATCATTGGCTGGCGAGCAAAAAATTGATTTTAGGCAAGCAAAAAGGGAACGCCATTGCGTTCCCTTTGATGTCGAATATGCTCGAGCAATTATTCCATGTTGTATTTGCTCTTGAACTTTTCAACACGTCCGCCGCGGTTAACGAACTTCTGCTGTCCTGTAAAGAATGGGTGGCACGCCGAGCAAACGTCAAGCCTCATTTCAGGCTTTGTTGACTTGGTTATAAACTCGTTTCCGCATGCGCAAGTAACTTTACATTCCACATAATCAGGATGGATTCCTTCCTTCATGCTTCTACCTCTTTTCTGTAATCTGCTCGGGCAAAACCCTTGCGTTTCTAACTCTCTGTGCTTTGCCTTTTGGCTTTTGCACAGCCTATGTATTGTATCACAGTGCTCGGCGCCGCGCAACCCCCTATATTTGGCGGTTTTTCAGCACTATTCGGATGCGGGTGCCCAAGTCTTTACGGGAGACGATTTCAAAGTGGCCGCCGTGTTTATCGACTATCCATTTGGCGATGGAGAGGCCGAGTCCGGTGCCTTCGAAGCTTCTGGCTTCGTCGGCTCTATAGAAGCGGTCGAACATATGGGGGACATCGGCTTCGGCCATGCCGATGCCGCAGTCTTGGACTTGGAGGTATGGGTGACCTCCGGATATGCCGACGCCGAGCAGGATTTCGTCGTGCTCTTTGGTGTATTTGGCGGCGTTATCTATAAGGATTCGCACGGCTTGTTTGAGCATGCCGGGGTCTGCATATACTGTTAGGCCGGTGCCGCCGCCTCGGTTGGCGCCGCTGGCTTGCATGCTGCTGCCGGTGCCGCCTGCGCCTGCTGTGGCGCTGCTGCCTACCCCCGCCGCATCGCCTGCCTGCACATTAAACTTATATACGTGGTTCTCGTCGATCATGACGGATTCTTCGTAGGCTTCACGCATGAGGTCGCGGATGTCGGTCTGCTCTAGTTGCAGTGCGGTCCTGCCGCTGTCGCCGCGCGCCAAGAACAAAAGCTGCTCGACGAGGTGTTTCATTCTTGTTGATTCTTTTTGGATGGCGGTGATTGATTCGTCCAGAACCTTTTCGTCGTCTCTTCCCCAGCGTGCGAGCATGTCGGCGTAGCCGCTGATTACTGCGATCGGTGTTCTGAGCTCGTGCGACGCGTCATTAACAAAGCGCGCTTGCTGTTTATTGCTCTCTCTCACTCGGAGCAAAAGATTATTAATCGCTGCCTCTACGCCGAGGAGGTCTCTATCGCCTAGCGACAAAGTTGACCCTTCGCCTGCATCCAAATGAGAAATTGCATCTTCTATCAATTGATATTTGTCTTCGCCGAATTCAAGTTTGGAAAGCTCGTCTGCCTTGAGCGCCAGCTCGTTCAACGGGCTCAGCACTTTCATATACTTTTTATTCTCGAGTGGCCGCCTTATCAGAAACAAAATAAGGACTCGCACAACAAGAACAATATTGCACGCAAGCCCTATGTTTTTAAGCATTTTAAATATTTCCACTTCGGCGGTCTTACCGTTTTCCGCCGCAAGTCTATACAAAATCTCGCGGAGCGATCCGGACGAACCTTTTACTAATTCAAAAGATCTATCGGTATGAATGCTAAAGAATCCGAGCGCGGAATGCTCGGTTACAAACATATAAACGGCCACCGCCAATATGAAAATAAAAATGGTGCTCCCGATTATGCGGCCTAGTTCGTTTCTAGTAAAAGTTCTGACTAAGCGTTTCGTTATAGAACTCATTCTGCCCGAATTCGATCTGCCGGCATTCATTCCACCAGCATTCATCTTACCGGAACTCATTCTGCCCGAATTCGATCTGCCGGCATTCATTCCACCAGCATTCATCTTACCGGAATTCACTTTACCCGAATTATTTGATGACATAGCCTGCACCTCTTACGGTGTGGATCAGTTTGATTCCAAACGCTTCGTCGATCTTTGATCTGATGTGACGAACATAGACGTCAACGATATTTGTCTCGCCGACATAGTCGTATCCGCACACGCGCTCGAGGAGCGTGTCTCTGGAGAGTACTATTCCCTTGTTTTCGAGCAAGGTCTTCAGCATCAAAAACTCTCTATTGGTCAAGGAGATTTCCTGTCCGGCGTAGGTCACCTGATGTCTCTTCTCATCCAATACGAGTTCGCCCAGCGCCATCACGTCAGCATCGTCTGCTTGTTCCGCTTTCTTATACTTCATAGCAACGCGAATTCTCGCCATGAGTTCCTCTATCGCAAAGGGCTTTGTAATATAATCTATGGCGCCGGCGTCAAGTCCCGACACTTTGTCCATTACAGAATCCCTTGCGGTGAGAAGTATAACAGGCGTCTGCTTCTCATTATGCAGACGCCTCAAAACTTCTAGGCCATTTAATTCTGGCAACATTATATCTAGCAATATTAAGTCGAAGTCCGTGGAAAGCGCCATTTCCAAGGCCTTTCGGCCGTCGGCCGCTTTCTCGACCACATAGCCTTCATGCAGCAATTCAAGCTCCATGAAACGCGCCAAGTTTTCTTCGTCTTCGACTATTAATATTCTGATATTGCTCATAGTTTATCGAATTCTTCCTTTGCTTTCTCAGCAACCGATGTGACTTTATCCATCACTTCGTTTGCCTTTTCCAAATCAGCTTCGCCCGTAAACGTATAGGTGTATCCGAAGAAGAGCGAACCTACGATAACGATGCATGTAATCCACCATGAGAAGAGAAGGATTAGAGCAACTCCCCAGAGAGGAAGATTCACAACAACTTCTCCATCTTTTCTTCTTACTACCATATAATTGGTCTTCAGAATGTGAGCAATCTTGTGAAGAAGTCTTTTGAACTTTGTGCTCGTCTTCTCAGAGTTTTCTCTACGCGCATTCTCAACCTGCTGTGGCACCGATACGTATTGTGTCTGCTCATCATACTGCGTGGAGTATGTGCTGTTCTTTGGGGCGCTGGCCTTACCCTCTTGCTCAAGGATAATCATCGCATCAAGCAGGTCTCCGTTTGCTTCTTCCAAAACCCTCTTGGCATCTTTATAGCTAACCCCTGTTTTCTCAACTAATTTTTCGATCTTTTCAAAGTTATCCATGTCTTTTCCTTTCCCGGCACTTGTCCGTATCACTTAACATGCTCCCATAATAGCCGGGGAATCTTAATCTATCTTTGAGCAAAGATTAACGTTTGATTAATATTTGATTATATCAAAATTCTATCAAAGGCCTCGCAATCAAACATATTCATAGTTGCAACCGCTGAAGGCCGGATCAAAATTGCAGATGCTTCTGTAATTGCAGTAGCCGCAAGGGTCTGTGGTTCCGGAGCGCTTGGGCTTTAGTTCAATTCTTCCTGCAATTATTTCGTCGCAGATTTGCTTTGTGATATCCTTGACTTCTTCTTGGAGTTCGTCAAGGCCCTCTTCAGTAATCAAATATTTTTCCGAAGCTTTGTTTAACTGCCCGTCTTTTTTCCTCGCAAGTTTTACAACATTGGAAGAACTCTCAAACTCGCCCGCGATTTCGCGGATTACATCATCGTTATCAACAAGGATTCCGTCCATCTGACACGACGCTCTCAAGCTCTCTTCAAACTCTTCCTTCTCTTCGTCCGGCATAATTTTTTCCACAGTCTTTGCCGGTTCTTTGATCAAGAAATAGAATACGCCCGCAGGTTTCTTCTCTCCCTCGCGCGCGGCCTCAAGATAAAGCATAAGCTGAAGGCTATAGCCCGCCCTTACATCGTCAATGCTGAACTTCTTGCTTCCAGTCTTATAATCTATGATTTTGACGCGCCCGCTTCCGAGCGTATCAAGTCTATCGATTCTTCCTTCTATATATACCTTTCGTCCGTCCGAAAGAACTCTTTCTATCGGCGCGAGTCGCTCGCCGCCGTCACCCGACTCTCCCCATCTTCCGAACTTGACTTCGTAGCGGCTCTCTTTTATCTCGCCCGCTCTCGCCTGCTCAACCATGGTCCAGGCAAAGAACTTGCACGCGTGCACTGCTCTATCAAATAGATAAGTTTCCAATCCGGAAATCTTAAAGAGCTTGTCGTGATAATCTTCTGCCCACTCAGCACTTAAGCGCTCAATCATCTCATCGCTTTCTTCACGAGTAATGCTATCCCATTTTGCTTGATCTGTTAGCTCGCCCGCAAAGCATTCTAACGTGCTGTGATAAAGCTCACCGATTTCTCTCGGCGCAACCTCGTCAACGCGCTCTTCTTCTGCGTGCAAAACATACGAAACAAAATGTCTATACGGACATCCGCTGAACATCTCAAGCTCCGACGGACTATATGAATCGTTGAACAAGAAATCAATAATTTTTGTATCCAGGTTTTCTTGCTCGTTTGTAAACTCAAGATTTTCCTTTATCACTCTTAGGTTGTCGCTACCGAGTTCTGTATCTCTCTTTTGTATCCATTCAGAAACAACCTCCCATGCGGAGTCAATAGGCTGACCCAACATGGCACTCCTCATCGCCTCGCTATAGCGCCTTAATGTATTTGTCTCTCCGCCGAGCCTATACAAAATATTTGAAGACAGATTCGGGTCTTCCTCCTCCTTCAACTTTGGAAAAATCTTTTTTATCGTAGCGATGACTTCCGAAGGCTGTATTGCTTCTCCTCCGGTTCCCGCCGTACTATAAGAAATCCAAAGGTCCTCCTCCGGCTTAAAGAGACATCTATACAGCGCGACGTCTTCTTCCATTCTTCTGACTTCGCTGTCGCTACCAAAGGAAAAACCTTCGGCCTCAAGTTCCGCCATCTCTTCTTTGCTGAACAAAACATCGTCCGCCGGCTTAAGCGGAAGTATGCCGTCGTTTGCGCCCATGATGATGACGGATTTTACATCGCCTGCGCGCGTGCGCTGCATGGTTCCGAGAATCATATCGTCCGCGCTCGGCGGAAGAACTCCGATCTCAAGCTGCGAAAGACCAGCGCGAAGAATGTCGTGGAACTCCTTGCCGTCAAAAGAAGTATCGCCCATGATTTCTTCTATCTGGTCAAAGATTTCTTTTACGATATCCCAGAGCTGCGTGCTCTCTTCTGCGATATCCGATGCACCGACAAGTCTCTGGACATCCGCGAGTTCTTCCATTCTTTCGGAGATTTTTAATTCATCCTCAAAGAGTTCCTTGGTCCTACCAAGGAATTCACCGTAGGTTTTGCTCTCTTTATATATCTTCTCAAACGACTCAAATAGCGGAATCGCTTTCTTTCTAATTTCTTCTATCTCTTCAAGGCCGCCATTCTTATAACGCGTCATATATGAACCGCGAGTGAATTCTTTTTTCCAAAGCGATCCTCGGATTCTTAAACGCATGGCGTATTGCTCTAGCTTTGTTATCTCTTCACGCGAGAGGCCTGTGAGTCCGGTCTTTAGGGCGGTGATTACATCTATCGCTCTGTAACCATAGACCATCGTGTCAATAAGCGCGGAAAGGAAAATCGCAAGCGGAGAGTTTACCACCTGACGTTTCTTGTCATCAAAGAGTTCAAGTCCGTATTCCTGAAATACGCGCATGATAATTCCTGCGCGGTCGCTCTGATCGTTACAGATCAAAAGTATATCCGAAAGCCTATACTCTTTTTCTCTCAAAAGAGTTCTGACGTGAGACGCGGCGGCTTCCGCCTCTGCATAAGGGGATCCGCATTTAACGAGAGTTACGCCGCTCGCAGCCTTTTCATCATCCGCGGGCCTTATTCCAACAGAAAAGAATTCCCTCTCAAGCGTTGCAATTCCAGGGGCTCTAGCCGTTACGGCATATGCTTTTTTATCATCTTCTCCTAGATTTGTTACGGAGTATTTGCTTCCGACTGACTCTGCGTGCGATACCAGTTCTCCGCAAACCTTTCCGGAAAGCGTAAAGAGATCCTCGTCTCGCGAATTGGTATCCCAGGTCAAAAAGACATTAACCGATTTTGCCCTCTCAATAAGAGCAGATATAAACGAAAGGTTTTTCGGCGTGAAGCTATCAAAACCATAGATCCAAATATTTGACGACGCGACAAACTCCGACTCTCGCGCGGCTTCTTCGTACATAGAAATGAGATCTTCCGCGTCGGTGTATTTTCCTTCTATCGCATCCTCGTATTTTTTATAAACAAAATTAATATCGCGAAGCTTTCTTGTGAGCGCGTCCTCGCGAGCAGCACCCGAAGAAGCGCCGCCGGATTTCCCGGCAGCCTGAGCGCCATCTAAAACTTCCTCAGCGACTACGTTCTTCAACAATAGCTCTTTTATCTCCTCGGGAGAAACTTCGTATTGCTTCGCTCTTGAAATAAAATCGTTAACTGCAGCGACAAATTTTTCTCTATTCCACATTCCGCGGAACGCATCAAGATTATCGTTTTCGTCGCGCAGGATTTTGGAAATCAACATATGCCTACCATAGCGATTGATAACCGTATGGTCGCTCTTTCCATGCTCCAAAAGAAGCCTTGAGCCGAGTCGCGAAAGGCTTAGAATTTCAATGTCCAGAAGGACTCTTGAGTTTAACTTTTTTAATGCTTGCTTTTCTGCAACCAAAGTATATTGGTCAGGAACCAAGACTATAGTTCTTCCACCAATTTCTTTTATCTTGCTATATATAAACTTTTCTTTGTCAACGGTCTCGCGACCGCGATAAATATTAAGCATGTTTTCTCCACTATCGCATGACTATCGCATGATTGTTATACATCTGGGCGCCGCACTAGCGTCGCACGATTATTAAAAGGCAATGCACTACCCAAGAAGCGTCCATAAATCCTCTGCTTTTTCTATAATATGATCGGGCGTAAAGATATCTACCTCAGCTCCTACCTTTGCCGTGCTCTCAACTCCGGACTTTGCAACTTCTGACCAACCGACTAGAACCGTGGTCATGCCCGCGTTCTTTCCGCAGCCCATGTCATAAGCGCTATCTCCAAGCATGATTGATTCCTCCGGAGTGCTTCCGAGTTTTTCAAGACAGATGAGCGCAGGCTCTGGATCCGGCTTATGCTTTTCTGTATCCTCTACAGTGACAAGCGCATCGATTGAATCCGCTAGTCCAAATTTATTAAGGCCCATCATCGTAGATTCACGAAGCCTGGACGTTGCAATTCCAACCTTATAGCCCTTTTCTTTTAATCCAAGGATAAGCTCCTTCATGCCCGGAAAAATCCCTATCTGCTCCAAAAAGATTTCCTTCTGATAGGTGCGATAGATATCCACGGATTCCTCCACGTCGTATTCCGGGAACATCTTCTTCATGGTCTCATAGAGCGGCTCACCAAAAGTTGAGAGTATGATTTTTTCATCTCCCTCTTCACCGGTTCTTGCCCTGAACACCGCCTGCCACGACCCGATAATCAGGTTATTTGTATCTGCGATTGTTCCGTCAAAATCAAAAACTATGGTTGTGAACTCATTCATAATCTCGCTTGTCCTCTTTTGCTATTTTTACTCTATTATTTCCTTGTTAATTATATCATTAACCCCTGCCAAAACGCACTCTTTTATACACGATATCTTTATATGCGATACGGCCTTGTCCACACTCTGACCATGCAATGCTTAATAGTCTTTTTATCCGCACCTAGGTAGTCCGCAATTTTCCTGAGCACCTTCTTGGCCTCCTCTTCCGTCGGCACCTTGTAACCATTTGGCTCCCAAGGTTTATCCGACACCATCATGTATCCCGGATACTGTTCCACAGGATCGTAGCAGGAAACTTCTATATTCTCGACGCCGAGATCGACCTCCTTGGATCTTTCAAAGAAGGATTGCATTATTTGGTAAGCAGAGTCGAAATGGAAGGGCCTATATAAATCAAAGATATCCATCAGCCCCTCTCCGCTCTTGGCATTGCTATAGAAAATTTGATCAAAGAACGGTCCATCAAGCGCGTCCGGCTTATCGGGAATGAAGTCATAGTCCGGAACTGTTGTAAGGACATGGCATACGGCATCCACATTCTTTAGGTTTTCCATTGGGAATGCGAAACCCGTGTCGGTCTCCAGATGCTCTACACTCTCGCAATACTTGGAAAGAACCATATACTTTGCAAGGCGCTTTGCTTCTCTTCTGATCATTCCCTTTGGCGCCTCAAACGCCATCATATAGAAAAGCCTCTTCATCCTGATGCATAAATCAAAAGCAAATACGCTTTGACCAAAACGTGCCTTCACTGCATCTCTAAGCGATTGTATATGTCTCCAGTAAAGGAAAATTTGCTCGTCCTCAGCAATATCCCATTTATCAACCATATGCTGATATTTTTTTCGCTTTTCGTATCTATGACCGTCAGCCAAGGTTCTATTGATTCTTTCATCGCAGATACGATAAATGCTTCTCTCAATATCCTTCTCAAAATGACCATTGTCCAAATCCCTTAGATATTTAGACCAAATATCCGCATCTTCCTCTGAAAGCAACTCCTCGTTTTCATAGCGATTGGGACCTAGGTCATAATACACCTTGGCAATTCTTGAAATAGCCTTATATAGAGATTTGCATTCCTCTATCACTTCGTCTTTATCCTTCTTGGTCCACGCCATCTTGCAGCTCAGCCAGAGATCGCCCTCACTTCCTTTTTTGATTTCATAAGGATGGTCCGGCACAACCATAATGCCGTCCTTGCCGGTCCCTTCATACATTAGATTAATCACATCAGAAGGAGAGAGCTTCTGATAATCTCTATCTGCTATATTGTATGCTGGTTTTACGTTATACATTTTGCTCCTCCTTTCTTAACGTTTCTTGGAACTATACTTCTCTACACCTTTCTCAAGAGATTCTTTCATTTTCTTCTTGAGACTAAGCGGTGCAACTATCTCTACTTTGTCTAAGTACTGCTTGGCCCAGTACTCCATCGCCGTCGGACTGGTTATGACTGTTGCCCTGACCTGGTCTTTTCCGGCCTTTCCGGCTTCAAACGTGACCTCGTCACCGAACCAATCTACAATCTGGTCAACTATATCCACATCCGCCTTAAACGTCACAGGCACAGGGTCATCGCTATACATATACGGAAGTGAAGATGATACATATTTGAAATCTATACCGTTTTCATATCCCTTCACCATCTTGAGCGGCTTATACTTTTTCTTACCGCGCTCTTCTTTTTCTCTGGATTTGATATTCTTGATTCTATCCAGCCTATGAAATACGATGCTGTCATATTCTTCACTATGCCCTATCAAGAAGAATCTCTGGTTACGCATCATCACATAGTATGGAGAGATAATATGCGTGGAGCTTAAGTGCAGCTTTTTATCCACGCCGTATTTATAGTAATCGTACTCGACTCTATAGTGACCGATTACCGCCTCATCTATTACATCCATGTTAAGGAAGATTTCCTGGTTCTCGCTCTTGCTCCAGCCGTCCAGCATTTTAAAGGAGTCAACAAAGGAATTAAACTTCTCCCCGCCGAGCTCCTGGAGTCTATATATCAGATCTCTGGTCTGGTTCTTTGGTATTGAGGGATTACAAAGTACACTATGAATGAGCAGGCGAAGTTCAGAATCCTCAAACTCTCTCATACCGTAATAACAACCGCGTTTCTTGCCGAGCGACTCAACGAGCCCCACATCGACAAGCATATTGATATTGCTGCTCACAGCCTTACGCTCAAGGTCGATTCCGTAGTCCCAAAGGAATCTCTCCACCTCTGCATGCAGAAGCGGATTGTCCTCATTGGAAAATCTTTTTAGAATATCCATAATATAAACCGGCGCAAGTTTTTTGGATTTTTCCATCTAATTACTCCCTTGTTACTCTCATAAATGGTGTGACGCAGGCGGCGATACCCCTACAAGTTTTCACCTTATAAGTATATCATTGCCGCCTAGCGCTTGTAAAATAGTATGTACGTAAATTGGTACATATTATTTGACGGTTTGTCTCTGTGCTTCTCTATGCCGCACTTCTATATGACATCAATTGCACTGATGGAATAGAGCTTATTCATAATGCTGTCAAAGACAACAAAGAACTCCACTCCGGCGAAATTGGCGACAACAAGAGAAGCAAGCATCTCAAAAACGTTGCTGGGCATGGCTTTCAAAATTGTAATATCTCATTCTTTAGTTCCTTTCATTTATGCATTTACACACATTTCGTTTTTGATCTTTTGTTTTTGATTTTTGGGCTTTTTAAAGGGATTTGAATGATCAAATCCCTTTTTCTTAATCAACTACCACCGGCACAATCTTGCAGGTCTTTCTGATTGCTTCAATATCTTTGGATACCAGCACTCCTTTTTCAAAGAGCGCATCTTCCAGTTTATCAAAGAACTCTCTGTTCTTTACTATGATTTCTTTGGCCTTTCTATAATACTTTGATACGATGCCTCCGCACATTTCTTCTATCTTGCTTTTTCTTGTTTCGGAGGTGCTATAGCCAAAGCTCTTGTAGTCAAAGCTATAGGTACAGTTTCCTGCGACGAGTTCCCTTACTCCTTGGAATACTTTCTTTAGATCCTCGGAGTTTCCGATGTCTTCAATTCCGAGACGCTGCTCCGTTGCGGCCATTCCACCGAGTCCCGAAACTAATCTTCCCTTTATCCAATCTATATCCTGTTCGTTTTCGCAATATGATGATGCAAAGCCTCTGCTACCGGTTCCGCTATCTGCTATTGCTACAATCGTGGTGCTTCCCGGATACAGGATTTCCGAAACGACGGTATGTCCTATCTCGTGACAGACAAGCTTTTTTCTGAAGGCTGCTTCATCCATATTGGATATGTTTTCTTTATCCTTTTGCCCGCTGCCATAATCGTAGTCATAATCGTCATCGTCATAATCTTCATTTATATCGCTTCTGAATACGGTCTTGATGCAAGCCTGGATAATATGCTCCATCTTTATTTCCGATTCTCTTTCACGCCCTGCAAGGATTCCTGCTTCGTTTATAACCGTCTCAAGATAGGCACAGGATCTTCCGTTCATAATGCGCGCAAGTAGCTCTGTGTCAACCTTCGACACCGCCTTCTTGGAAGAGAGATAATGTTCGATAATCTTTATTGCATCTCTTACAACCGGTGCACCGATATGCATAACGCGGTCAAAGCGCCCCGCCCTTGTGAGCGAACCGGGGAGCTTATTTATATCGTTGGTCGTTGCGAGAACAAAGATGTCCTTTTCTTTATATTCATCTATGCATGCCTGAACGGTTACATATTCTTCTGCATCTCTGTGGTTATAATCCGCATTTGCAAATTTATCCATATCATCAAGAAAGACTATTGACGGAGCCTGCTCTGCAGCCTGTTTAAATGTAGCTTTGATGACCTCTACAAATTTTCCGTTTGGCTGGTCTTTTCTACAGATAAACACCGGAAGGCCAACAGCTTCTATGAGGCATCTCGCCATCAAGGTCTTTCCAACGCCCGGCATACCATCCATAAGAAGTCCACATGGAGGTCTTACACCAAGCGCCTCGTAGGCATCTCTATTTACCATGGTATCCGCTATCTGCAAGAGTTCCTTCTTTTCTCTTGTATAGCCGATAACTTTGTCAAAGGTTTTTTTAATTCTTTCTTCCATTCACACTCTCCTATATATAAACACTTTCAATCACGTGTGCAATTTTATCATTGCGTATTCTTTCTGTCATTTAACTTGTGGTTTAAAAAGCGGATAAAAAAGTCAAGAAGTGAATTTTTGCGAAAAAAAGAAAACATCCTCGCCGTCACTATAGACAGCGAGGATATCTTCAACTTTTACGCCCAAGATACTGGAGAGCGCTACCAGATTATCGACTGTCGGAAGTGCAGTACCATGCTGCCACTTGTAAATGGCCTGCGGAGTGCTGAAGCCGAACATGTCCTGAAGGTCACGGACCGAGAGGCCTGCGTCCTTTCTGAGTCTGGTAATGTTGCGACCTGTTCTCTGCATATCAATGTTTGGCAAATTAATCATAGGCATTTACCTCCTTTACATAAACAACGTACAATTTATCATAAATATTTTCCTACACAATTGTACTCATCTATTTAGATCTTGTATCGGAGTATCACCGCCCTGCGTCACACCATTTGTCAAATTGGTTATATGCGGAGTGGGTCCATATTCAATTTTCACTCTCTCCTTTTAGAGCATGCTATCATTCTATCAAACCGGTCTCGATTTGTCCACAATTTCTCACACGAAATTATTATACCACTAGTATAAAGATTAAAGCCTTAACTATATCTGTTATACTACCCTACGCAGTTTGACAATCACATCAAAACTCAAAGACCTTCGGGAGTTTGGATAAACTCGCCCTGACGGGCTCAGACAGTATCCACAACTCCAACGAAGGTCTTTTTTCGTGATTTTGAGTGATTGTAACAAACTGCTCCGAAGGATTGTATAACAGATATATTTTTAAGGCTTTATTCTGTTTCTACTAGTTTTTTATAAGTTTCGTAGCGAAGTTTTGCGTCCTGTTCGGCTTTATCAAAGAGTTCAGCCGCATTCTCCGGGAAGCTCTTATAAAGCGATGCATAGCGGTCTTCTCCTGCAAGGAAGTCCTTATATGCCATGGTCGGCTCCTTGGAATCCAGCGTGAACCTGTGGTCAGCCTTTGCGGGGTTATATCTATAGAGCGGCCAATAGCCTGATTCAACTGCGCGCTTCATTTCTGCCTGAACCTCGTCCATGCCGGCTTTGATGCCGTGGTTGATGCATGGAGCGTAGGCGATTATGATTGACGGTCCCGGATAAGCTTCTGCTTCTGTGATTGCCTTCATGAGTTGGTTTGGATCCGCACCCATTGCAACCTGTGCGACATAGCAGTTATCATAAGCCATCATCATGCGTCCGAGATCCTTGTTGCCGCTCTTCTTGCCGGATGACTGGAACTGTGCAACGGCGCCGAGCGGAGTTGCTTTGCTGCTCTGTCCGCCCGTATTGGAATAAACCTCTGTATCAATTACGAGAATGTTGATGTCCTCTCCCATTGCGATTACGTGGTCGAGCCCGCCAAATCCGATATCATAGGCCCAGCCGTCTCCGCCGAACATCCAGATGGACTGCTTGCTCAGGTATTCAGGATGCGCAAGGATTGCATTCTTTAATTCCTCTACTTTTCCACTTGCGCTCATTTCAGAAATAACTGAGGCGAGTTTCTTTGATACAGGAAGCGATTCCTTGACATCGTTATATACGGAGAGCCATTCATCAACTGCAGGTTTTACGCTCGGCTCAAGCTCTGCGAGTTCTTCTACGAGTGCGCGGACCTTGCTTCTTTGCTGCTTGACGGAGAGGCACATTCCGAGAGCGAACTCGGCGTTGTTTTCAAAGAGGGAATTACTCCATGCAGGGCCGTGTCCTTCTTTGTTTACTGTGTATGGAATCGAAGGCATCGGTGATCCCCAGGCCTGCGAGCAACCCGTGGCATTGGCCCAGTACATTCTGTCGCCGTAGAGCTGTGTTAGGAGTTTTGCATAGGGTGTCTCGCCGCATCCTGCGCATGCTCCCGAGAATTCGCAGAGCGGCTGGCGGAACTGGCTTCCCTTTAGCGTTTCAATATCAAATGCGTTCTTGTCGCTAATCGTAAGCGCATATTCCCACTCAGGTGTGAGTGTGAGTTCTCTATCGACGTGCTCCATAGTGAGCGCCTTGTCCTTAAGCGGGCAGGATGCAACACAGCTTCCGCAGCCCGTGCAGTCCATATCGCTTATCTGAATCGAGAAGTAAAGCTCTTCGCCCTTGATTCCCTTTGCAGGAACTGTAACAAAGCCCTCAGGTGCATTCTCAACTTCTTCTTTGTTCAAAAGATAAGGTCTTATTACTGCGTGCGGACAAACAAAGGAGCAGCGGTTACACTGTGCGCAAGTCTCTGCATTCCACTTTGGAAGCCTTGTAGCGATTCCGCGTTTTTCATAAGCTGTTGTTCCTAGCGGAACTGTTCCGTCCTCGTAGCCAATGAATGTAGATACAGGAAGATCATCTCCCTTAAGTGCATTGATCGGTCTCAAGATGTTTTTGATGAAGTCCGGTTCATCCTGGCATGAAGCATCGCAATTGCATGAGCTATCGCAGTTAGATGCGCAGCTACAATCGCAAGCCGCTTCCGCTCCGAGCCATTCTTCCGGAATCTCAACTTTAACTGCATGCTTTGCGCCTTCGTCAATAGCAGCAAGGTTCATTTCAACAACCTTTTCGCCCTTCTTTCCGAAGGATTTTTCTGCAGCGGCCTTCATGAGTCCGAGCGCCTCGTCCATTGGAATAATGTCCGCAAGAGCAAAGAACGCAGACTGAAGAACCATGCTTACCTTGTCGCCAAGGCCAAGATCATTTGCAATCTTGTTTGCGTTTATGATATACAGATTAGCCTTTTTCTCTGCGAGCGTACGCTTAACCTCAGATGAAAGCTTCTCGCCGAGTTCCGCCTCTGTATAAGGACAGTTGAGAAGGAGCGTTCCTCCCTCTTTCAATTCAGATACGATATCGTATTTGTTGATGAAGGACGGATGGTGACAAGCAACAAAGTCCGCAGCGGTAACAAGATACGATCCGCGTATCGGTTCATCACCGAACCTCAGATGGCTTCTTGTGATACCAAAGGACTTCTTTGTGTCGTATTCAAAATATGCCTGTGTGAACATCGGTGTATTTTCGCCGATGATTTTTATCGAGTTCTTGTTTGCGCCTACGGTGCCGTCACTGCCGAGTCCCCAGAACTTGCAGTTGACCATCTTCTTATATGGAATGTCAAGCGCTGGTCCCACCGCAAGAGAGAGATGCGTAACATCATCTTCTATGCCTACGGTAAATCCGTTAAGCGGTTCGTCGTTTTTAAGATGATCCAAAACTGCCTTGATTTGGGCAGGCGTTGTGTCCTTTGACGAAAGGCCGTATCGACCACCTACGATATACGGAGCATCCTTTCTGTTTGCGTAAGCCGCGCAGACCGCAAGATAAAGAGGGTCTCCCGATGCACCCATTTCTTTGCAGCGATCGAGTACCGCAATTTTCTTTACTGTAGCAGGAAGCGCTTCCCTAAACATCTCCTTTGAGAAAGGATTGAAGAGATGAACCTGAAGGTATCCAACCTTTTCGCCATGAGCATTCAAGAATTCAACGGTTTCTCTTATTGCTCCGCTGACAGATCCCATAGCAACAACTACGCGCTCCGCGTCAGGCGCACCATAATAATTAAATACGTGATAATCCTCTCCGGTTATCTCGTTTATCTTTTGCATATATTCTTCTACAACAGCCGGAAGCTCATCGTAGAATCTATTGTTTGCTTCTCTAAATTGGAAATAGACATCAGGATTTTGAACTGTGTTTCTAAGTGTCGGATGATAAGGATTTAGAGCTTCCTCTCTGAACTTTTTAACGGCATCCCAGTCAAGCATCTTTCCGAACTCTTCGTAAGGAATGGCCTTGACCTTTTGAACCTCGTGCGATGTTCTGAATCCATCAAAGAAATGCATGAACGGAATTCTTGCCTTGACTGCCGCAAGATGAGCAACTCCCGCAAGGTCCATTACTTCCTGGACGCTTCCCGTTGAGAGCATCGCAAATCCAGTCTGCCTACAGTTCATGACATCGCTATGATCTCCAAATATGGACATGGCATGGGTTCCTACGGTTCTAGATGCAACATGGAGAACTGCCGGCTGCTTGGTTCCGCTGATTCTATGAAGGACAGGAATCATGAGCATGAGTCCCTGCGAAGAAGTAAAACTTGTCGCAAGAGAGCCCGACTCAAGCGCTCCGTGCACAGCACCGATGGCTCCTGCCTCGGACTGCATTTCTACAAGCGTAACCTGCTGATTAAAGAGATTCTTTCTGCCCTTGGCCGACCATTCATCTGTCTTTTCGGCCATCGGGGATGATGGTGTTATCGGATAAATTGCAGCTACCTCTGAGAACGCATAAGCGACATACGCTGCTGCCTCGTTTCCGTCAACTACCATGATCTTTCTGTCTTCTGCCATTTTGTCAAAATCCTTTCATCCAAACGATTAAATAACAAAACCGTTCCTTCGCCCGTGTAACATATAATCAGATGACGACGGTGAAGGAACGGTTTTTTCATTTTAGCCGATTGTGGCTACGATAACAGCTTTGATTGTATGCATTCTGTTTTCTGCTTCATCAAATACCTTGGAAGCCTGTGACATGAATACTTCGTCAGTAACTTCTCTGATATCGTATTTTAGTTTCTTCTGCTCAGCTGCCATTGTTGTGTCAAAGTCATGGAATGATGGTAGGCAGTGCATGAAGATGCAATCAGGATTTCCTGTCTTCTTCATGAGTTCCTTTGTAACCTTGAACGGTGTGAGAAGCTTAACTCTGTTTGGAATTTCTTTTTCTTCTCCCATGGAAGCCCATACGTCAGCGTAGATTACGTCTGCTCCCTTGAGGCTCTTTGGATCGGAGCTAACTTCGATTGTTGCGCCTGTTTCCTTTGCAACTTCCTTTACTCTCTTTAGAGCTTCTTTGTCGAGTTCCTTTTCGAGAGCCTTTGGTCCGTAAGCAACATAGTGCATTCCCATCTTTGCGCAGCCATACATCCAAGCATAGCTCATATTGTTTCTGATGTCGCCGGAGAATACAACCTTAACCTTGTTGAGCGGCTTTGCTACGTGCTCTTCGATAGTCATAAGGTCAGCCAAGATCTGTGTTGGGTGATCAACGTCTGTAAGACCATTCCATACAGGAACGCCAGCGTTTGCTGCGAGCTCTTCTACTACGCTCTGCTTGAATCCTCTGTATTCGATTCCGTCATAGAATCTTCCGAGAACCTTTGCTGTATCAGCGATAGTTTCTTTCTTTCCCATCTGGGAGGAACCGGAATCAAGGAATGTAACTCCGCCGCCTTCGTCCATTGCAGCAACTTCAAATGCGCAACGTGTTCTTGTGGAGTTCTTTTCAAAGAGAAGAACAATATTCTTTCCCTTGAGAAGGTCGTTATGGATGCCGGCTCTCTTCTTTGCCTTAAGATCGTGAGCAAGATCCAAGAGGTATCTGATTTCGGTTGGTGTGAAGTCCATCAGAGTTAGAAAATGTCTTCCTTTAAGATTAACTGCCATTGATATTTTCTCCTTTCGCAATAATGCTTTCTAAGCCCGCTCACAGCGGACAATTTTAATGATTGAAATATATTTGCCGACTGCCCTTTTGGGTACGGTCGTTCAAATCGTTTATAGATCCTCTCTGTTTACAGGGCAGGACATGCAGCGCGGGCCACCTCTTCCTCTTGAGAGCTCGGAACTCGGCATTGTAAGAACGGTGATTCCGGCCTTGTCCAAGAGATCATTTGTAACATGGTTTCTCTCGTAGGTGATAACCTTTCCCGGTGCGATTGCAAGAGTATTGGATCCGTCGTTCCACTGCTCTCTCTGTGCAGCCATAGGGTCGTCTCCTCCGCACCTGAGAAGCTGAACAGCAGGGAGTCCAAGGATGTTCTTAAGAATGTTTGGAAGTGTGTCGGCCATGGAGCTGAACTTTACTTCACCCTTTCCGTTCGGTGTCATTTCAAACACTCTTAGCGGATCTTCAATCTCCGGATGAATGGTGAATTTGTCATAATCAACCATGGTGAATACCGTATCAAGATGCATGAATGCTCTTTTCTTTGGTATCTCAAGAACGATTACTTTTTTAAACTGTCCGCCGTTTAAAAGATTGTTTGCAAATCTTTCAATTGCGGATGCAGTTGTTCTTTCACTGAGACCGATTGCAACTGTCTCTTTGTTTAAGACTAGAACATCTCCACCCTCTATAGAGTATTCCATATCGTAGTCATACCAAAGCTGATCGCTCTCGTCCGCAAAGTCGCGATTGTATTTATATATATACTTGAGAAGAATCGATTCTCTTCTCCTTGCTTCCGTATGCATGTGATGAATATTGATTCCGTCTCCGATGCATGCGCCAGGATCTCTTGTGAAATAAAGATTTGGCATCGGATCCATATAGAACGGATAGGAGATTGAAATGAATTCCGCAAACGAATCAGACTTAAATTCGGGAACCTCTTCCTTTGTTACGCCAGAAATAATTTTGGCAATCATCTCTTTTACATCCATGCTGTTAAGATAAGCAAAGATAGCATCTCTTCCATCCTGTGAAAAGACGTTGCTCTCGTTAATCAGCTCTTTGATAAATTGTTCTTTGATCTGCGGATTCGCAAGTGCCTTGGCTGTTTCGTCGATGTAATAAACGACCTCTACACCGTTATCTTTTAGGATTTTTGCAAAGGCATCGTGCTCCTGCTGAGCAATTTCCAGATAAGGGATGTCGTCAAAAAGAAATCTTTCAAAGTTGCCCGGAACCAGGTTTTCTACCTCGGGTCCGATTCTGTGAAGGAGAACCTTATTAAGCTTTCCTATCTCGGAATAATTGTGAATTCCAGAGTTCATAAATACCTCTCTTTCTTGCCCCGTTTGATATAATTTTATCACGCATATATATGTAGGTAAACTGATACATCCGGGCAAAATCCTAATGTTTTACCAATGCGTATTTTGGCACAAATATCACCAAAAATACTTGTTATTTAATACAAAATCCCATATAAAAACCGCCGCGATTTCTCGCGGCGGCCACTTCTCTCACGGCTTTATTCGTAAACCGATTCTATCTTTTTCTGGAGATATTCTACATAGTAATCGAGGCTAAACGGTTCTCCTCCCAGGGCGATATTTAGTATCTCCTTTGGGGTCTTGCTGCTTCCGTATTTCCAGATATGCTCTCGGTTCCATTTGTTGATTAATGCGAAGTCTCCCTTTGCGACGCATGCATCTACATCGATATCTTCTTTCATCTTTTTTAGGAACTGCGCACCATAAGCAGAACCGATAGCATATGACGGGAAGTAACCGATTAATCCATCCGACCAGTGTACGTCCTGAAGAACGCCACGCGTATCATCCGGAACATCAACCCCGAGATATTCTTTGTAAAGTTTTCTCCACTCTTCAGGAAGATCCCTTACCTCAATCTCGTTTCTAAAGAGTTTTTTCTCCAGCTCATATCTCACGAGAACGTGGAGCGAATAAGTTACCTCGTCAGCCTCTGTTCTTATGAACGATGGTTCTACTTTGTTGACTGCTTTATATATTTCATCTGCCGTAACATCCTTTAGCTCCTCCGGGAAGATTTCTTTCATCTTTGGGAAGATGAGTTCTATAAAAGGTTTACTTCTTCCGATTATGTTTTCGTAGAATCTGCTTTGGCTCTCATGGATAGACATCGATACGCCGCCATCCAAAACTGAATATGCGAGCGAGTCGTCCGAGCCTGTATCATATAGCGCGTGTCCACCCTCGTGTACAACGCTATACATAGAATAAGAAACATTCTCCGGATAATAATGCGTTGTGATACGTTCATCAAGATGCGATCCCAAGCTTGTCGTAAACGGATGCTCAGTTGTTGCAAGGCCAACGTGCTCAGGATCAAGTCCAATTACATCCATGAGATAGCGCGCGAATTTTTCTTGCTTGATTTCATCAAACGTTCCCTTTAGGCAGCTATCGTCAACCTGTTTCTTTTCGGTGACGCTCTTTACCAAAGGAACGATACGCGATTTTACCTGGCCGAAGAATTCCTCGCAGAATTCCTGAGTAAGTCCCTCTTCAAACTCGTTAAGCCAAAAATCGTACGGGTCCATCTCAGGGCTGACATAAGCAGCGAACTTCTTTACCGTCTCATAAATCTTTTCAAGAAATGGAGCAAAGTGATTAAAATCATTATTTGCTTTTGCTTCCCGCCAAGCCTCTCCGGCCTCTACAGTAAGACGCTCGTATGCAAGATACTCCTCCATCGGAATGCTCTGCATATACTTAAGAGATTTACGCAAGATATCTACCATACGAAGCTCATTTTCCGAGAGCTCTTCTCTATGCTCGTTTAGGAATTCGATTACCTGAACGGTCTCCTCTCCCGTGGTGAGCTTATAGATTTCTTCGCTTAAGATTTCTATGGCATGCGCTCTGTTTGATGCCGTCTTTGATGGTGCTGTTGTCTGACCATCAAAAGAAAGCAGGCCCAAAGCATGCTCGTAAGCACTGGCCTTGTCCTGCATTTTTAGTAAGGTTTCTTTTGCTGTTTTAATATCCATGTCTTCCTCTTTACAGTTCGGACTTCTACAGTTTGTAGATTTCCTTATACTTATTCTTCAGATATTCAATATGCGCGGTATTGTCCGGTGAAGCACCGACAAACTTCTTCATGATTTCACTGGACGTATAAACACCGCCGTGCTTCCAGATTCTCTCGTGGTTCCACTCATTGATTTTTGAGAAGTCGCCCTCTGATACACAGGCTTCTATGTCTATGGTCTCACGCATCTTGTTTGCGATGCTAAAGCCAAAGGAATTTCCTATTACATAAGTCGGGAAGTACCCGATTCCGCCGAACAGCCAATGTATATCCTGAAGAATTCCTTCTGCATGATTTGTTACATCAAGACCGAGATATTTTTTATACATATCTCTCCATGTGTCCGGAAGCTCTTTGACCGGAAGATCCTGTCTAAGCATAGCCTTCTCGAGTTCATACCTAATCATTGTATGCAGCATAAATGTAAGCTCATCGGAATCAGCTCTTATAAGTCCCGGTTCAACTCTGTTAACGGCTTTGTAGAAATCGTCAGCCGTGACATCCTTCATATATTTCGGGAAGAGATCATGTAGTTCAGGATAAATATACTCGATAAACTCTCTGCTCTTTCCTATTATGTTCTCATAGAAATATCCCTGGCTTTCCAAAATAACCATGGACGCTGTTCCGTCAAGCGCAGTATATGCCAGGTTGTCTGCCTGACCCATGTCACAAAGGATATGGCCCGCAGAATGCATAACGGAATACATAGAAGAAGTGAAATCCCTCTTTGTATAATTAAGTCCGATTCTTTCATCAAAATGAGAACCTAATTGGGTTGTGAAGGAATGCTCTGCAAACGCAAGCCCAACTCTATTCATATTGACGCCAAAGAGGTCAAGTATATAAAGCGCAAGCTCTTCCTGTGCGGAAACAGGAAATTCTCCATCTACCTTTTTGATTTCAACCTTGGATTTCTCGGTTATTTCCTTGACCAGCTCAGGAATGCCATCTTTAATCATTTCAAAGATCTGGTCACAGGTCTCAACGCTTAACCCCTCTTCATAATTGGCTAGCCAATATAGATACGGATCTTCATTTGGTCTATCCAATAAAGCAAAATGTCTTGAAGTATTGAAGATATCCTCAAGGAATGGTCTGATATCTTCAAAATCATTATTCTCCCTTGCCTTATGCCACGCATCCTGCGCCTCGATTAAGAGCTGCTCGTAGCGCACATACTCATCCACAGGAATGTTCTTTCTCCTGTTATAATCCTGGAGCATATATTCAACGGCTCTACGCTCGTTAACCGTTAAGTCGTATTGATTTTCCTCAAGATAATGAAGCAGCTCCATAGTTTCCGGCCCAATGCAAAGCCTAACAAGTTCATCGTTAAGAACCTGAAGTGCTCTTAGGCGATTATCCAAAGTGTCAGGCGGTGCTGTGGTTTCACCATCATGATAGATCAGTGCTGTAGCATGTTTATACGCACTTATTTTTTTCTGTAAGAGTGAGAAATCTACTCTCGCTTGTTCCAGTTTCATCCTTCTTCCTTTCGCGAGGAGGTATCCGTAATACCCCCCCCGATTAGTTTATTTGGGCGCCAACTAATTGGCCTTTGCCCGCCTTGGCCTTATCGCTAAAAGTACTAGTTTTCTTCTACACTGCGTTTAATTTCTGCCGTTGTCTTTGCGGCGCGCTTTCCGCCTTTTGATGTTTCCTCTGTTATGCAAGGATTATCTTCTAAAGGCTTTCTCTCAGGTTCCGAATGGTCAATCGGTGTATGATCTCCGATGCCGAGTGTTTCTCCGATTACGCCAACCTTGGATACGAGTTCTGCGATATCGGATGGCATATAGATCTTTGTTGCGCGTCCGTTTGCAACTGACTTAAGTGCATCAAGACCTTTATATTTAAGCACTTCTTCGTTGATGTTTGCTTCTTTGATTCTCTTGAGACCTTCTGCCTCTGCCTGGGCAACGAGTTCGATTGATCTTGCCTGACCTTCTGCAATTGCAATCTTTGCTTCCTTCTCGGCTTCTGCTGCGAGAACCTTGGCTTCCTTGTCACCCTTTGCTCTGGATACTACTGCCTCCTGGTGAGCCTGAGCCTCAAGTACTGTCTGACGACGTTCACGCTCAGCCCTCATCTGCTTGGTCATTACTTCTTCTATTTCGCGTGGCGGTGTGATGTTCTTAAGTTCTACACGAGTAACTTTGATTCCCCAAGCGTCTGTTGCCTGATCGAGGATTACCTCGAGCTGACTGTTAATCTTGTCACGCGATGTGAGCGTCTGGTCAAGTTCCATGCTACCGATGATATTTCTAAGTGTGGTAGCGGAAAGGTTCTGAAGACCGGCGATTGGATTTTCTACGCCGTATGTATAAAGCCTCGGATCAAACACCTTGGCAAATACTACAGAGTCTATGCTTACCGAAACGTTATCCTTGGTGATTACCGGCTGAGGCGGAAAGTCCAGCACCTGCTCCTTTAAGGATATTTTTCTAACTACTCTCTCAACAATTGGGAGCTTAAGGTGAAGCCCTGCACCCCAAGTGGTTTTATACTTTCCTAAGAATTCAATGATATATGCCTGCTCCTGCGGCACGATACGAAGGCACATAGCCAAAATTGCCACAACGATTGCGATAATAATAATTAGCGTAATGAGAAAAATGATTCCTCCTGGCATGGTTAACTCCTTTCGATAATTAGATGTAAAAACCGCGAATTACATAGCTCGCTATCCTATAATTATATCGTAAGCTTTAGTTAGATACAAGTTTTTACAATTGGTTATTACCTGTCTTCCCTGAAATATGGGAGTCCCAGGCTTTCCGGTGGCTGGTTCTCTCTTTTGTTCCTCATACTGGTTATAATCAGCACGATTATGGTTACAACATACGGAAGCATCTTGTAGAGTTCTTTTACCGCAAGGTTTGTGCCTGTCGGCATAAAGAGATAAAGTATGAACAGTCCGCCAAAGAGAATCGACGAGAATACTGCGATATTTGGCTTCCAGATTGTAAAGATTACGAGGGCTATCGCAAGCCATCCTCTGTCGCCGAATGCGTCGTTTGACCAAACTCCGGAGGCATAATCCATTACATAATAGAGTCCGCCTAGACCTGCGATCATGCATCCGATACATGTTGCAAAATACTTATACTTGCTTATGTTTATTCCTGCAGCGTCAGCTGTTGCGGGATTCTCACCTACAGCTCGGAGCTGAAGACCGGTTCTAGTTCTATTTAGGAAAAACGCAGCGGCAAAGGCGATTATTATCGCAACATACGCAAGGAATCCATAGGAGAGGAATACCTTTCCGAACCACCCGAGATTGTTTGCAAACGGTAATGATTTACTAAAGAATCTACTTGTCTGTGAAAGTGCAATCGAAGGAACATCTGCCTTTGTGATCTTGATAAGCGATCCACCAAAGAAGTTACCAAAGCCCACACCAAAGGTCGTCATCGCAAGACCTGTTACGTTTTGGTTTGCTCTAAGCGTAACCGTGAGGAAGCAGTATAGAAGTCCCATGAGAAGAGACCCAAGTAGGCAGCAGATGAGCGGTATCGCTATTGCGAGGAACGGATTCATGCTTCCACCAGTGCACGCTCTCTCGTATAGGAACGCACCTATTACGCCGCTTATACCGCCAACATACATTACGCCCGGAAGACCGAGGTTTAGGTTACCGGCTTTCTGCGTAATGGTCTCGCCCGTGCAACCGAAGAGAAGAGGAATACTCTGCATCACTGCTCTTGGTATGAATGATACTAGAAAATTAAACATTCTTCTCCTCCTTTCCTTCCTTCGCTTCTCCTGACGCATTTTCCGAAGTCTTTTCTTTGTCCTGGGCGATCTCACCGGAGGCCGCCTTGGAAGAAGACTTTCTCACATGCAGTCTATAGTTTATAAAGAACTCGCTTCCGATTATGAAGAACAAGATAATTCCCGTAAGTATGTCGCCGAACGAATGGTTGAGTCCGTAGATGGTTGAAATTTCACCTGCTCCTCGTCCAAGGAATACAAGTAGCGATGAGCTAAGTATCATTCCGAGCGGGTTAAACTTTGCGAGCCACGCAACCATTACTGCGGTAAATCCGCGTCCCCCCGCAACGGTTGTAGTAATCGTGTGATCGGTTCCTCCGACAAGAAGTAGTCCAACAAGCCCGCAGATTGCACCTGATACAATAAGCGTTCTAAGTATTACCTTTTCAACTTTTATGCCAACGTATCTTGCAGTGTTCTGGCTCTCGCCAACAACCGTGAGCTCATAGCCGTGCTTGCTGTATTTTAAATATACATACATGGCTATGGTCAAAACTGCAATCACCAAAATGTTCAAAAGATATTTATATGGTCCAATCTGTGGAAGCCATCCCGCTTCCGTACTTTGATTGATGATGCCGATTTTTCCGGAACCCTTCGGAACTTCCCAAACGATGACATAGTATGCGACGAGCTGGGTTGCAACATAGTTCATCATCAGAGTGAATAGAGTTTCGTTGGTATTCCATTTTGCTTTAAATATCGCGGGGATTAGTGCCCAGATGGCGCCTGCCGCAATCGCAAGGACAATCATAAGCAAAATAAGCACTGCGTTCGGAACCTTGTCTCCGAGGAGAATCATGAGTGCCGCTGCTGCGAGTCCACCGATGAGAATCTGGCCTTCACCTCCGAGGTTCCAGAACTTCATTTTGAATGCCGGCGTAAGAGCAAGCGAAACACCAAGCAGCATCGCTATCTCCTGACCAAAAATCCAAAGCTTTCTCGGCGTTCCAAACGCACCTGTTATCATTGTTCCATAAACCGAAAGCGGATTGAGTCCGGTTAACGCAGCTGTTATGATTCCGCAAACGATAAGCGCAACCAAGATTGCAAGAAGTCTTATCCCCCAAGCCTTTGCAAAACCAACATCGGTACGCTTGGATATTCTTAGAAGAGGTTCACGATCTTTATTCATTCGCTCCACCTCCCGCTCTTGTCATCATAAGACCGACTTCGTATTTACTTGCGGACTTTCCGTCAACGATTCCGCTGACCTTTCCTCCGCAGAGAACCATGATTCTGTCGCAGAGTTCAAGAAGAACGTCAAGGTCTTCTCCAACATAGATAACTGCAACACCGCGTTTCTTTTGTTTATTTATCAAATCGTAAATCGTATATGACGCGTTGATATCAAGTCCGCGAACCGCGTATGCGGATAGAAGAACCGTCGGTGCAGAACTAATTTCTCTTCCGACCAAAATCTTCTGAACGTTTCCTCCGCTCAGTTTTCTTATCGGCGCGGAGACGCCCGGCGTGCTTACGTTAAGCTCCTCTATAACTTTTTCTGCGAGCGCTCTCGGAGTTTTTCTATCCGTGAAAACAGACTTGCCGCTTCTAAATGATCTGAGCATCATATTGTCGGCAAGGTCCATGCTCGCCACAAGTCCCATTCCGAGTCTGTCCTCAGGAACAAAGGAAAGAGCAACGCCCATATCAGAAATCTTCATCGGATCCTTTCCGATTAATTCTTCTTCCCTTCCGTCGTCGTAAATATATTTTACGCTTCCGCTCTCTACCCTCTGAAGTCCCGCAATTGCTTCAAGGAGTTCCTTTTGACCGCAACCTGAAATGCCCGCAATTCCGAGGATTTCTCCGGAGTTTGCAGTGAACGAAACATCGTCCAACTTAAGTATTCCGTCCATGGATTTTACGGAAAGGTTTTCTACTTTTATTCTTGGGCGCGGATTCTCGGGCTCAGGTCTTTCTATATCCAAGAATACAGATCTTCCGACCATCATATTGGTCATCTTCTGAGCATTGGTATCCTTGGTCATCATGCTGCCGACATACTCGCCTTTTCTGAGAACCGCAACTCTGTCGGAAAGGTCTTCTACCTCATGCATCTTATGCGTGATGATGATAATCGCCTTTCCGTCATTCTTCATATTTTTTAACACGGCAAATAGCTTATCCGTCTCTTGCGGTGTAAGAACTGCCGTGGGTTCATCCAAAATTAAAATATCCGCTCCGCGATACAGAAGCTTAACAATCTCCACCGTCTGCTTTTGGGAGACTGACATGTCGTAAACCTTTTGGGCAGGGTTCACGTCAAATCCGTATGCGTCACAGATTTCTTTTATCTTCTTTGATGCTGCGGCGATATCCAATTTCTTTTCATCAAGTCCAAGAACTATATTCTCTGCCGCAGTAAAAACATCAACCAACTTGAAGTGCTGGTGAATCATACCGATGCCGTAACCAAAGGCATCTCTCGGCGACTTGATTGACACTTCTTTTCCGTCAATCAATATCTCGCCGCTGTCCGGGAAATAAATCCCGGACAGCATGTTCATAAGTGTTGTTTTGCCGCTGCCGTTTTCTCCGAGCAACGCAAGTATCTCTCCCCTAAATATATCAAGGGAAACATTTTGATTGGCCTGAATGGTGCCGAATCTTTTGCTTATATTTCGTAAACTAACAACGGGCTTATTGTTTTCCAAAACTCTTCTCCGATTAAACCTATAATATTTCTTCTGGATTAGAATGCTGTATCAAGAAGTGTGATACCATCAATCTGAAGATCAAAGTAAGGAGCGGATCTGAATTCGGATTCGTGGAAGTATCCATCAAGGATTACTTCTGTATCTCCTTCGTAGTTAGCATCTGTATCTACGTCTGCAAGATAAGAATCAAGTTTCTTTCCTTCAACTGTGAATGCATCTGTACTAAATACTTCGATGGATCCATTCTCAAGACCTGCCTGTACTTCAGCAAGCTTTGCTTCTGTTCCGGCAGCAGCTACAGCTTCGTTTATCGGTGTAAGCTGAACTGATCCTGTCTCAAGTGTTCCTGTCCAGTCAGGATCGATTGAGCTTCCCTTGAGCACGGAATCGATAACATGTTCATAATAAGGAACCCAGTTAATTCTGGAACTTACGATGAATGTATTCGGGCAAGCGCTCTGTGTGCTTCCGTTATAGGATACATTTGGAACTCCTGCGTTTTCGCAAGCTGTCGGTGCTCCCATGGAGTCAGCGTGCTGGCTTATGAGTTTGCATCCGCCGTTTATAAGCTTTGTTGCGCCTTCTTTTTCTGCTGTTTCGTCATACCATGAACCTGTGAATGTTACGTCCATTGTAACTGTTGGGCATACGGAACGAGCGCCGAGGAAGAACGAAGTATAACCGGAAACTACTTCTGCATATGTATATGCTCCGATATAACCCATCTTTGCTTCTTCTGCTGTGAACTCGCCTGCCTCAATCATCTCGTTTAATTTGAGACCTGCAGCAACGCCTGCGAGGTATCTTCCTTCATAGATAGAAGCAAATGCATTGTGGTAGTTTGCAAGACCTTCTGTATGAGCTCTTGTTCCTGTTGCGTGGCAGAAATGTACATCAGGGAATTCCTTTGCAGCCTGAATCATATAATCCTCGTGGCCAAAGGAGTCAGCAAAGATAATATTGCATCCTTCGTCTGCAAGCTCTGCTGCTGCATCATAGCATTCCTGTCCTTCAGGAATATTTGTCTTAATCTTATAGTTTTCTTTGCTGATTCCGAGCTTCTCACAAACTTCATGAGCTGCGTTGATAAAGTTAAGGTCGTATGTTGAGTTCTCGTCATGAAGCATGATGAAGCCAATCTTGATGGTGTCGGTTGTCAGTGCGTCGCCACCTTCAGCGCTCTCGCCGCTCTCGCTTCCGGCGTTGTTATTGCTGCTCTCTCCGCCGACGTTTCCGCCATTGTTTCCGCTGTCATTTCCACCGCAAGCGGTCAAAAACGGAATGGCAGCAAGAACTACAATCAAGATTAGTGCCAAAACCTTCTTTTTCATTTTCTTCCTCCTGTAAATGCTTTCTTTAAAATAAACTTCTTAAATATAAACAATTTAATTACTTCTGAAGATGATTCCTTCAGAAGACATTGATTCGATTGCTACGAGGGCTTCTACTCGGATTCCGCGTTCTCTTATTTCGTCCCCTCCGCCCTGGAAGCATTTTTCTATCGCAACTGCTACACCAACCGCTTCTGCGCCTGCTTGTTTAACGAGCGACAAGAGTCCGTTAAGCGCCTGTCCGTTTGCGAGGAAATCGTCAACAAGTAGAACTCTTTCTCCTGGTGACAGAAAATCTATGCTCACTACAACGCTATAATCTTCGTCCCTTGTGTATGAGTGAACGTTAGCAGAGTAAAACGCTCCATCGACATTGCTCGTTAGATGCTTCTTTGCAAACACAACAGGAACTCCTAGTTCCATTCCTGCTGCGACAGCAATTGATATTCCACTGGCTTCTATTGTGAGAATCTTATCTACTTTTTCATCTGCATATAGCCTTGCGATCTCCTGACCCATTCTCTTCAGGAAGTCTATATCTATCTGCTGATTGAGAAAGCTTCCGACCTTAAGTATTCCACCGGAAATGACTTTGCCGTCTTTAAGTATTTTTTCTTGCATTTCTTTCATAATAATGTCCTCGCTATACACGCCACACCTATGCATATGCGCCGGCCGTGCAAAAAATAATTTTGGCAGACAATTAGTCTGCCAACCTCAAATAAAACAATATTTGAGCCAATAGTCGTGAATTCATTCTTGGGTATCCCTGCTTGGACATCCGAGAATCGGCATCAACGGTAGAAACATTCGGGCCTTTTATCCGAACCTATATCGGCAGTATATAAATTCCTTATTAACAGATGATTATATTATAACATATTGCGTTACTAAAAAAATCGTATTTCTTTATAAAAATATAAAAAACCCCAGGAGGTACTAGCTCCTGGGGTTTTTCGGTACGCATGTACTTCGATAGCCTAATTACATTACACTTGTATTATAGCACTGTTTTTCTTTTTGTCAAATTTTGGTTGCGTATTAGTTTTTATTATTTGTTGCTCCTTCTCCAGATGCCCTGGGTTTCCGCGGCTTTTACGAGTTCGTCGCGGAAATTTGGGTGTGCGACAGAAATGAGCATTTCTGCACGCTCCCAGGTGCTCCGGCCGGTGAGGTTTACTGCACCATACTCGGTTACTATATAGTAGGCCTGGCTCCTTGGGTCAGTTACGATATCCCCACAGAAATGCGGCCTAATATTGGAGTGGCGCTCGCCCTTTTTATCCACAAATGAAGAGTCCAGGCAGATAAAGGCTTTGCCGCCACGAGCCATTGATGCGCCAGTTAGATAGTCTAGCTGGCCTCCGGTTCCGCTAATCTGGCGGAAGCCGACGCTCTCGGCATTTATCTGTCCGTAGAGGTCTACGGAGATACAGTTATTTATGGACACCATATTGTCAAACTGGGCGATATGCTCAGGTGCATTTACATACGAAAGCGGAGCTATCATAACCGCAGGGTTCCTATCCACCCACTTGTAGAGATCGTTTGATCCGAACACTATTCCGGTTAAGCCTTTTCCCGGGAATAATCTTTTTCTCTTGTTTGTGATTTTTCCTGCTTTATAGAGCTCATAATACGCATCGGAACAAAGCTCGGTGTGCATTGAAAGATCCTGAATATCGGATTCTGCTATCTCTTTTCCGATTACATTTGGCATGGTTCCGATTCCGAGCTGAAGCGCAGAGCCGTCCTGAATATGCGGAAGGATGAACCCGGCAATCGCCTTATCCTCTTCAGTCGCCTCGCCTATCGGAAACTGAGGAAGATCCGGGTGCTCGCCTTCTACAATATAATCAACCTCCGATATATGGATTGACTCATCAAAGGCACCATAAATATGCGGAAGTTTGTCGTTGATCTCAAGAATAACTATATCTGCTTTGTCTAGAATTCCCTTTGCAATTCCTGTTGCGCAAGAAAGATTGAAATAACCATGCTCATCCATGGGCGGAACCGCCATCATGGCAACATTTACTGTTAGAAATACGCGATAATACTCCGTGCAATCGCGGAATACCATAGGAATATAATTGCAAAGCCCCTTATCTCCGAGTGCGCGCTCGTAAGATGAGCAATGCCAACTATTATAGATAAAATGCTCCCTCTCCGGGTCACACTCTACTGTCTGAATCGGTCCAAAGATTAGATTTCCGCGAATCTTTACATCCGTTAGTTCATCGCGTCTTTTCGCAAGTGCAGCATCGAGAAGATATGGGAAACTGACGTTTGTAGTGTAGTCAACCCAGTCACCGCTTTTTATTGCTTTGACTGCTTCTTCCGGTGTTCTGAGTTTTTCTCTGTACTCATTTAAAAAATTCATACTTCCTCCTTATGCTGCCTCGTAGTTTTATTCCCAAGTGGTTGGCGGATTATAGAATTCAAATATAACTGTATCGTTTCCGTCTTTATCTTCCGGATTATGGCTCGTCCAACAGATTTTCTTTGCTCCGAGATACTCTGCAAGTCTAACCGTCCATGGTTTCTTGCCTACTAGACCGTATGCTATAAAATGTGGTCTTGCCCCAAAGTTAAACAGGCAGTGTGCCGATGTGAATCTCAGGATCCATGGGAAATTATCATCGTATTCTTCCATGGCATTTGCGAGCTGCCCTCTATAGAGATCCGGCGCATTTCTTCTAAACCAAAACACAATTCTTGCATCAAAACTCTCAACGCAAAATAGAGAACTTCCTTTTCCGGTTCCTCCGTGAGCTTTATCATATTCTCTTAGGTAGGACATTGCCTTTTCACAGAGAATCTTATTGCGCTTTCCGCCTTTGAACTCAACGATAAGAGGAACCCTGCCATCTACCACGTCAAGGACCTCTTTGAATGTAGGAATGCATTCTTCGGTATCAAGAAGGCGCATCCTCTTGAGCTCGGCGAGATCATAGTCGATCACGAGACCTTCTTTTCCGCATACCCTCTTTAGGCCGTCGTCATGGAAGACCACTACCTCATTGTCCTTGGAGAGCTGGATGTCTAGTTCTATGCCGTATCCCGCATTAACCGCAGCGGAAAAAGCAGCAATAGAATTCTCCGGAACGGAACCGTCCCGGCTATGAAGACCCCTGTGGGCAAAATATCTATTTTTGAAGGGCTTATCCCTGCCGTCCGATAGTTTGCGCGGAGCAATAGCAAACACCGTAACAGCTGCAGCTGCACCGGCAAACAATCCTCCTATAAATGCTTTGTTCATGTCTTTAATTATAGCCGATTATGCCTTCCAATAAAAGCGTTTTGTAATGAAATTTGGGGGCGAAATTATTCTAAAAATATTGTAGAATAATAATGTGTATCCACATTTATATAATACTGGCGATATTCTACTGTTTTGTTACGGAGGCTCCAAATGAAGCTAAACTACAAACGCACCATCTTTGTTGGATTTGCATTTTTTCTGATCTGCGCATTCTGGCAGGCGTACGATAATACTATTCCGCTAATTCTGACAAACAAGTTTGGTATGTCCCAGACATTGTCGGGACTTATAATGGCCCTAGATAATATCCTGGCGCTATTTATGCTCCCCCTGTTCGGTGCACTTTCGGATAAGACAAAAAGCAAGAGAGGAAGGAGAACGCCTTTTATACTCTTTGGTACAATCGTGGCCGTATGCGCATTCATCGGTCTTTCGCTCGTTGATGCCGCACAGCTAAAGCAGATCTCATCTGTTTCTGCAATAGACGATCCAGCCGCCATGGAAGCAATCTATGACAAGACCGAGGAAATGGATGCGGAGATTCTTTCACCGGATGGAACCACGTTTAAGCTCCAAGATAAATATACAAAGGAAGAATTTGTTGCAATAAAAAGCACCATTCCTAGCGGTAACTCCTCAGGAACTGCCACAATAACAAACCCGGACTATACTCAGTATGTTGCTCCCGCTAGGCAAGCAGTAGTAAAGAACATAACATCCGATAATCCAGGCAACCTCATTATATTTGTAATACTTCTTCTCGTAACACTTGTTGCTATGTCAACGTTTAGATCTCCTGCAGTTGCTCTCATGCCTGACGTAACCATTAAACCTCTTAGATCCAAAGCCAACGCCGTAATAAACCTCATGGGGTCCGCAGGCGGAATAATAGTTTTGGCCCTCGGAATTGTATTTGGAACGAGCGCGCTCAAGAATTCATTAATGGGCTATACACCTTACTTTGTTGTGATAGCAGCTATCATGATAGTATCGCTTGTGATATTTATGCTTACCGTAAGAGAGCCTAAGTTCGTTATGGAAATGCACGAGGAGAGCCTTCGTTACGGCATAGTAGAAGAAGACTGCGATGCGCCCGGAGAGAGCAAAAAACTCACCGCCGCAGAACGTCGCTCACTGATATTCATCATGGCATCGATTGTACTTTGGTTTATGGGATATAACGCGGTAACATCCAAGTACTCCGTATATGCAAGTTCTATCCTGCATAAGGACTATAACCTGACGCTTATACTTGCGCAGGCAGCTGCTATTATCTCATACCTACCTGTAGGTATGATCGCCTCCAAAGTTGGAAGAAAGAAAACCATTCTTGCAGGCGTAGTGATGCTCGCGACTTCCTTTGGCGTCGCAGCGTTTATGAGAGCAGAGAGCCCAACAATGCTCATGAACGCGATGTTTGCACTCGCCGGAATCGGCTGGGCAACAATAAACGTAAACTCCTTCCCGATGGTTGTAGAGATGTGCGCAGGCTGCGACGTTGGTCGATACACCGGTTACTACTACACAGCATCCATGGCCGCGCAAGTAATAACCCCGGTTATTTCAGGCTTTCTCATGGATAAACTGGGAATGCTAACGCTCTTCCCCTACGCAGCAATCTTTGCCGGCGCCGCATTCTTTACAATGCTGAACGTAAAGCACGGAGACTCCAAACCGGAATCAAAGAAAGGCCTCGAAGCGCTAGAGGATATGGAATAAATGAATCATAGTTAACAAAAACCGCCGTAAGGCGGTTTTTAGTTGCAAATCAGTTTAATCCCCTTCTGTCATTGGAACGCAACCTCCGTTCTGGCCGGCCTCCAAGTTGCCAACATTCTATCTCACCTGTGGTGTCATCGTCAAATCAGAGGGCTTTATTCGCCCATCAACAGCGCCGCCAATTCCGAAAGCCTTTTGCCTAACTCTGAGTCTACATCGAGCAATACATACTTCTCTTCGTTGTGTACAGCGTTGTGTAGTCCTACATAATAGGCAACCTTATCATACTTGAATTCCCAGTACGTATCGGGATTCATATATGCGATAACTCTATCACCAACCCTCATATACACATCGTTTATGTTTTCTAACGAATCAATTTCGAATAATGACTCGTCGTTGATAATTGCATCAAATATGTCGTTGAACTCGTCTGCCCACTCCTTATTCTCGTAAGTAACTGGCTCTGGATCAATTTCACTTTCAGGAGTAAACGTGATTGTCGCATCTTCCGCAACACCATCCCGTACTATCTTCGAATAATATTTTGTGACGCCCGCCAGGTCCTCGTCTTTAATCTCTGTCATCACGAACCAGCCCAGCTCCTCATCCTCGGTTGTGGTTGCGGTGCTCGATTCAACTACGTTCAAATAGATAGCTCCGTCGGCGCCGCTCTCTTCACGTGTTACATTTTGTAGCGTATACCTAAGCTCCGATTTGTTGCTATATATGCATATCAGAACCAATGTATGCGTGTCAAAGAAAGTTTCATCGTACGCTGCGATTGCATCGCTAAACGGCACCGCTTCTTCAAATGCGTGTCCGAGCTCAAAAATATTCGCATATTTTTTCTTGAACTGATTCAGCTCCTCTTTTGTATCCAGCACTACGACCGGAAGATACCTGGCGATACTCACCACGGGAGCCGGTGTAACCGCATCATGATATATTGAACCTGAATCCGCCATCCACCCGGATGAGGCAACCTGTGATGTCGCGCTTATATTTTCCAACGTGCTTATATCAACGAGTACCGCCTCTTTCGGATCAAACCAGTCGTTCGAATCGCTGCTGAACAAAGTGGCTGCCGCCTGTTCAAATGTAATATCCTCTCTATTGCTCAGGACGACATATTTCGAGTCCACAGCTGCGGCATGCATTCTTCCGACTAATTCCAGCCTATACTTATACGAGTATCCATCGCATTCATATGTTTCGTCTGGAAGGAATGAATATGTTTTCATATTGCCCATAACTATATCCTCTCCGTCAACAATACTCTCTCCGGATTCAGTTGGCGTATTCTTGTTTGTAGGTGGATTCGTCATTAAACATACAGCGACAAACACGCATAGTATGACGGCAATTAGAATAATCCAAAACGCAGGTCGTTTATAATTCAGCACGCCTTTGACTCTTTCCTTCACTCCTACCTCACCAAATGCAAGCGGGCAAGCCGCAATCTGCCTTCTCGAGAAACTGCAGTCGAGAAGCGCCTGCGAATACGCAGCGATATCATCCCTGTTCATATCGCGAATGACTCGTTCGTCGCACGCCATCTCAATATCCCTGCAAAGCAAAATATATGCTATCCAAGACAACGGATTGAACCAATATACCGCCAGGAGAAGGAACCCCAAGGGCTTCCACAAATGATCGCGACGCTTCAAGTGCGCCTTCTCGTGTCGAATGACATTCTCAAGAATCTCCCCCGACATCGATGAGGGCACATAAACCAATGGTCTAAGAATACCAAGAATGAATGGCGACTTTACTTCGTCGCAAACCATAATCTTGTCGCCGAGCGGAGCAGCGACAGCAACCGACCTCTTCAGTTTCAGATAGCTTATTAGGGCATAAGCAAGCAACGCAAGCACTCCTATAATCCACACTGCCGCAGCAGCAGGAATCATCGCTTGAAGCGGATTTATGCTGTCACCCACTTTCGGCGTAAATGAATCCGCAATTATTGGGTTGATGGTATTATTGACGATGCTGATTCCGGAGTTTATTGCAGGCTCATGCGATATACCGATGTCTCGAGGTATCGTCTCGCTACTCGGCACAAGACTGAACACACTCTCAAACGAGAACGGACAAAGAAGCCTAATCGCAACCAAAGCCCACAGAAGGCATCTCACCCATTTGGGAGCCTTCTTGAGGACAAACCTTACCAGGATAACTGCAAGAATAAGCCAACTCGCCGTGATGCTCATATTTATTATCTTGAGGAAGATTGCACTCATGACTAGCCCTCCTTCTTGAACGAATCGATCATCTTCTGGATTTCATCTGCCTCCTCAGCGGAAATATTGTTTCTGGATATAAATGCCGCAACAAATGCGGGAAGCGAACCACTGAACGAGTCTTCTATGATTTGCTCGCTCTTTGTGGAATAAAAATCTTCACGCGAAATCAGAGATGAAACAATGCCATTCTCATTCTTAAGTAGCCCTTTCTCGCAGAGCTTACGAAGTACCGTATATGTCGTCGGTTTTTTCCATTTAAGTTCCCGCTCGCATATCCTGACAAGCTCACCCGAACCTATAGGTTCGTTAGACCATACGATATCCGCGAACTTCTCTTGTACCGCACCAAGCTCAATATCCATCATAATGGGACCTCCTCTGTGGTTGATTGCGATAAACCACAGGTTTAGTTTACCCCGATAAACCAACTTTGTCAAGTGCATGCAAAAAGGCGGCTTGCATCAGCAAGCCGCCCCGCTTCGCCCCTTGAGACGCATGATTATTTGTCTAAGATGTTGAATCTTTCCTTCTGGCTGTAATGCGTATGCAGGAGTTTCTCTGCGAGTTCGCTACCCGGCTTTCCGAGATAGTTCTCGTAAAGCTCCTGGATCTGCTTGACTGTTCTAAGCGCTGCTTCCATTACACCACCGGATGCGCCAAAGATTACGCCTGCTCCTGTGTAATCTCCGAAGAGATCCTGATCGTAGGAGTCATCCTCAATATCGTTAAAGTCGATTCCGAACATCTTGATAAGTCTGGCACATTCTCTTGTTGTAAGAACAGCGTCTACATCCGGAAGACTACTTGTGTTGCACTCCGGTCTTTGGATTTCAGACTTCTTGGCGATGCATGGCATGATTGATACGGAATAGATATTCTTTGGATCCACGCCACTCCTCTCTGCCCAGTACGACTTTAGCATAGCGCCCATCATCATATACCCATCTCTTCGCAGAGTGTCTGAAGCTCGCAGTTTTGGTTTCTCTTGCAGGAGAGACAGTTCTTATTATGGTTGGACATTATGAGCTCAAGTGAATTTCGTCTTCCCTTAAGAGCTCTCTCGGAGTTGGATTTGCATTTTTTCTGATCTGCGCATTCTGGCAGGCGTACGATAATACTATTCCGCTAATTCTGACAAACAAGATTGGCATGTCCCAGGCATGGTCGGGTCTTATAATGGCCCTAGATAATATCCTTGCGCTATTTATGCTCCCCCTATTCGGTGCACTTTCGGATAACGGATACACGGAAGGTTGCAACAATCTTATTAAAGTCATTAAACGCACCGGATATGGCGTAAAGAATTTCAATCGATTCCGAAACAGAATACTTCATATTGCTAGTTCCCCATAAACAAAATCTGAAAAAGTTATCTTTCCCATTACTCAGCCATAGCCTCCAACTCTTCCATAGTCTTTACTACAACTTTACCGGTTCTTATCTGCTCGTTAGATAGCTCTAGTTTGGCCAAGTACTCTGCGTTTCTTTTAGCCTTCTCCAGAGCATGAAATTCTTCTTCAGAAAGAATAACTACGTTCTTATTGGCCTTTCTCGGCACTATAACCGCACGACCATTACAAGCCATGTCAAAGTATTTTTTGATATTTGCTCTTAAATCTACCTGCTTTGCTACTGTTATCTCCATGATATATCCTCCCTGCATAGTACTATTTATAGTACTGTTTTTATACTCTTATTTAGTACTAAATATAGTATAACTATTTTTGCGCCGTTGTCAATCTAATTCTCGCTTCTAAACACAACTAGTTCTCATGAACCGATATGGATCTACTCAAACAAGTATAAAAAATCTTCTTTGTTATAGTCTTTAACTTCATACACAGTTCCATTTACTATGACTCTGTTTCCCATAAAAGATATTAAAGTAATTACATCATCTTTTTGCTTTATTTCGAACAAATATTCCCAACCGTTCTCGTTCTCATCATCAACGCGATTTAAAGAATATGAACTTAATTTGTCTAATAGTTTTCCCCAATCATTTTCATTCAACACAATGTCTTGCTTTTGAGTTGTCATTTGAGTCGACACTGTAATATCTATTATATTTTTTTCATTTACTATTTTAGTAATCTCATTTGCAGCATTACTTTTTGAGCAAGCAGAAACAACCAATAACAACGAGACTAGAAAAGCGATGTATATTATTTTTCTCATTTGTATCACCAATATCCTTTGTTATTTGCTAAAGTAAATCAAATCATCTAGATTCCCACTATCTGTATTTAGCCAGACATTATTGCTACCCCAACCATTGTTAACAATTACATAATTTCCGTCCACTGGACTTGTAAAATACCCATGTGCTATTATCCAATGTTCACCATATGTCGGATGACCGTCCGTATCAATTATAACAGGTCTGCTATTGTTGATTTTACTCTTTATTGTTCCGAAATTAAAACTGCTTGTTGAAAGTGTTGAGTTGCTAATGCCTCTAGCAACAAAGTAACGATTTAATCCGTTGACCAAATCACTAGTAGTCGTACCACCGGAACCCACATACCGTTGCATTAAGGCAATTAAGGCGTTTTGCCCTATACTCCCACTTGGAACATATGTTGTGCTGACATAGTCATAATAATACCTCATACAAATTGCACTAGCTATTGAACCACAGTGTCCACCTGAAATATACCATGTTTTTAGAGAACCGCTGATGTACCTTTCTATGTTCACATGTCTCATTTGGTTTTTCAAAGCATTTTCTAAGGTTCTAATTAATTCTTCTTTATCAGCAATTTCTTCTTTGGAATATACATCTTTAAACTGTTCAAGCCTAACACTTGAATTATCATTTATAGATACAAACCCTTCTCCAACCTTGCTATAATAACTTAGTGCCCCATTATATATCGGATTTTTAACATTATCGTAAGGATTCGAGTTTTCAAAACTCAACTCTGGAATAGTTAAATCTTTTATATTCACAATTATATAACCATTCTCTGGCATACTAAACGATACAGCCTCATATTCTCCATTCAAATTTTTTAGCAAAATACCTTCTTCTAACAACACAGGTTTCCCCACGCTGTTTAGAAATATTTCTGCTCGTGTTTTAGCGATATTTACACCTTCACTTAGATACTTGCTATCATATTCTTCTGCAAATACAACAACCGATCCAAACAGCATAACAACTGCCAATAATGCACTAAATGTTAAACCAAATAATTTCCTAATAAAGCGTTCCATATTTCCCTCCTTTAAACAATTAATACCATTTGACCTATGTAATAATTATATCGTTTGCTCGATTGGCATAATAATCAGCCTTGGTTCCAAGACGATAATTGTAGAATGCGTTTGGATGAATGTTCATACGTCTGAGAAGCCAGCTCCGTTCCTCCTAATAGATGTTTTACTCTATTAGGCAAGACTGTTACAAATTCAGTATACCACTACACATCCTCTAGCTTCGACTCCGCATACACTCGAGTATTAGCAATCATGATCATCGATATGGCTAGTATCAATGCAATAATTATGCTCTTCTGTTTCATGTTTGCACCCTTATTCCTTTCTTTGTCCCTAGTTTGCACAAATTAGTAAACAACATCCCGCGACCTTAAGTAAAACGACTCAATCAATTGGGAGTTATAATACACCTTAACTGTCACCTTTGCATAATACCTACCATGACTCGTCAATCTTTTTGTTGTTATTCCTGTGAACAAGTTGTCGGATCGATATACCGTCACACTCTCGGTTCCTACGGATACGCCGTTTGATTTTACATAGTTTACTGTCAACACTACCTTGTTGGCATTAGATGAATTACTCGCTTCAATGATTACAGTGCACCTCGCCCTATTACCAGACATCACCAGTTGAGCTTCTGCAGAATCTACAGCGACATAATCTGCAACATCGGTTTCTTGCACAGGTTCTTCTATATCGTCCGCATAAACAAAACAACTCCCCATCAAAAGCAGAATTAACATCACGACAATCATTGTTTTCTTCATTTTCATCCCCCCTCATATTTGTCAATTCATTTCTCTTTAACTTATTAATCCAAAACGGACATGAATTTGGACATCAAAAATAAAAAACCCGCATTTTTGCGGTTTTTTGTATTTAATCATATAGGTGCTTACGCCACATTTATTTATCTCCTGTACATCCCTTGTATGATTTTTTTCATTTCCTCCTCGCTTATTGGCCCTTTTATCCTAATAATTGTATCGTCAATTTGCATCATTCCCATTATACTGTCTCCAAAATCGTATATGATAACTTCTATATCCTCTACCGTTGTTTTCCAAGATTTAGAGCGCTCATTATCAACATTAATTGTTACTGCATTGTTCCCTTGCCTAATTCTTAAGATGCCTCCTTCTGAATTTTTGTAAAGCCACTCCTTCCGATCAAAGATTTCGTCATATTCCACCGTTTCCAACTCATACCCTTTCGGTATATACTTCGGCTCGAAAAATACAACTTTTGATGGGGCGCCGTTATAGTCATTTGATATATACTCGTCGCTATTGCTATACTCCGTCTTTGTAAAATTAAAATAGTGCTTAATCGCAGCATATACGGATGTTGCAAATGCCATAATCAGCGCTAGCAACAGAACCACAAGGCCTAACCTTCTTACAGTATGTCTATATGCGATTGAACCTATTCTCGACGTACTCTCTGGCAAAAACGAATCAATATATCGAATGCGCGATCTATAGGACTCTTTGCCAAAGAGCTTGAGCACCTTCTTTGCTTTTCGCCTACTGTTCATTTTTACCTTCCAATGCCTTTTCAAGCTTATCTAACGCCCTCTGATGTCTTTTATATACAGCATCCTTGCTCATATTCATTATGCTTGCAATTTCTTTAAGCGAATAACCTGCTCCATACTTGTAAATAATAATATCCCTATCTTCCTCGCTTATAGACGATAATGCTTCTGCAACCCTTGGTCCAAAACCATACTCGTCACAAAACGCGTCAACATCTAGTTGGCCCGCTATATTATTTAATCCATTCTCGTCATGAGATTGGACATCTATTTCATATTCTTTTTTCCTTTTCTCATCCCTGAGAACTTTTAGAGCCTCGTTCTTGGTAACCGTGTAGATATAGTTTTTGCTTTCCCTGGAATCTATGTTATCAATTTTCTCTTTGTTAAGGTGCAAATTTAACAAAGCTCTCTGAACAGCGTCTTCAGAGAGCTGATGGTCTCTAATGATTGAAAATGATAGATTTTTCATCATGGGAAGATATTTCTTGAAAATATCTTCCACAATGTCCTGAATTGCTTGGATTAGACTGATGATAAACAAATGAAGCCAACCCCTTTTTGTGCTTCTAAGATGTCTTAATTGGTTATAATTTTACTGCATCACTTTTCCGAAAGGAGCGAGAGTTCTGTTTCCTTGCTAAAGATGTGCATCATTTCCGGAGCAAAGGAGAAGCTTAGTTCTTGTCCGTGTTCGATATCTATTTTGGATGTCTCGGTGATTGGAATGACGGAAACAACATCTGTACCGTTTGCGTCGAGGTGTAGGTGCATCTCGGATCCCATCATCTCCGAAACATCTACTCTTGCAGGAATGCCTGTTCCCGGCTTTACATTAACCGGTCGCACACCTGCTATTACATCCTGAGGCTCTGTTCCGTTTTTGCGGAGTATGGCGTTTTGCTCCTCTGTTAAATTAAACTTCGTTCCGAGAATCTCAACTGCATAATTATCGCCCTCTTTCATGAGCTTGGCGTCATTAAAGAAGTTCATCTGCGGTGTTCCTATGAATCCCGCCACAAAGAGATTGTGTGGGTGCTGGAAAACTTCCTGCGGTGTACCTATCTGTTGGATAAAACCATCCTTCATGATGACGATTCTGTCGCCCAACGTCATCGCCTCTGTTTGGTCATGAGTAACATAGATAAATGTCGTATTGATACGATGACGTAATTTTATAATTTCCGCACGCATCTGGTTTCTCAGCTTGGCGTCGAGATTGGAGAGAGGCTCATCCATCAAAAGTACCTTTGGTTCACGCACGATGGCACGACCGATCGCTACACGCTGGCGCTGTCCGCCCGACAAGGCTTTTGGCTTTCTGTCCAGATACTGAGTGATGTCTAAAATCTCTGCAGCCTCATCCACTTTCTTCTTGATTTCATCTTTTGGAATCTTTCGCATCTTAAGTGAAAACTCCATGTTTTCACGAACGGTCATATGTGGATAGAGCGCATAGTTCTGGAAAACCATAGCGATATCACGATCCTTAGGCTGCACTTCGTTCATAAGCTCGCCGTCAATATATAGTTCTCCTCCGGAGATTTCTTCAAGTCCTGCAATCATACGAAGCGTTGTCGATTTTCCGCAACCCGAAGGTCCGACAAGAACGATGAATTCCTTATCAGCAATATCTAGGTCAAACTCCTGAACCGCAACTACGCCCTCTTCAGTAATCTGAAGATTGACAGTCTTTTCTTTGTCTGTCGCTGCTTTCTTTGATTTTTTCTTTTCAAGATTCGGGTAAATTTTCTTAATGCCTACCAGCTTTACATCTGCCATCGAATTTCCTCCCTTTTCTCCGGAAATTTTTTCAACTATTTTTTTCTGTATTTATGCCTGATACACGCCTGCACTAGTCGCACCGCCATGTCCTGTCCAATTGGTATGGAAGGATTCTCCGCGAGGCCTATCTATGCGTTCGTAAGTATGTGCGCCAAAATAGTCGCGCTGCGCCTGCAAAAGATTTGCCGGCAGGCGCTCTGATGTATAACCGTCAAAATATGATAATGCGCTCGTCATGGCCGGTGCTGGAACGCCTACCGAAAGCGCCGTTGCACAGACCTTTCTCCACGCCGGTACCAATTGCTCAACGGTTTCTTTGAAATATGGATCCAAAAGTAGATTTGCTAACTCAGGGTTCTTGTCATACGCTTCCTTAATCTTTCCAAGGAATACGCTTCTGATAATGCATCCGCCGCGCCACATCAGCGCAATGCCGCCGTAATTTAGATTCCAGCCGTAGGTTTTTGCAGCGGCTCTCATAAGAGTATATCCCTGTGCATAGGATACGATCTTTGAAGCATATAGGGCCTTTCTGAGTTCTTCAACAAAGGCATCGCGATCTCCCGTAAATGGCTCAACTTCTCTCTTGAAAACAGAAGCTGCATCCACGCGCTCGTCCTTCATTCCGGAGAGGCAGCGTGCAAATACGGCTTCACCGATTAGCGTTAGCGGAACGCCCTCATCAAGCGCCGCAATACCGGTCCACTTTCCGGTTCCCTTCTGACCTGCCGTATCCAAAATATTCTCAACGAGTGGACTTCCGTCCTCGTCCTTATATGCCAGAATGTCTCTTGTGATTTCTATCAAATATGAATCGAGTTCTGTCTCGTTCCATGCAGCAAAGACTTCGTGCATTTCATCGTCAGTCATTTTCAGATAGTCGCGCATAATCTGATATGCTTCGCAAATTAGCTGCATGTCGCCGTATTCAATTCCGTTATGCACCATCTTTACAAAATGTCCGGCTCCGCCTTCTCCTACCCAATCACAGCAGGGTGAACCATCTTCTACTTTTGCGCAGATTGCCTGGAATATTTCTTTTACATGTGGCCATGCATCAGGACTTCCTCCCGGCATCATTGAGGGACCTTTTAGCGCTCCCTCTTCACCACCGGAGACACCTGTTCCTACATAAAGCTTTCCCTGCGACTCAACATATTCAGTCCTACGGATTGTGTCAGGAAAATGCGAATTTCCGCCATCAATAATGATGTCGCCATCTTCCAAAAGAGGAAGAAGAGTTTCAATCATAGCATCTACGGCTTCGCCGGCCTTTACCATCATGAAAACTTTGCGAGGTTTCTTTAGCGCCGCAACCATCTCTTCAAGCGAATGACATCCGACGATATTTTTTCCCTTTGCGCGTCCGGAAACAAAGTCATCTACCTTCTGCACGGTGCGATTATATACTGCGACAGTAAAGCCCTTTGACTCCATATTCATCACGAGGTTTTCTCCCATGACCGCTAGACCGATTAAACCGATATCACAAGTTCCCATTTCAAATTCCTTCCTTCATTAAAATTTTGCGTTGAATTATTTGCATCGAATGACTTAGCGCTGTACTCTTGCGTTTCCTTTGTAAATATCAAATACCTGCTTTTCATCCGCCGGCTCTGCATAATCATGAAGCGAGCTTGCAGCCATCACGCCTGATGCCCAGCCGAACTGAAGACATTTTTCGGGCTCCCATTCGTTCAGGATTCCGTAAAGGACTCCACCGGAGAATCCGTCTCCGCCGCCAATACGATCCATAACCGGAATCGGACGCGGTTCTTCAACTACCCAAGTATCTCCGTATCTTAGAATTGCTCCCCAAAGATGCTCGTTGGCACTTACAACTTCTCTCAATGTTGTTGCATAAACAGAAGCCTGAGGGAACTGTTTCTTAACTTCTTCTATCATTTTCTTGAAGCTCTCAATCTTCTCCGAAAGATTTGATCCGCCTGCTTCAGGACCTGCAAGGCCTAGACATAGCTGGAAGTCTTCTTCGTTACCAATCAAGATGTCAGCCTTGGATGCAATCGTTGTAAAGGCTTCTCTAAGTTCCTTTTCTCTTCCTTCCCAGAACGTAGCCCTATAGTTTAGATCAAAGGAAACCAGGGTTCCACTTTCCTTTGCTTTTTCGACCAGTGCGAGGCAGCATTTTGTTGTCTTCTCGCTCATTGCAGCGATGAGACCTGAAAGGTGCATAATCGCCACACCGTCTCTATCAAAGATCTGTTCTAGATCATATTCGCTCGCGTCCAGCTCACGTCCGACTTCGCCTGCACGATCATTCCAAACGCGTGGCGCACGAAGTCCAAAACCGGAGTCTGCTATATTGAACTGATGTCTATATCCCCAAGGACCTCCCTGCGGAACGTCCGGTCCCACAAAGGAGATATTGCGCGAACGCAGCTCTCTTTTGATATAGTCTGCAATCGGGCTACCTTTTACAAACCTAGTCAAAGCCAGACATTCATGTCCTAGCGACGAGGATACGTTTAATACATTGGTCTCCGCACTCGTTGCGCGTAAAAGATATTCCGTGCTCAGCTGCACTGCCATTCTATCCTTAGGCGTGATTCTAACACCCATGCTCGTTGGACAAGCAACGGCATAGCGACAGTTCTTTTTTACTTGCATCTCTTTTTCCTTCTTTCTTGTATTTTCTTCTGTTTTTATTTTGAATAATAATTATGCTTTTCCGTTTCGCTTTTCACGGCGCTAAATCTTTTTTATCAATCTTCCGTCATAGTCCGGTCCATCTTCTGGGACTAGCGGAAAACGAATCGGTTTCTTATCGCGGTTGGAGCGATAAATTGCTGTAATTAATTCAACCGTGTCTCTTCCTGCCTGCAAGGTTACTAGCGGCTCACGTCCCGTTTGAATGGCTTCACAGAAATCTCCGATTTGCTCTATATGGAAGTGATGAAGATTGTCAACCGAGTTAAAGAAGTCGCTATCTTCTTTTTTGTATGTCTCTAGCATGTCCTCTTCACCCGGCACGGTCCAAAGGTCGTTCACCGGCGGTTCAAGGATTGCGCTCATACCTGCAACAAACATTGCGCCACCATCTGTCTGTACGCCGATTGATGCTCCGTTCTCTCCGTGCACGCGTACGTTTCCAAAGAGTGCAGGATTTTGCGAATTACTTACAACTATATTTCCAAAAGCGCCACTCTTAAATCTGATGACCGCCATGGCGGTATCCTCAACCTCAAGCTCCGGATGGTTTAATGTATCCCACATGCCATAGAGCTCTTCGATTTCACCCATATACCATAGGAGCAAATCCAATTGATGTGGTGCCTGGTTTATGAGTACGCCTCCGCCTTCTCCTTCCCAGGTTCCGCGCCATGGATCTGAATGATAATAGGCCATGTCACGCCAGCCGAGCATATTAACAGTTCCGAGAATTGGCTTTCCGATTTTACCATCGTCAATCGCCTTCTTGACGCGCTGTGCAGGGCGATAAAAACGGCGCTGACAGATTGTCGTTCCGACGACATTATTTTCTCTCGCTGCTTCCAGGATTCGATCGCAATCCTTTAGCGATGCAGCAAGCGGTTTTTCAACCGCAATATGAAGTCCGCGTTTGCAGCATTCTACCGCGATATCCGCATGGTTAGGATGAGGTGTGCAAATTGCAACTGCCTCCACCCTTTCCTTTTCAATCATTTCATCGAGATCCGTATATGCCGGGATCCCATATTCATCAGCAAAGGCCTTTGTTTTTTCAGGATTGCGTCCAAGACATGCAACGAGTTCACTCGTAGGGTTCTCCCTAAACGCAATCGCATGAAAATGCCCTACCTTGCCGCAGCCGATAACAGCGCATCTTACAGGGTTCATAATCTTACCTCATATTCTATAGAGCGATTAGGCTTCACAATCAAATGCAATCTTTGTTAAGCCGTCTTCGCCGTTATATATCTTTGTCATCCATTCATGTCCTTCTGAGAGCGGAACAATCTTGGAAATAACGGAATCGACATCTACCTTTCCTTCTGCGATCAGAGCAAGACATTCTGGATATTCTCCTGCGGAAGCGCAGGATCCAAAAAGGGAAATCTGTCTCGTGACCACAGACTGAAGCGGAAAGTCGGTCTTTGGTGCAACGTTTCCGATCAACACGACTCTTCCTGCAAGACCTACGGAGCGAAGACATAAATCCAATGTCGCGTTTATTCCTGTAGCATCTAGCGCCACAGTGGCACCGCCATCAGTCAACTTAAGTATCTGTTCAACCGCATCAGCATCGCGAGAATTTACAACATCTGTCGCACCGTGCTCTTTTGCGATGGCAAGTTTATTGTCATCTATATCTACTGCAATAAGCTGCTTTACGCCAAAGCTCTTCACAACCTGAAGTGTCAGAATACCTATTGTTCCTACGCCGCAGATGACGGCTTTGTCATCCGGACCGATAGGAGTTCTCGTTGCTCCATGATATGCAACAGAGAGCGGCTCAACCATTGCTGCCTGCGGGAACGTAACATTGTCCGGCAAGCGATAAAGTATGTAATCAGGAACGACAACGTATTCAGCAAAGCATCCTGCTCTGTTATAGTCATCGCAGCTAACGCCGAGGACCTGTCTTGTTCCACAGAGGTTAACGAGACCTTTTTTACACATATCACAAGTACCGCAGTAAACTGTAGAGTCAAATGTTACGCGGTCGCCAACAGAATATCCGCTAACGCCTTCTCCGAGTTTATCTATCACGCCCGAAGATTCATGCCCCATGATAACGGGCGGCTGTCTTCTTCCTGTTGATCCGTCAAACCCGTGCACGTCGCTACCGCAGACACAGGTTGTCTTTAGTCGTACGCGCACCTCACCTTTTTTCGGTTCCGGTGTCGGTACATCTTCATAGCTAAGATTTTTATACTCATGCATTACCAATGCTTTCATAACTATCTCCTTATCCTTTGACGGCACCTGCGGTTAGACCGCTGATGATGTACTTCTGAAGTGCCAAGCTAAGTACAACAATCGGCAGAGTGATTGCGCATGCCGCTGCCATCAGTCCGCCCCAATCGATATAGGCGTAAGAAACAAAGTTGAATACCGCAACCGGAAGAGTCGTTGTGTCACGCCCTGATAGAACGATTGAGAACATGAAATTGTTCCAGCTGAAAATGAATGCGAGAAGCGATGCCGTAAGGATTCCCGGTGTGGATAGACGAAGCGCCACTCTAACAAAGGTCGTATATTTGCTGCATCCGTCAATCCATGCCGCTTCTTCGAGTTCCATCGGAATCGCCTCAAAGTTTGGAATCATAATCCACACTATATACGGAAGCGCAACAAGCATATGCGAAAGTATGAGCGCCGTATATGTATTCCTTAGTCCGAGCCATGAGAAGATGCTGAACCAAGGAAGAAGGAATGAAATACCGGGTATCATTCTAACCAGAAGAACAACCACGCTCGCCTTACGCATCTTATAACGAGCAACCGCATAAGCACACGGAAGACCGATTATAAGCGATAGCAAAATCGCAATCGCCGCAACGATGAAGCTGTTCATTGTGTATTTTGCAAAATTGTATTCAGTGAAGACGCGAACATAGTTTTGAATCGTCGGTACAAATTCAAAGAGACCATGCGCGCGCTGGTTTATGATTGACTGCTGTGGCTCAAAGGACGCGAGTAGCATCCAAAGAATTGGAAAGATTGTAATAAATAGTACGATATAAATCGCCGAATGCTCCAAGATGGAAATTAATAGTTTCTTTTTCTTCATTAGTATTCCACCTCCACAGCTGATTTCACTTTCAGGAAGCCGCAACCTATTGCCATTACTACGATGAAGAACAGCACTGAAATTGCTGCTGCTTTTCCGAAGCGATAATATGCAAACATGTTCAGATAACCATATATGTTAATCGTCTCCGTCGCAAACGACGGTCCGCCTTGCGTGGTAGCGTAAATGATATCGTAGGTCTTTACCACGTCGATAAGTCGCATGAGCACAGCAATTAGAATTGAGCTCGATGCTAGCGGTAACGTAATTTTCGTGAATGTTTTCCACTTGCCTGCGCCATCTATAAGCGCGGACTCGTATGGGTCTTGCGGTATTGTCATTAGACCGCCATAGACTATGAGCATCACCATGGGCGTCCATTCCCAGACGTCAATCATAATCAGCCAGAACATGGACTCAAAACTGGTGGTTGCCAAGAACGAACGCGGTGCAAATCCAAGCGCCTCTACGATAACGTTTCCTAGACCGATAGATGGTTCAAGAATCAGCTGCCATACCATGCCCATTGCAACAGGTGTTGCTACAACAGGTAGGAGCATCAGTGCCTGCACGAGGCGGCGTCCGTGAAATTTTCTATTAATCAGAACTGCGAGCGAAACACCAAGGACCGTTTCCAGCGTAATTGCTATTCCTGAAAAGACGACCGTGCGCCAGACAGAATTAAGAAATCGCTCGTCATGCAGAACGTCCTTATAATTCGCAAGGCCAACAAACTGTGGTGCCTTTACGAGGGACATCTGCCAGTCCGTAAAACTCAAAACAAAATTGTACGCGAGCGGTACGATGATCATTAAGATAATGAAGATCAGGCTCGGCGTAACAAAAACTCCTTTTATATGTTTACTCAGCCATCGGTTCATTGTGATACCTCTTCTTTGATTGTGCTGATTTGGAATTAATACTAAATATTAAGGGATGGCGCAATGCGCCACCCCTTCTTTAAAGTCAAATCATTTACTGTGCTTTTGCTGCAGCGTCTTCGTCAAGAATCTTCTGGAATTCTTCATTTGCCTTGTCAGCAGCAGCCTTTACGTCTCCGCCTTCGATTGCTGTTGTGATAACAACACCGATTACGTCACGAGCAGCTGCAACCGATGTGGTCATCGGACGGTCATAAGCCTTAGTAGCAATCTTATTGCCTTCCTGAATCGCTGCAAGAAGCTCTGCAGGATAGTTAGCTGTGCAAGCAGGATCTTCCCATGCAGAGTTACGAGCGGAGGAAATGCCTGCTGTCTGGATGTACTTTGTCATCTCAACGCCAGCAGCCCACTTCATGAATTCCTTAGCAGCTTCAAGGTTTGGAGAGTTAGCAGAAATGCCAAGACCCCATGCGCAGATGTTCCATGTTGAACGGTTCGGGGAAACCGCAAAACCGGTCTTATCATAAACTTCTGTATCAGGTCCGCAGAAGGATGCCCAGATGGAATCAGCGTCTGTAACCATAGCTGCACCACCTGTTGAGAAGAGTGCTGCGCACTCATTCCAGTGCATGTTTACTACGTCTGTCGGGCCGTAGTTTCTAAGCATATTTCCATAGAACTCAAATGCCTGTACTGCTTCCGGTGTGTTGATGATTGCTTTGTTTTCAGCAAAGTCAATGAAGTCACCGCCGAAGGAGTAGAGGTATGCAGCAAACTGTGTAACAGCCGGATTTGGCTTACCACGCATGGTTACGCCAACTACGCCGTTAGCAGGATCATGGAGAGCCTTTGCGCATGCTTCAAACTCTTCAAGGTTTGTTGGAGCGGTTAGTCCAGCAGCTTCAAAGAGGTCTTTTCTGTACATAAGAACCTGACGCTCTGTTACTAGTGGAACACCGTAGTACTTACCATCATTGGCTCCGTTATAAGCATAACCATCAAGAGCAGCTGTGATGAAGTCATCCTTTGCAAATTCAGGATCTGCGAGCACGTCGCCGCTGATCTCAGCAAGATATCCGTTCTGGATGAACTGCTGTACTTCCTGAAGTGGACGGCACATAAATACATCGATATACTGTCCGCCGCTTCCGAGTTCAACATTCAGCTTATCGGAAAGCTGACCTTCCGGATAAACTTCGTACTCTACCTTCATGCCGGTAGCTTCTTCAAACTCAGAGAGTTTCTTTTCGACTGCACTTGTCCAGTCGTGTGTTGCGAGAATTACACGGAGTGTTGTGCCTTCAAATGGCTTTGCCTCTCCTGTTTCTTCCTGTGTATCCGCAGGTGTTTCTTCAGGCTTTGCCGCCTCTTCAGCGGGCTTCTCTGTGCTTCCGCATGCTGCCAAAGAAAATACCATGGCAAGCATCAACAGAATTGCTAACATCTTCTTCATAAGCTTGTTCTCCTTACCTTTGTTAACTGGTTACAGTTTTCAGGCTTGCGCCTTTTGATTTACACTTCTTGCCATTGGCGATCCTTACGCCAATTAATAGTATCATACCACAAAAAGAGAAGAAAAACATTGATTTCTATCAACAGTTTTGTTCAATTCTGGCATATTTTGCCGATCCGAACAGCTGTTTACTACAGGATATTGAATCTGTCTTTTTTGCTGTAGTGCGTATGCAGGAGTTTCTCTGCGAGTTCGCTACCCGGCTTTCCGAGATAGTTCTCGTAAAGCTCCTGAATCTGCTTGTTTTCGCAGGATACTCTGAGCTCGCATAGCTGGTCTTCGTCATAGAGAGCGTTCATACGGAGTTCTTTATAGCCATAACCAATCTTATTGCCGTTCTTGACTCTTGATGATACGATTGACTGTCCGCCGCCGTTTACGCAGCCTCCAGGGCAACCCATAATTTCTATGAATGTATATTTGGAGTTTCCTGCTTTTACTTCTTCGAGAAGCGGTTTTGCCGCAGTCATGCTGGACGCTATTGCAATCCAGAGTTTGTTTCCGGCAACTTCTACCTCAGCTTCTTTTACTCCCTGCATTCCTCTGCAAGCCTCAAAGTCTACCTTCTCAAGCTTCTTGTCTTCGAGGATCTGCTTGACTGTTCTAAGCGCTGCTTCCATTACACCACCGGATGCGCCAAAGATTACGCCTGCTCCTGTGTAATCTCCGAAGAGATCCTGATCGTATGACTCATCCTCAAGATCGTTAAAGTCGATTCCGAACATCTTGATAAGTCTGGCACATTCTCTTGTTGTAAGAACAGCGTCTACATCCGGAAGACCACTTGTGTTGCACTCCGGTCTTTGGATTTCAGACTTCTTGGCGATGCAAGGCATGATTGATACGGAATAGATATTCTTTGGATCCACGCCATTCCTCTCTGCCCAGTACGACTTTAGCATAGCACCCATCATCATATGCGGTGATTTTGCAGATGAGAGATGCGGCAGTAGTTCCGGATACTCGTATTCGATGAATCTAATCCATCCCGGTGAGCACGATGTAAACAAAGGAAGCACTCCTCCGTGATTAAGTCTTTCGAGAAGCTCTGTTCCTTCCTCCATAATTGTGAGGTCGGCAGCAAAGTCAGTGTCATAGACTCTGTCAAATCCACAGCGCTTAAGAGCGGCTACCATTTTGCCTGTGACTCTTGTTCCGATAGGAAGACCAAATTCTTCACCGAGGGACGCTCTTACTGCAGGCGCAGTCTGAACGATTACAACCTTCTCCGGATCGTTAAGCGCAGAGATGACCTCGCGAACATGCTCCTTCTCTGTGAGTGCGCCGACCGGACAGTTTATTACGCACTGTCCGCACTGCATGCAGTTGACGTCAGCAAAGCTCTTGTCATAAACAGGAGCAACTATTGTATTAAATCCTCTGTGTTCAAAACCGAGAATACCGAGTCCCTGAACCTTTTTGCAGGTTTCTACACAACGCTCGCAGAGAACGCATTTTGATGTATCTCTTACGATGCCGTAGCTGAAGTCGTCATAGGAAGCGTGTGTGTATTCTCCGTCAAAATGATTGTCACGGATACCCATCTCTTCGCAGAGTGTCTGAAGCTCGCAGTTTTGGTTTCTCTTGCAAGAGAGACAGTTCTTATTATGGTTGGACATGATGAGCTCAAGTGAATTTCTTCTTCCCTTAAGAGCTCTCTCGGAGTTTGTATAAACTACCATGCCTTCGCTAACAGGAGTTGTGCAGGATGAGAGAAGCGCTCTCGCACCCTTTACTTCTACGAGACAAATACGGCATGCTCCGGATTTGTTGATGTCCTTTAAATAACAAAGTGTAGGAATATGAATTCCCGCGTTATGTGCAGCCTCCAGAATAGTCTGTCCGGATTCGGCTGTAATGTTTCTTCCGTTAATGGTTAAATTTACTGTTGCCATTTCCGTACCTCCTATGCTCTCGTTACCGCTTCAAATCGACAAGCGTTCATGCAGTTGCCGCATTTGATACATTTGGTCTGGTGAATTTCGTATGGCTCCTTGCCCTGTACACCCGTGATAGCCTCTGCAGGACATGCCCTTGCGCAGAGTGAACACATTTTACAGATGTCTTTGTCAATCGTGTATGTGAGAAGTGGCTTACATACATGTGCAGGACACTTCTTATCTACTACGTGAGCGATATATTCATCTCTAAAATGCGATAGTGTTGACAGGATTGGGTTTGGCGCTGTCTGTCCAAGTCCGCAAAGTGCGGTGTCTTTTATCTCGTGGCAAAGTTCTTCCATCTTGTCTAAGAGTTCAAGGCTTCCTCGTCCTGCGATTATCTCGTTAAGCATCTCAAGAAGTCTCTTTGTTCCAACACGGCATGGTGAGCATTTTCCGCAGGATTCATCAACGATGAATTCCATATAGAATCTTGCTACATCGACCATACAGTTGTCTTCGTCAAGAACGATCATTCCGCCGGATCCCATCATTGACCCCGCAGCAACGAGGTGTTCATAGTCGATCGGTGTATCGAGTTCCTGCTCCGTCAGACATCCTCCTGAAGGTCCTCCCGTCTGAACGGCCTTGAAAGCTTTGTTGTCAGGGCAGCCTCCGCCGATCTCATAGATGATTTCGCGGAGCGTTGTTCCCATAGGAACTTCTACAAGACCTGTATTCTTAATCTTTCCGCCGAGAGCAAATACCTTTGTTCCCTTGGATTTTTCTGTTCCCATTGCGGAGTACCAGTCTGAACCGTTGAGAACAATCTGTGCGATATTTGCGAGGGTCTCTACGTTATTGATGCTTGTCGGCTTACCCCATACGCCTGATACTGCAGGGAATGGTGGCTTTGGTGTAGGCATTCCTCTGCGTCCTTCGATGGAAGCGATAAGCGCTGTTTCTTCACCGCATACAAATGCTCCTGCGCCGAGTCTGATTTCAATATCAAAGTTGAAGTCAGTTCCAAAGATATTGTTTCCAAGGAGTCCGTATTCTCTTGCCTGCTGGATAGCAATCTCAAGACGATGAACAGCAATCGGATATTCAGCACGAATATAGATATAACCGTGATGAGCTCCAACTGCATAAGCCATGAGCGCCATACCCTCTAGTACCGCATGTGGATCTCCCTCAAGAATGGAACGATCCATGAATGCACCCGGGTCTCCCTCGTCGGCGTTACAGATGACATACTTTTCGTCACCGGGTTGGTCAGCCTCGAACTGCCACTTGTTTCCCGTTGGGAATCCTGCGCCACCGCGGCCTCTCAGACCGGAAGCTTTGACAGTATCTATAACATCCTGCGGTGTCATTTCTGTAAGTGCGGTTCCGAGAGCTTCGTATCCTCGAACGGCGATGTATTCCTGAATGTCTTCCGGGTTTATTTTTCCGCAGTTGCGAAGTGCAATACGGTTCTGTTTTTCATAGAATTTAATCTTGTCTATATCGTAAATTGTCTCTTTTGTTTCAATATCCTCTTCACTCAGTTCCAACTCCCTAACCGGACGTCCTTTGTAGAGATGCTCTGAAACGATTCTCTCAACATCCTCGGGTTGAACGTGGCAATAGAAGGTCTTGTCCGGATAGATTGCAACGATAGGCCCTTTCTGACAAAGGCCAAAGCAACCGGTCTTTATTACTTTAACTTCTTCCTCAAGTCCGTACTGCTTAAGGTATTCGTTAAAGTTATTATAGATTTCTTCTGACTTGCTCGCTGTACAGCCGGTTCCTGCACAGCAAAGCACATTTGCACGAATTACAGTTCGCATGCTATACCTCCTTGTTCTGAACAGCGTTAACCGTATACTCTTCTACAATCTGCCCGTTTCCTATGTGCTCAGCGAGGATGCGCGATGCTTTATCCGGATCGACGAGAACGTATGTTGTATGTTCCCCATCTTTACCGTAAACCTCTACGATTGGCTCGTAGACGCACATTCCGATGCAACCCGTCTGCGTGATGGTGCAGTTGTAATTCTTGTCGGCAGTCTCCTCAACGAGACGATTAAGCACTGGGCGAGCGCCGGCAGCAATTCCGCAGGTAGCCATTCCTACAACTACGCGGTAATCCTTTTCGCTGTCACGCATCTCAACTCGTTTTAGCGCTTCTTCTCGCATCTTCTTAAGATCTTCCAGACTCTTCATCTACATTTCCTCCTTTGTTCGTACAATTCCCTCGTTTATATACGATTTAATCCAAATCAGAATTTCTGGCTCCAGCAGACTTACACCGTCAAGTTCTCTCTTTATCTCCTTGGTACTGAAACAAAATTCATCGCGGTCTGTTTTATATGAAAAATCGAAATCGATTTTTTCATCGGCCATAATGCATTGCATCATCATTTCTCCGAGGTCTCCCATGGGCGGTACATCTATATTGTCTCGCCTGACGCTCGCTTTTAGGAGCGTACCTTTTCCGACCTCGCTTGATACATCAAAGCTTCCGTCGCACATCTCGGTGAGCCCCTTCATGAAGGAAACTCCGAGTCCTACTTTTCTTGTTGTGCGACCTGTGGTAAAGGGATCCACAATCTTGCAGAGTAGTTCCTTTGTCATCCCTTTTCCGTCGTCCTTGATGGACATTTCTATTAGATTTTTTTCTTCGCTTTCTTCTATTTTTACTTCTATGTTTTGTGAATTGGCGTGGATGCTGTTCATGATGATTTCCATCATGTGCATCGCAAGGTCCTCCATCATGCCTCATCACCCCACAGTCTTTTATATGTTTCGCTCGTCAAATAATTCTCTTTTTCTGCTATATCTATTAATCTATGTGCGTCGGAATCTATAAGCCAAATCGTCTCTTCTTCTTTTATCCAAGGGTTCCTCTCCAGGACTCGCGGAATCTCTCCGAGGCTCTTTATCTCAAGCCCGTCATACGCCAGATCCTCAGGAATAAATCCAAGCTGATTGGTTATGCTGTTTTCTCTATCTACAACGTGAGCGAGTATCGCTCTTCCGCCGAGCTCATGAATTTTTTCTATCGTCTCTTCTAGGTTTACGGTCAGCGATACGAGAAGAAGATTTTTCTCCTGCTCCACAAACTCATCATCTTGATTACAAATCCACTGGTCCCCAAAGAAGTCTATTTTATTGGGTATAAGCGGCATATGCTCTTCTATCCACGGCTCAAGCTTCTCGGCATCTTCAAGCCTTTTAAAGAGTGCAAGCACATGCACCTCTTCAGATGTCTGAAGCTCTGCGCCGTAGAGGGCTTTGATGCCGACTTTTTCTGCGGCGAGCGAAAAAGCCTTTAGCTGCTTTACCGAATTATGGTCTGTGACCGCAATAAGCTCTAGGCCCTTAATAAGAGCCATATTGCATATATTATTAGGCGTCATCTCGTTCTCCGCGCAGGGAGAGAGCGCGCTATGTATATGCAGATCGTAATACATTAGATTCCCAGTTCTACGAGCGCCTTGGCTGTTTCAAACATCGGGATATGACTTTCTATTACCGCGAGATTTTCTTCCTCTGCCTTTGCTATAACCTCTTCAGTAATTGAGGCGTCGTCTGCAAGGATGATGCAGGAGAATTCTCTCAGCTTTGCCACCGCAACAGCGTTCATATGAACCTGCACGGTAATCCACGCCTGGCCCGGTTCTCCGTTTCCCATAACCCAGCTAAGAAGATCTCCGCAGTAAGCGCCTTCTATTTCTTTTTCCGTTTCTACATTTTTGGTTGCAAGCGTAAAACCTGTTTCTTCTATCAATTCAGTGATTGTCATTCCGCCTTCTCCTTCTTTCTTCCTATGATGCAGTCATCGAGTTTTCTTTCGCCTTTTATAATGCTCTCCGCCATTATTCTGCAGTTCTGCATTCCGCATGCGCTGCAGTCTAGTCCGGGGAGTTTTTCCAAAACCTCGTTTACCTGTTTGAAGAACGCCATCTTTTCTGCAACACTCACCTGGCTCTTCTTCTCTACGATTACGTCTTCGCAGTAGAGAAGTTCAAACGGAAGCTCCGGCGGCGTATTCATCTCGCGCGGCGCAAGTGCGTGAACATTGTTCTTTGCGAGATATCCGTTTCCGAACATCAGATGCCCTCCTACGCAACCGCTGAAGCAGGCAAATAGATACAGAAGTCTAAACGATTTTAGAAGATCAAATTCCGCAAGTTCCAAAATATTTTCTACTTTTTCAAAACCGTCTGCCATCAAGTACTCGGGTTTTTGTGGAATGAGCGCGGTATTGCAGGACTGAAGTCCGGCTCTTGAGAAATTGACCTCCTTACGCTCTCCTCCGTTTCTCTTTTTCTGAATGAACGGAAGGATGTCTATTATTGAAATTGCGTGATCTACTTCTCTATTAGGATTGTCATAAGGGTGCTTTGCAAGGACTAGTTTGGCCTCGCATTCGCACAAGTAGAAGATGCCAACATTGTCTTTGTCCGCGAGTCTTTCTCTTGCCATCATGGCAGCGAGTTCGCTTGCGTATCTCAGCGGAGCAAAGTGATCGATAAGCATCGGATATCTTGTTTCTATAAGTTGAACTATAACTGGACAGAAAGATGTTATTACTGAATCCTTTGATATATTGTCGGCGAGTCTGAAGGTTTCGTTCATTATTGCGCCTTCTATATCGCTTATGTCGATGACCTCGTCAAACCCGAGGTCCTTGATATTTGCAAACATGTCTTCCGCCTCTTCCATGCTTGCGCACTGAGACGAAAGCGCACTCGGAATAAGACATACCGTATAATCGTAGTCCTCTACTTTGGAGAGCGGACTTCCTTGCGCAAGAAGGCCTTTGCTGTGGCACGCCCTAATACACCTGCCACAGTTGATGCAGTTGTCTCCGTCGATGATTATTCGATTATCAACCATGGAAAGAGCGGATGTCGGACATGCTTTGATGCATTTGAGACATTTTTCGCAACTATCCAGAGTATATCTTACAACCGACTTCTCGTTCATTACTCTCCTCTAAACGTTATGCTTAGCGTTGTCCCTTCGGGACCCGTCTTTAGGTCAAATGTATCTGAAACCCTTTTGATGTTTGGGAGCCCCATGCCCGCACCAAAGCCGAGGCTTCTCGCCTCTTCATCGGCGGTGCTATAGCCTGGCGTCATAGCTTTTTCTATGTCGTCAATTCCCGGGCCATCATCGGTGAAAACCAACTTGACCGTTCCGTCATCCATGAGGTCCATGAAAATCTTTCCGCCCTTTGTATGAATGACAAGATTAATCTCCGCCTCGTAGCAAGCAACTGCGATATTTCTTAAAACCTTTGGGCCTATACCGACCTGCTTAAGAATGTCTTTTATCTGGCTGCTCACTTTTCCGGCATTGACGTAATCATGCTGGGTGACTTCATATTCTTCATGTAAGATTGCTTCCGACATTGATGCCACCCAATCCTTCGGCAAAGAGATGTCCGCAGGCCTCATACATGCTGTACTCGGTTCCAACTACGTTGATTCCGGTTGCTTCTGCAAGATCGACAACGTCATCCGCGAGCCTCTTTCCTCTTACAAAAACTATCAGGTCAATATCTAGCATCTCGGCAGTCCTGATTGCCTGCGCATTACAAAGCCCGGTTATCAAAACCGTCTCCTCAGATTCTGTTTGAATCATCGCAAGCACATCCGACATTAAGTCGCTCGCAAATGCGTGAGAATAGTCCTTTGAAAGCTTCTCCTCGTTAACGATTGCGATTTTTCTTGCGTGAAGTATTTCTTTTATTTCTCTGGCAGTCATTATGACAGTTTGCCTTTCTGAGACATTTCCTGCTTAATGATTTCCTGAATTTCGCCTCTGATGATTTCCTTTGTGCATGCACCGATTACTCTTCCGTCAATCTGGCATACCGGAGCAAGTCCGCAAGCGCCTACGCATCTTGTTGCATCGATAGAGAATAGGCCATCTTCACTTGTTCCGTTAATTGGAGCTCCTGTTAACTCGGATGCTTCGTCGATAAGATGCTGTGAGCCCTTAACATAGCAAGCGGTTCCGAGGCAGACGTTGATGACATGCTTTCCCTTTGGCTCTGTTGTGAACTGAGCATAAAAGTTAACTACGCCAAATACTTCTGCAACGCTCTCTCCGGATACTTCACTTATTTTTTCTATGGCTTCAAACGGTATGTAACCAAAAGCATCCTGTACCTCGTGAAGCATTACCATAACCGGTCCTCTAAGATCCTTATGTGCCTCTACTATCTCGTTGATTTTATTCAGGCTGTCCTTGTTTAGCCTCTCCATATTCCATCCTCCTTGTCAGTCAATATCTACTACTTAACACATTCTATTCCGCGGTGAAGCGCGTCTAGGTTTAGCGGAACAAGATCCGCCTTTTTACCTGCAAAGAGAACCTTTATCATCGCTTCTACCGTTTCGGTTCTCAGAAAATCGTTTACTCCTACATACGCTCCGAGCATAACCATATTTCCGACCTTCGGATTTCCGAGTTCTCTTGCTATATCGTCGCAAGGTATATAGTATGCCTTAACGTCGTCTCTCGTAACTTTGTCAGTAACTACGCTGCTGTTTATGAACACTCCACCGCCGGGAACTACGTCCGGCTCAAACTTTGTGAGTGAAGGTCTATTCATTACGATTATGTCCGTAGGATTTTCAATCAGTGGTGTTCCTATTCTTGAGTCGCTTAGGATTACGGAGCAGTTGGATGTTCCTCCACGCATCTCGGGGCCGTAAGATGGAACCCATGTCATTTCGAGACCTTCTTCTACTCCTGCCTCTGCAATGTTTTTTCCTATGGACATTACTCCCTGTCCGCCAAACCCTGCGATGATTATCTCTTTACGCATCAGCCTTCACCTCCTCGGAAGTAATATCTTTGATTACGCCGAGCGGATAATACTCAGCCATATTGTCCATGAGCCATTTGTTTGCGTCTAGAACTGACATTCCCCAGTTGGTTGGGCATGCAGCCAGTATTTCAACAAAGGTGAAGCCGGGTCTTTCTTCCTGGAGCTTAAATGCTTTTTGGATTGCCTTCTTTGCTTTGTTTAGATGTGGGATATCCGTTACGCAAACTCTCTCTGCGTAGATGAGGCCATCAAGAGTTGAGAGCATCTCGGAAACTCTTATCGGCATTCCTGCTGCTTCTACACTTCTTCCCGAAGGTGATGTTGTGGTCTTCTGTCCGATAAGTGTAGTCGGAGCCATCTGTCCGCCGGTCATTCCGTAAATCGCATTGTTTATGAAGATGCCTGTGAACCTCTCTCCACGCATTGCGGCATGTACGATTTCTCCTGCACCGATGGATGCGAGGTCGCCGTCTCCCTGATAGGTGAATACGAGCTTATCCGGATTGGTTCTTTTAACTCCTGTTGCAACGGCCGGAGCTCTTCCGTGTGCGGCTTCTATAACATCGGAGTAGAAATAGTTTCCTGCAAATACGCTGCAGCCTACCGGGCAAACACCGATTGTGTCGTCAAGTCTTCCCATCTCTTCCAATGTCTCTGCGATAAGCTTATGCACTATGCCGTGAGCACAGCCCGGGCAGTAATGCATTTCTGTGTCCTGAAGTCCTTTTGACTTTGCATATATGGTCTTCATCTCTGCCCTCCTTTATAACAAAGCCTTTACGGCTTCTTTGATCTCTGTAACGCTCGGAATCATTCCGCCTGTTCTTCCGCAGAAGCTTACGGGCTTAAGTCCTCCGGTTGCAAGCCTTACGTCGTCAACCATCTGTCCAAGACTCATCTCCACCGAAAGGAATGCCTTTACTTCAGGCTTTTCTGCGAGCTCGCGGAGCGGTTTCTCCGGGAACGGCCAAAGGGTTATCGGCCTCATCATTCCGACCTTTAGTCCCTCTGCTCTCAAATCTTCGATTGCCGTCAGACAGATTCTTGCAGGTGTCCCGTATGCAACAAGAACAACCTCTGCATCATCTGTCTGGATGTTTTCCCAGCGACACTCTCTTTCTTCAATCAGCTTATACTTCTCGCCCATCTTGATATTGTGAGCTTCGCAAGCCTGAGAATCCATAAGAAGTGATGTTACAAAATTATTGTGATCTCTTCAGTTTCTTCCGGATGCAGCCCAATCTTTTTCAGCGAGTTCTCTCTTCTCAACGTGGTTCCAGTGAATCGGCTCCATCATCTGTGCGATGAGTCCGTCAACAAGGAAAAGCACGGGGTTTCTATATTCGTCAGCGATATCAAATGCTTCCTGCATGATATCTACTGTCTCCTGAAGTGTGGAAGGAGCAAATACTATGGTTCTATAGTCTCCGTTTCCGCCGCCTCTTGTTGCCTGATAATAATCGCTCTGCGATGGCTGAATTGTTCCAAGGCCCGGGCCTCCGCGGTTGCAGTTTACGATTACTGCAGGAAGCTCGGTTGCAGCAAGATAGCTGATGCCCTCTTGCTTAAGGCTGATTCCCGGAGACGATGATGAAGTCATAACTCTCATGCCTGCAGCCGCAGCGCCATATACCATATTGATTGCGGCAAGCTCAGACTCGGCCTGAACAAAAACTCCGCCAACCGTCGGCATGCGGTGTGACATATATTCCGGTATCTCGTTCTGTGGTGTAATTGGGTAGCCGAAGAATCCCTGGCACCCTCCTTTGATGGCAGCCTCTGCTATGGCTTCGCTACCTTTCCAAATTTCGCGTTCCATGTTCTTCCTCCGCTTATTCGTCTTTAGTTATTGTAATTATGGAATCCGGGCAGATTTTGGCGCAGCTTGCGCAACCTATGCAGGACGCCGGATCTTGGCACTCTGCAGGTCTATACCCTTTGATGTTTGGGGTTTCGGACAACCCTAAGATGTGTTTTGGGCAGACAGAAATGCACAGTTCACAGCCCTTGCACTTGTCCTGCTCAAACGTGAGATGGAAAGCCATGTCAATTCCTCCCTCTTCTGCAATTAAACTTCCTGAAACAAAATCGCTTGTTGTCGCCCTTGCGGCTAAACTCGGCTTATCTCTCCCATGGTTTTTTTAGATAAATGGACATCGGGAGAATAGCGCCTATATCTCTATCAAGCCTCTCGGCGAGAGACCTCTCTACCGCGTGAAAAACAACCGGAATCTCCAGTTCCTCGGAAACCGCCGTCGAGAGTTCTGCTCCCCTGTATATGTCTTCCGGCTGTGTTTCCCAAAAGAAATGCGTATTGTTGATAATTCCGGTTACCGAAGCGCCCGCCGTATCGCGTATGCTTTTAACATACGATGCGGCCTCGTCTTTCGTTTTTGTCATCGGCCTGTTGGCATTTATGACACAGAAAAACTCGGCTTCCCCCGATTTCAACACTTTATTGAGCTCTATTCCATACCTTGCTAAAACTCTTGCACCTGCCGGATCACCGCCAATATCCATAACTCCAAGGCGGGACTTATCTTGGAAGAGTGATGTCATTTCCGGAGGCATATAGGGTAGGTCCACATCCGGAAAGCTCTCGGCGCTGCTCACCACCTTAATCGCATTTTCTTCGAGCAGATCACGTCTTTCCCTGGACCTAAAATACGGGTTGACTATATCCAAATCAAAGAGGGTAATATCGGTATCACTTCCTAACTTTTCGGCAATATAAAGTGCGTAATTAATCGACACCTCGGACTTACCGCTGCCATAGTGACCGGCTATTGCGGTTATGCGCGAGCCCTTTGACTTGATATCATATTCTTCCATATTATTATAGTATTTTATGACTCAAACATTGTCAATTGAATAAGAACCAATCCTAGTTTGGCTGTTTATCTTTTGGTGAAATGAACAAAAAACCCGGCATGTTTATGTGCCGGATTTTCTCTGTTCACGGAATTTGTTAAAACCTTCTTTTACAAGTATCAAAGCCATGACGACCATTCCCGTAGCGAATATGAGCTGGAACCAATGTCCCCACATAGCTCCCTCGAGCGTGCCATTTAGAAGACCTCTGATTTTATCCACTATTATGGTCAAGAGACTTGTAATTGTAACTACAAGCATAAAGCCCATCGGAGCGAAAAACATCTTGTTGTTCTTACCGAGTTCTCCTAGCCATGCCGCGACAGCCATGAGTGCAACCCCTGCGAGAAGCTGGTTTGCGGCTCCGAACAAGCTCCAGATTTGGGAAAGCGAAAGACCTCCTACAAAACATCCCATAATAACCATGACCATGGTACCGAACAGCGGATGCGCAAGGACCTGTCGTATGCCTTTCGCATCCTTATATGTTGCTTCTCCTTCTCTTAGGAAAAGCTCAGAAATCATGAATCTGCCCAGGCGCGTTCCGGTATCCAAAGATGTAAGAGCAAACGTGGATGCCGCAAGCGTGATTAACGCGTAGATAATTCTGTAAATTCCACTCGTCTCTACTCCAAACATGATTGCAACGCCGCTCGCAAAGGCCACCGACGGCGATCCGAATTCACCTGCGACATATCTATCGAACACCATACCTACCGCGATAAGCGCCAGAACGGCAAGTGCCGATTCAACAAGCATTGCACCGTATCCGATAACTCTGGCATCATCCTCACGCCTAAGTTGTTTGGACGACGTTCCCGTTGATACAAGGGAATGGAAGCCCGAACACGCTCCGCAAGCAACAGTAATGAAAAGCGTCGGGAACAAGTATCCAAGGTTCGTTTTCATCCCATTGAACGCCGGAATGTGAAATTCCGCAGTTCTGGTAAAATTGGTGAACATTACACCGAGTACCGCAATGCCCATCATGGAATATAGCAGGAAGCTAGAAAGATAATCTCTTGGCTGAAGAAGAATCCATACAGGAGCAAGTGATGCCGCAAAAATATATAACGCAAGCACAATTATCCATCCTGTTCTCCCCATTGAAAAGCCGAAGTTCACTCCTATTATTATCGAGATGATAATTCCTAATATTCCCAGGATTGTCGCAGGCCCCAGGTGAAGTCCTATCCTATTAGTAAGAATACTATAGGCCAGCGCGACGAGAAGAAAGAGACAGGAAATCGTTGCTGTTGATTGGTTCCCTGTTGGATTTGTTACAAAACCCGTCACCCCTTCCGACGAATAGAATGTCCCTGCAACTACATTTACAAAGGATGCGACAACAAGCATTAGGACCAACAATGCGAACACGAGAAAGAGCTTTTTTACTCTCGGGCCCATCGTGGATCCGATTACTTCTCCTATGGACTTTCCTCCATGTCTCACGGATGCTAAGAGGGAGCCGTAGTCGTGAACACCGCCAACAAATATGCCTCCAAGGACGCACCAGATAAAGACCGGTACCCACCCAAAGACAGACGCTTGTATAGGTCCATTGATTGGTCCTACACCCGCAATCGAAGCAAAATGATGGCCCATTAGGACCGCAGGTGGTGTGGCAACATAGTCAATACCATCCGCCAATTCAACGGCAGGCGTCACTCTTTCGGGGTCGATTCCCCACTGCTTTGATAGCCATCCACCATATACTATATATCCTATAGTGAGAATCGCTACCGCAAGAACTATTATAATGAGAGGTAGCATTTACCTTATCCTCCTAATACCTCAATGGTTCCTAACTATTAATCATTATTATGACATTATGAGGGCTTCTTTGTCAAAGGGGCTTTTAGTTGACTTTCCTATGATTACGAGGCAAAATATATTGTAATGAAACTTAAAGAAACGATACTGAAAAACAGGCCCAAAATCGCACGAGATCTTCTTATTGTTCTCGCTGTGTTTGCTGTGGCCCTGATATCTGTTCTGATACTCTTATCAAATATAGATATTTCCGGTACAACCATTAAGTACCACGATCGTTATGTCAGTCTTGAAGATGACTGGGTGTATACAACCAGAGAGGGATCAGACATACTTACAACACTTCCTGTCTGGTGTAGTCTAAGTCCAGGCGAGAGCGCCAGTGTAAGCCGCTCTATTCCCGAAATGGACTCTCCGCATTATACATTTGTGACCCGCAACTACCATCAACGAATTACTGCATACATAGACGAGGAGAAGATATTCGAATTTCCCGACTCAGTTGAAGGTCTTACCGAGATAATACTCACTGATGATTGGATTTCCATAAGCGTCCCCCAGGATGCGGCGGGAAAGCTCTTTACACTCAAAGTACATGCAGGACTTGCCGGATATAACGGTTACATAAACGCGCCGTTCTTTGGCGAAGACAACGCGATATTTGCTCACTTGAGACACGAATACGGTCTTCCGTATGCACTTGGAATCGCCATCATTGCGATAGGTCTTCTCCTGATACTGATAGCAACAATCTATACCAGAAACTTCTCAGAAAGAAGACATTTTCTCCTGGGCTTTGTCTTTATCTCGCTCGGAGTGTGGTTTGCAAATAGATCCAGAATGCCTATCTTCCTTGTAGGAAGCAATATGAAGTTCTTCATGGCTTTCTCGGTGCTTAACCTTGCTCCGCTTCTTATCGTTCTTTATGTCGGTGAGCGGTTCAAGAATCACAATCAGCTAGTGGTAAACTGCATGACTATAGCTTCTATAGCTCTTGATCTCATACTATTTGGCATCGCGTCGATTGGCGCAGCGCCACTTTACACTCTTATACCATACGCTTATCTCGCCCTACTGGTGTCAATTCTATATGCGGCTTATCTCATGTGGTATTACGCTATGGGACGCGGAAAAAAATTCCTGAACCGAGTTCAAATAAATTCCGCGCGGCTTGAGCTTATATCCGTGATTATTCTCGGTGTGGGAGCCATCCTCTCTGTACTTTGGGATGCAATTTCCACAAACAACTGGAGCGCAACACAACGAGAGTGGTCCGGAGTAGGAACAATTCAAATATTCTCCGTAGTAGTGTTTGCATTTTTCCACTTTATCACCCTTGTATATAACAGCTACTACAGCGCACTTGAAAGCGAAGCAACTCAGAAGCTACTGCACGACAGCCAGCTCCAGCTCATGATGGGACAGATTCAGCCGCACTTTATGTTTAACACACTGTCATCCATAAGAACGCTTATCAAGGTTGACCCTGACGTTGCTTATGAAATGGTATATAACTTCTCCAACTACCTGCGCGCAAACGTAGATAATCTGACTAACCTAGAAGGTATTCCTTTCTCCTCCGAGGTTCAGCATATTCAGAGCTATGTAGAAATAGAAAGGGTCAGATTTGGAGATCGTCTAAATGTAGAATACGATATTCAGGAATCGGAGTTCTTGGTACCGCCACTTGCAATTCAGCCGCTCGTAGAAAACGCCATCAAGCACGGCGTATGCAAGCGTCCTGAGGGCGGAACGGTTTGGCTCAGAAGCTACAAAGAAGGAGACAACTATATCGTCGAGGTGCAGGATAACGGTGTGGGAATTTCTGAGGATCGTCTTGCCGTTATATTTGGCGAAACTCAAGAAGATCATCACAGCGATTCGTTTGGACTCGCCGGCCGCAATATCAACTTTACCGGAAACGGTTCCGAAAACCATCAATCTACAGGAATGAGAAATATCATGATGAGACTAAAGGAAATGTCTCACGCAGAACTAAAAGTAGAAAGCGAAGTCGGAAAAGGAACTCTCATGCGAGTTACCTTCCCTCACATATAAATAAAAAGTTATTTGACGAAAACAAAGAGCGGGGATCACGTCCCCGCTCTTTTTAAATTTCTTTGCGATGTTTTTTCGCGTTTTTATTTCTTTCCGAGATATGCTTCCTGGATGCTTGGGTCTTTGATTAGATCCGAAGCCTTTCCATGCTGCTTGATAACTCCCTGCTCAAGTACATATGCTTCGTCCGCGATTGAAAGCGCCTTGAATGCGTTCTGCTCTACAAGAAGCATTGTCTTTCCCATCGCCTTGATTTCTTTGATGATATCAAAGATGGTATTGATGAGAAGTGGTGCAAGTCCGAGCGAAGGTTCGTCCAGCATTATGAGTGACGGCGATGCCATAAGTCCTCTACCCATGGCGAGCATCTGCTGCTCACCACCTGATAGCGTGCCCGCTCTTTGTTTTTCTCTTTCCTTGAGTCTTGGGAAGAGCTCATAAACGTGTTCAAAATCTTCTTTGATTCCCTTTGTATCGTTTCTAAGGTATGCTCCCATTCTGAGATTTTCTTCTACCGTCAGGTTTGCAAATATCACTCGTCCTTCAGGAACCTGGACAACGCCCTTTTGTACAACCTTATGCGGCTGAGTCGGAAGTTTTTCTCCGTTAAGTTCAATCTCTCCTTGATATTTTACGATTCCGCTTATCGCATTAAGTGTGGAGGACTTTCCTGCACCGTTACTTCCGATTATGGTTACGATGCTACCTTCTTCTACGTCGATATCTATTCCGCGAATCGCATGGATACCGCCATAATGCACATTAAGATTTCTAACCTTCAGCATTTGCGTCCTCCTCCTTTCCGAGATAGGCTTCAATTACTTCAGGGTTGTTCTGAATTTCCGAAGGAACACCTTCAGCCAAGAACTTACCAAAGTTCAGTACATACATTCTGTCGCAGAGATTCATGATGAGATCCATGTGGTGCTCAATGATAAGTACTGTTAAATTGAATTTATCTCTGATTTCTTTTACAAGGTCAACAAGCGCAAATGTCTCTTCAGGGTTCATTCCCGCTGCCGGCTCATCCAAGAGAAGAAGCTTTGGATCCAGCGCGAGCGCTCTTGCAATCTCCAGTTTACGCTGGAGACCATAAGGAAGGTTTGCTGCCTGCATGTCGCGATATTCCCAGAGTCCCATCATCTTAAGAAGGTTCTCCGTCTTTACGTTTAACTCAACCTCTTCCTTATACTGCTTCTTGAACCAAGGATAAACTATATTAGAATACGGAAGTTTCCTTGGGAAGAAGGAATTTAGGAGCCCATACTTTGCACTCTTGTGACAAGCGGTGAGTACATTGCTATATACCGTAGCCTTCTTAAAAAGTCTGATGTTCTGGAACGTACGCGTTATGCCTAGATTGGCAACGTCGGATGGCTTCTTTGGTTTAAAGATAAATCTTCTCTTTATATCATCAAAGAATCCTGTTCCATAAGGATCTGCTACAGCAAGTGTAATAGCAGGTTTAACTGCAGTTGGTGTATCTCCCGCAGTATCGTCACCATAGATAATCTCACCCTCTGTGATGGTATATACTCCGGTTATTAAATTAAATATTGTAGTTTTACCGGCGCCGTTCGGACCAATGAGGCCATATATTTCGCCTTCGTTTATTGTGAAGCTTACATCGCCTACAGCCGTAAGTCCTCCGAAGCGTTTGGTAACGTTCTTAAGTTCAAGCACTTTTCCCATTACGCCTCGCCTCCTTCCAGACTTCTTACAGCTTTGCTACCATGAACCGCGTCGTACTCCTCCCTGCTCTTACGGACTTCTTCCGCAAGTTCAGGCGAGGCCGCGGCAATTTCGGCAAGTTCAAGCCCTTCACTATCCTTTCCTAGTCCTCTGATCTTTCTAAGTATTCCCGATGGACTAAACTCTATTCCGCCGAGAAGACCTTGAGGTCTAAATACCATTACAAGAACTACAGCGAGTCCGTAGATAACCATTCTCCATGTGCTGAACTCTCTGAATATTTCAGGCAGGAATGTCAAGAAGAATGCACCTACGAGAGATCCGGTCACAGAGCCTAAACCTCCGATAATAACCATGATTGTCATCTCTGTGGATTTGATAAGCTGGAAGTTAAGCGGCTGAATAAACGAAAGCCTGTGAGCCCAGAGCGCACCGCCTATTCCTGCATAGAGAGCGCTTATTGCAAGCGATCTCATTTTATAACCAAAGACGTTGATACCGATTGACTGCGAAGCAAGTTCTTCTTCTCTTATCGCAATCATATTACGTCCATGGCGCGACTTAAGAAGATACCACATAAATATGGCACCTATGATTACAAAGCAATATACCGGAAGAATTGTGCTCTTGTTCGGAATGCCGGACATACCTCTTGCTCCACCGAGGAAGCTTATATTGTTCAAGAGAAGTCTTATGGATTCTCCGAAACCAAGAGTTGCAATACAGAAGTAGTCTCCCTTTAGGTTTAGCGTCAGCGCACCTATAAAGAAGGAAACAAACATTGCAACAAGTCCGCCGCTAAGCACCGCAATTACAAACGGTACATTTGCCATTGTGGAAAGTGCTCCCGCAGTATATGCTCCTATCGCCATAAAGCCCGCATGACCAAATGAGAATAGTCCGGTAAATCCGGTCAGGAGCGACAGTCCCATAACGACCATCATATTAATTCCGCATAGGATCAAGATACTTTGTATATATGACCAACCTATATTCATATCCTCACCCCCTATGCCTTGTCTTCAGTCATCTTGCCCATGAGGCCCGATGGCTTAACGACCAGAACGATAACGAGCAGCACATAGGCAATCAAATCTCTGTACTGAGAAGCTATATAGCTGGAACCGAATGTCTCAATAAGTCCCAGGAGGAGTGAACCGATTACCGCTCCCGGAAGGCTTCCCAGGCCGCCAAATACGGCGGCTACAAAGGATTTGTTTGTAATAACACCCATTTGCGGATATACCTTGTAGCGCATTCCGTAGAGAGTACCTGCAAGTCCCGCAAGTATTCCTCCGAGTAGGAAGATGGTGAATATTACTCTATCAACATTAACGCCCATCAGCGTAGCTCCTTTGGAACTATATGATGCGCCTCTTATGCCTAATCCAATTTTTGTTTTCTCAAGAATGAATACCAAAATCAATAGACTGACTGCTGCAATGCAGAACATCAGAATGTCGATTTTACTAATCATAAGCTGGCCGTCTCTTAAAGAGATTGAAGGTGTCTTAAATATCGAAGGATATGTTTTGAAGTTTGGACCGATGGTCGCAACAACCATATTCTCAATAAATATCGAAGCACCCATGGCCGCGATAATAAAGTATAGACTCGGAGCGTTCCTGAGTCTTAACGGTCTATATGCAAGTTTCTCCAAAGTTACCGCAATTGCTCCACAGCCAAGTGACGCAATGATAAATGCGAGTATTGGGTTTGGTGTTATGAGCGTAGTTGCAAAATAACCAAAATATGCTCCCAGCATGATTACACTGCCGTGAGCGAAGTTGGAGAAGTTAAGAATACTATAGACCAATGAATAGCCTACAGCCATCAGAGCATAGATACTTCCGATGGAGAGACCATTTATCAGTTGTTGTAAAAAGACGTTCATTCTTCTACTCCGTTTTCAGCTTGACAGAAGTTTTAGAAAAAGGGGCAGTCTTTTGGACCGCCCCTAACAAAGTTTAGTTTTTACAGTGGGCTGTATTTCTCTACGAATACTTCGCTGTTTGTTCCGGAAGCCTCGTCATATTCATAAGTCTGGATGGAAGCTTCTTTTCCAACCGGGTTGTGATCTTCTTCTGAGATCTTGATATGTCCTGTGAGACCATCAACTTCAACCTTTGTGAGCTGAGCAGCAACTGCTTCAGGATCATCAGTTCCTGCAGCTTCTACAGCAGCGCACCAGAGAAGGAATGCATCGTGTGCCATGTAAGCATTGATTTCTACAGTAGCATCTGCACCATACTTTTCATGATAAGCATCCTGGAGTGGCTTAAGAGCCGGATCAGATGCATCATAGTGGTTACATACATAGGAACCAGCAAGTCTTGGACCGGACATCTTGTTAACGTCCTCGGACTGCCATGTGTCACCGCCGAGAAGTGTTACGTCATCAAGACCAAGTTCAGCAACCTGTGGAACGATTGTGTAGATATCACCATTGGATCCTACCGGCATGAGCATGCAGTCAACACCGGCATTCTTGATGTCTGTGAGCTGTACGCGGAAGTCTTGATCGCCTGCGCTGTAAGCCTTTTCGATAACAACTTCGCCGCCGAGCTTTTCAAATTCTTCTTTGAAGTATTCTTTGAAACCTTCTGAGTAGTCGGAACCCTGATCGTAAAGGATAGCAGCTTTTCTCTTGCCGAGCTTGTCATAAGCATAGGAGCCTACTACTGCACCCTGATATGGGTCGATGAAGCATACACGGAAGTTGTACTCATTTAACTTGCCGTTATCTACGGTTACTCTTTCACCGGTAGCAACAGTTGCAATACCTGCAGTCTTTGCTTCTGTGAGGATAGGTGTCATAGCGATAGCCTGTCCTGAAGAGTTAGGTCCGATGATGCAAGAAACGTGATCCTGTGAGGTAAGTCTTGTTGTTACGTTTGGAACCTCATCAGCTTTACCTTGTGTGTCATACTTAACAAGTTCAATCTGCTTTCCGAGAAGTCCGCCTTCAGCATTCTTCTGCTCGATAAGCATTTCAAGTGTTCTGCTCTCGCATGTTCCCCAAACTGCGCCGTCGCCTGTGAGAGCTCCGAGCCAACCAAGTTTGATGGTGTCACCGCCAGCACTTTCACCGCCACCGGAGTTTCCACCGGAGTTTCCGCCGGAGTTTCCGCCGCCGCCGCAAGCAGCAAGGCTGAATACAAGTACGAGTGCCATAAGAATAGCTAATACTTTCTTCATTACTGTTCTCCTCTCTTCTTCCTTATTCATTCTTAAAAAGAACATACAAAGTTTCTAATTTGGTCCGAGTACGAGTTTTTCGGATTTTGGCATAATTATATGGGGTAACTTCACGATACTTCACAAAACTTCAAAAATTTTCAGACAATTTAGGGTGATTTTTTCAACCATTTTTTGCCATCTCATCGCATCTTACCATATATAGTGCTTTGAAATATGATATAATCCAATTGCATACCAAAGGCACCTTTATAAGACTCATTTTGCCTATGCGAGGGTTAATATGAAGCAAAGAACCAAGCTGATTATAATGGTGACGGTTAGTTCCATCGCCTCTCAGATTTCTCTGAACATGTTCCAGAGCGGATTCATACTTGCTATGTCTCCTCTCATGATGGGTTTTTTCCTATATATTTTTAAAGACCTAAACGCATTCAAGGCCTGCTGCTGGATGGCAGTTGTCTCACCTCTTGTTAGGCTAATCGTGGTAATCCTTCAGTCAGGTGACGTCTGGGGCTCCATGCATATCGTACTCCCGGATATTGGATTCTTCTTTGGCTACGCGATTTGCTTTGCCCTGATGACAAAGAATCTGGGATACGCCCCTTACCATAAATTCTATATCAGAATCGTTCTTGCTGACTTCTTTGGTAACTGCTGCGAGCAGACGCTGAGGGTCATGGCGGGATTAACTACATTTACGCTTGATACATTTAGTGTATTTATCACTATAGCTTTGATCAGAAGTTTTGTTGTTGTGGTTATATGTATTGCCGCGGACACCTACTCATCACTTCTTGAGCGCAAGGAGCACGAAGAGAATTATAAAAAGCTTCTTCTCACGGCATCCACCTTTGAGAGCGAAGTTTATTCCATGCATAAGAATATGAATGAGATTGAGGACATCATGACGCATGCCTTTGCTCTATACAGAGATTTGGATAGCAGCGAATATCCGCCGGAGTTAAAAGATAATGCCCTTACGATAGCAAAGGACATTCACGAGGTTAAGAAGGGCTATAAGCGAGTAATAAAAGGCTTGCAGGACAATTTTCTTTCTGACTTTAATGACGACAGCAGGCTCCCCATAAGCGACCTTCTAAAGATTCTTTCTGTTGATGTTGACCGTGCGAGAGATCTTTTCCACCAGGACATAACCTTTCATTACAGTTATGAAACCAATCACGTAATCCAAAAGCATTTTGCTTTTATGAGTATCCTAAGGAATTTTATTTCTAACAGCATCGACGCCTTGGGCGACATGCCGTCAAGCCACCACGGAGACATCTATGTCCGTTGCCGCGATATGACAAAGGATGGAACGGCATACTGCGCAGTTGAAGTAAAGGACAACGGACCGGGAATCGCGCCGGACATCGTAGAGTTTCTCTTTGTTCCCGGATATTCAACAAAGTTTAACGAAGCCACAGGCGACATCAATAGAGGTGTAGGCCTCACTCTTGCAAAGGATTTGATGGAGAGCCAGTTTAACGGACATATAGAGATTCATCCGGGAGCGGGCGGTGCATTATCCACGTTATGGTTCCCTGTTGAAGATCTTACCGCGAGAGAAAATAGTTACAGTAACCTTGGAGGTGAATAATGACCTTTTATATTTTGGACGACCATATAGGCGACGTGCAAGTGCTTCAGCGTATCGTGCAGAAGAATGAACTTGGAACCGTGCTGGGAACAAACACCGATCCCGAAAAAGCCATCCAAGAAATACTTGATCTATCTCCCGACATCGTGCTGATTGATTTACTCATGCCCAAGATGGACGGCATTTCTGTTGTGAAAAAAATTCACCCCGTGAATCCGGACATAAACTTCATCATGATTTCACAGGTTGTAGATAAACCGTTGATTCAGGATGCATACGAGGCCGGAATCGAATTCTATATAACAAAGCCAAACAACGTAATCGAAATCAAGCAAGTAATAAACAATATCATAGAGAAGCGCAAGATGGCGCAAGCCCTCGCCGGAATCAGAAACATCATGGGAAAAGAAAGCGACGCAGCAAATGCCGATGGAGCCCCTGCCCAAGCCGCCGCCTTCTCAAACAAAGTCCGTCGCATACTCGGCTCCATAGGAATGCTCGGAGAAACCGGAACCAAAGACATCGTCGCAATCATGGAAGAACTCGCAAAGGACGGAAAATCTTACGAGAGTAAAAATTCTATAGACAGCTACGCCAAGACCCTTGACGCTGATGCCAAAATTGTTCGCCAGAGAATTAGAAGAGCGATAAAAAAAGGCCTCACCAATTTGGCCTCTCTCGGAGTTGAAGATTATTACAATGAAATCTTTTCCGATTACGGAAATACACTGTTTGATTTTGAGTCCGTTAGACTAGAGATGGATCTCTTAAGAGGCAAAGGCGACGTAGGCGGAAGCCCGTCAATAGATAAATTCTTTGAGGGACTAGAACTCCTCTGCAATCAATAATTAAAGACCCCTAAACATAGAGCAGCGCTCCTACAGTAAACAGTCCATTGGAAGTGTCTATTTCCAGCGCACCATTATACCTGTGAACCACAGCCTCAACAGATGAAAAACCAATACCATGACCCGGGCGTCCCGATTTGGGAAGCCCGTTTTTATTTAACTTAATAACCCCTTCATAAGGGTTCTTAACGGTAATTCCAAGCATGGCGTCGGAAAGCATCTTAACGGTAACATTGATATTCCTCTTCCCTTCGGGAAGATCCTTAACCGCATTAAGAGCGTTCTCAACCAGGTTCCCAAATACGGTAATAAAGTCGGACTCAGGAAGTGGAAGGGTCTCGGGTAGACCCAGGAGCCAGGATATTTCTGTTTTTTGTAGCTTTGCCAGTTCATCGTAGTGAGAGGCTACCGCATCCACAGCAGCGTTTGCTGAGAAGCTTCCACGGTGATCCGCAAGGGATGCCGAGAAGCTGGCGATATAATCGGAAAGCTTTTCCGTTTCTCCGTTCCTGGCATAGCCTTGAATAGCAAGAAGATGCTGGCGAAAATCGTGGCGAAGGGCACTGGTCTCATTCATATACGTCCTTAATTCCTCATAGCGTTTCCTTTGCATTCCAAGGAGCTCATTCTCCTGCCTAAGGTTGGCATTTTCCACCAGATTGGCAGCAATCCTCCAGAAGACATGGTAAATGAGAAGGACCGCCAAGGGAACCATACAGAGAAAGGTAAGGGTAGTTGACCTAACCCTTCCTGTCATAACTACAGCGGCAGACTTGGGTGTTGCCCAATAGAAAAAGAGGGAAACAACAAGGGGAATAATAACCGCAAACCTATAATCCAAATCAAGTGCATCGGAGCGAATGAGATAAGGAATCTTAACGGCAAGAGTTTTCCAATAGATTAACCCTGAGACTAGAGCAACTCCAAGGCAGATAAAGCTTGACTGTGGAAGGAGAATTGTGCCCTCGTTATTCAACTCCTGAGGAGCTGAAAGAAGGGTTCCGAATACTATGCTATTGGTTATAACCATGGTGGAATTAAGAAATGTATAAAGCTTCTTAACGGTGTCTCCAGATGAAAGAAACTGAAAAACTCCGAACAGTGGAAGAAGGGCTATTGCGAAAATAAGCTTGGCTTCAAAACCTGTTACGCAGCCTAATAAAGACATAGCAAATATAATTAAAGTGCATCCAAGGATGCTAATAAAATGCCTTTTTCCATCAAAGAATTTAAGGTTCTCCTTGAGGGGAAGAAGAGCATACATCATTGTGGGAAAGAGAAGGAGAAGAAAGGCGGCATAGCTAAAGAATGCATCCAAGCTTATATCTGAGCTAATCATAAACCTCTCCCTTCAACTTGAGAAATCATATATTGCGAAAAGGCGGACATGACTTGAGCCCGCCCATTAATTTTAATGGGGCAGAGGCTTCCGTCTTTCATTTTAAACACGTCTCCTTCGGGAAGAAGAACATGATCCATATTTATAATTACGCCTCTGTTAATTAAGAGAAAGCGAGGGTCCCAGTCAAGCTTTCCGCTGAGGATCTTAAAGGTTTCCGTGCTCACAAGGCTATTCTTACCAATTAAGTTAAGCTGAACATTGTGACCCTGGGATACGGCAGAAATGATGTTTCTGAGAGGCACGGAAAAGAGCCCTCGTGCTGTGGATACTTTAATCTTTGGGTCCCCTGCACCGATTACCCTAAGGGCCTCCGATAAAACTTCGGCAAGCTGCTCCTCCTTGCAGGGCTTCATGAGATAATCAAAGGGATGGACCGGAAAGGCATCAAAGGCATATTCCCTGGAGGTAGTTTGAAAGATGATAAGGAGGAGGGGGTCCTTCTCTCTTAACACTTTGGCAAGCTCCACCCCGTTCATTTCATCCATCACTATATCAAGGAAAGCAATGTGATACTTCTCCTGATTAAAGGCGGGAAGGAATTCCTCCGCAGAGGAAAAGCTATCGATTATAAAGCCTTCAGGGTATAGCTTCAGTATGGTTTCCTTTAAGATATCTCGATCTTCTTTTCTGTCGTCCACTAATGCAATTCTTATTTCCATAGCCGTAGTTTACCACGAATAAGGGGAAAATATCCACTTTTATGCGGTTTGGAAAAGGTTTATGCAGAAAATATTGCCAAGAGAGGTAACTATGTGAATAATTAGGGCAAACAAGAATGAGGAGGGATACCATGAAAAAATTCTCTAAAAAAATAATTGGTTTATTTCTTATAGCATTTCTGATCGTTGGTTTTTTTCCAATGACTGCATCTGCAGAGCCTGCCCCCATTGGTAAATGGCAAATAACAGACCTCTCGCCGGAAGAGATTATACTGGGAGAAAGCCTTATTGTGACCGGAGTTTTGCTGGATGAAGATAGTAACCCGGTACAAGGAAAGGAAGTTTGGGTTACGATTTCCATACCCGAGGGGGATGACGGCTCATTTGGTGTAGAGCTTAACCTTCATAACGGTATTCACGGTAATGAGGTACCTAAAACTGATGCCGCCGGTTACTTCTCGATTTCGTTTTCAGATTATCACCCTGACTTCAATGATTATTTAAGAAAGGGAGACTGTGACATTATAATTGAGGTGGACGGTGATGAAGCGCATGAACCACTGAAGTACAAGAAAACAATCCAGATCGTACCACCCGCTTTTAAAGTTACATTGCACCCAAATGGCGGTAAAGGTGATATTTTAACAGAGAAGGTAGAAGAGGGATCAAAATACGAGCTGCCTGAACCGAACTGGATAATCCCGCAGTCAGAAAAGGTTTTCCAATACTGGGGGTTCTATAATACTGCTACAAGTATGTGGGAGAACCATTATATCGGAGATATAATTGAAATCAACGGGGACACTAAATTCGAGGCTAAGTGGACCAACCCAACCTATTACATACAGATTAATGTGGCAGACGACAGCCTGGGGAAAGGCTATATAACCGTAGACGGTACTCAACCTAGTAGCAATTTTGCCGCATATTCCATAGGAGATGCGCATAAGATAACTGCGGTGGTTCCTGAGGAGCTTTCTGAACAATTTGAATTCGAATACTGGGATAAAGAAGTATACTATGGGGAAAAACTACTATCGCAAGAAAAAGTCTATGAAAAAGAGCATGTTATCCCATCTAATAACTTTAAATACTGGGGATATGAAGTTAGGCTTACTGCTCATTTCTCCGGAGATTTCGAATTAATCGAAGGACTGTCTTATCATATTCCTACTCCCAAGGCGGGAGAAAAACCTGCTTTAAAGACCTTGGTAACATCCATTCCTGAAGGATGTTTTGCGTTTGAGACCCCCCTTGCTTGGTTTGAGATGAACCAGTATACCCCTGGCGATTTGTCCTCTGGTGACGGTAGCCAAGGGATATTACTAATGAGTTCAGAAACCTTTGAGGAAGGGAAGTATTATACAGCAATTATTATGATTGACCCGGAAGATTATCTTAAACCGGGTCAGAAACTACTTCGCCCTGAAGACGGTGGAGTAACTATAGTCAATGGCATAGAGATTGAAGAAAATCTTTCTAACTATCCTGTATTTGGACCGCTTAAGCCAATTCATAAAATATACTTTGATGGAAATGGATTTGACGACGCATCTTGGGAATTTGAAGTAGAAGAGGGTAAGACCTTCTGGGAAGCTGCAGCAGAGCAAGATATATGGGATAAATACTATGCTAGTGTTACAGTAGATGGAGTCGAGTATGTTAGGACAGACTGGTGCATCGATAAAGAAGGAACCGCCCCCTTTGACTTCGACCAGAAGATAACGGATGATGTTATCGTTTATGCTAAGTGGCTGGATACAAGTTTGCCACGGATTCAATGTGTAGAAGGAGACGGCAGTGAGTGGATCAAGGGAAGCAACAGTCCCCTTGTGTTCAGATTTGTGGATAATGATGGAACTCTTACAGACCCCGAATTCCTGAAATTTGTCCGTGTCAAGATAGACGGTGAATTCATTGATGAAGATGGTTACGAAAAAAGTGAAGGAAGCGTAATAATTGCTCTTATGCCGGAGTACCTTGAAACACTGGAACTCGGGAAACATATAATGGAGCCCATATTTGTAGATGAAATTCCCGGAAAAGCAACCTTTACCATTAAAGAAGCAGAAGTAGACCCAGGAGATAATCCAACAGGTGGCGATGACCCAACAGATGGGGATGACCCAACAGGCGGCGACACGCCTAAAGACGATGGAGACAAGCCCACTGACGGTGGAGATGCACCTGCCGATGGCGGAGATAAGCCAACTGACGGAGGAGACAAGCCAAATGATGGTGGTGATATACCAACTGATGGTAGCACACCTGCTGATGGCGAAAAAACTCCAACAGACGATAGTGAGAAAACAGACAAACCACAAAGCCCATCCTTAAATGATAAGACTAAGGAAGGTGACAAGAATACGCAAGGGGCATCACCGAATACCGGCGATGAAAGCAATCCTTTCGTATTGGTAGTAGCTTTGATGATATCAAGCTTGGGACTACTGATGATGAAACGAAGGGAGAATGACTGATTAAGTTGCTGCCTTCCAAGAGACTATCCGAGAGAAAGTAAATACTCTCGGATAGTCTTTTTGAATGGCATAGTCAAGTAGAGTGGAGAAGCGTGATAAATACCAATAGAGAGAATAAATAAAATCGGAGATCAAATGACCTCCGAAAATAATTGGTGAGCCAGATAGGAGTCGAACCTACGGCACACGGTTTAGGAAACCGTTGCTCTATCCACTGAGCTACTGGCCCAAAATGGCCTTTAATGGCGCAAATGATATTATAGCATATTTCCTCTTTGAGGTGGTAGAAAAACTTTTGTCGACATATGATACTACAAGTTGGAAGTTTTAATTGCATGCTCACCCTTAGTCGTTAACTATTTCAGCACTAAACACCATAATGGTATCGGCATCAGAGCAACAGAATTCCGCAATACCCTTTGGTTGACCAGGTAAACTTCCACCATACCGTAAAATATCTATATATGGAAATCCACAGTGCATTGCCATCGGGCAAATGTCACCTCGCTG